>JAOAKH010000002.1 GCA_026413755.1 Acidilobaceae archaeon | reverse complement strand
CTGGAGCTCCGTACTTTGCCGCAAGCCTAGATGCGCCCTCTGCCAGCTCGTCTCCAATGCCAGACCTGTATGCAGTCCTCCAGACTAGCTCCACAAGGGCCTCGTCGCTGCCCCACTTCGCGTTAAGGCCCCTCAGCTTCTCGGGCGGTATCTTGCCCTTCTCCACTAGCTCAAAGAGGGTAGCTATTGTAGCTCCCATGGATATAGTGTCTACGCCCAGCTCGTTGCAGAGGTAGTTAGCCTTTGTGACGGCCTCCAGGTTGCCCACGCCTGGGGCAGCGCCGAGGGCCCACACTGTCTCGTACTCAGGCCCTCCTCCGTAACCGCTCCACTTGCCACTGATCTTAGTTCCCCTTGAACAACCTATGAGGCACCCCCAACATATCTCCTCCTTCTGTATCTCAGGGTCTAGGATGGTCTCAGCTATCCTCTCCCCGCTGATCTTCTCTGCCTCTGCAAAGACGCCGGTCTTGAAGTTCCTGGTGGGCAGCATGCCGTGAGCGTTGATCACGTTAACAAGGACGGCGGTGCCGTACTTGGGGAGCGCCTGGGAGGTTATGGGAGACTCCTTTGCAAGCCTTATCGACCTGCTTGAAACTAGCTTGTACTCCTCCTCCCTAGCTATCTTAGGCCTCATGTGACCCCTCACAGCTATGGCCTTAAGCTTCTTTGAACCCCACACTGCCCCATGGCCTCCCCTGCCCGCGGCCCTGTTCTTGTCGTTCATAATGTTAGCTATCCTTACCAACCTCTCGCCAGCCGGCCCAATGGCAGCCACCCTAATCTTGTGGGCCTCGTCCTTGCCTACTGCGGCGGCGAGCTCCTCTATCAGCTCGTCAGTAGTGGAGTGGACGTCCTTCCCCCAGAGGTGAGTTGCGTCCCTCAGCTCTGCTTTGCCGTCGTGGATCCATAAGTACACAGGCTTCTCAGAAGCGCCCTCTATGATTATGGCGTCGAACCCTGCAAACTTCAGCTCTGGCCCAAACTTGCCGCCGCTATGGGCGTCATGAATAGTGTTGGTGAGCGGGGACTTAGTTATGGAGGCCCACCTGCCTGGCGAGACGAGGCCTGGGATGCCAGTCAGGGGGCCAGTGGCTACTATTGCTTTGTTCTCGGGGCTCAGGGGGTCTACTTTCGGGTTTACCTCCTTGAGCATTATGTATACTCCTAGCCCCCTGCCTCCTATCCAAGTCCTGAGCACCTCCTCTGGGAGCTCCTCGTGATAGAGCTTGCCGTGGGTTAGGTTAACTCTCAGGATCTTGCCCATATATCCGCCTGGCAAGGACCGCACCGTTCGTATTACCTCCTTGGAGATAATATATACTTTACCGTTAATGTATTAGTGAAAATGAATTGACCCTATACAGTTGTTATAGACCATAACTTGTAAAGAGTATTTTAGCAGAGGTAAAGTTGTTCCTATTCCTATCAGTCCTACCCTTAAACAATATATATAACACTTATTAGCACTATTTAAAACGGGCTGAGCGACAGGTGAGCATAGAGTGGGTCAAAGGGAGCTCGTAGGAATGTTGTTGACCGCCGTTGCCCTCCTCCTGCTCTTCTACGAGCTCTTTGTAGTGGGGTTCTTCAGCGGCGGCGTAGGGGTGGCAAAAAAGGTAACGCTGGACGCGGTGCTCATATCGGCGGGCTTCCTGCTGATACTGCTGGGCCCATGGCTCTGGCTAGGAGAGGTGCCAGTGGCCGTTAGGAAGTTCGTGGAAGCAAGGACTGGGAGGAGTGGTTGATATGCACGCGATAATTTTCCTCGGCCTGGTGCTGGCGATCTATGCTGTAGCATACTTCCTGTACGGCAGGGAGCTGCTGGAGCGGAGGGTCGTTAAGGCAGACCCCAACAGGCCCACCCCTGCTGTTGAGAAGTTCGACGGCATAGACTACGTCCCCGCAAACAAGTACGTTCTCTACGGCCATCACTTTGCCTCAATAGCTGGGGCTGGGCCCATCATAGGGCCTGCGCTAGCGCTCGCCTGGGGCTGGTTCCTCCCGCTCCTCTGGGTGCTCTTCGGCAACATCTTCATCGGAGCAGTGCACGACTACACCTCCATGATGGCGAGCGTTAGGCAGGGCGGGCTCTCTATAATGTCCATCTCCGAGGGGGTGATGGGAAGAAGGGCAAGGTACATATTCCTTGTCTACGTCTGGGCTGCCCTCATCCTGGTCCTAGCGGCCTTCATTAGCGTCGCCTCCACCACCTTCGAGAGCGTGCCCACTGCTGCCACCCTAGCCATAGTGTTCATGCCGCTCTCTCTCCTCTTCGGAATAATGGTGTACAAGTTCGGGATCGACGTGAGGATAGCCACTATCGTCACCCTAGTTCTTGTCTTCCTGGGCCTCCTCTACTCGTTCAGGGTTCCTGTGCACCTCAGCTATGAGGGCTGGGTGGTGGTGTTGGCCCTCTACTCCATCCTCGCTGCCGCCCTACCAGTGTGGTATCTCCTACAACCTAGGGACTACCTCAACGCATACGTGCTCTGGATCTTCGTCGGGCTAGCCCTCGTGGCGCCGCTCTTCCTGCCCTTCATGGAGATCACCGGGCCTGCAATAACGTCCTTTGTGGCCAAGGGAGCCGTGATAGGGGCTCCTAGGGGGACGCCGGCAGCAGGGATGGACATAGCGTACTTCTGGCCAATGGTGCCGCTCACGATCGCCTGCGGCGCCCTCTCCGGCTTCCACTCAGTGGTCGCCTCCGGCACCACCTCCAAGCAGCTCGCCAACGAGCTAGACGCGCTGCTCGTGGGCTATGGCGGCATGCTCACGGAGGGAGCCGTCTCTTCGCTCGCAGTGATCCTGCCCGCAGCGCTCTTCTGGGACTTCGCTGCTGCAGCTCAGAAGGCTGGCATACCCCTCGAGACCCTCAAGGCAGCTGGGATAGACGTGGAGAAGACCAAGAACATCCTTGCCTTCGGCGCAGCAGATAGGTTCTACAACGCTTACGCCCTAGCCCAAGCGACCGCCTGGTCGAAGCTCTTCGGCCTAGACTTCGTGGGCCTCTTCAAGGGCTTCAAGACGTTCGCCGCCTGGGCGCTGACGGCCTTCGTGCTCACCACCCTAGACACTGCTAACAGGCTGGCGCGCTTTGCTTGGACGGAGCTTATGGACTGGCTGAGGCCCGTTAACAGGAGCGCATACAGAGTCATCACTAACAGGTTCGTGGCCTCCATCATCCCGATAGCTCTGGCTTCCGTGCTGGCTTACCCCACCGTGGAGGGAGTGGGCAGAGCGTATCTCGTCATCTGGCCTGCCTTTGCCGGCACTAACCAGCTGCTGGCCGCTCTAGCCCTCCTCACCGCCACCCTCTGGGTCTACGCCGTGCTAAGGGTTAGGGGTCCCGTGAGCCTGCTCATGCTGATCCCCGCGGCCTTCCTCTGGATCACCGTTACCCTTGCCCTAGCGCTCTGGGTGCTGCTGATCCTGCCAAACGTGCCCTTCTTATATCAGATAGGCGCTGGGAGCCTCGTGGTCCTCACCCTCGGTCTGGACCTGCTGCTGATCTACCTCTTTGTGAGAGGCTTGCTCAAGGCCAGGAGTATTTGAGCTCCCTCCCCCTTTTTTCAGCGGTGTTCTCTTTGTCTTTCCTTGCCTCGCTGGTGAGGAAGCTGAGGGCAGCGCTGCGGAGCATAGACGCGGCCGTCAAGGAGGAGAGCGTCCATGCGCTCGAGCAGGAGCTGAGGGAGCTAGAGGCGGCCTTCCTCATGCTCTCCCTGGGCAGCTTCGTGGGGGTGAGGAGCATGACGCCCTTCCTCAGCCTTGAGATCCTCGAGGCGCTCCAAGAGGAGGTAAAGCTGCTGCGAGAGAGGGCCTACAAGGGGGAGGACGTGATAGGGGAGGTGGCGGCAGCGCTGGGTGGGGGGACGTGATAGCTGAGGCCCTGAAGCCCATGAGTTGCTGCCCTCACGTGATCATGGTTATAGGAAAGGGGGGCGTGGGGAAGACCACCATGTCTATCTTCATAGCCCGGGAGATGAGCAAGAGGGGGAGAACGCTCCTGCTGAGCCTAGATCCTGCGAGGCACCTGTCTAAGTACTTGGAGAGGGGGGCGCCGGGGATGGACGTGGGCCAGGTGTCGGTGGAGAAGGAGATAGAGGAGATCGTGCTCAGGCACTCTGACCTCCTAAAGGCCCTCATGCCCTCGCTCCCGGTCTTCAACCTGGACGACCTCGTAGACGTAGTGAGGTACTCCCCCGGCGCAGAGGAGGAAGTGTTCCTCCGGAAGCTGCTCTGGGCATATAGGAGCAAATATGAGTACGTTGTAGTTGACACCCCTCCCACCGGCGTGACGCTGAGGACGCTGGCGCTCAGCAGGCTGTACGTAGCTTGGCTGAACAGGCTCATAGAGATCAGGGAGAGGATAGTAGCGCTGAGGTACACCATAGCCAGGACTATGGGGAGGCAGGCGGAGATGAAGGACAAGGCTCTGGAAAGGCTGTACGAGCTAAGGGAGGACTACGGTTGGCTCACCTCTAGGCTCTCCTCCCCTGATAGCACCTCTTACGTGCTCGTAGCCATGCCCGAGCCCCTACCGATTTACGAGATGGAGGAGACAGCGAAGTTTCTCAAAGAGAGGATGGGCGTGAGGCCTAAGCTGCTGGTGCTGAACAGGGTGCTGCCGGAGGACGTGGCAAAGAGGCTCGGCGTGCTAGAAGCTCAGAAGAAGTACGAGGAGCAGCTGAAGGGCTATGGGGTAAGCTACGCCCTTGTGGAGCACCTCGGCAAGCCCACCGAGGGGCTAGAGGACGTGGAGCAGCTGGCAAGCAAGATAAGGGTGGTCGTGAAGTGAGCCTCTTCGAGTACGCAATTCTAGCCCTCATCTCGGTAATGGCGGTAGCGATGGTAATATGGTACTTCCGCGTTAGGAAAGAGATGCTGCTGCTCACGAGGACCATAGCGGTGGAGCTGGAGAAGTACTTCAAGCCGAGGGACAAGAGCTATGTGCTCCTCGGCTACCTGGTGGGCTTCAAGGCAAAGTACGAGCTGGAGAACGGCGACGAGGTCTTCGTGCTCTTCACGACCACGCCAAAAATGGCCCTTCTCTACTACCCCATAGCAAAGCTGCTCGGCAGGAAAGATAGGCTAGAGGTGGCGCTGAAGTACGCTAACAGATACGTGGAGAGGGAGTTCCACCTCGTGAACCCGAGGGACAGGTGGGCCGTCGCTAGCTTTCTGAGGGACGTTGGGGAGAGGAGGGAGAAGCTGCTAAGGAGGGAAGTGAGGGGGAAGCGCGGCACAATGGTGGCCTTCATGGAGAGCCCAGGAGACGAGGGCCTAGCGGCGAGGCTTGCAACGATGGGCGAGGCTGAGCTCCACCGAGTTTCAGCCTTCAAGGAGCACAACTTGATAGACGTGGCGGTGGAGGCAGGGCTGGGGTGCGTCAAGGACATCGTGAGGATACACGATGAGCTCAGGAAGAACGTCACGAGGTCCCGGTGGAGGGAAGAGTAGCCTGGGCGCTAGGAGGCCTTAGGCCGTAGAAGCCCACGGCGAGCAGTATGAAGGACGAGAGGGCAAGGAGGGGGAAGAGAGGGGCAGTCAGCACGAGCAAGAGAGAGATGGAGCTGAGGAGCAGCAGCGCTCCTGCAGCTTGGAAGAGCGACTCGCCGCTCCTCCTGCCAAAGGAGCTGAGCGAGCGGAAGAAGAGGTAGCCAGAGATCAAGAGCAGCATAGGCAGGGAGAGGAGGGCTAGGCCGGCAAAGAGCAGCGCAAGGAGAGGCGAGAGGAGCAGGAGGGAGAGGAGAGAGAGGGCAAAGAAGACGAGGGCCAGGGGGAGGGCCAGAAGGGGCGCTGCAGCTGCAAGGAGGAAGTCCCGCGCAATGCCCTCCTCTCCGTAAGCGCGCGAGAGGAGGTACATGGAGGCAGCTATGGCGACGAGGGCTGCAGGCAGCAGCAGGAGCGAGAGGGGCAGCAGGGGAGGCAGGCCGATGGAGAGCAGCATAAGGGGGAAGGAGGTAGCAGCAAGGAGCGAGCCCGCCGCGCCGAGCAGCCTCCCAGCCTCGAAGCTCAAGGCACGCCACCTCAGGGGGTCACTGCTCTATAATAGGCCATCTCCCGCGCCTTATAATAGCACTTCATGAGCATGTCGTAAATTGCCTCCTCGCTGAAGGCCCTCGCCCTCTCCATGCTCCTCCTCCTCAGCTCCTCCGCCGAGAGCCCTCTCAGCTCCGGCACTCGCGACTCGTGAGGCCTGCCGCTCATAACGGCCGCGAGGGACTCCATCGCGACGCCTAGCTCATATGGGTCGTCGGGCCTCACGAGGAGGCCTGCCCCTCCCTGCCTCGCATCGCTCACTATCTCCTTTAGCCCTCCCACTGCAGAGGCTATTACCGGCGTCCCTGCGGCAAGGGACTCAACTGCCACTATGCCGAAGGGCTCTGTGCGCGAGGGGACTACTGTGGCGGCAGAGCGGGCCATGAGGGTGAACTTCACCTGCGGGTCTAGCCGGCCTACCAGCTTTACTCTCCCCCACCTCTCCTCCACCAGCCTCCTCAGGTATGCCTCATACCCCTCGTCGCCCACGCTTATGCCAGAGACGAGCAGCCTCACGCTGGGGGCGTAGTCCAAGGCCCTTATGGCTACGTCTAGCCCTTTCTGCCAGACCATGCGCGCTAGAGCTATCATAGGCACTCCCGGCGTTAGCTCGCCGAGGCCTGGCTCCCTTGCAGCCAGCTCCCACCAGCTCTCCCCCCTTATCTCCACCCTGGGTTCCACTACGTTGTAGGCCACGCACGACTTCCCCTCTATCCAGCTGCCGTACTTCCTCTCCAGCTCCTCCCTCAGGTAGGACCAGCTGACCGTAGAGATGAGGTCTGCTTCCAGCACGCCGAAGGCCTCCACGTTCCCGCCCACAGAGTCCCACGCCGCCCTATAGCTGGTCCAGTAGTGGGCGTGAGGCCTCCAGACCTTGTGGGGCATGTCCTCCAAACCGCTCCAGCTCTCCGAGGCATAGTGCCACGGGAAGCTGGGCGAGCCAGAGAGGTGTATTGAGTAGAGGAGGGGCAAGGCGTAGCCCCTGCGCTCTGCCTCCTGCTTTACCGCCACGCCTGCCAGGACTGAGTGCCAGTCGTGGGCCTCCAGCAAGTCCGGCCAGGGGTGCTGCGCTGCGTAAGATCTCATAGCCCTGGCAAAGAGGGACGCCTTCTCCTCCACGTAAGCGTATATGGGCTGGTGGTCCAGCACCCACGCCTGCCCCCAGGCGCTCCGGAAGAGGACTACCCTTACCCTCTCCACCTGCTCCTCGCAGGCGCTCACGCAGTAGTCATGTGGTTCTCCCCAGATCCCCAGCTTTCTGCCGCAGGCAAGGAAGGGCAGATCCCTCCTCCCCCTGCAGGCTCCGTGCGAGGGCATGAAGACCGTTACTTCGTGACCTCTCCTAGCTAGGGCGAGCGCTCTGCCGCGCACTGCCTCTCCTAAGCCGCCGAGGCCTGCTATGCCAGAGAGCTCAAAGCTAAGCATCCATACCCTCAACGGTGCTCGAGAAAGAAAAAGGGGGAGGGAGAATAAGGTTACACTACAAACTTCCTGATGAGCGCGTAGTATGCTGCTATTGTGAAGATCACGAGCGACATTATCAGGAAGAACAGTATGACTATTACTGCAGGAAACACGTCGCCAATGGCAATGTAGTAGTTGAAGTACTCCTCTATGCGCTTGCCGGCAGAGTCCAGCACTATCATGTATGGGTACCTGGAGCCGGAGTTAACGATCTCGCCCACTACTGCCACAAAGATGGCAAGCAGTCCTCCGTACTTCGCGTATGGACTTATCGCGCCCCTCCTAGCGCCCAGGTAGATGTTCAGGCCTATCCAGAGAAGCAGGAGGGCAGAGAGCACCTTCACGGCAAAGGCTGGCGAGAAGAGGCCTCCGGAGCCCTGCAGGAGCTTGTCGATCCTTACGAGGGCGTCAAAGACGTAGGGGCTGCTGAAGTGCAGCTGCAGGAGGTAGAGCGGCCCTACGAGGAACTGAGCCACTAGGGGGAGGAAGGCGTAGGGGGCCGCTATCTTCACTCCCTTCGCGTCGCCGTCGAGGGCCATAATGGAAACTACCATGAAGCCGCCCACAGATATCACAGCAAGCACAGTGTGCAGATAGAGGTTCCAGTAGATGGAGCTGAAGTATGCGTCAAATGCGCCAAAGGGCTGCTTGTTCAGGAAGGAGCCTATCGCTACTGGGGCAGTGATGTCGCTCATAAGTGCCCTGAAGCCCAGCGGGATCATGAAGCCCGAGAGGGCCATGACGAAGCCTAAAATGCTGTGAGTCCTCGGGTCGATCCTGCCCCAGGTGTACCAGAAGATGGCTATAGAGGGTATCCTTATCATTATGCCTATGAGGGCTATGACGATGGGCGTGAAGAGCACGTTGGCAAGGAGGGCAAAGAGGCCTGTGAAGAAGCCCGCCAGGACCACTGTTATGATAGTCCCCCAGACGCCGGAGAAGAGCTCTGTGACGGCCAGCAGCCTAAAGGCCCTCCTAGCAAAGACCTCCAAGTAGCTGTCGTTCCTCGCGTAAGCTAAGTACCTGTATATGGCCGTTATGAGCCCAACGCCTAGCGTTACTGAGACTAGGCCTACGTGGACTATGAGGCTAATGCCCAAAATAATAAAAGCAATTGTCTCGTAGTTCAGCCCGCTTCACCTCTCGTTTAGGCCTTGCTGCCCTTAATGGCCTCTATTGCCCTCCTTACGGCCTCGGATATCTCATCTGCCCTGCTAGCCACGAAGATCAGCGCGGCAATGCCGCTCATGTTTATGGCAAGGATGATGAAGGCAGCAAAGGCAATGAAGGCAGGTGAGGTGGCGTAGTCAACTACGCTCACTATCTCCTCTGGATACACTAGCCCGTAAATGGTCCAGGGCTTCCTGCCAACCTCCCTCACATACCAGCCCAGCGCACTAGTGGCGGCAAAGCCAATGGCTATTATGGCTGCAAGGAGCAGCACGAGGGCCCTCCTGTTCACGAAGCGAGAAGCAAGAGACTCGGCAAAGGAGACTATCGGACTCACTACGGGTATCCTGACTAGCATGGCAGCAAGCGCCACAGTTGCAATGACAGCGCTCACAGCACTGCCTATCTTTGTGT
Organism: Acidilobaceae archaeon; assembly: GCA_026413755.1. Taxonomy (GTDB): domain Archaea; phylum Thermoproteota; class Thermoprotei_A; order Sulfolobales; family Acidilobaceae; genus DSZV01. The sequence continues at coordinate 92,257 of JAOAKH010000002.1, read as the reverse complement.
AGTAAGCGTAGTGCACCTTGCTAAGCCTCTCCTTTGCCTTCTGGAGGTCAGCGAGGCACACGTCTCTTACCGGCGTCTTCAGCACGGCCTCGAGGCTGCCGTCGAGCTGAAGGCCCAGCCTAGAGCCTAGCTCCCTCAGCGTCTTCTCGTCAAGGCCTACGCTGAGGGCCACCTCCCCTACTGTGGCCTTCTGCTCCATGCACATCTTCTCGAAGTGATCGAAGCCGTAGATGGGGTGGTTGGGGTCTCCGTAGGCTAGCAGAGCCTTGATGGGGCTGTACTTGGTCTTCTCTGCGCCCTCTACCATGGCCCACTTAGTGGGGTTGTAGTTCACAGCCATTACTGCCATCTCGTGGCCTACAATGGTGGGCTGCACGAGAGCTAAGGCTAGCAGAGGCACTATGATTGCAGAGAGCAGCTTCAGGTAGTACTGGTTGCCAGTAACGTAGTACCTGTATGCCCAGGCAAAGAGGGCTATGGAGGCCCCCACTATTACTGCTGCAAGGAGGTTATGGGCTATGGAGACCCACGCGTAGGGGCTCTTTAAGATTATGTAGGGATCGTTAACGACGATGCCCACTACCTCTGCCACGCCGGCTCCCTGCAGGATAGTCTGCAGGCTCTCGCCGCTGGCTAGCGCGAATATCTTAACAGCCACGAGCTTCTGTGCGTCCACAGCAAGGGGCCCGAACTCTGGCATGAACGGGTAGAGGGCCTTAGCAAGAGGCCCTGTGCCCCACGGGGCCTGCTGCCAGGAGTTTACGGCGGTGATGAGCAGTCCAGAGAATAGGGCGAAGGCCCAGTAAGCTCCAAGGATGCCCATGCTCAGGCCGGCGCTCACCTTGCCAAGGGTGACTACGAACAGGATGAGGAGGGCTACCTCCATGGAGAAGGCTATGAGCTCTAGCGCCAGCGGCGCGAGCGCTGTGGAGGCAACTACTATCAGCGACCCAGGCCAAACGGTGAGGAGCCCGAACTCCACTAGGGTACCGTTTATGGCTCCTAGAGCAAAGTTTATGGAGAGAACGACAGTGGCTAGCTTAGTAGCCTTCATGTAGGCCTCGTCGCCGGTCTTCCTGTAGAGGTAGAGGAAGGCCATCATGGCTAGGGGTAGGCCGAGAGTGATAGAAACGAAGATCCCATGGAAGTAGACGCCTAGGGCCGAGAGGTTCAACACCCACTGCATATAGTCAGCCACCGTGCCCACCTCGCGTAATTCAGAACTGTATTCTAAACCTTATATAGCATTATATTGCCGCAAATATATATAAAAAAGGGAGGGGGCTACTTAAGGGGCCTCCTTATCTGTAGGAGCCTCCTCGCCTCCTCCACGTCCTCAGGCCTCACGTTCTCGTCGACGCAGAACCACCAGTCGTAGCACTTGAACTTGGCTTTCCTCTCCTCCGCCTCTGCCACTGTGCTGGGCGGCGGGACTATGACTGCGCTCCCTATGGAGTCGCTGTCGGGCCAGTCGGAAGGAATGGCCCTCCTCAGCTCGTCGCTGACTTGGAAGGCCTTTATGAGCCTGAGGATCTCGTTAACGTTCCTCCCTAGCTCCAGCGGGTAGTAGAGGATGGCCCTTATGACCCCTCTGGGGTCAACTATGAACACTGCCCTGACAGTCTTCGCTCCGCCCTGCAAGTGCATGAGGCCGAGGGCCTGAGAGACCTTGCCCGCCGGGTCTGCAATGATGGGGAAGGGTATCCTGATCTTGAACGTGCTCTCTATCCACTCCACCCACTTTATATGGGAGTAGCTCTGATCAACGCTCAGCCCTATGAGCTCCGTGTTCAGCCTCCTGAACTCCTCATATCTCAGCGCAAAGGATATGAACTCCGTGGTGCAGACGGGCGTGAAGTCGGCTGGGTGGGAGAAGAAGACGAACCACTTGCCATGGTAGTCGTGGGGCAGCCTCTTCACGCCGTGGGTGGTCTCCACTAAGAGGTCCGGGAACTCCTCCCCAATGCTGGGTATCGTTATAGGCACGTTGCTTCACCATGAACGACGTTTCAGCTGAGGTTATATTTTTAGCTTATTAGGTTATCTAAATTTTATATATAGTTTACCCATATATACACTTCCCAGCCCTCCGTCCTCACAGGAGCCATGGCGCACCTGGAGCTCAGGAGGATCACGAAGAGATTTGGGAAAGTGCTCGCAGTTAACGAAGTCAGCTTTAGCGTGGAGAAGGGGGAAATACTCTCCCTCCTCGGCCCTAGCGGCTGCGGCAAGTCAACGACCCTCAGAATAATTGCGGGCCTGTTGAAGCCTGATAACGGCTCCGTGATCTTCTCCGGGAGGGACATAACGGACCTACCGCCCGAGAGGAGGAACTTCGGTATGGTCTTTCAGAACTACGCCCTCTGGCCCCACATGACCGTCTTCGACAACGTGGCCTTCGGGCTTAGGATGAGAGGTTACGGCAAGGAGGAGATAAGGAGGAGAGTAAAGGAAGTGCTGGAGCTCGTGAAGCTCTCCGGCATGGAGAGCAGGTACCCCTCCCAGCTCTCCGGCGGCCAGCAGCAGAGGGTGGCCCTAGCTAGGGCCATAGCCCCGAACCCAGATGTGGTGCTCATGGACGAGCCTCTCAGCAACCTGGACGCAAAGCTGAGGGAGGAGCTAAGACATGAGCTGCGCTCCCTTCTTAAATCGCTCAGGATAACGACAGTGTACGTAACCCACGACCAGAGCGAGGCCATGGCCATATCTGACAAGATAGCCGTCATGAACGCGGGGAGGGTTATCCAGGTAGGGTCGCCCGCAGAGATATACAAGGAGCCCGCCGACCCTTTCGTGGCTACCTTCATAGGGGACAGCGTGGCGGTCCCTGCCTCTCTCCTTTCGCTTGACGGCGCTTACGGCGTGGTGAGGCTCAGCAGCGGCGCGGAGCTGAAGGCGAGGGTCTCGAAGGGTTCTCGGCCCTCAAAGGAGGTGCTGCTGGTGCTCAGGCCTGAGGCGGTGAGGCTGGGGGAGGGGGACAACTCGCTCCGCTGCAGGGTGAGCAGGGAGACCTACATGGGGGAGAGAGTGGAGTACAGGCTGGACTGCGGCGGCATAGAGCTGAAGCTCAGGAGCCCTGAGCCCTCGCTAAGGGTAGGGGAGGAGGTGAGGGCAAGCATAGATCCTGCAAAGGCAATAATTGTGGGCAGGTGAGGCGCTTGTACGGCTCCCTGCTTGTTCTCCCCGCGCTCCTCGTGATAGTGCTCCTCTACCTCTACCCTTTCGCGCTAGCTGTCTACGTAAGCTTCACCAGCGAAGGGAGGCTAACGCTGGAGCACTACAGGCGTGTTTACGAGGTATACATGGAGGACGTGGCGTTCACCTTCTGGACCTCTCTGCTCAGCGCGCTAATAGCAGGCGCCATTGGGATAGCGCTGGCAGCATACCTAAGGCTTGGGGCGGACGGCATAGTTAAGTCCCTCATAAACCAGCTCTACCGCATCCCCATATTCCTCCCCTTCGTAGTTGTAGCCCAGATGATGAGGGGCTTCCTGGCTCCCCACGGGACGCTGAACATGCTGCTTTTCAACCTAGGCCTCTCTCAACCCATAGAGTTCTTTGACTGGAAGGGGTTAGTCATAGGCTTCGTTTGGAAGCAGGCCCCCTTCATGACCCTCATCATCCTGAGCGGCTTCCTCATGGTGAAGGACGAGTACATAGAGGCAGCCCGCGTGGCAGGGGCGGGAGATCTGCGCGTGGTGACGGAGGTGCTGATACCAATGGCCAGATCTACCATAGCAATTGCCTTCGCCCTTGCGTACGCATCTAACGTCGCTACTTTCACGCTCCCATACATGCTGATCGGCGGCGCGAGGCCCACTGCAATAACAGTGGACATAGCCCACAGGGTTACCATGTTTGGAGACTGGGCCACAGCCAACGCCCTGGGCGTGATCTCTTTCCTGCTGGTCAGCGCCTTCGCCGCCTTCTACCTCAGGGAGATGGTGAGAAGGGGTGTATACGAGCGTTAGGCTTGCCTTGAAGCTGCTGCTGCTGGTCCTCCTCTTCTTCTCGATAGCGCTCCCCCTCAGCAGCCTCCTCCTCTGGTCCTTCGCGCTCAAGTGGTACTGGCCCAGCCCTCTGCCCCAGGAGGTGGGCTTGGACTACTGGCTAGAGGCCCTCGGCGTCAGGAAGGGCTATGCCATAGGCGCAGTGAGCGTGGTGGGCGCGCTGAGGTACAGCTTAATCATAGCTATAATAACCGTGGTGGTCACCCAGCTCATATCCATTCCCGCGAGCTACGCTCTAGCTCGATACAAAGTGCCTTTCAAGCCCCTGCTGCTCTTCCTCTTCCTGATGCCGCAGATCTTCCCGCTCCAGCCTATCTACGTGAACCTCATGAGAGTGTTCTACGCTTACGACCTCGTGGGTACCATACCTGGAGTAGTGTTAGCGCACATGATGCCGTCGATGGTCTTCGCGATCTGGATAAACACCGCCACCTTCAAGGCGATCCCGCCGGAGCTAGAGGAAGCAGCCCGCGTGAGCGGCGCAGGGCCTCTAGGGGCCTTCCTCCGCGTCACGCTCCCCCTAGGGGTCCCCGGCCTCCTCGCCAGCACGGTCTTTGTGTTCCTCTACTCCTTAGACGAGTTCACAGGCACGTTCTTCATAGGGCTCCCCTACATCCAGACCCTCCCCATGCTCCTCTACAGCGCCAGCGGCTACAACATGCAGTTTGCCTCCGCCGCAGCTATAGTGCTGCTAGCCATAAGCGCTACCTTCATGCTCCTCCTGGAGAGGTTCCTGAAAGCAGAGTACCTGGGGAGAATAGGGTAATAATGCTCGCTAATACCTCTCTACGGGGCCCGTAGCTCAGCTAGGACCAGAGCGCCGGCCTTCGGAGCCGGAGGTCCCGGGTTCAAATCCCGGCGGGCCCGCCAGGCCCTTCCTAGGCCTTATGACGTGGTACACTAGGTGCACCCAGCCAGGGCACAGCTCCCTAACTTCCCTCAGCGCCAGCTCCACCCTCAGCTCGCCCTCCTCGCAGTGAGCAAAGGAGACGCCAGCGCCGAAGACGTAGGGAGCTATTGTTACCCTCACCTCGTCCGCTAGCCCCTCGGAGAGCAGGGAGCAGTTCAGCCTGCCGCCGCCCTCCACGAGCAGCCTCCTCACGCCTAGCTCGTACAGGCTCTCCATAGCCTTATAGAGGTCCAGCCTCTCTTCCCCTGCCCTGATCACGATCACCCCTCTCCTCCTGTGCTCTTCCAGCCTCTCCTCGCCCCACTTCCCCAGCGTTATGATCACGCCTTTCCCTGGCACGCTAAAGGCCCTGGCGGTAGGTGGGACGCGGAGATTTGGGTCCAATATCACCCTGAGCGGAGAGCGCCCGCTCGCATAGCGCACGTTAAGCCTCGGGTCGTCCTGCACTGCCGTGTTAGCCCCCACCATCACGGCGTCGCACGAAGCTCTCATCAGGTGGAGCTCTCTCAGCTCGCCTTCGCAGCCTATCCTCGTGTAGCCCGACTTGCTCGCAAGCTTCCCGTCGAGCGTCTCTGCAGAGAATATTATAGTGTAAGGCCTCAAAGCTGCTTCTCCTCTACCTCCACCACCTCCCCAAACTTTATGATCATGTAGTAGCCCTCCTCGAGAGGGCCTGCGTTCACATATGTGGTGCCCCCTAAAGATATGTGGCCTCTCCTCTCATGAGCATGGCCAAAGAGGTGAAGGCGTGGAGACGCGAGCTCCACAAGCTTCCTCACCTCTTCGAGCCCTATGTGCTTACCCGCGTAGATTTCATCCAACACCCCCTTTGGGGGGTGGTGAGAGACGAAGATCTCCACTCTTCCGTGCTCCCTCAGCTCCCTCTCCAGCCTGGCTGCATTGGTCCTCACGTCCAGCCCCCCCAGCCCTCCGAGGGAGAAGCCCTGGTGGCTCACAACCCTGCCGTCCAAGAGGAGACCTAGGGCCTTCAGCTTCCTGTACACTGCAGGCCCATCCATGTTACCAGTAACCGCAAAGGCGGGCGCTCTGGCGCTAGAGAGAGCCTCAGCCGTGTCCACGCACTCGAAGTCTCCGCTGGCTATGACGAGGTCGTAGCTCTCCTCTGAGAGCACCTCCGAGAGGTTCTCTGTGACGCAGTGTACGTCAGAGACGTGAAGTATCCTGAGGCCGTGACGTAGATCTAGGCTCGCAACGCTCACTGAAGACCCCGAAGGGAGGAGGACATCAGGAGCGTTAAAAAGCTACCTAATGATGCGAGAGAGGGCTGCTATGAACAAGGCTATGGCCATTGCAAGAGGGGCTCCCAGCAGGCCGAGGAAAGCCTCCCTTATGAGGGAGAGGAAGAAGACGAAGCCTTGATCCCAGTTGGGGAAGGGCATGGTTATCGTCACTCCATATATGGCGTTGAAGTAGAGCGGCTGGAGGAGGGAGAGCAGGGTAACCACCCAGAGGGCAGAGAGCACCAGCGCCGCCGTGGAGGCAAAACCCCCCCGAGACTGCGTGAGCTCCCTAACGCCGGCGGCAGCGCCCAAAACAATGGAGGCGAAGAGCACGCTCGCCCTCACTATGCCCAAGTAACCGCTGAAGGAGTAGACGTCGGAGAGCGTGAAGGGCCTCCCCAAGAAGGAGTAGAAGGCCCAGAAAGAGAGCTCGTACAGCAGGGCCGCCCCTAAGGTTAGCAGCACTGCCCTCCGTCCGCTCCCTTCAAGCATGTAGAAGAGTAGCAACGAGATGGCAGCTATGGCGGAGAGCACGAGAAAGATCAAGAGGGAAAAAGCATACCTCGTTAGAGCCTCCCTCCTTACCGCCTCTGCGGAGACCTGTAAATACAGCTCCTTGGGGCTTTCGTCGTTTAAGCTCGCTCCTACGCTGTCGGCAAGCGCCATAAGCGTTGAGATGGCCTGCTGCCTCGAGGCGGAGAGGTAGTCGGAGAGCCTCCGAGCATCTACCCTGATCCCAGTCCCTATGGGACTCCCCAGGGAGTTAGCAGGCAGAGGCCAGCCCATGATCATGGATATCGTGGGCGCCACGTCCATCTGATCAAAGTTGCTCCTGTGAACCCCTGGGACGGCGGCAGGAGATATGAGGAGCATGAAGAAGGCCCTCACTTCCTCCTCGTAACCCCCATGGTGCCCTCCCCTCTTGAAGCCGTGGTCGTTCAGCACCACTACGAGGCTCTCCTTAAGCAGTCCCTCCCTCTCGAGCGAGGAGAGGAAGCTGTTCAGGAGCGAGAAGACGTATATGATCGTGGCGTTGTACTCTTCCGTGTATGGCCCCGCCTTGTGCCCCATCGTGTCTATGTCAGTTATGCCCACCCAGAGGAACGCCCTCTCCCCTGCTGCGGCCCTACGCTTCAGCACCTCCTCGGCTTTTTGGAGGGCCACCGCTGCCTGGCTCGCGCCGTCTTCCATTGGGTAGGACTCGTCGAGGAGGTGGCCCACGATCTTGTGTATGCTGCCGTCCCCCACGTTTAACAAAACATAGCCCCTCTCCTTCGCTATTGCAAAGAGGTTGTCCACCTCCATCCTCCTCGAGAACCAGTTAGAGGAGACCTCGTGCACCTCCGGCGGCGCCCCGCTGAGCATGGTGGCCCTCGTGGGGTAAGACACGGAGGGCACTACGGTTTTACCGCCCACGAGCAAAGCCCCCCTACTTACTACTGCCCTCACGCTCTCCTCGCGCTCCATTAGGTATAGGAGGGAGCTCTCGCTCAGCCCATCTAGCAGCACCATCACAAGGTGCTTGGCCAGGGGGTCATGGGAGATCTCTACGCGTCTTACGCTCTTGAGCTCCTCTAGGTAAGGGTTCCTGTACTCCCTCCAGCTCTGCACGGCCCCCATGGCCGTCGACTGAGAGAGATAACCTATTGTCAAGAGCAAGAGGAAGAGGAGCACCAGCGTGATCCTATGCGCAAAGGGTCCGAAAGGGCTTCCCAATTTCTCACCTCTGGGCGCATTGAAGAACTCGAGCTTAAACGAGCTAAACTATATAGACTACTCGCCGGTGAGGGGCGGAGGTCTGTAGTCTGCCGGCGCTCGGGGCTCTATGATCATGTTAAGCCAGAGCCAGGACATGATCACTTGGAGCGTGGCTATGGGTATGGCGTACTTGAGCCAGTAGCCAAAGGAGATCTTTTTGCCCTTCTTCTCCATGAGGCCCAGCGCTATTATGTTGGCGGTGGAGCCTATCGGCGTGTAGTTCCCTGCCATCGTGCCGGAGAAGAGGAGGGCCCAGAACATGCTGAACACGTTCCACCCCTTCGCCTCGTAAAGGGAGTACACCACGGGGATCAGCACAGCTATGGCTAGCACGTTGTCAAGGAAGGCGGTGAGAAGGCCCTGGGAGACGTATATGGTCAGCAGGGTCCCCGCCTGAGCTGAGCCCAGGAAGCCGCCGAGGTAGCTGCCGAAGGCAACTATGTACTCCCCCATCTTCACGCTGGCGCCCGTGTACTTCAAGGTCCCTACGGTAGAGAAGAGGAGCAGGAAGAACAGCAGCGTCCACCAGTCCACCCTGTGGGTCACTATTTCCCTCGCCTTGTGCCTCTCTAGGAGCAGCCCCACGGCTGACCAGAACATGGGAGTAGCCACGAGCAACACGTTCTTCATGGAGCCCTTCTCCTTCCCTAGGAGGCCCTCCAGCATCTCCTCCAGCGGGTGATGAAGAACTAGCATGCCTATGGTGCCTAAGAAGAGGACCCAGTTCACTAGCTGAAGCCTCCTTATCTCCTCGCCTATCTCCAGCCTTATGCCCCCCTTGCCCATCTTTGCGTTAATCTCTGCCACGTAACCTCTCCAGAGCACTAGGGAGGCAACGATGGAAGCCAGCAGGACGAGGAGGGCGTTTGGAGCAGCCCAGGTGAGGAAGTCTGTGAAAGTGAAGCCTCCCCTGAGCGCCACGATCACCCCTATCGGGTTGCCCACAACGGTGGCGCTGCTCCCCACGTTAGTGGTGAAGACAGCCGCGAGCACGAGAGGGACAGGATCTATTCTGAGCCTCTCTGAGATCTTTATTATGAACAGCGTTATGAAGATGATAGAGGTCACTTCGTCCACGAGCGCCGCCATGAAGGCTGCCATGGAGAGGATCATGGCATATAGGGCAGTCCCAGACCTTATGCGGGAGCCAAGGGTGTCGAGGAGGTAATCGAAGAAGTGCCTCTCCTCTAAGATGCCTATGACGGTCATCATTCCTACGAGGAATATGATCACGTCGAGCTGTGCAAAGACGACGAAGTGCTTGAGGTCCAAAAGCCCAAGCGTGAAGAGCACAGACACCCCTAGCAGAGCGAAGGCGACGCGGAACTGCCAGTATAGGAGGGTAGCGCTGATGAAGAGGACTAGTATGCTCATGGAAACTGTTTGCCTGAAGTCGAAGCCCCCCGCAGTAGCTATGGCAAAGGCGGCAATGGGGTTGAAGACTATTAGGAAAGCCTTCAAGAGGTCAACCGTACTCGTCATCAGTCGCACCTCTCTCCTCGCGCCTACGGCTCTTAAGTGTTTATAAGCTCAAGCAGAGCCATGCTCGCAGGTGGTAATTTGGTAAAGGGGGGCCTCGTAAAGATCAGGGAGGAGGTGGGAGAGGGCGTCCTCTCCTTCTCCTTCTCTTCCCCAGAGCTAGTCATGGGCGAAGGAGCAAATGCTGTGAAGAGGGCCTCCCTGAGGCTGCCCCCAGCGAGGCCTCGCAACGCTGCCGTAAGGTTTAGCTACCTTACCGTCGCCGTCCTTGCCCCGCCGCACCTGAAGGCGCCTCTGAGGTGGAGGATGGAGCTAGAGGGAGTTACCGTAGCGAGGGAGTTCAAGCCTCAGGTGGTCATGGATCTGGAGGAAGGTCGCCTCATGGGCGCCCTTTACGACACCTCTCCCATACTTTCTGCCAAGAAGAACGCGCTACAGGGCTGCACCCTCCGGCTCTCATATGACTCTACTCACCCCATAACCGTAGTAGAGGCCAGCATGGTGAACGCCTTCTCCCTACGGAAGGCCCGCTACTCGCTAGCGTACTTCTCTGGCTTCCTCGGCCTCGAGCCGGGAGACAAGGTGAGGTTTCCTCTCTCCCTGCCTGCAGAGGTAGGGAAGGAGACCAGCGTTGTAGCGGCAGCGCTAGTGAGGTCTCCACGCGCCGTCCTGAGGATCTCTGCAGGGGAGAGGGCGGAGGTCAGCGGCCCCGGCATGAGGGTAGTGGAGCTAGCGGCAAAGGGAGCGAAGGAGGTGGAGATAGAATACCCGGCGCAGGAGGTGAAGATATATCCGAAGAAGGTTGTCGTGACGGCTCTCCTATTTGTGAACAGAGCCCTCCCAGCGCCGCTGGAGCTAGCGCTGCTAGATCTGAAGAAGGAGGGGAGCTCCAGGACCATCGAGCTCCTGGTGAGGAACTCAGGGAACGAGGCGGCAGAGGACGTGAGCATTGCAGTGAAGCAGTCTACCATATACGTCAAGGAGGTGAGGCTAGACCCCATAGGGCCTCACGAGAGCGTTAAGGTCTCCCTCTCTCTTGACATAACCAGGCTCCCCTCGCGGTCCCCTCGCGTAGCGATAGAGGCAAGGTGGACCAAGGAGGGCATACCTTCCTCCCGCGTCCTCGAGGTGGAGCTCTAGGCTATGACTCTCCTCTCCTTCACCCACTCCCCCATCTCTCCCCAGAGGTCGCCCAGGGCTTCGCACTCCTCCCTATAGGCGCAGCGGGAGCACCTCCTGTCGGACCTATTTGCAAAAGGTATCACCCCCTCCTTCGTTAGCATGACCTCGAAGGCCGCCTTCCTAGCCAGCTCGAGGTGCTCCTCCTTAACCTCAAAGGAGGCAGAGCCGTCGAGGTACTTGATCCCTACCCGCGCCCTCTTCGCTGCTCCCTTCTCCTTGAGAATGAGGACGTAGGAGAGAGCCTGTAAGTAGTCCCCTAGCCACGCCCCCTCGCGGGGCTTCCTCGAGGTCTTCAGCTCCACCACTAGGGCCTCGCCGTCCCTTATAGAGTACTGGTCCGGTCTACCCTTGAGCACGTAGGCCCCCATGTCGGCCTCCATGGGCTCCTCCACCCTCATGCCCTTCAGCCTCGCCCAGAGGCCTGCTGCCGCATGGATGAGCGAGCGAATGAAGAGGTCTAGCCTCTTGAGGAGGCCTACCCTCCCTCTTCCCATGTGAGTCTCGAAGAATAGGAGGCGGGGGCAGTAGTGGTAGAGCCGTAGCTCGCTCGGGTAGACCTTAGGCTTCATGCCCTCCTTATCCCTATGGTCACCTTCTTGTCATCTATCTCCCACTCCCGCGCAAAAGCCCCCTCCTCTGGCATGTTGTAGAATACCTTAACGGCCCTCACCTCGTTCTTAACGAACTCCTCCATCTTCCTCACCGCCTCCACCATTTCCTTGTCGCCGCTAACCCAGAGAACAACTCTGTCCTCTATCATGAGCCTCGCCTCCTTCCTCATATGCTGTGCCCTCCTGATTACCTCCCTAGCGTAGCCCTCTGCCTCCTCTAGCTCGCTCAGCCTCTTATCTATGGCTATTATAGCTAGCTCGGACTCCCTCACAACCAGCCACTCTGGGTACTCGGCTACAAGCTCTAAGTGCCTGCGCTCCAGCCTCACCCTCTCGCCGTTCACTTCTGCCTCGAAATACCCCCTCTCTGCGATAGCTTGCGCCACCTCTGCCCCCCTTGCCTCTATAAGCTTCAACACTTCCGGCGTTAGCTTCTTGAACTCCCTCCCTATCTCGCCCAGCAAGGGCTTCACTGCGTAAGCCCTCAGCCCCTCGAGGAAGGCCTCGCTCTCTAGCTCCACGGCCTTTGAGTTCACCAGCTCAGCGAGCATGTCCTTCAGAGAGCTCACGGCCTCTGCCAGCTCCCTCCTCTTCGGCACAACTATCACCTTGCTCACAGGCCTCCTGAGCCTCAGGCCCGCATTTGCGCGCGCTGCCAGCACCTCCTCTGCTAGCTCCCTGATGAGGCTCACCTCCCTCTCTAGCTTCTCATCAACTCTATGCTTCTCTGGCTGGGGGAGGAGCATCATGTGAACGCTGAGCGCAGCGCCCCTCTCAGCTGGCCTCATGAACCTCTGGTATATGTACTCGCTGAGGAAGGGTATTATGGGGGCAGCCAGGAGGAGCCAAGCCCTCAGAGCATAGTATAGGGTCGCGTATGCAGCCCTCTTGCTCGGCGTGTCTCTCTCTTCCCAGACCCTCCTCCTTATGAGCCTCACATAGAACCTGCTCACGTCTTCAAGGAGGAAGGAGCGCAGGGCCCGCACCGCGTCGTGTGGCCTGAGGCCTCCCATGGCCTCGTGGTATTGAGCTATCAAGCTGTTAGTCCGCGATATGAGCCAGCGGTCCACGGGCTCAAGATAGCTCTCCACGCTCTCTATGCTACTCTCCTCTGGATCGAAGGCATCTAGGCTCATGTAGGTGGAGGCGAAGACGAAGGTGTTCCAGAAAACCGTGAAGTCCCTTGCCGTCTGCTCCAGGCCCTTCCAGGAGAACCGCAGGTCCTCCCACACAGTGGAGCTGAGGAGCCAGAGCCTCACTACGTCCCGCGGCACCTTCGATATTAGTTCCTCGAACTCTACGTAGTTCCCCAGGCTCTTGTGCATCTCCCTCCCCTGCTCGTCCAGAGCAAAGCCGTGCACCAACACGCGCCTGTAGGGCGACTTGCCGAAGCCTATGACGCCGCTCCTCAGGAGGCTGAAGAACCAGCCCCTCGTCTGGTCGTGGCCCTCAACGATGAAGTCTGCGGGCTCCAGCTCTTCGTACAACTGCCTGTTAGCAGGGTAGCCAAGGCTTGCATAGAAAGCCACGCCGCTGTCGAACCACACGTCTAGCACATCTGGCACCCTCTCTGCCTCTCCCCCGCAGTACGGACATCTAATGATCACCCTGTCTATCCAAGGCCTGTGTAGGTCCTCCGGCACTTCGCCGCCAAGCTCCCTGAGCTCCTGCACGCTGCCCACGACGTGATACTTCTTGCACTTCCTGCAGACCCATACGGGCAGCGGTATGCCCCAGAACCTCTGCCTGCTTATAGCCCAGTCCCTCACCTCCTCCAGCATGTTCATAAACCTCGTCCTAGCCCACTCCGGCACCCACTCCACTGAGGAGGCCTCCCTAATGAGCTCGTCCCTCAGCTTCGTCACTGCTATGAACCACTGCTCCGTAGCCCTGAGCGCCAGCGGCGTCTTACAGCGCCAGCAGACAGGGTAGCGGTGAACAAGGCGTGAGGAGTGGAAGAGGGCCCCTTTTCTCCTAAGGTCCTCCTCCACTGCCCTGTTGGCCTCCTCCCTGAAGTGCATCCCAGCGTACTTGCCTGCTTCCCTCGTCATCCTGCCCACCTCGTCCACGAGAGAGACTATAGGCATCCCCAGCCTCGAGGCCACCTCGTAGTCCACCGTGCCGTGGCCGGAGGCCGCGTGCACCAGCCCCGTTCCCTCGTAGGCCGTCACCCCCTCAGGAGCCATGACGACCCTGTGGTACTGCCTCAGCTCCCTCTGCACGTCGACGAGCTCTTCCAGGGGGTGATCGTACTCTAACCCCTCCAGCCTGCTCCCCGGGAAGCTCTCAAGGACCTCGTAGCGGCTGACGCCGGCCTCGCTCATGACCTCCTCGAGCCTCTGCCTAGCTAATATAAGCACCTCGTCCCCCACTTTCACCCTCGCGTACTCTATCTGCGGGTGGGCCATGACGAAGACGTTAGCAGGGATCGTCCAGGGAGTGGTGGTCCAGATCAGCAGGTACTCCCTCTCCCTCCCCCTCACGGGGAGCTTAACGTATATAGAGGGATCTTCTAGCTCCCTATACTCTGAGACCTCGTAGTCCGCCAGCACAGTCTCGCAGCGCGGGCACCAGTGGAGGACCTTGTACCCCTTGTAGAGCAGCCCCCTCTCGTGAGCCCTCTTTATGAGCCACCAGCCCGACTCTATGTACGAGTTCTCGTAAGTCACATAGGGGTTCTCCCAGTCAAGGGAGGCCCCTATCTCCGCGAACTGCCTACTCATGGCCTCCATGTTTTCCTTTACGAAGCCTTTACATGCCTCCACGAACTTGTCTATGCCCACACTCTGGATCTCCTTCTTGCTCTTGATCCCCAAGGATTGCTCTATCTTTACCTCTATCGGCAGCCCATGCGTGTCATAGCCAGGCTTGTCCCAAACGCTGTAGCCGAGCATGCGATGATACCTTATCACAGCGTCCTTTATGACCTTGTTCCACGCAGTGCCAACGTGGATGGACTTGGCAGAGGCATAAGGAGGGCCGTCGAGGAAGTAAAACTTCCTTCCTTTCCTCCTCCTCACCTGCTCATATACCTTCTCCCTCTCCCAGAACTCCTTTACCTCTGCCTCTATCATAAACTGATCGTATTTCTCCCCTGAGAGCCTGTCCTGCACCCTCACTTCTCTCACCTGCTCGCGTCTATCCAGTCCACTTTAACTCTCTCTCCTACTATGGCAGCCACGACAGCCCTTATCTCCTCCTCTTTGCCCGGCTCCTCTAGCTTCAGCTCCACGAACCTGAACTCCCGGAGGAGGCTTGAGGGAACATATCTCACTTCCCCAAACCTCCTAAGGGCCTCCAGGACTTTCTCATGCTCCTCTTCGGAGTATGTTGTATAATAAATTCTATATAGTTTTCGCACTATACTCACCGCTAGGCAGAGATAATGGGAGCCTTATAGCTTCTCCACTCCCAATATAAATCCTCTCGCTGCGACCTTTATCAAGCGGTGAGAGTTTGAGGCTCTCAGAGATCATAAAAGTGGACCCGAAGGGCAGGATCACCATACCCCAAGCCATGAGGGAGACGCTGGAGATTAGGCCGGGGATGTTGATGGTGCTCATAGCCGACGCAGACAAAAGGGAGATCATAATGAGCCCCGTGATGTCAAGCGGCGAATCCATATACGAGTTCGACGTAATACTTACTGACAAACCGGGCTCCCTTGCTGCGGTCACCAGCATCTTTGCAAAGCATAAGGGCGACATAGTGGCCTCGAAGTGCGCCAGCATAACGAGAGGGGAGGAGGCTAACTGTATATTCGTCGTCGACATGAGCATATCCCCCTCCTCCACTGAGGACCTCCGCAGGGAGCTGGAGTCGTTGAATAGCGTGATCCAGGTGAAGGTAAGGAAGTTCGAGAGCAGGTATTAGCGCCTCGCAAACCTCATGAGGAAGAGGAGCAGCGCCACGAGCAAAGCCACCAGGCCGAATATACGAGTGGCCGTAAGGGAGAGGGCGAAGAGGGCCAGCTCCCTCGGGTACTCTATGCCCCAGAGGGCCCAGGAGAGGACGGCAGGGAATACGAAGTCCTTCCTGAGGAGGCCTAAAGCTATGGCAACGCCGCTGGCCGCATAGAGCGCTGCAGACGCCCAGACCTCCTGCGCCCCTACCTCCCAGAAGCGGAGGAGGGCTGCCATGTTTGCCGTAACGGCAACCACTAGCCACCCAAGGTAGATGCTGAAGGGGAGCACCTCTGCCGTCCACGCCCTTGCGCTGAGGGCCCTCTTGTCCTGCTCCAGGTATATGAGCGCCATTGTGAAGAAGAGGGCTAAGTTAGCTATGAGAGAGAGCTCCAGCAGCCCATAGTGCCAAAGGAAGATCCAGAGGACGTTCAAGAGGTTCGAGAGCGCTATTAGCCGCAAGACCTTTGAGCTGACCTCCGCCCCCCTCAGCGCCCTGTAGAGGAAGAGACCGAGGAGGAAGTATATCAGGAACCATATGGAGAACACGTAACCGCGAGGGGTGAGGAGAGTCTCGTACTTGGCGGAGACCTCTGCCGTCGTGACGCCCCCTAGGAGGTCTGTGGCGCTGGCGAGGGAGTTCACCGCTATCACAAGGGCAAACGAAAGCGCTGCGAGAGCTCCCTCCAAGCCTGAGTCCCCCTGCAACGCGAGGCGAGGACCTATTAGCTAGAGCCCATATCGAGGGGCCAAAGCAAGGGAGCGCCGGGGGTGGGATTCGAACCCACGCGGGGTTTCCCCCATCGGCTTAGCAGGCCGACGCCTTGACCGCTCGGCCACCCCGGCTCCTCGGGCTAGCTGCCGTCCTCATAGTTATGAAGCTCTCCACTTATTTATTTTTTGTGGAAGCGTCGGCGCAAAGCGAGCAGCCTGGCGCAGAGCTATATTATAAAACTCTCAGCGCTAGACCCACTGTGGTGGTCCTATGGGAAGCGCGTGGGAGATATACTCTTCTAGACCCTGGCTAAAGCACTACGACCCGGGAGTCCCTGCAGAGATAAGCGTGCCCGACGTGCCGCTCTACAAGATACTCGACGACAGCGCCAGCTCCTACCCTAACAACGTCGCCTTCCACTTCCTTGGGAGGGACGTGACTTACAGGGAGTTCCAGGACTCTGCCCTGCGGTTTGCCTCCTACCTCAAGTCCAAAGGAGTGGAGAGAGGGGACTTCGTGGCCCTCTTCCTCCCCAACTCCCCCCAGTTCGCCATAGCATATTATGGAGCCCTCTACGCCGGTGCCACGGTAACGCCCGTCAACCCTCTCTACACCGCCAGAGAGCTGAGGTTCCAGCTCGAGGACAGCGGCGCCAGGGTCCTCGTGGCCCTCGACCTCTTCAAGGAGAAAGTCGCTGAGGGCTTGCCGAAGAGCGTGGAGCAAGTTGTGTGGACGGGAATACAGGACTACCTCCCCTTCCTTAAGGCCATAGGCTACCGCATAAAGTTTAGGCCGCCGAGCGTTCCCCAGGACGCAAAGAACGTTAAGTTCACTAAGGTGATCTCAGAGCACAGGCCAATAGAGGAGAGGGCAAAGGTGTCGCCTGCAGAGGACATCGCAGCCCTCATGTACACTGGCGGCACCACAGGAGTCCCCAAGGGGGTTATGCTGACGCACCGGAACATCCTGGCGAACGTGCTTCAGATAGACGCGTGGTGGTTCAGGGGGAGGAAGGGGCTCACCTACATAGGCCTCCTGCCCTGGTTCCACATATACGGCCAGACTGCCGTGCTCCACCACGCGATCTACACGGCCTCGAAGATCATTGTTTACCCGAGGCCTGACATAGAGGCCACCATGAAGGACATAGCTAGGTTCAAGGCGGACATATTCCACGGCGTGCCCACGGCGTACGTAGCAATTATAAACCACCCCAAGGTCAAGGAGTTCGACCTAAGGAGCCTGAAGGCGTGCATAAGCGGCGCAGCGCCGCTGCCAGTAGCTGTGCTGGAGGCCTTCGAGAAGATAACGGGAGCAAAGCTAAGGGAGGGCTATGGGCTCACTGAGACGAGCCCCGTTACTCACGTAAACCCAATAGAGGGGCGCTACAAGCCGGGCAGCATTGGGCTGCCAGTGCCGAGCACCTACGTTGCGATAGCTAGCCCTGACAGCGACGAGCTCCTACCGCCGGGCCAGGTGGGGGAGATCGTGGTCAGCGGGCCGCAGGTAATGAGGGGCTACTACAAGAGGCCTGAAGAGAATGCAATGGCCTTCTTCGAAGCCCACGGCCTCAGGTGGTTCAGGACGGGCGACATGGGCTACATGGACGAGGACGGCTACTTCTACGTGGTGGACAGGAAGAAAGACCTCATAAAGTATAAGGGCTACAGCGTCTTCCCGAGGGAGGTGGAGGAGGTCCTTTACAAGCACCCCTGTATAAAGGAGGCGGCCGTCGTAGGGAAGCCCGACCCTGAGGCCGGCGAGATACCAAAAGCGTACGTGGTCCTTAAGCCAGAGTGCAAGGGGAAGACTACTGCAGAGGAGATCATAGAGTACGCGCGGAAGAACCTCGCCCCCTTCAAGGTGCCAAGGGAGGTGGAGTTCAGGGAGGACCTGCCCAAGACGGCAGTGGGCAAAGTGCTCAGGAGGCTGCTGAGAGAGGAGCTCAGGAGGGGCTAGGAGATCTCCTCTATCAGCACAGGGACGCAGTCCTCTATTTTCCTCTGCCCCCTAATTATCTCCAGCTCCACGCAGCCTTCCTCCGCGCTGTCCTCCACGGCTTCCCGCAAGTCCCTCACCTTTCTTACAGGCCTCCCCCGCGCCCTCACTATCACGTCCCCCGGCCTAAGCCCCCTCCTGTGGGCGGGTGTGCCGGGAGCTATCCTAGCAACCACTACCCCCTCCTTCACGTTCACTCCCAGAGAGGAGGAGAGCTCTGGCGTGAGGGCAGCCACGTACACCCCTATCCAAGCCCTGATGGGCCTGCCGAAGCGCTGGAGCATGAGGATGAACCTCCTTACCGAGTTGACGGGTATGGCGAACCCTATGTTCTGTGCAGTTGCTATTATTGCAGTGGTTACCCCCACCACCTCGCCCTGCATGTTCACTATAGGCCCGCCGCTGTTCCCCGGGTTTATGGCCGCGTCCGTCTGGATCAGGTCCTCGAGGAAGATCCCTGCTCGCTCGTCTATGATGCTCCTCCCGACGGCGCTTACAACTCCCAGAGATATAGAAGGCCCTGCCATGCCGAGCGGAGAACCTACTGCCAGCACGAGCTCTCCCGGCCTTAGCTTGTCAGAGTCGCCCAGCTTCAGGGGGCTCACTCTCCTCTCAGCAGTCAGCAGCGCGAGGTCCTTGGTGGGGTCGTAGGCCAAGATTTGGGCGCCCTCCTTCGTCCCGTCGCTGTAAACTACGTTTACTCCGCTCGCCCCCCTCACCACGTGGTAGTTGGTAGCTATTAGCCCCTCACCTATGACAAAGCCGGAGCCTGCTCCCGCCCAGGCGCCGCCCAGGAACAAGTCGAGGGTGGGCACGACGGTATAAATCGTCACCACGCCCCTCGAGATCTCCCTCACTAGCTCTGCAAGGGACTCGCTGAGCCTAGCGATGTCCACTCCTCCTCCCGTTGCTCCGAGAGTCCTAAGGATATATGTGCTAAGAAAGGATCTCTTATTGAGGGGGAGGGGCTTGAGGTGCCTTCTCTGCGGTGCCAGAGCTAGCAGGGCAGTGGGAGCTTGCTACAGCTGCCTCGTCAAGAGGCCCCAGGAGGCCCTGGGGCTCTCTCAGGAACGCAGCAAGTGGAGGCTGAGGCTAGGGCTGCCAGAGAGGCCGCCAAGGGGCGGCAAGAAGTGTTACGTCTGCGTCAACGAGTGCGAGATCCCTGACGGCGGAGTGGGCTACTGTGGCGTCTGGGTCAACAGGGGCTCCCTGGAGCCAAAGGCAGGCAGGGAGCGCCTCATCTACACCTCCTACCTCGACCCCCTGCCCACTAACTGCGTAGCCACGCCCGTCTGCCCCGCCGCGGGGAGAGGCTATCCAGAGTTCTCTGCAGGAGAAGAGGAGAGGAGCTACTACAACCTCGCCGTCTTCCTTGCGGGCTGCCAGCTGCACTGCCTCTTCTGCCAGAACTGGGAACACAAGCCCTTTGCTGCGAAGGAGGAGCTCTGGGGGGCCAACAGTCATGAGCTGGAGGAGCTGGTGGAGGAGGCCCTGAACCCCCGCGTAGCTTGCGTTTGCTACTTCGGCGGAGACCCCACGCCGCAGGCGCCGCTGCTGCTTAGGGCCTCTAGGGAGATCTTGAGGAGGAGCAGGGAGAGAGGACAGAGGTACAAGAGGATATGCTGGGAGACCAGCGGCCTCATGAACCCCTCTCTCATGAGGGAGGCAGCGCGGCTCAGCCTCGAGTCGGGGGGCATAGTGAAAATAGACTGGAAGGCCTGGACCCCCAGCGTGTACGAGGCGCTTACGGGAGCAGACGGCGAGAGAGCGCAGAGGAGGCTAAGGGAGAATGCGAAGGCAGTGGCGGAGATGGGGAAGGGCAGGGAGCCGCCGCTGCTTGTGATAAGCGTCTTGCTAGTCCCCGGCTACGTAACGGCGGAGGAGGTAGGCAAAATAGCGGAGTTCGCGGCTAGCCTCGATGCCAACGTCCCCCTGGTCCTCCTCGCCTTCCACCCTGATCACTTAATGACAGACGTGGGCTACACCAGCTACTCGCACGCCATGGAGGCAGTTAAGGAAGCAAAAAGGGCTGGAGTGAAGGAAGTCTACTTGGGCAACGAGTGGTTGTTAAGGTTATAAGCCTTTCCAGAGAGATAACAAAAGGCGCCGCGGTAGCTCAGCCTGGTAGAGCGCTGCCCTGGTAAGGCAGAGGTCCCGGGTTCAAATCCCGGCCGCGGCTCTTTGCTCCCTGGAATAAATAAGCCTCGCTCTGTCCCTCTTCCCGAGAGAGCCTTGAGTAGGCTAAGCCGCAGGCACCACCTCTCAAAGAAGGACGCGAGGGCGCTTAAGGAAGAGATCTCGAAGTCCTTCCCTGCCCTCCGGCTGGAGTTCGAGAGCGCTGAGCTGGGGAAGCTAGGGGAGAGGGAGGTGTACATAATAGATGGCATGCTCGCCTTCTTCAGAGAAGGGGGGAAGCTGGTCCCCACGATCAAGCTCCTCCTCTCCAAAGGGTTCTCCTGGATGTCCGCCGTGGGCGTGGACAGGGGGGCCACTAAGGCTTTGGTGAGGGGCGCGGACCTAATGGTGCCCGGCATTAAGGCCCTTGAGGGCTCCTTCGAGAGGGGGAGCATAGTGGCGGTCTTCGATCTCGAGAGCAGAGCCCCCATAGCCGTAGGGGAGGCCCTCGTGAGCTCGCAGGAGCTAGCCTCAGCGCAGAGGGGGAAGGCAGTTAGGGTTCTTCACCGCGTGGGCGACGAGATCTGGGAGGCCTCACAGGTAGTCTAGAGCCACCTTTACCTTCTGGCTCCTCGGGAAGAGCCTTATGGACTCAGCGTTCTCAGGCATAAGTATCTCCGGCGGCGCCTCGAAGCCCATCCTCTGCCAGGACTCCTTTATGCTCCTCCCTAGGCTCAGCAGCGCGGCGGGCTCGCCGTGGTTCAGTATTATGGTCCTCGGCTTGGGCCTTAGGTGCTTCACGAAAGAGAGCAGCTCGCTGCGGGTAGCGTGGCCGGTGAAGCCTTCTATAGAGGTCACCTCCATCTTCACCTTAAGCGTCTTCAGGCTGCCGTCTACTGGGACCTCTACCTCCTTCTCTCCCTCAGCCAGCCTTCGAGCCAAGGTCCCTGGGGCCTGGTAGCTGACGAAGGCAAGGACGTTCCTCTCATCGTCTGCAAAGTTGGCGAAGTACTCGAGCACAGGCCCTCCGGTCATCATGCCGCTGGTGGATATAACCACCGCGGGCCCCTGAGAATTTATCGCCTCTTGTCTGGTGTCCTCGTCATTGACGAAGACGAAGTTCTCTGCCACGAAGGGGTTCTCGCCCTGGTACATTATGAGGTCCCTCACGGGCTTCGCGAGGAGCTCTGGGTACTCAGTGTATATGGCAGTCACCTCGTATATCATGCCGTCCACGTACACGGGGACCTCAGGGATCCTCTTCTCTTTCATGAGGGTGTATAGCACGTACATCATGTCCTGCCCTCTCCCCACTGCCATGACAGGCAGCAGCAGCTTGCCTCTGCTCTCCGATATTTTGTTCACCAGGGCCACCAAGTCCTCCTCTGCCTTCTCCCTCGGCTGCGGCTCCTTTGCGCCGTATGTGCCCTCAAGAATAAGGGCCTCCACGCGGTGGAATTCCTCCACAGCCGGCGGGAGGAGCCTCCTGCCCTTGTCCAGCTTGAGCCTGTAGTACTTGAAGTCGGCGGAGTACAAGATGTTGTAAAGCCCCTGCCCTATGTGTAGGTGGACCATGGCAGAGCCCATGATGTGGCCTGCGTTCACGAAGGTGAGCTTCACGTCGGGAGCAACGTCTATAACAGTATCGTAGTTCACCGTTATTACCCTGGTCATCATCTGGGCTATCTCCTTCATTGTGTATATGGGCTCCTGGCCCTCCCTCTTCGCAAGCTCCACGAAGTCAGCTAGCATCAGTAGCATTATGTCCCTTGTGGGAGGGGTGACGAAGACGGGGCCCCTGTAGCCGTACTTGTACAGCAGGGGGAGAGAGGCTATGTGATCTATGTGGGCATGGCTAACTATAATCGCGTCGAGCTCCTCCACCCTGAACTCGGGCGTCCAGTAATACGGCATTGCGTCAAGCCCAGTGCCAGATGGAGACATGCCCGCGTCCAGCAGCACTTTGCTCTCTCCAGTGTCCACCAGTATAGCCGACCTGCCCACCTCGGAGAAGCTGCCCAGCCCTATGATCCTGACGTGTCTCGTACCAACGACCACGTCCCTATAGATCCTGTCGCCTATCTCCATTAGTGCCTTCCTCCTCCGCTCTGAGCTTATCGCCATGTGCCTCATAATGGAGTCGAGCACCTTGCTAGCCATGGGGGGCTTCCTGTATACCTCGAGCCTCCAGCCGGTCGCTGCCAGCACCTGCGACCTGAGCGCAGCCCCCTTCCCCAGCAACTTGCCTGGCTTGTCTGCGAGGACCCTTACCTCCCCCAGCACCTCGTCAAACTGAACGTCCCTTGGATCCACGTTCACGTCCTCTGGGATGAGCTGGAGGAGGTGCTGTAGCGTCACATCCCTCGACTTCCTAACCCTAGGATCTGTCCTGACCACCACCCTCTTCTTCAGGAGCTTCGCTAGCTCCCTTACCTTCTCCTCCCCCTCTAGAATGAACTTGGGGTTCCTCACGTATACTGCTATCTCAGGCCCCTCGAACTCTATCCCCGAGACCTCCGCCTCCTCGAGGTGCCTCAAGATCTCCCTTACGGCCTTGTTTCTCAGCTCCCTACCGCTCTCAAACTCTGCCACCCAAACCACCTAGGACCTGCCGTAGGCCATTATTATTTATAGAAGAGAGCTAAAAGGTATAAACTTTTCCACATAGGAACCTTTGCTAATGATCACTACGTCCACGCCGTCGCCCGAGGCCACGTCTCTCAGCATGGCCGATCTCACCGCTGAGACTGCAAGCTTGACAGCCTCGTCCACGCTGAGGTCCTCTCTATAGTTCTCCTCCAACACCCCATACGCCACAGGGGAGCCGGAACCCGTAGAGGCGAACCTCTCCTCTGTGAGCCCACCGTAGGGATCTAGCGCGTAGAGCCTAGGCCTGTCGTCGTAGCCCCCTACCAGCACCTGGACGAGGAAGGGGAAGAACTTATAGGAGAAGAGGATGTTGGAGAGCAGCGTCGCTATGCTCCTAACGCTCATCCTGCTCCCAGTCTCTAGTTCGTAGAGCCTGGCCTCCTCCTTCAAGAAGTCCACGAGCGCTTGGGCATCCGCCACGAGGCCAGCCATAGTCATTGCCGCGTAGTCGGTTATTCTGGCTATCTTCCTCACACGCCTGCTGGCTATCAAGTAGCCTGCCGTAGCCCTCTTGTCTGCCCCTAGTATCACGGCGTCCCCCGCTATCAGGCCTACCGTCGTCGTCCCCGTAGCCAGGGGCTTGAGCTCCAAGTCTATGGCACCTGCGTTGAAAGGGGCTTCTAGAGCTTTAATACTATCCCCACAGCTCTTGTGCCGGCGAGGCGGTTGGACGCGCACATAATCGACCTCCCCCGAAAGATAGTCGTGGGCCGGGGCGTCATATCAAGCGTGGGCCGCCACCTCAGGGAGCTCTTCCCGAAGGGCTCTGCAGTTCTGGTGGTCACAGGGCCAAACGTGAAGAAGGCCATCTACCCCCTTCTCGCAGAGGGGCTAGAGAGGGAGGGCTTCTCCTCGTGGGTCAAGGTGGTGGAGGAGGCCTCGATAGAGGCGGCAAACAGCGTGGCCTCAGAGACGTTGGAGGACAGGATTGACGTGGTCGTAGGCTTGGGAGGAGGGAAGTCCATAGACGTGGCGAAGTACGCAGCAAAGGAGGCGGGGAAGCCCTTCATCAGCGTGCCCACCGCAGCCAGCCACGACGGCATATCCTCCCCATACGCCAGCCTCAAGGGCTTCGAGAGGCCCATATCTAAGCTTGCGAAGGCTCCCGAGGCCATAATGGTGGACGTAGAGATAGTTTCG
Source organism: Acidilobaceae archaeon (assembly GCA_026413755.1). Lineage (GTDB taxonomy): Archaea > Thermoproteota > Thermoprotei_A > Sulfolobales > Acidilobaceae > DSZV01. The sequence goes on along the minus strand of JAOAKH010000002.1, from coordinate 68,547 downwards.
GCCGCCCCCAGGAGGCACACTGCGGCAGGCTTCGGGGACCTCATTGGCAAGTTCACCGCCGTGAGAGACTGGAAGCTAGCGCACCTCCTGAAGGGGGAGTACTACGGGGACTACGCGGCCAGCCTGGCGCTCATGAGCGCTCAGCACGTGAGCGCCTACTACAAGGAGATAGCAGCGGGCAGCCAGGAAGGCTACAGAGTGCTGCTGGAGGCCCTCGTGAGCAGCGGCGTGGCTATGTGTATTGCCGGCAGCACCAGGCCAGCAAGCGGCTCCGAGCACCTCTTCGCCCACGCCCTTAGCATGATAGCGAAGAACCCGCCGCTCCACGGCGAGGCGGTGGGGGTGGGCACTATAATCATGGCTGAGCTCCATAGGCTGAACTGGAGGAAAATAAGAAACTTGCTAAAGGCCGTAGGAGCTCCCACTAACGCCAAGGAGCTGGGAGTTAAGGAGGAGGAGGTGGTAGAGGCCCTCATGATGGCTCCTACGATAAGGCCCGAGAGGTATACTATACTGGGCGACAAGCTGCTAGAAGAGAGAGTGGCTAGGAGGCTGGCAGAAAAAGTGGAAGTGATCTAGCTCAGGAACTTAGGGGCCTTGGGGTACTTCTGCCACAGCTGAGGGTCGTGGCCGAGGACGGCCTGAGTCCTAGGCCTCCTGAGCATTAGCTTCAGCATTTTCATGCCTGACAGGAACTCCTCAAAGTCGCCGAGGAGCCAGCCCTTGCTTTCGAGCTCTATTTCCTGAGGTATGTGCGTGAAGTCGCCGGTGAAAACATACGTGTTGCCCTCGTTGGTGGTCACCTTCATCATCATGCTCCCGGGCGTGTGCGCCCCCACCCATATGAGCTCCACGCCGGGCAGCAGCTCAAAGCGCGGGAGGTCCAGGGGGAACCAGTTTGCGCCCTTCAGGGCCTCTAGGTCCACAGGCTGGTAGCCGCCCACTTTGCCCATCCAGTAGAGGTAAAGGGCGTGCTGCAGCTCTTTCTTATGAACTACGAGCGGCGCTCCTGTCTCCTTGAAGAGGTATGCTTGGCCTATGTGATCTAGGTGCATGTGGGAGAAGACCACGTACGTTATGTCCTCCGGCTTAAGTCCTACGAGCTTGAGCTGGTTCTCCAGCCTGTTGTCCTCCGTGAATTTGACCACTGGGAAGGCATAGAACGTAGCCTGCGTCCATACCTTAGAGGCCTCCGGGTGACCCCCTGTGTCGTATAGCACGTAGCCATCCTTATGCTCCACTAGCGCTCCAGAAACCGGTATCTCTACCCACTTATGCTTCTTCTCCAGCTCTTGGAGGTTGCCCATCTCCACGTACAGCATAGGGTTAGGAACGAACCAGCCCGGCTCCCCAGCCAGCATGCCGAAGTCTAGAAGGTATACGCGTTTCACGCCGGTCTCCAAAGAGCTCACCTCGGAACTTCTATACGTTAGAAGTTTATAATACTTCTCTACTAAAGCTAAGCGGCGAGGGGCATGACGGTAGCCCTCATACTTGCGGGAGGCTTCGGCAAGAGGTTGAGGCCCCTCACGCTCGAGCTCCCAAAAGTGCTCCTGCCGGTGGGGTCTAAGACCATAGTAGAGCATCAGATAGAGTGGTTAAGGGGCTACGGCATCTCAGAGATCTTTATGCTCGTGGGGTACCTGAAGGAGAAGATAATAGAGACCTTAGGGAGCGGGGCCAAGTACGGGGTGTTCGTGTCTTACGTGGTGGAGGACGAGCCCCTGGGCACCGGCGGGGCTTTGAGGAATGCAGCACACATAATAAGCAAGATGGAGCCGGTGATAGTGGTGAACGGGGACATCATAACGGACATAGATCCCAGGCCCCTCCTCAGCTCCCTCGGAGGGCGCATAGTAGCTAACATAGCACTGGTTCCCCTTAAGAGCCCATACGGCGTCGTGGACGTAGAGGGCAACCTCGCTAGGAGCTTTAGGGAGAAGCCCATCCTAAAGGACTACTGGATCAACGCAGGGGTATATGCTATGAAGAGAGACGTGCTGGAGTACCTCCCAGAGAGGGGAGACATAGAGAAGACTGCCTTCCCGCTGCTGGCCTCAAAGGGCTCCCTCGGCGTAGTAAAGTTCGAGACCCCGCCCTACTACTGGAGGAGCGTGGACTCGCCGAAGGACTTGGAGGAGATACCGAGGGAGCTCGCAGAGAGGTCTGGTGGGGCCGCCGGGATTTGAACCCGGGACCACCAGCGCCCCAGGCTGGCATCCTAGCCAGGCTAGACGACGGCCCCAGAGCCCAAGGCTGTCTCCTCCCTCAGCTCTTAAATTGTTAAGCCGTCTAGAGGAGGGGAGAGGGGTTGATAGCGCTCATAACGGACTACGGCAACACTCACTACGCAGGGATCTTGAAGGCCGTCATAAAGAGCATAGCGCCTAGCGCTGAGGTGATCGACGTCGAACACGGCGAATGGAGCTTCAGCGCAAAGGCAGGGGCATATGTGCTCCTCTCCTCCTACCGCTGGTTCCCGAGGGGCACCATCTTTGTGGTAGTGGTAGATCCGGGCGTGGGCTCCCAGAGGAGGGCCCTGGCAGTGAGGGCTGGAGACTACTTCTTCGTGGGTCCCGACAACGGCGTCCTGTACCCTGCAGTTCAGCAGGAAGGGCTGAGAGAGGCGGTGGCGCTCTCCTTCGAGAAGGTCTCCTCCCTTGCTCGCCCGAGGCTGAGAAGCAAGGGAGAGATCAAGCTCAGCTACACCTTCCACGGCAGGGACCTCTTTGCTCCCGCCGCTGCCCTCATTCATCAGGGCGTGAGCCTGGGGGAGCTAGGGGAGCCCGTGAGCGATCTAGTGAGCCTCTCGCTAGAGGAGGGACAAGAGGTCATATACATAGATAAGTTCGGGAACGTGGCCCTCAGCATGAGAGAGTTACCAGAGGCGACCGCCTTCAGGCTGAGGGCTAAGGGAGGAGAGAGCCTAGTGAAGAGGGGGAGAACTTTCTCCGACGTGCCCTGGGGGGAGCTGGTGATATACATCAACAGCGCCGGCTTCGTGGAGGTGGCCGTTAACGGCGGCAGCGCTGCCGAGATGCTAGGGCTGCGGCTGGGAGATCAGGTAAGCCTAGAGCCTATTCCCTCCTGACCTCAAGGCCTGCAAAGAAGTACTTGAAGGAATCGTAGGACTCGCACCTGAGTATTAAGTCCTCCCCCTCCCTTATCACGGAGAGCCCCTCCAGCGGGTTCCTCGGCGGGCTAGGCAAGCCGAGGGGAGGCTGTGTCCCTATGTACTTGAGCCCTCTGCCCTCTACCCTATACCAGTACCTGCCGTAGTACTCGTAAACCCTCCTCGTTCCTCCCACGAAGCGGTAGGCCTTATGCACAGGCTTCAGATAGTACTTAGTGCCCTTTATGGCCCGATTGTACTCGTATATCTTTACCTTGATCTCCGAGAGGGCCTCGTCGAGAGCCCTCCCTCCCCTCAGCACCCTTACCCAGCACTGGGGCTCGATCGGCTCTTCCATCTCACTGCCTCCGGCTCGACTCGTCGCAAGCCTCTCATAGCCCCTCTAGTTGTTTCTGGCCGAAGCTATAAGCTCAGGAGAGGGGCTATATGAGGAGCTAGGATGCTTGCAGAGATCTTTGACAGCCTGGAGCCCAGATCGCCCGGACAGAGGGAGCTGAAGAAGGCCTTGCTCTCCTCAAAGGACCTCGTAGGGGCCTTTGGGCCCACGGGGACTGGCAAGAGCCTCTTCGCGATATCTTACGGCCTGGCAGCAGTGGAGAAGGGGAAGTACAGGAGGCTAGTGATCTCTAGGCCTATAGTGGACGTGGTCACGGGCAAGGAGATAACGCTCTTCAGCGAGCCGAGGAGCTACGTTGAGCATGCCTCCCAGTACCTCGTGGACATATTCGCCGGCTTTGCAGAGCCTGCTGCCCTTCAAGGCCTCCTCTCCTCGGGCAAGCTGCTGCTCGCAGATCCTCACTTCCTGCGCGGAAGGACCTTTGATGACTCCATCATAGTGCTCGACGACGCGCAGAGCGTGCCGGCGGAGACCATAGTGGAGATCATAACTAGGATGGGAAGAAACAGCAGGCTGATAGTCGCAGGAGATCCGGTATTCCAGAGGCCTGCCGAGGGTAGGGATGGGGCAACTCTTGCCAGGGAGATCCTACTAGGGGAGGAGACCGCCGTTGTGGTGGACCTGGGCCTTAAGGACATGGTAAGGCCCGGCGCTCAGAGAGGCGCAAAGCTGCTGCTAGAGTTGGTCATGAGGAAGAGGCCTCTGAGCGAGGAGGAGAGGAGAGTAAAGGACATAGCGGCCGTCCATGCGCCAGATGCGGATGTGATCACGGTGGCGAGCCTTAGGGAGGCTAAGAAGAAGTGGGAAGTGGAGGCTGTGCCCGACCTCCTCATAGTGGCAAAGGAGGGGTACATGGGGAGGCTGATAGGCCAGAGGGGAGAGAGGATACAGGCAATAGAGAAGGAGGCAGGCGCGAGGATAAGGGCTGTGCAGCTAACGCTGGACTTCAAGGACTTCGTGAGGGCCCTCCACCCCGTTAGCTGGATCCACAAGCATGTGGTGGACGTGGACATAGCGGGGAACTCGCTAGTTGTAACGGTCAGCGAGGGCCACATGGGCCCGATGGTAGGCCAGAGGGGGATCTATGCCAGGTTCCTCTCAGAGGTCTTCCTCAAGCTCCTAGGGTTGGGCGTAAGGGTTGAGGAGAAGCGCTAGTCCTCCTCGTACAGCTGCACCACTATCCTCGCCTTGACCTTCTCAGAGGAGAAGGGGGGCAGGTTAGGGCCGAGGTCCACCGCGAAAACCACTGTGTTCCCCAGGTCGTCGGTGAACCTCACCTCAGCCATGTACGTGTGCTGAGGCCCCCCTGACTCCATCATCCTAAGCATGGACTCATATATTCTCGATATGGCCATCTGGAAGGAGACTGGGCTCGAGAAGTCCTCCGGCTTAAGGGTTATAGTGGCAAAGCTCTTCATAATCCTCCCCACCTTCGCGCTGCCCTCGTAGGTCCTCGTGACGTCCTCCATAGACATTCCTTCTCTCCTCCCTACACAAAACTTTATTATCCATATAAGCTTTTTAGCCTCGTACCTGCCGGCGAGCGCGGTGGAAATGTTTGGAATTGACAGGTCTCTTTACGGCCCCAAAGTGGAGCGCCCTCTTGTGGAGAGGCTCAAGAGCATAGAAGCCAAGTGGCGCGAGAAGTGGGCTTCTGCGAGGCTCTTCGAGGCCGACCCCAGCGATAAGCCAAAGTTCTTCGTCACCTTCCCTTACCCCTACGTTAATGCCTACCCTCACCTGGGCAGTGCCTTCACCATCCTAAGGGTGGACGTAACGGCGAGGTACAAGAGGATGAGGGGCTACAACGTCCTCTTCGCGCAGGGATGGCACGCCACAGGAGGTCCCATCGTCTCTGCGGCGCTAAGGGTAAGGGAGGGAGATCCGAAGGTCCTGAGGGACCTCAAGCTCATGGGCGTGAAGGACGTCGATGGCTTCGAGAACCCGGAGCACTGGGTGACGTTCTTCAAAGAGGGGTGGAAAAGGGACCTACAGCTCTTCGGCATGAGCATAGACTGGAGGAGGGAGTTCTTCACCACTTACCTTAACCCCCCCTACAGCAAGTTCATAGAGTGGCAGTACTACAAGCTCAGGGAGAAAGGCCTCGTGGCAATCGGGGAGCACCCAGTAGTCTGGTGCCCGCGGGAGCAGAAGGTGGTGGGGGATCACGACAGGCCCGACGAGTACGCTGGCATAGGGCCCTCTGAGGCAACCGTCATTAAGTTCTACTCGGAGGACGGGCTTGTGTTCCCCGCCCTAACGTACAGGCCTGAGACAATTTTTGGTGCCACGAACATCTGGGTTAACCCGCAGGCTATCTATGTTATAGCAAGGGTGGGGGAGGAGAGGTGGGTGATAGGCGAGTACGGCTTCAGGGAGCTGGTAGATCAGGGAGTGCCGCTCTCTGCGGAGGGCAAGGTCTCTGGGAGGGAGCTGCTCGGCAAGAGGGTGAGGAACCCCGCAGACGGTCGCCCCCTACCGCTGCTGCCGGCTGCCTTCGTGGAGCCCGACGTGGGGACCGGAGTAGTCATGAGCGTCCCTGCCCACGCCCCTTACGACTACGTAGCGCTCAAGGACCTGAAGGAGGCCTGCAGCGGTCCTTACTGCGAGGAGGTGAAGAGGATAGAGCCCATAGTGATCATATCCTCTCCCTCCTTCAAGGGAATCCCCGCGCAGGAGGCATGCGAGCAGAAGGGCGTTAGGAGCCAGCTAGACAAGGAGGCCCTCGACGAGGCCACTAAGCTCGTATATGCGGAGGAGTTCTACAAAGGTCAAATGCTCGTGGAGCCCTGGGCTGGCGTGCCGGTGAAGGAGGCGAAGGAGGAAATAGCCCAGTGGCTAGCCTCCAAGGGCGCCGCGCTACAGGTTCACACGCTGCCCCAGCGCGTTTACTGTAGGTGCGGCGCAAGGACCCATGTAAAGAAGGTGAAGGACCAGTGGTTCCTCCTCTACAGCTCGCCAGAGTGGAAGAGGCTTGCGCTAGAGGCCCTCAAGTCCATGAAGGTTTGGCCGGAGGAGGCCAGGAGGGAGATGATAAGGATAGCCGAGTGGTTCCGCGACTGGGCCTTTACTCATAAGGGCGAGCTCGGCACGAGGCTGCCGTGGAGCCCCGAGTGGGTCATAGAGAGCCTGAGCGACTCCACGGTGTATATGGCATATTACACTATAGCTAAGTACCTCCAGCACCCAGAGAAGTACGGCATTAGGCCTGAGCAACTAGTGCCCGAGCTCTTCGACTACGTGTTCCTCGGCCAGGGCTCTGCGGAGGAGGTGGAGAGGCTGACAGGCATAAAGAAGGAGCTGGTGGAGGAGATGAGGAGGGAGTTCCTTTACTGGTACCCAGTGGACCTCCGCATAAGCGGGAAGGACCTGATGTATAACCACCTAGTGTTCTTCGTCTTTCACCACGTGGCTCTGTTCCCGCGCGAGCTCTGGCCGCGCGGGATAAGCGTGAACGGTTGGATAAACGTGGGAGGGGAGAAGATGAGCAAGAGCAAAGGCAACTTCATACTCCTCAGGCAGGCAATAGACTGGTGGGGCGCAGATGCCACCCGCTGGGCAGAGATCATGGCTGGGGCAGACTCGACGCTCGACGACCCCAACTTTGATCCAGCTACAGCTGATGCGGCAGTGAGGGAGCTTAGCGGCTGGCTCGACTTCGTGGCAGAGAACTATGGGAAGGGGAGGGAGGAGAGGATGAAAGTGGACGACTGGTTCGAGAGCGTCCTCAATGAGAAGATACTGAGGGTAACGCAGCTCATGGAGGAGACCATGTACAAGAGCGCTCTCATGGAAGGCTACTACGACCTGCAAAGCAAGTTCAAGTGGTACCTCAGGAGGGCAGGGAGCCCACACAGGGAGGTGCTCAAGAGGTTCATAGAGGTGCAGACTCTCCTCATGGCGCCCTTCGCCCCGCACGTAGCAGAGGAGGCCTGGGAGATCATGGGCAAGCAGGGCTTTATCTCGGTGGCCTCGTGGCCTGAGGCAGACAAGTCTAAGATCAGGGAGGAGCTGCACAGAGCAGAGGAGATAGTGAGGAGAGTGCTGGAGGACGCGAGGGAAGTGCTCAGGCTGGTGAGGACGGCTAAGAAGCTGAGGGTAACGGTGGCAGCCCCCTGGAAGTACGAGCTCTGCAAGGCTATAGCAGAAGAGCTGCCCGCGGGCCAGGCAGAGGCGATAAGGAGGGCAATAAAGAGGGTCTCTGGCGTAGAGCCAAGGCAGGTAGCTCAGGCAGCTCAGAGGGTTGCAGCCAGCCCGGAGATCTTGCAGCTCCTCGTGCCAAGGGATCTGGAGCACCAGGCCCTCAAGGAGGCGGAGGAGTTCCTGTCGAGGGAGCTGGGACTTCAGGTAACTGTGGAGCTCGAGGAGGAGAGCTCCTCGCCAAAGAGAGGAGCGGCGCTCCCAGCTAAGCCGGCCCTATATGCAGAATAGCCCTCCCCTTCTCTCTCTAGTTGGGAACCATGGGAGTAGACATAGCTGACATAATACCTGAGGGCGCGAGGAAAGAGGTGGAGCTTTCTGCGCTCAAGGGGGAGGCCGTGGCTTTAGATGCGTATAACGCCCTCTACCAGTTCTTGGCGGCCATAAGGCAACCGGATGGCTCGCCCCTCATGGATAGGCATGGGAACGTCACGAGCCACCTGAGCGGGCTGTTCTACAGGACTATAAGCCTCATGGAGGAAGGCATAAGGCCTGTGTACGTCTTCGACGGCAGGCCGCCCGAGTTCAAGAGAAAGGAGCTGGAGGAGAGGGCTAGGAGGAGGGCAGAGGCCGAGGAGAAGTACAGGGAGGCTAGAGAGACGGGGCTCGTGGAGGAGGCGAGGAGGTACGCCCAGGCGGCCAGCAGGCTCACGCAGGACATGGTCTCGGAGTCCAAGGAGCTCCTGAGCGCCATGGGGGTGGCCTGGGTTCAGGCGCCTGAGGAGGGGGAGGCACAGGCGGCCTTCATGTCCCTCAAGGGAGACGTCTTCGCTGCGGCCAGCCAAGACTACGATAGCCTACTGTTCGGCGCGAGGAGGCTCGTGAGGAACCTCGCTTTCACTGGCAGGAGAAAGCTGCCCGGGAAGGACGAGTACGTGGAGGTGAAGCCAGAAATAATAGAGGCAGACCTTCTACTCAAGGCCCTCGGCATAACGAGGGAGCAGCTCATAGCGATAGGGATAATAGTTGGCACTGACTACAATGAGGGGATAAAGGGCTTCGGGGCGCAGAGGGCGCTGAAGCACGTGAAGGCAGTGGGGGATCCGCTCAAGGCGTTGAAGATCCTGGAGGGCTGGGACGTAGATCCGGTGCAGCTATATCACTACTTCCTTAACCCCCCAGTTAACGTGAAGTACACCATATCCTTTGGGACCCTTCAGGAGGGGAGGGTGAAGGAGATCTTGATCTACCGTCACGACTTCAGCCCTGACAGGGTAGAGAAGGGGCTGGAGAGGTTAAGGAAAGCACATAAGGAGCTGAAGGGGAGGCAGAGAAGGCTGGACTCGTGGTTTCAGTAACGCTTCTTAAGCTCCCGCAGACAACTAGGGGAGCTCTGGACCAGAATGAGGGGAATAGCTCCACTAATGGTCTACAACCTCTTCAGGGGGCTCTCCACGGGGGGCTACATGGCGCTCTTCTCAGCCTACATGGCCAGGCAAGGTTACGGCATGGGGGAAATAGGGCTAGCTGTGTCTCTCTCTAGCCTCGTTAGCGCCGTCCTCTCGCCTCTCGTGGGCTACCTGCTTGAGGTGAGGAGCAGCAAGTCCGTCTCTGTGCTCACAGGCCTCATACTCTTTGCCGCCATAGCTCTCCTCCTCCTGGAGCCCTCCCTTGTCCTCCTGGTCCTGAGCTACTCCCTCTTCCTGGTCGCCTTCTTTTTCGGCCAGCCAGCAAGGATGACGTACATAGCAAGGAGCGTGGAGAGGAGCAAGCTAGGGAGCGCTGTAGGCATGACGGCCTCCGCTTTCACCCTCGCGCGCACTGCGGGCCCCCCTCTGGCGGGCTTCGTTGCGGTTAACTACGGCTACAGCCACTCCTTCTCCCTCCTCGCGCTCTCTGCGCTGCTCGGTGCCCTCCTGTTCCACCTCACCTCTGAGGAGGACAAGGTGGAGAGGAGGGAGAACTATAGCGCCTTAGAGTCATACAAGCGCGCCCTGAAGCCTCCTGAGGAGGTGAAGAAGCTCTACCTCTTCGTGGCACTAGACCGCGCTGCCTGGATGCTCTGGTTCCCCATGCTCAGCGCGTACCTAGTCATGAGGGGCCTGGATGAGGCGTTCATAGGCACCCTTTACGCAATATCCAACTTAACAGAGGCAACGGTTATGCCCCTAGCAGGAAGGGCCGTGGACAAGTTCGGCGCGGCAGCCGCTCTTGCGGCCTCTGAGTTGCTCGCAGCCCTCGCGGCCCTCTCCCTCCTGGCCCCCATAGCTCCCCTCTCCTTCCTCCTCGTGGGCCTTAGTATATCCCTCTGGATACCTGGCTATAACGTGTATGTGGCTAAGAAGTACGAGAGAATGGGAGAAGTCTTCGCCGCCACCAACGCGGTGAGGAGCATCGCAGGGGCCCCTTCGTCGTATGTTGGAGGCCTCCTATACACCTCTATAGCGCCCGCCGCTCCCCTCCTCCTCTCCTCGCTCATGCTGCTCTCAGCTGCAGCCCTCTTGAGGAGCATGAGGAGCTCTTAAGGTTCCGTGGAACACAGAGAGGTGGATGGGGAGGCCACGGGCCCGAGGGAGCTATGAGGACACCTGTCTCACCCGACCGGTGGCGATGAAGTGAGCTACGCCTCGAGCGGTGAGAGGGAACCCACGCCTGGAGCCGCATGTCTAGGCGAGCTGGGGATCCTCTCTAGGGAGGAGGTGGCAGAGTTGGAGGGAATAGCGTACTTATCGGAACACACTTTCCTCGAAGTCCTCATATATGAGGGGGAGGGCATGGAAGCGTACCTTAGGCTGATCTCGACGCCAGAGTGCCTCAGAGTAAAGGAGCTAGTGGTGAGGGGGTGCGGGGAGAGGGGGAGCTCCTTGATCAGGTTGACAGGGCTACCGGAGGTGACGCGAATAGCCTTCCAGGGAGACTGCGTAGAGCTGATAGTGCCCTCAGAGCCCCCGAGCAGGGTGAGGGAAGCGCTGAGGAAGGCGGGGGTGGAGGGCATAAGGGCTATCGCGTATAGAGAACTCCCTTGGGGGGAGGGGCTTGAGGCTTAGGTTCAGGGTGAGGGGGTGGCTCAAGAAGCATGAGTACGAGGAGCTGACGGAGTTCTCTCGCTATTTGGGCAGGGAGGGCGACACCGCTCTCTTTGAGCTTGACGAAGAGAGGATGAAGGCCTCTCGTTACAGCCTTAGGGACGTATACCTCAAGCTGTCCTCCCTCGAAGGGGTGAACGAGGAGGACCTGAAGGAGATATGGAAGGCATACGTGACTACGTATAGGGCGGAGCTCTACTTGGAGGGGGACAAGCTGAAGGTCTACAGCGAGCAGAGGCTAGGGGACCTCGTGGACCTCCAGAGGCTAGGCATGAGGTACCAGCGGGAGGAGGGGGTCTTCGCGGCCCCTCCCTACAGGTATCACGACATATTCAAAGCCCTCTCCTCCGCCGGCCTATACATTGAAGACAGGGTGAAACTGCTGGGGGCTAGGCTCCAGCGAGAAATTAAGTTCACAGGCACCCTGAGGAGTTACCAACAGGAGGCCCTAGAGGCATGGAAGAAGAACGACTACAAGGGCGTCATAGCCCTCCCCACAGGGGCTGGGAAGACGGTGATAGCCGTAGCTGCCACGGCGCTGCTTAACGTGCCCACGCTGGTCATAGTGTATACTCGGGACCACGTGAGGCAGTGGACAGAGGCCTTCGCTAAGTTCAGCGACGCCGCAGGCCTCGTGGGCAAGTACTACGGGGACGAGAAGACCATGGGGCCCATTACGATATCTACCTACCAGAGCGCTCGCATGATGCTTAACAAGTTCTCCTCCCGCTTCTCCTTTGTGATCTTCGACGAGGCCCACCACCTGCCCGCAGAGAAGTTCAGGACACTTGCGTTCTATTTAGCAGCACCATATAGGATGGCCCTCTCCGCCACACCGGAGAGGGAGGACGGGAAGCACGTTGAGATATTCCCGCTGGTAGGTGGGGTGGTCTACTACAAGAGCCCCCAGGAACTGGCAGAGCAGGGCTTCCTGGCGCCCTATGCTGTGAAGAGGGTAAGGGTGGAGCTGTCCCCTGAGGAAATGAAGAGATACGGGGAGCTAAGGGATAAGTTCAGGACCCTTACCGAGGGAAGGACCTTCCAAGAGGTGGTGGAGATGGCAAAGAGGGGAGACAAGGCCTCCATAGAGGCCCTCAAGCTCCTGGCAGAAATGAGATCTATCGTGCAGTACAGCGAGTCGAAGTTGAAGGCAGCGGAGGAGATAATCGGAAAGGAGCTGGAGAGGGGCAACAAGGTCATAGTGTTCACGCAGCTCAGGGAGCAGGCGGAGGAGGTGGCTAGAAGGACTGGGGCGCTGCTGCTTCACGGGGAGATGAGCGAGAAGGAGAGGGAGAGCGTCCTTAGGCTCTTCAAGAGCCAGCCCTCGGGAGCGCTAGTGGTGACAACGGTTGGCGACGAGGGGCTGGACATACCTGACGCGAACGTGGGCGTTCTGCTGTCCGGGACCGGCTCGAGAAGGCAGTTCATACAGAGGCTCGGGAGGCTCCTCAGGCCCAAGGAGGGGAAGAGCGCGGTGCTATACGAGGTGATAGCGAGGGGGACGAGCGAGGAGTATCAGTCGAGGAAGAGGAGGTCCCTCTAGCGCCTTACTCCCACGTCCTTTAGGAACTTGTAGATCGACGTGTAGTCCTTCTCTGCTAGCCCCGCCCTGGCTGCCAGCTTATAGAGCTGTGCGGCACTGCAAGCCACCGGCACCGCGACATGCTTTTCAGATGCAGCGATGCAAAAGTACTCCAGGTCCTTTGCTGCCAGCGAGAGCTTGAAGCCCGGCGGCGCCTCCTCGAGGAGCCTGTCAAAGTACCTCTCTGCCAGCTCCTTAAAGGCAGTCTTAACGAGCAACCCCTTGAAGTCCTGTGGGCTAAGGCCGTAGGACTCCGCTAGGGCTAAGGACTCGGCAAGGGAGGCCACATAAGATATGAGGAGGTTGTTATAAGCAAGCTTGAGTGCAGAGGCCTTGCCCACCTCCTCGGAGACAAATATGACCTCGCTTGAGAGGGCGTCTATAGCGCTCCTTGCAGCCCTGAAGCACCTCTGAGGGCCTGCAACCAGCGCGATCGCCTTACCCTCTCTGAGGACCCTCGGCCCTCCCACCACGGGCGTCTCAATATAGCAGATTCCCCTCCCCTCGAGGACCTTCGCAGCCGCCGCACTGGCCCTTGGGGTGACGGTAGAGAAGTTAGCAAATATCAGCCCGTCGGCCCGCGGGAGCCCTGAGGCTACGTGTAGCAGGGCATCATCGTCTGCCAGGAAGGCGAGCGCGACCTCAGCCTTTGAGACGGCCTCCGCGAGGCTGCCAGAAGCAGCTATGTTCAGCTCCTTTGCCACCTTCTCCGCCTTCTCGATGCTCCTGTTCCAAAGGATTACGTCAAAGCCCACTGCCTTCGCCCTGTAGGCGGCGGCACTTCCCATGAGGCCGGCTCCGAGAACCGCCACCCTCAAATTTCCGAACCCGAGCTTCTATCGTCTCTAAAACCTTTATCTAACCGTATAACGGGAAGAAGAGATGCCGCGGATGTGCCCGCGATGCGGGAAAGAGGGAGGGCCCTTCGTGGGCCCCCTATGTGCAGACTGCTATGCGCAGATCTACGGCATAGCGGAGCTCCCCGCAGAGGTGGAGATGAGGTACTGCCGCTCCTGCGGGGCCTACAGGCTCCAGGGAGAGTGGGTGGCGGGGCCTGGGAGCATAGAAGAGACCGTGAAGGAGTATTCGCTAATAGCCATAGGCCAGAGGGCTAAGCCCAGCCAGCACTTGGAGGAGGTCTATGTGAAGGACCTGCGAGCAGAGTACGCCGGCCATGGGGCTTACCTTGTGGTTCTGAAGATGGTAGGGAGGAGGGGGGAGGTAGAGCTGGAGGAGGAGAGGAGCGTGAGGGTAACGCCCGTAGCCCAGCTCTGCCCGTCATGCTTCAGGAGGAAGTCCAAGAGCGGACACGCTGCAGTGATCCAGATAAGGCCCCTCATAGGGAGGTTCAGCGAGGAGAAGATGAGGGAAATAGAGAGGTTCCTGGGGAGCTCCGAGGAGAGGCTTAGGGGGGCAATAATATCTATAGAGGAGCTCAGGGAAGGGATAGATGTGACTGTGGAGGACCAGAGCATTGCTAAGGTGCTGGCCAACAAGCTGAAAGGAAAGTTCGGGGGCTTCCTCGGAGAGTCGTTCAAGTTAACTGGGACTAGAGGGGGGGAGAAGAGGGGGGTGCTAAGCATCTCTGCAAGAATAGTCAACGCGGAGCCGGGGAGCCTCCTTGCCTATGGCAATAGGAGGGTCCTCTTCGCGGGGGTGAGCAGAAACAGGGTAATCCTGTTGGACGCCTACAGCGGTGAGATATTCGAGGAGGAGGCCGACGATGTGGCTAAGTACAAGGCCTCGGAAGAGGCGCTGCCGGGCGAACTCATGAGGCTGAGGTTCCTGGGGGCGAGCGAAGGAGAGCTCCTCTTCCAGGACGAGGAGGGGAGAGTGCTGGAGTTCAGGAAGGGGGAGGTGAAGCTAGTCGCCGGCAGGCTGAGAGAGGGAAGCAGCTACGCGGCATATTTACTTAAGGGCATCCTGTACCTTATGGGGGAGAAGGCTTGAAGGAGGGAGAGGCAGAGTTTAAGAGGAAGGACATGCCGCTCCCAAGCGCAGAGGAGGGCACCGTTATCTGCGTGGTGCAGCGACTAGTGGGCGCGGGCTTTGTGGAGGCGCTCTGCACGGACGGGGAGGTATATATGGCAAGGATACCGGGGAAAATGAGGAGGAAGGTATGGATCAAGGTGGGCGACGTGGTCCTCCTGCTTCCCTGGGGAACGAAGGACAAGAAAGGGGACATAGAGTATAAATATGAGAAGGAGGAGGTGAAGAGGCTGATAGAGGCCGGCCTCCTCTCTGAGGACCTCCTAGAGAGCGTAGGCGCCTAGCCATGAGGAGGAAGGTAAGGCACATCTCGAGGGAGAGAGAGGAGAAGCTCAAGGACGAGGACCTCTTCGAGGTGGTGGAGGAAGTATTCGACGCAGCGACAATGGGCATAGTCTACAAGCTCTACCAGCGCAAGGTCCTCAAGGAGCTGAAGGGGGTGGTGAGCGCTGGGAAGGAGGCGAGGGTCTACTGGGGTAAGGGCTGGGACGGAAGGGACCTAGCAGTCAAGGTCTACCTCGTGGCCACCTCCGACTTCAAGAAGAGCATAAGGAAGTACATAGAGGGGGACCCGCGCTTTGAGTCCATCCCTGAGAGCAACTTCCGGCAGCTCATTTATGCCTGGGCGAAAAAGGAGTTCAGGAACCTCAAGAGGATGAGGGGGGCAGGCGTAAGGGTCCCGGAGCCCATAGCGTTCATGGGGAACGTCCTAGTTATGAGCTTCATAGGCGAGGAGGGCTACAGGGCGCCCCTGCTATACGAGGCAGAGGGGGACCTCGCGCCAATATATGAAGATCTGCAGAAGCAGCTAAAGCTCATGGTCTGTGCCGCGGAGTTAGTTCACGCGGACCTCAGCGAGTACAACGTCATGGTGTGGCAAGAGGAGCCATGGATAATAGATGTCTCGCAGGCAGTGGAGCTAAGCCACCCGAGGGCTCTGGAGTTCTTGAGAAGGGACTTGGAGAACTTATCCCTCTTCTTCTCTAAGCGTATAGGTCTGGAGCTACCTCAAGAGCTGAGGGGTGAGCTGGAGGAATGCGTGAAGAGGGGATAAAGCAGAGGATTTACGTGAAGATTCCTCAGGAGAGGGTGGGGGTGGTCATTGGGGAGGAGGGGAGGGTGAAGAGGGAGATAGAGGAGAGGCTCAACGTTTCCATAAAGGTTGACAGCGAAAACGGGGTGGCAATAATCGAGGGGAGGGAGGGCTCCAGCGCCATAGAAGTTATGAAGGCGGGGGAGATAGTTAAGGCGATCTCTTACGGCTTCTCCCCCGAGAAGGCCATGGCCCTCCTCTCTGACGATCACGTGCTCATATACGTAGACCTAAGGGAGAGGCTGGGCGATAAGCCTAACCACATAAGGAGGGTGAAGGGCAGGATAATTGGGGAAGAGGGGAGGGCCAGGAGGACCATAGAGCAGCTAACCGGCACTTACGTCCACGTAGGGGAGTACTTCGTGGCCATCATTGGCGAGTACGAGAGGGCCATGGCGGCAAAGGAGGCAGTAGATATGCTCATAGAGGGGAGGACCCATGCGACTGTGTACAGGCACCTCGAGAGCGTCATGAGAAGTATTAAGAGAAAGGAGAGGTTCGTCCTCTAGGGCTCTGCGTTGAGCTACAGGGAAGCCTACGTAGTCCCCTCGCCACAGAAGTTCGGAGGGCTTGAGAGGAGAAGGGAGAAGGCGCACATCTCCATACTAGGCGTGCCGCTCGACAGCACCGCCTCATATAGGCCAGGCCAGAGGTTCGGGCCCCTTTACGTGAGGGCCGCCTCGCCTGAGATTGAGTCAAACGCGTACTCAGGGGAGGGCTTCCTCGAAGAGGTCCCCTTCTATGACGAGGGAGACGTGACGGTAGCTCACGGGGATGTGCCGGAGAGCCTAGAGAGGACCTCGCGGGTGGTGCAGGAGCTCCTAACGGAGGGGAGAAGGGTGGCCCTCCTTGGGGGCGAGCACACTATAACGGTGGGGGCGCTCAGAGGCCTCAAGGCCTTCGGGGCTAGGCCTTGCCTCCTCGTCTTCGATGCACACCTCGACCTCAGAGAGGACTACCTAGGGGTTAGGTTAAGCCACGCGAGCACCTTCAGGAGAGCGCTGGAGATCTTGGGTGAGGTGCCCACGGTCTTCATAGGGGCGAGGGCCTTCAGCAGGGAGGAGCTGGCGCTCGCAAGGTCCAGGAGTAACATAGAGGTGATAACGCCGAGGGCCCTCGAGGCCATGGGGACTGCAAACGTTATATCCAAGGCAAGGAGAGCCCTCTCGGACTGTAAGGCCATATATCTCTCCGTGGACCTCGACGTCTACGACCCCTCCTACGCCCCAGGCGTCGGCAACCCGGAGCCGCCGGGCCTCTCGCCCAGGGAAGTCCTCCCCCTCATCTCTGCGCTCGTGGACGACCGCTTCTTAGCGGTAGACGTAGTGGAGCTATCGCCCCCCTACGACGCAGGAGGCATTACTGCCGTCCTAGCTGCAAAGACCCTGCAGGAGATCCTCATATCCCTCGCTTCGAGAACGCGCTAGATAGCCTTCACCTTCTTCAGGTGCCCTGAGGCCCTTGGGGCCCTGAGCTTTGCGAAGATCCTCTGACCGCAGTTAGGGCACATGAGGCTCGGCAGGGTAACGAGCTCCTCCGCTGAGACTATCTTCCCACAGCTAACGCAAACGTAGTGCACCGGCACAGGCCTAATGCCGTAGGGCAAGACCTCCAGGGACTCTTCCTCCCTCTCCGCCAACGCGCTCCCCCCTTTCCCATGAGGGCAAAGCTTAAAAACAGAGGCTGACGTAATACTAGTGAGCAAATAGGGTGATCTAGTCAGTTATGTCCGGGAGATGTGCGGGTCTTCCCCCGGAGATATGTGAGCAGCTGGGCATGGGGGAGCAGGTAGTTAAGGTAAGGCTAGAGAAGAGGAGGTTCGGCAAAGAGGTCACCATAGTTGAAGGCCTGGAGGGCAGCGGCTTCGACCTAGAGGAGCTGGCCTCTAAGTTGAAGTCGAAGCTAGCCGTGGGCGGGACTGCTAAGGACGGCAGGATAGAGCTTCAAGGAGATCACAGGATGAAGGTGAAGAAGATCTTAGTCGAGATAGGGGTGCCAGAGGATAACATAATAGTTATATACTAGCTTCCTCAGCTAGCTTTTTTTGAACCTCCTCTTGTAGATCGCATACAGAGAAACTCCTATAGCAAGAAGCAGTATGATCGTGGGGATCACGTCGAGAAAAGAGAGCGACGGCCCTCCCCTTTCTGCTGGGGGGAGCTCGAAGAGTGCAACGAAGCCCCCCTCACCCCTCGCTCCTCCCAGCGCTACGGCTGAGCCGCGAGATGCGGAGGAGAGCACGTAAGCCTCCCTGCCCAGATGGGAAAGGTTGAACGATCTCGTGAGCCTTGGCTCCGCGCCCCTCATGTCGTAAAGGGCGAGCACTGGGCCTTTATGCGAAACTATAGAAACTGCCGCAGCGCCCCCGAGAGAAGAGACTCCTACAGCCGCGCCCGGCAAGTCGGCCACGACGGAATAGCTTACGTTAGTGAGCCTGGAGGAACTCACCTCCGCCCTTATTACCAGGGGGAAGCGCTCCAGCCTGCCCACTATAGCGTAGGCCCCAGGGGCTACCTGGACGCAGTCAAAGACCTCGGGACGGCCCCTCTCAAAGCTCAGGCTGTAGTTTCCCACCACGTCGCCGAGCTGGGAAACGATCGTCATGACGACGCTGTTGCCGCCCACCCCTACCGCAAGCAGTCTGTCCCCGGGCGCTCTGAGTATGCATCTATAACCTTGGTCTCCTGCTCCCCCTACCTCCTCGATGATCCACCCCAAGCCCTCGTCCACCCTGGCTACCATGAAGTCCATGTCGGTAAGGAAGGAGTATGAGGACCCTGCAATGTATATAGTTTTCCCTAGCTCGACGGCGTCGTAGGGGAAGAGGCGCGGGGGCAGCTCTGCCCTCTTCTCCACGGCTATGTCTCCCTTGGGGCTCACTCTAACCTTGAGGAGGATGTTCTGCGCATCCCTCCTTTGCGAGAGGATCGCAGTAAGGTCCTCTCCTGCCTGTTCGACGCTTAGGATTTCCGCGCCAGCCTTCAGGTCCAACGTGCTGAGCCAGAGCCTTGTGCCGTTGAAGGAGTACTTTGCTACCGTAAGGTAGTTCCCCCTCATCCCAAATGCATACACGGCATCGGATATGGCCACCGCCTGAGGCCTTCCCAGCTCCGGGTCCTCGGCGTGGAAGGAGAGGAGGGCAAGCTGCGCTAGAGCCAGGAGGAGCAGGAGGACTCTCAATCCCCTCCTCCCTCTGCCATGCTCACGCACACGGCACTAGCCCCCATGATCTTGAAGACCTTAACGACGTCGAGGAGCCTCGCCGCAATGGGGTCTCTCTCCCCCCGCAGCTCCCCCTCTATGCTCGTCGCCTTCTCCATAAGCTCTAGGGACTTCCGAAGGCTGGGAGGGAGGGAGGAGGCCAATAGGGGGAGCTCGCTGATCCTCATGGCCGTCTCTGCAAGATTCCTATTCCTAACCCCCTCCCTCATGGCGTGCTCGGCGAGCTCTAACATTATCGAGTCCACGAGCCAGCCGAGGGATATGAGCGTTATGGCGAAGAACGAGATGCTCCTCTTCCCCTCCGAGAGCTTAGCGTATAGGAACCTCTTTCCCAGAGAGCGCAGAGAGTATGACTGGGACTTGAGGGACTCGAGCTCCTCCTGCTCTGCGGAGCCCTCCAAGGCCCTAGAGAGGAGGAGGGCGATCTGGGAGGAGAGAGAGGAGTTCTTGCGCAGGAGCTCTTTCACGCTCAGCTTATCTAGATCCACCGCTATCTTTACCTCTACGCCTCCCTCCTCCCTGAAGTTCATCACAGCTCCGGGCAGCCTCTCTACGGCCTTCCTCAAGTCATCCAAGGGAACCCCTGCCTCAAAGACGGCCCTCTCGTAGCCGAGCACGTAAGCACAAGGGACCACATAGCTCACGAGAGCCGCCTCCTTCCCCCTCACCTTTATCTCTAGCTCCTCTCTCCTCCTCACCGGCCTGAGCCTGAGGTTCTCCCCTTCAGAGATCACGAGCACAATGTCTCCGGCCTTCAGCCCTACCCTATCTGCCCACCTCTTCGGCAGGCTCACAACGAGGCTACTCTGGCCGAGCTTGACCACCCTCCGCGCCTCCACGCCCTCCTCCAAGGCAGAGCCTTTGCTGATAGCCTCCGAGAGGGGCTTAAAAAGGGAGCATGCTGAGGGGCCTTCGTAATGGAGCCCAGGAGGCTAGCAGGGCTGGACAGGTTGTACGAAGAGGTGACGCCCGATAGGACGCTCAGGCGGGCTGAGAGGGCGGGAGGCGTGAAGAGGGTAGCGGATGGTACCCCCACGAGGAGCGGAGGGCAAGGTAAGGCTAGGAGAGGAACCTCTTGATCACTAAGTGTGCCTCCTCCAGCCTTACTACCGCACGCTCCCCCTTTGCTGGCGAGTATACCGTTACGGTCCCGCTCTCTGCCTCACTCTTGCCCACAAACAGCATCACCGGCGCCCCCAGCCTCCTCGCCCTCCTCCTCTGCGCCTCCTCGCTGGCCCTGCTCACGTCGAGCCTCACGTTTATGCCGTTGCTCCTCAGCTCCCTCGCGGCCCTCCAGGCATACTTAAAGTACGCCCAGTCCACGACCACCACGTATACGTCAGCAACGGTGGAGCGCGGAGGCTTGAAGATCCCTAGCTCCACGCCAGCATCTATGATCCTCTCTATCCCCAAGCTCGCGCCCGTAGCAGGCATCTCTTTGCCAGTGAACAGTCCTATGAGCCCGTCGTACCTCCCTCCCCCCGCCACGCTCCCTATCTTTGGCTGATCTAGGACCACCTCCACTATAGGGCCCGTGTAGTAGTCCAGCCCCCTCACTAGGCTGAAGTCGAACGTAACGCCGCCGACGAGGCTGAGGACCTGCTCCAGATGATCGCAGGCCTCTTTTGCCCTCGCGTTGTGAGAGTATCTGGAGCAGAGGGACCTCAGGGCCTCGAGATCTCCCCCGAGGGATATGAGATCCATTACCTTCTCCGCAACGGCCTCCCCCGCTGCCCTCGACAGCTCCCTCTTGACGCCCTCCGGCCCTATCTTGTCTAGCTTGTCAACTGCCCTGTACACTGGCAAGGGGTCCTTCAGCCCAAGCTCCTCCTCGAAGACCGCGGCGAGCAGCCTCCTGTCGTTAAGCCTCACCTTGAAGCCAGAGAAGCCGAGCTCTCTCAGCGCCTCTGAGATCACCTCTATGACCTCCGCGTCTGCCTCAGGGTAGGGGCTGCCCACGATGTCGACGTCACACTGATAGAACTCCCTATACCTCCCCCTTTGCGGCTCCTCGTGCCTCCAGACTGGAGCTATGTGATACCTCTTGAACGGCAGCGGCAAGTCCTGGCGGTTCGAGACGAAGCGAGCTAGGGGGACGGTCAGGTCATACCTAAGGGCGTACTCCTTCCCGCTCCAGGGGTCGGTGAACCTCCATATGAGCTTCCCCTCGGCCTCTTCGCCGTACTTGCCTGCAAGGGTTTCCCAGTGCTCCACTGCCGGCGTGTCGATCGGGTCAAAGCCGTACCTCTCGAAGACCCTAACGACCTTCCCTATCACCTCCCTTCTCAGAAGCATTACCTCCGGCGGGAAGTCTCTGAAGCCCCTCGGCGGCCTATACTCTTTCATGCTTCAGCGCCTGAGTTGACATTGAGAGGAAAGGATAAATATTCGCAATTCTGCGGAAAGTATAAGTATTTTGAAAATATAGAAATTAGACAGGTGCTGTTGTATGGAGAGGCCCCTTATCCTTAGGCTCTCCGAGGTAACGCCTGAGCACAAGAGCCTGATAGGAGGCAAAGCCATGGGCCTGGCAGAGATGCTGAGGGCTGGCATCCCGGTGCCTCCTGGCTTCGTAGTCACCACGGAGGCCTATAGGCAGTTCATACTTGAGACCGGCATAACAGGTTACATGAAGTACGTCCTAGAGGAGACGATCACCAGCGGTAAGCCGAGCGAGTACGGGAAGGCCAGCGAGCTGATAAGGAGCCAATTCGCGCGGACCCCCATGCCCCGCCGGATAGAGGCTGAGATAGAGAAGGCCTACGCGAGCCTCGCGGAGTCCTTAGGAGTGAAGGAGCCGCTGGTGGCAGTGAGGAGCAGCGCCACTGTAGAGGATCTCCCTGAGGCCAGCTTTGCAGGTCAGCAGGAAACGTACCTTAACGTGCGGGGCGCAGCCAACGTTGTAGAGATGGTCAAGAGGGCGTGGAGTAGCCTCTGGACCGCCAGGGCGCTCAGCTACAGGGACAGCCTTAACGTGGACCACGAGGCCGCGCTCATGGCGGTAGTGGTGCAGAAGATGGTGAACAGCAGGAGCAGCGGTGTGGCCTTCACAATACACCCGGTGACGGGCGAAGAGGACAAGATAGTCATAGAGGCCATCTGGGGGCTGGGCGAGTACATAGTAGGGGGAAAGGTGACGCCGGACCGCTTCGTCCTCTCAAAGCATACTTTGGAGATCATAGAGAAGAGGATAAGCGAGAAGAGGAAGGGGCTCTTCTACGACCCTCAGCTGGGGGCAAACGTAGAGGTGGAGATCCCGAGCAGCGAGGAGGAGCTGAAGGCCCTCAGGGAGAAGCACCCGGCCATTGCGGAGCTCTTCGCAAGGCACGGCATAAGGTCAGATAGGGAGGCGCTTAGCGATGAAGAAGTGAGGGCGCTAGCGAGGCTTGCCCTGAAGGTGGAGTCGTACTTCGGCAAGCCCATGGACGTGGAGTGGGCCATAGATGCAGACATCGCAGAGGGCAACATATTCCTTGTGCAGGCTAGGCCTGAGACTGTCTGGAGCAAGAGGAAGGCGGAGAAGCCCAAGGAGGTCGCCGTAGAGGTCGGCAAGGTCCTGGTGAGAGGCGTCCCCGCTAGCCCTGGCGTGGCCGTCGGCACAGTGAAGGTGGCTCTCAGCGTTGAGGAGGCCGCGAGGAAGATGGAGAAGGGAGACGTGCTGGTAACGAAGATGACAGATCCGGACTGGGTGCCATACATGAGGCTGGCCTCTGCCATAGTTACGGACGAGGGCGGCATGACCGCCCACGCTGCCATAGTCTCCAGGGAGCTCGGCATACCGGCAGTTGTGGGCACGGGGAACGCGACGAAGGCCCTTCGCGACGGCATGGAGGTGACTGTAGACGGCAGCAAGGGCATAGTGTACTACGGCGCGCTAGAGGGGGCGAAGCCAAAGCCTAAGGTGGAGGAGAGGCCAAAGGCGGAGCTCATAGTTACTGCCCACCCCGTGACTGCAACTAAGATATACATGAACCTGGGGGAGCCAGACGAGATAGACAGGTACGCAGACCTGCCCTTTGACGGCATAGGGCTCATGAGGATAGAGTTCATCATAGCCAGCTGGATCCAGTACCACCCCCTCTACCTCATAGAGCAGGGCAGGGGCGTCTACTTCGTGGACAGGCTTGCAGAGGGCATAGCTAAGGTTGCCGGAGCCATATACCCGAGGCCTGTGGTAGTAAGGTTCAGCGACTTCAAGACAAACGAGTATGCCAGGCTCAAGGGAGGGGACAAGTATGAGGACGTAGAGGAGAGGAACCCGATGATGGGTTGGAGGGGAGTCTCCAGGTACATAAGTCCTCAGTACGAGCCAGCCTTCAGGCTAGAGGTAAGGGCGATAAAGAAGGCGAGGGACGAGTGGGGCCTGAAGAACGTGTGGGTCATGTTCCCCTTCGTGAGGACCACATGGGAGCTGGAGAGGGCGCTGAAGATAATGGAGGAGGAGGGGCTGAGCAGGGGGAGGGACTTTAAGGTCTGGCTTATGGTAGAGGTGCCCAGCACGGTGTTCCTGGCAGAGGAGTTCGCAGAGATGGTGGACGGCTTCAGCATAGGGAGTAACGACTTAACGCAGCTGGTGCTGGGGGCAGACAGGGACAGCGCGCTCCTCGCAAAGATGGGCTACTTTGACGAGAGGGACCCAGCGGTCCTGAAAGCCATGAGGAGGATAATAAGGGTTGCAAAGAGGAAGGGCATAACTAGCAGCATATGCGGCCAGGCGCCCAGCGTTTACCCGGAGATAGTCGAGTTCCTCGTGAGGGAAGGCGTAACGTCGATCAGCGTTAACCCCGATGCCGTGATCTCCACGAGGAGGCTGGTAGCTAGCGTGGAGAGCAAGATAATGTTAGAAATGTTAGAAAAAGCTAGGAAGAGGAGGCTCTAAGCCCTCAGCTAACCCTTACCTCTACTGGCACGAACACTATCGCCTGCTCTCTGTAGAACACCGTCTTCGCGTCCCTAAGCACGTATCCTATGTCAATGGAGGGCAAGTGGAGGATCACTAGGAAGAACAGGTAACCGCTGGCCGAAGGCCTCACAGTGGCCCTGAGCGTGAAGTCGCTGCCGAAGCCCAGCCTAGAGGGAGTGACGCTAAAGAAATCTATCCTGCCGTCGTCATATACCATGGCAGCTAGGACGCTTCCGAAGGACAGCGCGTGGCTGCCATGCACCCTAACTGCCACCTCTGCGCTCTCCCCTCTCCTAACGTTAACTACCTCAGGCCCAGCCTTCCTCACGGGCTTCACGAAAACCTGGAACGGTTCTGGGAAGCCGGCCTCCGAGCTGGCCTCCGCGTAGACGTTCTTAATTATTATCCACTCTGGCAGGCCTGCAAAGCCCATTGGCTGCACGTATGCGGGCACGAAGATGGTCGTAGACTTAGGTATGGGCGAGTCGTAGAAGGCTTGTATTCCATGACGCGGCCAGAAGGGCGGGAAGTTGAGCTTTGCTGCATACACGGCTCCGTAGAACAGCTCCTCAGGCGGCCCGGTCAGAGCCACCGTTAGGGCCGGCAGCGAGAGGCCCGCTGCAGCCACGTCAATGTTGGTGTTAACTCCCTTCCAGCTCACGGTAAGCAGGTAGCCTATCACGCTCGGGTCCTCCACCAGCACCGGGAAGCTCCTCCAGTCAGCGCTCTCGTACCTCCACGCCCAGTCGAACTGGCCGCTAACAGCATAATTGTTGTAGCTGAACCTCTGCTCTCCCATTAGGGTAACGCTCTCGGTCCCTCTCCCTATAACTATGGCTACTGGAACTGAGACAGGTATCAGGGTCTCCCCGCCGCTGTACCTAGCGATCACGTAGCCCTCGTAGAGCCCTGGCGAGGCGTCGGCCGGCACGCTGATCCTCACCTTAACGCCTGCCACCTCTCCTGGTCTAACGGATATCGAGGAGGGCACGCTTATCCAAGTCCATGGCGCCCTCTCGTGCTTCCTGAACTCGAGCTTAATGGTAACCTCCCTGCCTATGTATGCTGGGGAAATGCTGAAGAACCTCAGATCGAACATAGGCGACTTGAGGAGAGGAGCGACGCTCCTGCCGAGGAACCTCGCGGCTATCTCCTCTGCCATCTTGAACTTCTCTATGGGGCGCCCTACCTTCATGTGGAGCACGTTTGCATCTCTTATGTCATAGTTTATCCTCTGAGTCTCTCCTGGGTCTATGAAGCGGTCGTTGCTGACGTCTATGCCGTAGTGAAGCTCTATGCCAAGCCTAAGGGCCGGCGAGTAGCTACCTCTCCTGCCCAGGGGGTCAAACACGCTGTAAGGCACATATGCCACTATCTCTGCCAGCTGCACCCCCTCGAAGGAGCGGTGATATACGGGGATGAAGATCCTAGAGAGCCCACTCACCAGCCTTATGGTTATGCTGTCGTCAGTGTGGCGCACCAGTAGGTCGCGGAGAGGTACTGCCCTGCCTCCCACTATCGCATAGCCTGCCGTAAGGTTAAGGTGCCTCACGAGGCCCTCTGAGGACACGAGGAAGGTCACTGCTGAGAGGTTCACCCTTACCGACTCGCTGCCGAAGACCCTGAAGGATAGGTCCAGCTCCTTAGCACTGCCAGGCTTCATGGCGCCTGGGTAGAGCTGCACGTCGCCGACCGCCAGCGCAGTGGGCCCGCCGTAGAGGTCTGCCGGGAACGCTATGTGGTAGTCCCTCATAGCTACGGCAAGCGAGGGAGAGCAGGCCATGGGAATGCCTCCCCTAGCCACTGCCGTAACGGTCCTATAGATGTCCACGTGGCCAGATCCTTGGCTGTAAGCATTGTAACCCATGTCCACTGCAGTGCTCTTGAGGAGGCACTTCACAAAGCCGGGGGAGTAGCTCATTCCCCTCGCCTTCATGTAGCTGAGCAGCAGCGCTATGGCGCCGCTGGTCATAGGGGTAGCCTGGCTAGTGCCGCTGAAGAGCGTGAATGCCCTCATTCCGTCGCCGAGCCCTGCAAGGGTGTGGGTGAATGCCCACTCAAAGCTGCCTATGTTGACCACGTCCGGCTTCACGGTGCCTATATTAGTGGGTCCTCTGAGGCTCCAGGAAACTACGTCGTGATAAGTACCTGGGAGGAACCCGAAGGCAGGCCTGTACTCGAAGAGGGTGCTTGCCCCAGCTGTTATCGCGAAGGCGGAGTCGCCTGGGCTAGTTATGGTCCCGTAGCCCGGCCCGCCGTTGCCGCCAGCGTGGACTATTATAGTGCCGCTCCTCGCTATGAGGTAGTCCCATAGCTGAGCATAGTTAGTCACTCCAGTCGCGAAACCAAAGAGCAGCATTACGCTGGAGCCCCAGCTGTTGCTTATTATGTCTGCCTTGTGCCTGCCGGTGAAGCTCCAGAACCAAATTCCATATGGCGCGCTCTCTACCCTAACGAGGTCGAAGCCGCTGAAGAATATGACCGCGGCAATGGGATTCACGAGGCCTGTGTTAGCTGCTATGAGAGCATCGGGCGCGATTCCCCTCAGCGGATACCTCCCGTAAGCTAGGGACACAGGCCTATCTAGTCTTGCAGCTATGGTGTTAGCTACGCTGGAGCCGTGGCCGTTGTAGTCATATGCTATTGTGACGTATGTGCCCCTCGGGTCCATGCCTGGGAGTATTCTGCCAGTGTAGTCCCAGCCGGTGAGCCAGCTGTAGCTGCCTGCCTCTCCCGTTAGGACGCCGAGGAAGTCGTAGAGGAAGCCCGCCAGAGCGCCAATGCTGACGTCCGGCACGCCGTCGCCCGTGAAGTCCCTTGCTAGGACCTCGCTGCCATACCTAGCAGGCCTCTCGTCAGCGAAGCTGAGGTCAAACAGAGGCCTTACCGCAGAGTCCGGAGGCGCCCTTATGACGCCCGTGAGGTTCATGGCCCTCAGGAGCAGGTAGTAGAGGGTGGAGAGGTCTGCGTATACCGTGTCATACCTTCCCGCTACGGCAGAGTCTACGTAAAGGACAGGGACGGAAACATAGAGGGTGCCGAAGCCGGAAACAGAGTGGTACTGGACTGCCAGGCCAAACCTATAGATACCGCTAGCAGAGGGTATGTCTCCTACCCGATAAGTTGTGAGGGGCACAGTAAGGACTACGCTCCTGCCCGCAGGGGATATATACTGCAGGAACATGGAGGTGGTCCTGCCAAGGGCGTAGAAGTAGCCATCAAAGTAGATCACTCCCTCTCTGGGCAGAGTGATAAGGCCCTCAGGCGTCCTAGTGGAGCTCGCAAGCGTTAACACTAGCCCTGCCTGATCGCTGTCGAATATAAGCGGTACTCCCTCTGCGGTCCTAGCTATTGATGCAGGGCCGAGACCTGGGCTGCCGAAGTCCACGCCGGTGTCGACCACTGCAACAACGACTCCCCTGCCAGTGGCGTTGTACTCCCTGTGGACCCTGACCGCCCCTATAACCTCCACGGCCTTATGGGTCGCGGGCTCTTCTGACGCAAGGGGCTCGAGGGGCTCCGCTTCGGCCCTGCTCACCAGCTCCCTCGTGGCTATAACGGTGGAGAGGGGTACCCTGTAGGCTGCTACTGAGTATATGCCCGGGAGCCTGGAGAGGGCCTCCACGTCTTCCCTCGTTGCCCAGGCCTCTATGTAGAGGAACGCAGGGAGCTCCATAACGCTAATGACTCCCCTCACTCTCTCAGCAAGGGCCTTGAGGTCAACGCTGCGGGCTGCGGTTATTACTATCTTCACCTGGCCCTCCCTGAGCCTCTCAGCCTGGGAGAGCGCGAACTGCATGACCTGATAATGTGCCTCCAAATACTCCTCAGGAGCCTCTATGAGGAAAGGCTGGGAATAGGTGAGCGGGTCCAGCAGCGCAGGGTCCACGAAGGCCCTCTTCGTGGGGAGCTGCGCCTCCGTAGAGGCAACGAGAGCGCTGCCGCTGGAGAGGAGGAGTGCCGAGATGAGGAACAGCGCAATGAACCTCAGGGCAACCCTATTCAAGCAGCTCACCTTCGCCCTCCCTCCGTTTCGGGAAAACTTATATGTGATTCCATAGGGAAAAAGGAGGGAAGCAGCGGCTAGTCAATCCTTAGCCTTACCGGCAAGACTAATGCAGCTCTCCAATGAGGGCTTGCTTCTGCCCATAGAGCGTGAGCCCTACGTCTTACGTTGGGCTCACCGACCTCGGGGGCGGCAGAGCGACGAGAGGGTTTAGCCTATGGTAATGCTGTACAGACAATTCTACCTCATGTCTTTTCCTCGAAAAACTCCTTTAGCCCCTAACGCGCAAAAGTTCCTGGGGGCCGCCGTGGCCTTTGAGCCGGTACCTGAACCCCTGGTTTACCGCTACAGGCCTGATGCCCTATGGGCTCTTAGGAACGAGGAGCTCCGCAGGAGGCTGCCCTGGTACTACTCTGTGCTCTTCAACGAGGCCCCAGCAAAATATCTAATCGCCAAGAGGCTGAAAGCCTCCAGGGACCCTTACGAGGGGTCCCTCAGGCTTAAGGAGTTGTGGGACATCCACGAGGAGCTCTCCCGGCGCTTCGGGGAGCTGTGGGAGAGAGCTAAAAGGGGGGAGGATCTTGGGGGCGAGGAGGAGCCGAACTACCTCGACGTGAAGATAGCAATAGCGAAGAGGATGCTAAAGGCCTGCGAGCTGTGCGAGTGGAGGTGTAAGGTAAACAGGGAAGAGAAGATAGGCGCCTGCAGGGTGGGCAGGGAGTGCTTTGTCTACAGCTACTTCCACCACCTAGGAGAGGAGTCGCCTCTTGTCCCGAGCGGCACCATATTCTACGGCGGCTGCAACTTCAGGTGCGTCTTTTGTCAGAACTGGGACATAAGCCAGGTGAAGAGCATTAGCTACGAGGTCTTCTCGCCGCGAGGGCTTGCAGAGATACAGAGACAGCTGGCCATATGGGGGGCCAGGAACATAAACCACGTAGGAGGAGAGCCTACGCCGCACATACCGTTTATCCTCGAGAGCCTGAAGTACCTTGACGTTAACATACCTCAGCTCTGGAACAGCAATATGTACATGAGCACTGAGGCTATGAGGCTATTGAAGGACGTCATAGACATATGGCTCCCTGACCTGAAGTACGGGAACGACGCCTGCGCCAGACGGCTGTCGGGGATAAAGAACTATTTTGCCGTGGCTACAAGGAACATCCTCGAGGCATATGATGGCGGCAGGGGGGACGTGATAGTGAGGCACCTAGTGCTGCCGAACCACATAGATTGTTGCACGAGGCCTGTGGTAAGGTGGCTAGCGGAGAACGTGCCGAACGCCGTGGTAAACCTCATGGACCAGTACCGCCCGGAGTACAAGGTCGTGGAAGATCCTCAGAAGTACCCCGACATATCGAGGAGGCTCACGAGGGAGGAGTTCGCCGCGGCGCTAAAGATAGCACATGA
This sequence comes from Acidilobaceae archaeon, assembly GCA_026413755.1. Classification (GTDB taxonomy): domain Archaea; phylum Thermoproteota; class Thermoprotei_A; order Sulfolobales; family Acidilobaceae; genus DSZV01. Next base: position 39,583 of record JAOAKH010000002.1, on the reverse strand, counting down.
GTATGGCTATGAGATGACGCAGAGGGAGCTTATGATAAGGCGGTCAGGTTGAACTAGGACAGTCACCCGCTCCTTGACTGCCCGCTTCTTCATCCCAGAAGGAAATATATGATGGAGCCTATATCTTATACATAGGGCTTAAATACCCCCTATGCCTTCCTTATAAAGGTGCTTATAGTGAAAAATGACGTGGGGAGAAGGCCCGAAGTTCAAGTGGAGAACATTGTGGCTACCGTCACTCTCGAGCACCCCTTAGACCTCACGCTTATAGAGTCCAGAATGCCGGAAGTGGACTACAACCCAGACCAGTTCCCGGGGCTCGTATACAGGCTGGATCAGCCCAAGGTCACGGCGCTAATATTCAAGTCCGGGAAGATGGTGGTGACGGGAGCAAAGAGCATCCAGCAGCTCGTCTTCGCTGTGAAGAAGATACTCAAAAACATGATGAACAAGGGGATACCCATATATGGGAAGCCGCAGATACAGGTACAGAACATAGTTGCATCAGCTAACATAGGCATGATGGTGGACCTAGAGAGAGCAGCAGCGGTCCTCCCAAACAGCATATACGAGCCTGAGCAGTTCCCCGGGCTCATATACAGGATGGGGAAGCCAGGGGTGGTGCTGCTCATTTTCAGCAGCGGGAAGATGGTCATAACGGGCGCCAAGAGGGAGGAGGAGGTCTATGCCACCGTGGAGGAGATATATGCCACGCTCAAGGCCCAGGGATGTGCTATAGAGTCAGAAGAGGAGTTTCCGCTCTAGTTTTTTTATGAATATAGTTCCTTTAGCTCCACTAGGCTGTGGACTCCTAGCCTCTGGTCTACGAGCACAGGAACGGCCCTTGCCGGGATCCCCTCCTTCCTTATGATAGGCGATAGGTAAGCCTCCCTTTCCAGGCTGACCACGTTTCCAAGGTACTCCCCTAGGGCGGGCAGGATCACGAGGACCTTCCCTCCCTCCGTGGGCATGAGGAGGAGGGCCTTGAACTTCTCGCGGTAACCTCCCGTCTCTATCTGTATTGCCGGGTGCTCGTGGCCCATTATCACGTATTCCCCCCTCAGCTCCGCCTCCAAGTGCCCATGAGTAAGGGAAAACTCGCCCAGCTCCATCACCTCCTCTACTACTACGACGCCGTGCTCCCTCAGAAGAGGGGCGACGTAGTTGTCGTGGTTCCCCCTCACGAGGATAACCTCCTTCAGCCCCATTTCTGCCAAGCTAAGCAGGAAGTCCCTAACCTCTCTCCTTTCCTGCCTCGTGAGCCTCTCGAAGACGTGCTTCAGGTCCCCCACTATTATGAGCCTCCTCGCCCCGGTGGTGGCCCTAGCTTCCCTCACCGCAGAGATCACCTTCCTGAACTGGCTGCCGTAAACGAAGACCCCCTGCGCCGCGAGGGCCTCCTCGTAGCCGAAGTGAATGTCCGCTACTATGAGCGAGTCCTCGGAAGGCATGTACAGCACGGGCCTTGGGCCGGCGAACTTTAGCTTCTTGCCCAGCAGCTCCTCCATTCAGGTCCCGTTATGAGAGAGGGCACAGAGGAAATATGTAGGAGCCCTGAGGGCCGTGGCGGGCCCGCCGGGATTCGAACCCGGGACCTACGGGTTAAAAGCCCGCCGCTCTGCCAGGCTGAGCTACGGGCCCACTTCATTAGCTCTCCCTGAGCCTATAACTTCTGCGGAACTGTCGTGGAGCTCATGAGGCTTAGGGTGGAGGAGGGGGTCTTCCTCTCGCTGAGGAACCGCTTCGTGGCAAAGGTGAAGCTGGAGGGAGAGGCGGACTGTCATGTCCACGATACCGGGAGCCTCATGCAGTCGGTGAGGAGCGGCACGAAGGTCTACGTGAGGAGGACGGCAAGCATAGGGAGGTCCACGCAGTGCGACGTGATAGCGGTGAGGCTAGGAGAGGTAGTAGGCGTGGACTCGAGGCTGCCCAACGTGCTGTTCGTAGAGATAGCCAGGAGGGGGCTAGGAGGCCTCAGGGGGGAGTTGGCGAAGGAGAAGCTGGTGAGGGGGGCTGGGGTCAACTATAGGGCAGACTTCCTCTTGCTGTACCCGGGCGAGAGGCCTGCCATAGTGGAGGTGAAGGGCGTTAACTACGTGGACGAGAGAAAGGTAGCGCTCTTCCCTAACGCCAGGAGCGAGAGGGCCTCGAGACAGCTCGACGACATGGTCTTCCTGGCCAGGCAGGGCTTCAAGGTCATACTGGCCTTCGTCATCATGAGGGGCGATGGGATGGAGCTCAGACCCTTCTACTCTGTGGACAGGGACTTCTCTTCAAGGCTCTGCGCTTATAGGGAGCTTATAGAGTACAAGGCCTTCAAAGTAAGGATAGAGGAGGCCTGCGACCCTTCCTGCCACCTCTCATTCTTTTTTGCCGGCGAGGTGCCGGTAAGCCCCTGCTCCCTCTAGACTTATAAGGGGCGGCTGCAGCTCTATCGCGGTGGCCTCTATTGCCGGCTCCATGAGGATAGCGGTCCTGGGGGCTGGCAAGATAGGGTCATCCATGGTCCGCTCCTTCATCTCCTGCGGCCACGAAGTCATAGCTACCGGCAGGAGTCAGGCGACTCTAGAGAGGGCCTCTAGGCTAGGTGCGCTTGCAACGAGGGACAACGCGTTTGCCGTGCAGAGGGCAGAGCTGGTGGTCATAAGCGTTAAGCCCCGCCAGCTGCCTGCACTCGTTTCTGAGATAAGGGGGCTCCTGAAGTCCCCCACAGTTTCTGTTGTAGCAGGAGTGAGCACAAGGGTCCTGGAGGGCTCCCTGCGTGTCTCCCCGGCCTATCGGGCAATGCCTAACATAAACGCAGAGATAGGGAGGAGCACCACTGCCCTAGCGGGAAGGAGAGAGCACGAGTGGAGCAGGACTGTGGAGGAAGTCATGAGCTGCCTAGGCAGCCTCTTCTGGATAGAAGAGGAGTGGATGGACGCTTGGACTGCGCTTGTGGGCAGCATGCCGGCCTTCCTAGCACTTATAGTCGACTACATTGCGCTCGGCGGCGTTTACGTGGGGATACCAAGGGAGCTGGCAGTGAGGGCAGTGCTGGACGTCATGAGGTCTACTGCTGAGCACCTACTACAGAGGCCCATTCACCCACAGCAACTAAGGGACGAGGTTACTACGCCGGCAGGCGTCACCGTAGAGGGGCTGAGGATCTTGGAGGCGAGAGGAGTGCCTGCTGCCCTCATAGAGGCTATAGAGGCCTCCACGCATAAGTCAAGGAAAATAGGGTTGACGTTAATGGAGGAGCTGAAGGGCGTCCTGGGATAGCTTCGCGGCGCTTATGAAGGTCTTTCTCCTTCGCTGCTCTTTTAACATATATTGCCCGCTGCTCAGCAGGCGCGGCAGGCTCGTCGCCCCATGAACGACCAAAGGCCAAAACCCTAGGGAGCACAGCGCGGAATGACAAGAGAGCTCAGCTATTCTACTTTAGGTGGAGCGGAAGTTCTTGATATAGTACTCGATCACAGAGTCTGTCCTCACGCCCTCGAGCCTCTCCTCCTTCACCTCCTTGCCGTTAACCTTAGCAACTATAATTGTGGGGCTGCTGCTCACCTCGAACTCCTCAAAGCTTCCCGACGCCGCTTTGGAGTCACAGTTCCCCGCAAACCAGTTGCAGACCACGACTACGAAGTGAATATCTGCAGCGTTGCCGTAGCGCACGAAGAGCTTGTAGAAGTGGTGGTCCTGAACCCTACAGGCAGGGCAGTAAAGGTTATCGAAGTACACAACGTATATTCCGTCTCCCAGCTCCCCTAGCCTGAAAGGCTCCCCCTCCCTTCTCAAGATCTCCCATCTCTTGCTTTCTTTATTGTACCTGTATATGCCGTGAGGGCTCCCCGGCCCTGGCATGGAGTAGCCCAACTACGCCTCACCGCGGAAGAGGAGTTCCGGCAGGTATAAGCCGCTCGGTAAGTTCGGCGGAGCTCGAGGAGGAGGGCTGCGAGGAGCAACGTTCTTAATCATCGGCGCGAGTATGAACGCAGAAAGGAGAAAGAAAAGATCGGTAGCACCGCTTTTAAAACGTACAGTACGCCCGAGATTATCATGAATCCTCTCACAGCTCTCAACGCTAGTCCCTCGCGAGGGGCGGCCTCTTCTCCATAGCCCTCTTCCTCGCCTCCTCTATGATCTCGTCCAGCCGCTCGAGGAAGTCGGGGGGCAGCTTTGAGAAGAGGGGCTCTACCCTGCTAACCTTGTACTGCGCGGGGAAGCGGAAGAGCTCCTCGTCCCAAATGGCCTTGTTGACGTCTCCCTCAAGGCCTAGCATAGACCAGAGCTTTCCTGCAGCGTTGGGCATGACGGGCGCTAGCAGGTGGGATATCATCTTTGCCAAGCTTGCTGCGCTCCACAGCACCCTCATTGCCTCCTCCCTGTTGCTCTTCAGCAAGTGCCATGGCTCTCTCTCGTTAAGGTATTTGTTCCCCAGCCTCGCCAGCTCTAGCACCTGCTCTGTTGCCGCCTTCAGCCTTATGTTGTCGAACTCCTTTACCGCCCTCTCCGCTATGGCCTTAGCCTCCTCGACCACCTCCTCCCCAGGCCTCACCACCACGCCTCCTCCCCTGACTATGAGGCTAAGCGTCCTGTTCACGTAGTTCCCTATGTCGTCGTTCAGCTCAGAGTTAACTATTCTGTAAAACTCGCTCCAGGTGAAGTTCTGGTCCCCTCCTTCGGGCCTAAGCCTCGCTATGACCCACCTCCAATATTCCCCGGGGGCTATCTCTAGCGCTTCGTCCACCCATATGCCCACCCTCCTGCTCTTGCTGAAGTGGCTCCCCTCGTATAGCAGGTACTCCGTGGCGCTTATCCGCCAAGGGAGCGAGTAGGGTTCCCCGCTCGCTAGCAACATGGCAGGGAAGATGATGGAGTGGAATGGGATGTTGTCCTTGCCTATGAAGTAGAGGGTCCTAGCGCCTCCCATCCACCAGCTCTTCCACTCCTCCTCCCTCCCCTGAGAGCGCAGATACTCTATGGTCGCACTTATGTAGCCCAAGAGGGCATCGAACCAAACGTAAATGGTCTTCCCCTTCGCCCCTTCGAAGGGAGCCTCTATGCCCCAGGGCGTGTCCCTCGTGACGCTCCTGGGCTTTAGGCCCTGGGCTACCCAGTTAAGGCTGTACTCCCTCACGTTCTCCTGGAGCTCCGCGTTGCTCTCCAACCACTTCAGCAGCTCCTCCCTCACTTTGTTGAGGTCGATGTACCAGTGTCTCGTTAATCTGAAGACGGGCTTCGAGCCGCAGAGAGCACAGCGGGGCTCTATGAGCTCAGAGGGGTGGAGGAGCTTGCCACACCTGTCGCACTGGTCCCCCCTCGCCCTCTCGTAGCCGCAGTGCGGGCACCTTCCCTCCACAAAACGGTCCGGAAGGAACATCTTGTCCTTCTCGCAGTAGGGCAGCACCTCGTCCTGCTCGAAGATGAACCCCCTTTCCATGAGCCTCTTCATGAAGGCCTTCACGAACTCCTTGTGCACCTCGCTCTCCGTGCGGGAGTAGAGGCTGAACTCCACGCCAAGGGCAGAGAAGAGCTCCACGTCCCTCTTGTGTACAGCCGTCGTGAGCTCCTTCGGCTCCACGCCCTTCCTCCGAGCCTCTAGCTCTATGGGCGTCCCGTGCTCGTCGCTGCCTGTGACGTAAATCACCTCGTGGCCCCTGAGCCTCAGGTACCTTGCGTATATGTCGGCGCTTACTATGTGGATCACGGTGCCAAGGTGCGGTATATAGTTAACGTAAGGCCACGCGGCGGTAACTATATACCTCAGCCCATCTCACCTACAATGTGGGGGAAGCCAGGGAGAGCTTTAAGCCCTCCGCTGCTGCTCCCCGACCTCCTCGACGAATATCCCTATGATCCTCTTGGGCCCTCCCTCACAGCTCCCTGTCACTAGTCCTACGTAATCGCCCTCCCTGAACTCCCTCCTCTCCACCCTGTCGCCGCAAGCCTCAAGGGTGTATCCGGCCACGGCCCTGACCCCTCGTACCCTCGACAGCTCGAGGGTCTGCCTGAGGAGCAGAAAGAACAGCGCCCCCAAGATGAGGAGTACAAGGAGAGGCTGCAGCCACTCCATGACGTTGTTGACCAAGGCTAGACCACCCCGCTCGTGTTCCCTATGCCAGCCACTATAACTGTGTCTCCAGGCTTAGTCTCAGAAACTATTATCTCCTTAGCCCTCTGCACAGCCCTCTCTACGCCGTCATATATCTTCTTGTTCATGGCTTGTATTGCCTCCTCAAGCGACATTTTTATGACGAGCGCCCTGAGAGGAATGCCGTACTCTGCTGCCACCCTCTCGAACCTTATTTTCTCAGGCCCTATGTCCCCTATGGCGGCTCCCACTCCCTCTGCTATGCTCCCGCTCTCCTCACCCTCCAGCTTTAGGGCCGCGTCTATCGTGAGCAGCAGGCTGGGCCTCTCGCCCATCTCCTTCACAAGCTTCTCCACCGCTGTCCCAGGCTTCCCCACTGTAGGCAGGGGGCCCTTTGCCTTCACGAGGATGACCCTTCTCCCCTCTATGTCCACCTCTGCGCTCACTGTCTCCCACTCTATTTCCTTCCACTGTGCGGAGTAGTTGGCCAGCTTCACGGCAGCGAGGGGGCCTGCGGAGTCGCCGATGGGGTAGCCCTTCAGGAAATCGTTAAGGGCCTTCCTGTAAGTGTCTGCAAGCTTGAGCAGCTCCGGCATGAGGAGTTGTAGCTGCATGATCAGCACCCAGTTCCTGGTCTTCTCTCCCAGGAGCAGGTAGTGCCTCACTGCCTTGAAAATGAACGTGAGGGCAGCTGTGATTTCTGCAAGCACCTCTGCCTTGCTCCTCGCTACCTCGCTGCTCTCCGGCATTGCCCTCAGGAACTCGTCCCTGAATCTCCTGTTCCTCAGGTTAACCAGCAGGTCCAGCCTCCTAATTATGTCAGTAGGCTCTATGGACACAGGCTGGATCACAAAGAACTCCGTGATCCTGTTAAGGGTGGTCTCCGGGTTCTTTGCGCCGTTCTTCACGAGGAAGTCCAGAGTCTTCCCCCTCGCCTCGTTTGCCATGTCCTCTAAGAGAACCAGCTTGCCCCTTATGTCCCTGGTCCATATGTAGAGCTGTATGCGCTGGTTTAGCCCCAGGAAGAGGGCCACTAGGAAAAGTATGAACAGCAACTGGCCTATTGCCTGTATCCAGGCAGTGAGGTCTTGCACCACCTTCCTTCCCACACCTTAACGTTATGGCGACCCTATAAGCTAAAGCACATGCTTAGGGTCTAGCCTCTCTCCCGGTTTCATGGCTACGATCTTTGCAGGCAGCCCCTTCTTCTTAACCAGAGCTTCCAGCTCCTCAGGCCTCCCGTACAGAACTGGGAAGGTGGCGTAGTGCATAGGTATGACCACTTTCGGTGAGAGGAGCTCCACGGCCTTTGCTGCCTCCACCGGGTCCATGGTGAAGTGCCCGCCTATGGGCAGCATGGCAACTTGGGGGCTGTAGATTTCCCCTATCAGCTTCATGTCCATCATTACGCTCGTGTCGCCCGCGTGGTATATCGTTACGTCCTTTGCCATAACGATCACGCCCGTGGGAGCTCCGTAGGGGCTGCTGTGGAGGGCCGGCGTGAGGGCTATCTTGAGGTTCACCCCGTCTATCTTCATGGGACCTCCTATGTTGCCCCCCACCGCCCTGCCGGGATCTCCGATCTGCCTTCCTAAGTGCTCGGCCAGCTCATATATAGCTACGACCCTAGCCTTAGGGTTGTTCTTAGCTATGCTGACCACGTCTCCCACGTGGTCCCCGTGGCCGTGAGTCACTATGATCAAGTCGACGTCCTTTATTTGCGCGGGCCTCTCGGGGGAGAGAGGGTTGCTTATCCAGGGGTCTATAAGGATCTTGTAGCCGTCCAGCTGGAGCTCAAAGGCCGAGTGCCCATAATACTTGATCATGCTCCTCGCCGCGGAGGGAGATGCAGGAGAACTATTATACTATAAGCCCAGCTGGAAGGGGGGAGTTGGGGGTATGCTTGGAGTTAGAGAAGCTGCGCCAGGCAGGTAGGATAGCAGAGCAGCTGAAGGGAGAGGCTAGGAGGCTAGTAAAGCCGGGGAGGAGGGCCTCAGAGATCTGCACAAGGCTAGAGGAGCTAACGGTGGAGCTGGGCGGCATGCCGGCCTTCCCTTGCAACTTCTCCGTTAACAGCGTGGCAGCCCACTACACCCCTGGGCTTTCAGACGACGTGGTCCTAGGGGAGAAGGACTTGGTGAAGGTGGACGTGGGCGTTCACGTCGATGGCTACATAGCAGACACGGCCATAACGATAGACCTGTCGGGGGAGCATGGGAAGCTCCTTGAAGCTGCAGAGAGAGCGCTGGAAGAGGCGGTGTCGATAGTGAGGCCCTTCGTGAGCCTATACGAGATAGGGAGGGTCGTGGAGAACGCCATAAGGTCCTACGGCCTCAGGCCCGTGAGGAACCTCTCTGGCCACACGATAGGGAGGTACATGATCCATGCAGGGCTGAGCGTTCCTAACTATGCAGACAGGTCCCTCTGGCATGTGAGGATTGCGCCCGGCACGCTGATAGCTATAGAGCCCTTCGCCACAGACGGCAAGGGGCTTGTGAGGGAGGGGAGCACAGTAAACATTTTTTCCTACTCCGGCAGGAGGCCGAAGATGGCGCTGAGCGAAGAGGAGGAGAGGCTGCTCTCCTACGTAGCAGAGAGGTACAGGACCCTTCCCTTCACCCCCCGCTGGCTGAAGGGCTTCCCAGAGCTGCCTACTCTCATGAGCTCCCTGAGGGCCAAGGGCGCGCTCAACGAGTACCCAGTTCTCGTGGAAGTAGGGGACGGCCTCGTCTCTCAGTTCGAGCACACTTTATATGTGACAGAGAGGGAGGTCGTGCTCGTAGCCTGACCTATTAGGCTCCCGAAGCTATCCCCTCGGGGGCTCCAGTGAAGCTCAGGCTGGCAGTGCTAGATGCAACCAGCTGTAAGCCGAAGAAGTGCAGCTACGAGTGCATCTCCGTCTGCCCCGTCAACAAGGGCGGGCGGGCAAAGGCGATCGATGCCGACGTGGCCGTTAGGTCTCAGCCCGTCGTTTACGAGGACGCCTGCATAGGCTGCGGCCTATGCGTGAGGGCATGTCCTTTCGAGGCCCTCCACATAGTTAACTTGCCCACGGAGCTAGAGGAGGAGGCCGTTCACCGCTACGGAGTGAACAAGTTCAAGCTCTACAGGCTCCCCGTGCCAAAGGAGAGGCAAGTAGTGGGACTCATTGGGAAGAATGGCTCTGGGAAGACAACGGCTATAAAGATCTTGGCAGGGGAGCTGAAGCCAAACCTGGGAAGGCTCGAGAAGGAGCCGGAGTGGGACGAGATAATTAGGCACTTCAGGGGCAGCGAGCTGCAGTCCTACTTCAAGCTACTAGCAGACCAGAAGGTGAGGGTCGCGCACAAGATCCAGTACGTGGACTTGGTGCCCAGAAAGGTGAAGGGCACCGTGGGGGAGCTGCTGAAGAGGGCGGACGAGAGGGGAGTAGCGAGGGAATTAGCAGCGCAGGTGGGCCTGGACAAGCTCTGGGACAGAAGCGTTGAGGTGCTGAGCGGAGGCGAGCTGCAGAAGCTGCTGGTTGTGGCCACGCTTAGCAAGGACGCCAACGTGTACGTCTTCGACGAGCCCAGCAGCTTCCTAGACGTCAAGGAGAGGGTGAGGGTCGCGAGGCTCATAAGGGGGGAGGCAAAGCCAGGCAGGTACGTCCTCGTGGTGGAGCACGACCTCGCCGTGCTGGACTACGTAAGCGATCACGTCCACGTTCTTTACGGCGAGCCAGGCGTATACGGCATAGTGTCTCTCCCATACTCCAATAGGTCTGGCATAAACGAGTTCCTCGACGGCTATCTGCGCGCCGAGAACGTGAGGTTACGGAAGGAGCCCATAAGGTTCAGGCCCCATGGAGAAGCGATCGAGATCACGGGCGGAAAGCTGATCTCCTGGACATCGCTGAGGGTAGAGGTGGGAGACTTCAGGCTCCTCGTGGAGCCGGGGGAGATACGGCAGAACCAGGTGGTGGGCGTAGTGGGCCCTAACGGCATAGGGAAGACCACGTTCGTGAAGACCATAGCGGGACAGCTGAAGGCGGCAGAGGGGGCGGTCTTCCCAGCAAGGGAGGGGGAGATAAGAGTAGCATACAAGCCTCAATACGTGAGCCCCGAGCTCTTCTCCGAGGGAGCTACAGTGCTGGACGTGCTTAGGGCAGCTAACCCAGAGGCCGTTACGCCGGGCTCCTGGCTTTACGTAGAGCTGACGAAAAAGCTCAAGCTAGATAGGCTGCTAGACAGGGAGGCGAGGAGCCTAAGCGGCGGGGAGCTACAGAAGCTAGCGCTCGCTGGAGCGCTAGCAAAGGAAGCAGACCTGTACCTCTTGGACGAGCCCTCGGCTTACTTGGACGTGGAGGAGAGACTGGGGGTGGCGAAGATAGTGAGGAGGGCCGTGGAGAACAGGGGGGCGGCAGCACTTATGGTGGAGCACGACATAATGCTCGGGGACCTCGTCGCGGACCAGATCATGGTCTTCTCCGGCGAGCCAGGAAAGGAAGGGAGGGCCAGCACGCCAGGGCCGAAGAGGGGGTTGAACGCCCTCTTGGCAGACCTATACATAACTATGAGGAGAGATCCTGAGAGCGGGAGGCCTCGCGTGAACAAGGAGGGCAGCTACTTGGACAGAATGCAGAAAGCAAGGGGCGAGTTCTATATTTAATTAAGCCCCCGCCGCCCTCCCTCTCTAGGGATTCCTGTGAAGCTGAGGTCTAGGAGGAAGCTGCCAGACGAAGGGGAGCTGGTAGTGGGAGACGTGCTGGAGGTCCACGATCACGGAGCATACCTGGAGCTCCTGGAGTTTCCCGGCGTCAACGCGTACCTCCCTTGGAGCGAGGTGGCCACGAAGGCCGTGAGGAGCATAAAGGAGGTCGTGAGGCCGAAGATGAGGCTTGTCGTGAAGGTGATCAGGGTTTATGCTAACAAGGGCAGCGTGGACGTGAGCCTCAAAAGGGTTATGGAGGGGGAGAAGAGGAGGAAGATGACTTTCTATAAGAGGTACGCCAAGGCAGTCGCGCTGATCCTCGGCGTGGCAGCGAGGTTGAAGAAGAGGGAAGAAGAGGCATACCAGGAGGTCATATGGAAACTCGAGGAGGCCTACGGCGATCCCCTCACGGGCCTGGAGAGGGCAGTCATAGAGGGGGCCAGCGCCCTGGAAAACGCAGGGGTAGCAAAGCAGTGGGTGGAGCCCCTGCTGGAGGCAGCCAGAACTCACGTGAAGCTAAAGACCGTGAAGGTCTCGGGCATAATCACCGTTAGGTCGAGGGCTGGCGACGGTGTGTACCGGATTAGAGAGCTGCTGAAGAAGGTGGAGGAGCTAGCGGAGGGAGACGACGTGAAAGTGAGGCTCTACTACGTGGGATCTCCTCGCTATAGGCTCGACCTGGAGGGCTACGAGTACAAGGAGCTAGAGGAGAGGTTGACGCGGGCGTTAAAGGAGGCAGAGGGGGAGGCGAAGAGGCTCGGCCTGGAAATGAGCTTCGAGAGGCTGAAGGAATGAGGTGGCTCCTCAGGAAGTGCACTAGCTGTGGGAGGTACACGTTAAAGAAGGACAGGTGTCCATACTGTGGGAGGGAAGTGACTGTCCCTCACCCCCCGCGCTTCTCCCCTCACGACAAGTACTTGGAGTACAGATATAGGCTCAAGAAGGAGAAAGGCCTCCTTTGAGCTCCTCGAGCCTCTCTGCCAGCTTCCGCACGCTCTCGTAGCTCCTCTCTCTCAGCGCCTCCCTGAAGGCCTTCCTCCTAAGCGGGTTCTCCCTTATTGCTCCTCTTGCTATGATCTTGAGGAGCTTAATGCCCTCGGAGTTCAGGGCTCCCCTCTTATCGAAGTACTCCTCTCTCTTCTCCAAGAGCTTCCTGAGAGCATCGAGCTCCCTCAAAGGCCTTCTCCTTGGTATACCCCCGAGTAGAGGCTTTTAGGACTCTCCGTCAGCTTCAAGAACACTATTTGGGCCACCCTAGCTCCCCTCTCCAGCAGGAGCTCGTTGTGGACCACCAACAACCCTTCGCCCCTCCCCCTGTACCCGGGGTCCCAGACTGCGCCGTGAACCACTGCCCCCATCCTTATGAGGCTGCTGCGGGGAAAAACGAGGCCTAACGCGTGCTCCGGCACCGCCACTGCCTCGCAGTACCTGATCCTATACACCCCGGGCCGCAGCCTCCAGAAGCCCTCGGAAGCCTCTAGAGGCCTCCCAGGGGGCCTCTCCCTCCTCCCTTCCCCCAAGGCCCCCCCGCCGGAGAGCTCCTCTAGCTCGCAGACGCTGAGGTCCACCCCGGCAGGCTGCACCGAGGCAGGCCTCGAGGGCGAGAGGAAGTCCTTCGCGACGTGGCCTGGTATAGCCATAGGGCTCCTGTACTCCAAATAAGCCCTTTCTCCTTAATGTAGGGGCGAGCCCGGTATTGAGGGGGTCGACGTGAGGTTCGCTCTCGCGGTCCACGGAGGGGCGGGGGCCTGGCGGCTCGGCGTAGACGGCAAACTCATCGAGAAGACCATAGAGGGGGCCCTCCTCAGAGGCTCAGAGGCTATGAGGAGCGGGAGCTGCGTGGACGCAGTGGTCGAGGCCATAGCTTTCCTGGAGGACTCGGGGATACTTAACGCAGGGACAGGGAGCACGCTGGACTACTTGGGCAACGTCTCTATGGACGCTGGCATTATGGCCGGCGGCAAGGCCGGCGCGGTGGCCATAGTTTCTTACCCGAAGAACCCCATAAGGCTCGCGCGCATAGTCATGGAGAGGACCCCTCACGTCCTGCTGGCAGGGCCTCAAGCGGACGAGCTGGCCCGTAGGGTGGGGCTGGAGAGGCACCCTGGGCCTAGCGAAAGGGCCTTGGCGCGCTGGAGGGCGCTAAGGGAGTTGCCCGAGTCAGAGTGGGTCAGAGCTAGGGTGGAGGCAGCAAAGGCCTTGGGCTACGATACGGTGGGGGCTGCAGCGCTAGGGCCTGACGGCTGCCTAGCTGCCGGCGCAAGCACAGGCGGCGTCTCCCTGAAGCTGCCTGGGAGGATAGGGGACAGCCCGATACCCGGCGCCGGCTTCTATGCAAACGAGGCCGTAGCGGTCTCTGCCACCGGCATAGGGGAAACGATAATCCTCTCTATGTCTTCCCTCAGGGTAGCAAATGCGTACCTGCAGCTGGGGGACCTGGCAGAGGCGTTAAGGAGGGTAGTAGCTGAACACACGGCAAGGTGGGGGCCTAACACCCTCGGACTCATAGCAGTGAGCAGGAGAGGGGAGGTAGGAGGAGAACACAACGCAGAAGGGATGCCATGGGGCTATATGAAAGAAGGGGAAATAAGGGTCTTCGGCCTGCCGGGCTAGGGGGGCCTCTTTGGAAGAACTCTTTGGACTGCTGAGGCCGTACGTGGCACAGTGGTTCAAGGAGAAGTACGGCCAGCCTACTGAGCCGCAGAGGTTAGCTATACCTCTTGTAAAGAGGGGCAGCCACGTCCTCATATCCTCCCCCACTGGCACTGGGAAGACGCTGGCTGCGTTCCTAGGGATCCTGGACGAACTGTTCAAGATGGCTGAGGAGGGAGAGCTAGAGGACCGGGTGTACGCAGTTTACGTGAGCCCCCTCAGGGCCCTTAACAACGACATGAGGAAGAACCTGCTGGAGCCTCTGGCGGAGATCTCGCAGAAGGCTAGGGAGATGGGGAGAGAAGTGCCGGAGATCAGGGTGGCAGTGAGGACGAGCGACACGAGCAGCTACGAAAAGCAGAAAATGGTGAGGAGGCCTCCCCATATCGTTATAACTACGCCGGAAAGCCTCTCCATAAGCCTCGTGGCGCCGCGTTTCAGAGAGAAGCTCTCCTCGACTCGCTGGATCATTATAGACGAGATCCACGACCTGGCCTCCAGCAAGAGGGGAGCACACCTAATGCTCAGCGTGGAGAGGCTTGACGAGCTCGTTTTCTCAACGACAGGCAGAAGGATGCAGAGAATAGGCCTCTCTGCAACCATAGCCCCGCTCGAGGAAGTGGCTGAGTTCCTCGGTGGGTACGAAGGGGGGAAGCCTAGGAAGGTGGAGATAGTGGACGCCAGGTTCGTGAAGCCCATAGACATCAGGGTCGTGCTGCCGGAGGTGGACATAGTAAGGGATCTTCCAGAGAGGATCAACGAGGCGATATACGAAAAGCTGGCGAAGCTAATAGAGGATCACAGGACCACCCTCGTCTTCACCAATACTAGGAGCGCCACCGAGAGGGTGGTCTTCAAGCTGAAGAGAAAGCTGAAGAATAGCGTGGAGGACATAGACAAGATCGAGGAGAAGATAGAGGCCCACCACTCTAGCATCTCCAGAGACCTCAGGCTCGAGGTGGAGGACAGGCTAAAGAGAGGGGAGCTGAAGGTCGTGATCTCCAGCACCAGCCTCGAGCTCGGGATAGACATAGGTTACATAGACCTAGTGGTCTTGCTGGGCAGCCCCAAGAGCACCACGAGGCTCCTGCAGAGGGTGGGCAGAGCTGGGCACAGAATCTCTGAGGTGAGTAAGGGGAGGGTGATAGTAGTAGATCGGGACGACCTCGTCGAGTGCGCGGTGCTGGCAAAGAGCGCTATGGAGAGACAAATAGATAACGCGAAGATCCCCGAGAAGCCCCTCGACGTGCTCATACAGCACATAGTGGGCATGTCTATAGAGAGGAGGTGGAGGATAGAGGAGGCCTTCGAGGTAGTGAGGAGGAGCTACAACTTCAGGAACCTCACTATGCAGGAGTTCCTGGATGTGCTAAGGTTCCTCGGCGGGAGCGAGGAGCTGGACGAGGAGGGAGTGTACTCCAAGATATGGCTGGACGAGGAGAAGGGAGTCTTCGGGAAGAAGAGGGGGGGTAGGATGATCTATCAGCTAAACGCAGGGGTTATCCCCGATGAGGCGAAGATGGTCGTAGTCACCACGGGCGGCAAGTTTGTGGGGAACTTGGAGGAAGAGTTCGTGGAGATCCTAGAAAGAGGGGACGTCTTCGTGCTTGCCGGGAGGACCTACAGGTTCATCAAGAGCGACGGCATAAAGGTGCTAGTGGAGCCCGCAGACGGCGCAAGGCCCACAGTGCCCAGCTGGTTCAGCGAGGCGCTGCCGCTCAGCTTCGACAGCGCCCTGCGGGTGGGCAGGTTCAGAAGGCAAGTGGAGAGGCTGATAAGGAAGGGGGAGAGTGCCGTGGAGGCGGTCGCGAGGGAGTACATGCTAACGGAGGAGGCAGCCAGGGCAATAGTGGACTACGTGAGGGAGCAAATGCTCTACGTGGGCGTGGTCCCCGGCGACGACCTGGTGTTGGTAGAGTACTTCTGGGATGAGGGCTGGCACATAGTTTTCCACATGCTCTACGGCAGGAGGGTGAACGACGCTATATCGAGGGCCTACGCAACGAAGCTCTCCGACCTGGTCTTTACGCCTGTCAAGGTCTCCGTTACGGACAACGGCTTCGTGTTGTCATACGAGAAGGACGTCATGCCTAGCAAAGAGTTAATAACGGAGGTAATCAGGTCCGTAAGGTCAAACAACCTCAAGGAGCTTCTGCAGAGCAGCATCACCAACACGGAGCTGATGAAGAGGAGGTTTAGGCACGTGGCTGAGAGGAGCTTCATGATACTCAGGAGGTACAAAGGATATGAGAAGAGCCCTGAGAGGCTGCAGCTAGGCGCGCAGCAGCTCCTGAAGTATCTGCTAGAAGAGAGGCCGGAGCTGCCGCCGGTAAAGGAGACTTACAGGGAGATCATGGAGGATTACATGGACCTCTCTAGCGCTGTGAAGGTACTCCGCTGGATAGAGGAGGGGAAGGTGAGAGTAGAGGTGGTGGGTCCTCTGGAGTACCCTTCGCCCATGGCTCATAGCATAGTGGTGAAGGGCTTCAGCGACGTGGTCCTAATGGAAGACAAGAGGAAGATCCTGAGGTTGCTTCACGAAAAAATAAAGTCTATTATAGAGGGGAAAGAGGGGGCCGTGGCTTAGACGGCCAGCAAGTGCCTTAGTATGTCGGTCCTAGTTATGATCCCTGCAGGCTTCTTGGTCTGCGGATTAATTATAAGCAGCCTCCCCACGCCGTAGAAGTCCATGAGTCTCATGGCCTCTATCAGGCCCTCCTTGCCGCTTATGCTGTAGATCGGCTTGCTCATATACCTGGAGACGGGGGCGTCCAGGTCATCCCCGTTAGCGATCGCGCCTGCCAGGTCTGTGGTGGTGACGAAACCCACCACCTCGTCGTTCTCATCCACTACCGGCGCGCCCCTTATGCCGTTCATGTAGAGGATCCTGGCTACTTCCCTTGCCGTCTGCGTAGCCTTTACCGTTATGAGCCTCCTCGAGCCTACGTTCTCCACGTATTCCTCTGGAATCACAGCCATCTTCGTGATCTCTATAAGGACTTCGTTAGAGTTGAAGTCCCTCTTCCTCACATAGCCCTCCACTACCAGCTTCCTCTTCGGTAAGCTCTCTATTCTGACCCTCATGCCCTCCTCCACGGCAGAGAGATCTCCCATGACCTTCACAAGCGCCCTGGCGGGCTCTGCAGAGAAAAGGCCCATGATCTCCATGGATATGGCAGTGAGCCTTATGTCCTCTCCCTCCTTAAAGACGATCATTAAGCCGTAGCCTGGTTCTGGCACCTTGGGCAGCACTCCTCTCACTGCTTCATAGGCTTTCAGGGTGGGTATGTAGCCGCCCGCGGGCCCTGTGCGGCTCTCCACGTAGCCCATGCTTTTCAGCCACATTATTATGTTCCTCACGGTCCCCTCATCTTTACCCAACAGCTTCGCTACCTCCCTGCTCTTCACCATCCCCCTATGCTTCTCGTAGAGCGATATGAGTGCCTCCAGCACCTCTCGCTGCACGCTTCTTAGGTGGTACCTGTACATTTTCGCCTTCCTCCCGTATACTCCTAGTTAGTTTATACAAATCAGAGTAAATATACTTTTACATATAAGGCCAGAAAAGGAAAGAGGGGGTTCTCACGAGGCCTTCTGTTTCCTCCTTTTAACCCTCTTCTTAACTAATATGCTATCCAGGACCCTCGGCGAGACTTGAAAGACCTCCATTGCTATTGTCCTAACGTAATCGTCGTCGGGCAGCTTCTTCTTGTCAAGCCCCAGCTGCAGTGCCAGAGACTGTTTCAACACCTCCTTCTCTATCTTGTCCCTCACCTCCTTCTTGCTGATCGCTTCTGCTACTGAGAACGCTATGTAGAACTTCATGTAATTCTTTATAACCCTCTCCTTCTCTGGGTAGACCTTAAGCGCCACCTTTATGAGCTCAAGTAGCCTATCCTTGTTATCGAAGCCAAAGAATACCTCAGTGAGCTTTAGCCTGAATATCCTCGAAATGATATTGTCGTCCACCTCCCCAAGCATTGCCTTCACTTTCTCACGAGCCCTCTCGGGGGGCTCCTTTAGCATTATGTTTATCGCGTTCTCATACTTAACCTCTTCTGTGAAGATTTTGTCGAAGAGCTCTGGGTACGACTCCTCGAGCGCCATGCCGTGCTTGCCCACTACGTAGAGGCTCGCGAGCTCCTTGTCGTATATATCTGCCGGGTTCATGGCCCCCTTCAGGGGCTTAATGGACTCCTTCTGGTATACGTCGCTTAGCAGCTTCACCGCATCTCCCCTCACGAGGGCCCCGCCGGAGTCCTCCCACAGCTCCAGCAGCCGGTGCCAGACGTCCATAAGCACGTTTATCCTCCTCTTTACGTCCACTACCCCTTTTCTCACAGAGACCACCTAGCTGGCTCTCTCCTCACTTAGCTAAGTAAATTATGTATTATAAGCTTTTTAGATAATTAGGGGGGAAACGTGGAGTTCCTGCGGGAAGGAGTGAAGACCGTGAGGCTGGAGGAGTGCGGGGACTCATGCTGGGAGCTGTGTAAGGAAGGAGCCGTCATCGTAGCGAGGAGGGAGGAGCTGGAGAGGCTGGAGGACGTGCCTAGGGAGTGCGTCATAGTGGTGGAGGGATGACAGTGAGCCTCCTCGACATAGTGCTCGACAGGACCTTCGTGCGCATCTGGATCTCCCTAGTTATGCTGTTTGGCCTCTCCTCTTCCCTCTCTTCCCTCGCGTACTTTAGCTTTCGCGAGGAGGCGCGGGAGCTCCTTCAGAAGACCATAGCTGAGAAAGCGGAGCTCCTGGCACCCGGAGAGCTGGCTTTCCCGGTAATACTCGCTAACAACTTCCTAGTAGCCCTCTTCTCTTCCCTCCTCTCAGCCACCATAATAGTCCCCGTTTTCGTGATCTCCTTTAACGGGGCCCTCGTGGGTTCCCTTGTCTCTGCCGTCTTAGAGAGAGGACCTACCGAGCTGACTTACACGATATACTTCCTCCTAGCACCCCACGGCGCGTTAGAGGTGCCCGCCCTAGCCCTTGCCTCCTCCGCAGCGGCAGCGCTGTTGGGGGGCAGGAGTTACTTGTCGTACGTGCTCAGGTCCTCCGCCCTGGCTTTCTTCATGCTCCTCTTCGCAGCTCTCGTGGAGCAGGCCCTCATTCTCATGGCGAGGTGAGCCCTCTGCTACTGCTCCTCCTCGCTATCTTGACAGCCTCCGGCGCCGCGGAGCTAGGCCCCGATATCCAGCTGCCCCCCGGGGAGCACCCGCTTGCCTTTGGCGGAGCTCGGGTTGCGACCATCTTAGCGAGGGGAGGCACGTACGAGGTGAGGAAGGACGTCCAGAGCTGCGGGGACAGGGAAGTAATAGTGATTTCCCTTGCGAGGGGGGGCTCTTGGCTGGAGGCCTGGGAGCCCCTTTGTAGCTCGGAGGGAGCCCAGGTGAGGGTCGTCGCGAGGACGAGCGGCTGCAACTTCTCCGTAATAGCTTACAGAGGCGAGGAGAGGGTGGAGGAGCTCGCTGTGCAAGCCTCCATAAAGGCGAGCTGTAGTATTGGGGGGGAGAGAGCATATGTCCGCTTGCAACCCCTCTTCTGGAACTCCCTGCTGACTGCTACTGACACGAAGTGGGTCTCCCTACACATTAGTGACCAAGAAGAGGAGCTCGTGATAGTCTACGGTACTTTTCTAAAGGGTAGCGAGAAGCCGTCTGAGCCGAAGAGCCCTACGCCTCTGGCAGAGGAGGAGAAGGAGGAGGCGGGAGGTCATGTAGTTAATTACCTGAAGTTAATAGCCCTCCTAGCCCTCCTCGCAGCGGTAGCGGTGCTAGAGCTTGGGCTCAATAGAGAGGGCAATTGAGGTATTGAAGTCTGGCGGGCCGGTGCTGCTCTACGACGGCGACGAGAGGGAGGCAGAGGTTGACATGGTATTCCCTGCATGGGTCGCAGAACCTGACGTTATATATGAGCTGAGGGTAGATGCGGGGGGACTCCTCTGCTTTGCCACCTCCTCTAGGCTGACCGCCGCCCTGGGCATACCATGGGGCGACGAGCTCTTGAGCTCTTACGGTGAGCTTAGATTGCTAGCGAACAAAAGGCTTCGTTACAAGGACAGGAGCGCCTTCACCATTTGGGTCAACCACATGGGCGTGAGGACGGGCGTGAGCGACGAGGACAGGAGCTTAACGGTGAGGAAGCTCGACGAAGTGATCAAGATGGCTCACGAGGGGGACTTGAGAGGCGCTCGGGAGCTCTTCTACTCTGAGTTCCAGGCGCCAGGCCACGTCCCTATATTGGCTGCTAGGAGCCTCAGGGAGAGGAGGGGGCACACAGAGATGAGCGTGACGCTATTCAAGGCTGCAGGCCTCAGGCCCAGCATAGTATTGGCCGAAATGCTGTCCCGGGGCAGGTCAATGAGCGTGGAGGAAGCTGAAAAGGTGGCGGAGAAGAAGGGTATACCTCTCGTTAAAGGCCATGAGCTGCTGGAGTGGTGTAGGAAGAATGAAGTGTGTTGGAGTGATTGACACCACCTTCTCTCGGGTGGACATGGGGAGGCACGCTATAGAGGTCCTTGAGAGAGAGCTGCCCGGCTACAAGATAGTGAGGCACACTGTGCCTGGTATAAAGGACCTCCCTGCCGCAGTGAAGAGAGTCCTGGATATGGGCTGCGAGGGAGCAATAAGCCTTGGGTGGGTGGGAAAGAAGGAGGTAGACAAGTACAGCTACCTTGCTTCCAGCATTGGGCTGATCGCCGTAGGTATCCTCACAGGCAAGGTGGTGATAGACGTCACCGTCCATGAGGAGGAGGCAGAGGACGAGCAGGAGCTGAAGAGGATAGCCATACACAGAGCCCGCGCCCACGCCTCTAACCTGGCCGCCCTCCTGAGAGGGGGTCTCCAGGCCCTCACGCCGAAGGCGGGCATGGGAGTGAGGCAGGGCTACCCTGACGCAGGGCCTATAATTTAGAGCTTAGGATCCACTGGCCGCTGTCCTCGTCATAGACCAGGAGGCCGCTCCTGGCTAGCTTCTTGAACAACTTAGCCCCTTCCTCCCCGAGGTATGATCCTATGAGGTCCGACGCCTCGTCGACGCTCTTCACGCTTATGCTCCCCACCTCCTCCTTGAAACGCTCCCAAAACTCAGGGTGCACAGCTATCTTCTCCTCCCCCACTTCTATGACGTGAGCCCCCTCCCTCTTCAGCTTCTCGAAGAACTTATCAGGGGCTTTCATCCACTTCATGTCCTCGCTGAAGACCGCTCTCTGTTCCTTTAGCCTCTCCATTGCGCTTAGAGGTCTCCTCTCCTTCACCTCCTTTGCTGGCTCCCTCACCTCTTTTGCTCTTTCCCGCTCAGCCTCCATTAGCTCTATTAGCTCCGAAATCTTCCTCGAGATCTCGTCTATCTTGCCGGTGAAAGGGTTGAGCAGGTCTGTTATGCTCCTCTCAACCCTCTTGCTTATCCCCTCGGCTATCTCCTTTACGTTGACCTCTCCTGCCCTCTCCTCCCCCTTGGCGAGGGCTCTTCTCAGGAGCTCCCTAGCATACTCGGAGGGCAGCAAGTAGCCCTCTCCCCTGGCCCGTGCTTTGAGGGCTTCGTACTCCTCCCTCGACAGCTCTATCTTCAGGACCACCCTTTCCTTCTCTGCCACCCTTTTCCCACGCTTTCCTTGGGAGCCCCACTGTAATATATTTGCTCCCTTCCTACTGCCATATTTAAGTCTTCATGGGGGAGCGTCTACGGGAGCTATAGTGACAGTGAGAATAGCTATAGTAGTCTCAGATTTCAACTACGACGTCACCAGGATAATGCTGGAGAAGGCACTGGAGCACGCTAAGTTCCTTAGCACCGAAGTCTCCGTCGTCTTCCATGTCCCCGGCACCTTCGACTCGCCATATGGCGTCATGGAGGTGATAGGGTTGGACTACGTAGATGCTGTCGTAGTCCTCGGAGCCGTAATCAAGGGAGAGACTGATCATGACGAGGTAGTGGCACATCAGGCAGCGAGGAAGATCCTCGACCTAGGTGTGCAATACGGGAAGCCCGTGGCACTCGGCGTCATAGGGCCCGGCGCCTCGAGGATCCAGGCCCTCGAGAGGGCGGAGGAGTACGCCAGAAGGGCCGTGGAGGCAGCTGTGAAGATGGTTAGAAGGAAGAGGGCCCTCGAGGGAGCTAAGTACGAGGGGAGGACCATATACGTAGAGTGATTGTGTATGCAGGCCGCATTATACACGAGAGTTGCTGTAGTAGAGCTGAAGGGCTACAGGGAGTGGACTGAGAGCCTAGGGGAGGACAGGGAGTGGATAATACAGGGCTCCCAGGCCTCCCTCTACAAGGCCCTCCAGGAGGCGGCAGCGAGAAGGGGCGGCTTCGTGCTCCCAATGAGGTACGACTACATGCTCGTGCTCTCCTCAAACCTCGACGAGGAGGATCACAGGGAGATATGGGAGGTGGCGAGGCAGAACACGAAGGTGAGGGCTAGGCTGGCTAGCTCCTGCGAGAGGACCCCCTTGGAGGCGGAGCAAAAGGCCTGGAGCATGTTGAAGTCAGGGGAGGAGGACTTCATGTACAGGCGCTGCGAGATGGAGGAGACCTCTGTTGTGTCACACCTAGACGTAAACTACATAACGGCCAGCACGCGAGAGGAGGGAGTTACGAGGACGTACCACTCGATGCTCAACCTCGTGGGGAGGCTCTCAGATATAGCGGAGCCGAGAGGAGGGATAGTGCAGTACCTGGGAGGGGACAACGTGCTTGCTGTCCTCCCCACGGAGGGCTACCTTAACGTCACCCTTTCTCTCATGAAGGAGGCGAACATAAAGGCAGGCCTCGGCGTGGCGAGGAGGGCGAGGGAGGCTCTGGCTCTGGCGGCTAGGGCCCTTCACGAGATAAGGAGGGAAAGGAGGGTCTCCCTCATAGCTTACGTAAACCTTTGATCTGTATTCGCAGTATTAAGGCGCTAGATCCTCATAGAGCTGGGAGCCATAGTGGGCGTGGTGCTGGAAGTCCAGGAGGTCACCAAGGTCTTTGGCCCTACAATAGCCGTCGACAGGGTCTCGCTTAGAGTGCACGAAGGAGAACTAGTGGGGCTCCTCGGGCCTAACGGGGCCGGCAAGAGCACCCTGCTGAAGATCTCCTTGGGGCTGCTAAGGAGGGACAGAGGCAACGTGATCCTCAACGGCTATGATCCCTACGTGGACTCGCGGGCCAGGCGGGGGGTCGGCGTTGTGTTCGAAAGGCCTATGCTCCCCGACTCTCTCCCTATAAGGGATTTGCTCTATAGGGCCTCCCTGATATACGGCTCCTCTAGGGAGGAGATCAGAAGGGCTGTGAAGTACACAGGGCTCGAGCAGCACCTCCACAAGACCTTCAGCGAGCTGAGCGCGGGCCTTAAGCAAAGGGCAGCCATAGCGCACGCTCTCCTCTCGAGACCGAAGCTTATAGTAGCGGATGAGCCCACGAGCAATCTAGATCCAATAGAGAGGGTGAGGCTCCTGGAGCTCATAGACATGCTTAACAGGGACGAGGGCATATCCTTCATAGTCTCGAGCCACGTAATCCCAGAAATCTCCCGGGTTGCGAGGAGGGTAGTGGTGATGAACAGAGGGAGGGTTATTATGGAGGGCGACGTGAACGAGGTGGTCATGAAAGCCTCCGTGGCAAGGATAAGGGCGAGCGACGCGAGGGCTCTGGAAAAGGTCCTGACTCTTCATGGGTACGATGTGAGAGTGGAGGGGATTAACATAATAGTGAAGCTCAAGGGGGCAGAGGGGCAGGCGGAGCTGCTAAAGCTCATGGCTGATCTCTCTGCAACGGGCACGAAGGTGCTTAGCATAGACTTCGCCGGCGCAGGCCTTGAGGAGATCTTGAGGGGGGAGGCATGAGCCTTAGGACATACTATAACCTGCTTTACATAGACGTGAGCGACGTCTTGAGGCCGCCGGGCCTCGACGTGCTAGTGCTCTTAGTAGCATCGCTCGGCTCCGCGCTAGTCACCATACAGCCCGTCACTAGCCCAGTGGTGGCTAGCAGGATAGCGCTCGATCCCACGCTCTTTGCTGCAGCGCTGTTCTTGGCAGTGAGGGGTTCAGCGGGTATGGCGTACCTCATTCAGAGCGGAATAATAAACACTTACCTCACGTATCCCATAGGCAAGGTACCACTGGCAGTGCTGCTGGCCCTGAGCCGCGTCTTCATCCCCTCCCTGCTGGTCCTCGGGGCCCCCCTCCTCATACTCTTCCTTCTCCTAGGCAGCGTCATGCTCAAAGCCCCCGAAAAGGTGTTTGGAATGTACACGGCTTTCTTCTTCCAGGCCTCCCTCTATGGCCTTATCTTCTTGTTCTTCGCCCTTAGGTCAAGGAGCCAGTCCACCAGCGGTCTCCTTAGCGTCTCTGCTTACTTCGCGTATACGGCTATTGCACTCATCCTCCCAGCAATAGGGAGGTCCACGGGCAACGAGACCCTTACGAAGGTAGGGGAGGCCATGTACTTGCCGGAGATCATCTACTCTTCCTACATGAGAGCCAGCGTGGAGAGCTGGCAGATACTTCTTGTGCCCAGCCTTGTCACGATCTTATTTATCTTTGTGGTGATATACTTCTGGAGGAGGTTTGAGGTCATATGAGCAGCGTTCTAAGGAGGATGTCCGTGGCCTCGAGGCTCCTGCTGGTCATTGCCATAGGGCTCCTAGTCTCTAGCGCGATAGCAGAGCTATACGGAGCAAAGCTCTCCAGCGAGTACACTAGGACGGTTAAGGTAGGCCCCAGGGTGGCCTCGCTGCTCGTCGTAGCTGCCATAACGAGCAGCGGTAGAGCAGAGGTAACTGTGGAGGGAGCGGACAGCGTGTATTATGTGAAGGTGGCAGGAGATCCTTTCCTCCTTGCCCAACAGTTCCGCTCTCTGAGGCTTAACGTGAGCAACGTGCGATCTAACGTTGACCTAAGGGCGGGGGTGACCTTCACGGCCATCCAGGTGGAGTCGAACCCCTTCCTCGTGCAGGCCCTCTCGCTGCTGGGCAACGTGATACCTATTAGCGAGAAGAAAGAGAACGTTACCAGAATAACAGAGAGCGTGGCCAGCGACTCATCCCTCCTCATAGTCTCGACTAAGGACTCAGAGGGGGAGGTCAGGTACATCATAAAGTACAGCGTTGAGGGCTACTCGCGGCTCACTGCGCCGGAGACCTTCATTGTCTCTGCGATAATGGTAGCCCTCGCGGGCGCAATAGAGTACTACAGAAGGCTCACCGTAAAGCCCTTCTTATGAGATATGCCGCGAGGGGGCTCAGGAGGGCTATGGCCGTGAGGACCCCTCTCAGTGGGTCACCTAGAGGCCTTATGCGCTCGTAATGAAGCCCTTCGATCCTTGACGCCACATCCTCCTTCTTCAGCTCCAGCGGCTCCCACTTTACCTCTAAGAGCCTTACGGCCGGCGGCGCTCTGTACTCATATAGCCTAGGCCTCGGCGTCCCGTCCTCAACAATGAAGAATCCCTTCTCGCCCGAACCCAACGTGGCCTTCGCAGTAGAGTCCA
The DNA here is from genome assembly GCA_026413755.1 of Acidilobaceae archaeon. Classification (GTDB taxonomy): domain Archaea; phylum Thermoproteota; class Thermoprotei_A; order Sulfolobales; family Acidilobaceae; genus DSZV01. The sequence goes on along the minus strand of JAOAKH010000002.1, from coordinate 14,712 downwards.
CAGACACCGCAATGGGACCCACGTCAACTAGCCTTCCGGCAAACCATATGTCCTCCGAGACTCCTGCCCTTCCATATACGAAGCCCCTAGTCCCCACGAGCTTCATGTCCTTAACGTACCTCCACTCCTTGAACTCCGCCACCCTCATCCAGTCGCCGAGAGGCACTATGAGAGCCTTACACCAGTAGCCCCAGCACTCCATGGCGTCTACTCTCGACTCCCTCCCCGGGATCTCCACCTCTATAGCCAACGCCTCGCGGGGCCAATATATGAGGGCTGCTCTCTCCCTCTTCCCATATACTACTGGGGAGCCATCGTAGAGGGCTATGCCGAGGGGCCTGACGTTAGGTATGAGCTCGTATGCAAAGGCCAAACTTCCCCTTAGCTCAAGCAAGCTCCTGTCCAGGGCTACGTAAATGGAGTCCTCGAGGCCCAGTACCTTTGTCTCCCCTGTGGAGGGGGCCTCCAGCGACGCGAGGGACCCCTTGCCTGCCGCGACGTCTATAGCGATCGCCTTCAGCTCCCCCTCGGAGAAGCCAGCGAGATATACCGTGTAAGAGGAGCAGTGGATGTCGAATGCTGAGAGCGAGAGAGGGAGCAAGTACTTGAACGCCCTCCCTTGCGACGGTGAGGCCACGAGGAGCTCGCTTCCCGAGAACACATATAGCCGGCCCTCCGAGCTGCACGGCTTCCCGGCGAACCTCACGACCATGGCCCTTTCGCTCACTAGCAGCACTTCATCTCCTCGTCTGGCGACAAAAGAAGGGCCCGCGCTCAGCCACAGTATCTCCTCTGCGTCCTTCACGACTATGCCTGAGTACCGCGGCAGCGGAAGCGCGAGCACTAAAAGCATCGCGGCTAGGAGGGCGTACGCTAGCAGGACGAGATACATACCTTGCCTGGCGGGCGCTCCCACCTAGCTTCCCAGCTATAGAAGGCAGGAGGGGATATTAGCGAAGGTATGCAGAAACGAGGTAGAGCACAGCTAGCCCTAGCACGTCCATAGTCGTGGTCACTATGGGCACCCCCACGTTGTCGGGATCTAGCCCTGCTCTAAAGGAGGCTAAAGATATCACGAGCGCTACCAGAGCCCCTATGGGTATAGTAATGAGCAGGCCGACGGTGATTGGCAGAAGGACATCAAAGAACGATATGTGCCCCCCGAGGAGGCGGGACGATATGTACCCTGCGCCGGAGACCATGAAGGCGCCCGGCAGGAGCGTCAGGAGGGCGTCCGCCAGTGCCTTGAAGAACGTAGAGGGGATGCCAGGGAGCCCATATAGGTGTAAGTGAACGCTAAGCCGCAGCGCAACGATAGAGGAGAGGGCTCCCGCTATACCAATGAAGCTCACGGAGACCTGGAAGAGCCCCCTGGCGCTCAGCTCCTCCTCAAAGACTGCCAGGAGGACTCCTGCTATGGGCTGTAGTAGCAGCACTGTCACCAGCACCAGCAGTCTTTCCCCTATGATCTTCCTTACGCGCCTATCCGAAGCGAGGGCTGCAAAGCTAACGGAGAGGCTGAGGGAAGCAGCGAGGAGGAAGAGGAGGGGGAGAGAGGAGGGAGGAGCAGAGGAAGCTAGGAGAAAGGAGATGACGAGAAGGGGAAAGGAGATGAAGTCCCCCCCTATGGTAGCTAGCGTGGGCAGCACGTTCCCAGGTTCTCCTCCTCTTCTGTATATGCTGGCAGCAGAGGCAGCGAGGTACGGCAAGAGGGCCGCGGTGGCCAGAGCGGAGGAGAGGAAGCCCACCACTTGCAGGACCTCCAGGCTGAGCGTCTCTCCGGAGATGCGCGCGTAGAAGAACATGAGAAGGCTTATGAGGAAAGAAGTAGACGCTGTGAGCGCTGCCACCGGCTTTAGCTCGAAGAGCACGAGCTCCCTGGCAGAGGGGGGCACCTCGCCCAAGTGGAGCGCAGTGTTCATCCTGGCGCCGGAGGAGCCCATTATGTCGCCCCTCAGGTCGTTCATAACGGGTATCAGTGCTATGACCTCCTTCTTCCCCTCCACAAGGGGGTAAAGGAGGGCTATGACGAACACGTTCACGGTATACATAAGGTACCCTAAGACCATTCCTGCCACTATCTCTAGAGCTCCCCTCAGCCTTCTCCTCAGCGCGTCGGGTAGCCGCACAAGTAGCCCTCGACTAAGAGCTATGGGAGAGCGAGCCCTAAAACCCCTACATCCTCTTCATGGCAGGCACTCCAAGCAGCGTGAGCCCGGACCGCAACACGTGAGCAGAGAGCTCCACCAGGGCGGCCTTTGCTTCTCTTATGCCTGGCTCCGGCTCCCTTATTACGCTGTCCTTCTGGTACCACTTGTTGAATATGTCAGCGAGCTTGAGCAAGTAGGAGGCTAGGTCCTCTGGTCTCAGCTCGTCTGCCGCCTTGGCAGAGACGAGCGGGTAGAGGAGGGAGTGTATAAGCAAGGCCCTCCTGTCTGGATCGCTGTAAGCGGCAGCTTCCGCCGAGCCGTAGTCCACGGAGCCATGTTTCTCAAGTATGCTGTTAGCCCTCGCAAATGTGTACTGGAGATATGGCCCTGTGTTCTCCTCCAGCCTCAGCACGCGCTCCACTTCAAAGGTTATCGGCTTAGTGGCGCCCGCCTGGACGAGGCTGAAGCGAATGGCCCCCACCGCTATGCCCTCTGCGATGGTATCTATAGCCCCTTTGTCGAGCTCCGGGTTCCTGGCCTGGGCCTCCTTCGCAGCCCTTGTCTTGGCCTCCTCTATTAACTCGTCCAAGGTGACGTACTCTCCCCTCCTACCGCTCATTGCTCTGCCGGGGAGCCTCACCAGCTCGTAGTCGTAGTGTATCATGTTAAGCGCCTCCCTTTCATACCCTATGCCCAGCAACGCCAGCCTCACCTGCAGTTGTGGGAGCCTCTGCTCACTTGCGACCACGTTGATCACCTCATCTGCGCCGGAGTCTGCGAACTTGTATACGCTATACGCCACATCGCGCGTCCAGTACAGCGTGGTGCCGTCGCTCCTAAACAGGATCATGGGCGGGACATCGAACCCCTTAGGGAGCTTGAGCCTCTCCCTCTCCTCCTCCCCGACCTTGTCCCTCGCTACCCCCATCAGGTCCAACGCAGTCGCGTCCTTGTGTTTGGTCACGTACTTGCTGCTCAGAGCCTGGGAGAGCACATGGCCCAGGAGGCCGCTCCAGACGATATCGCTCTCCCAGTCCACGCGGTCGTAGCTTATTCCCATTCTGCGCAGGGTCTCCATGAAGCCCCTTAGGGCAGCCTCTGCTATCCTCCTCACGCTGCTCCTCTCAGGCTCCAGGCCTGCCTCGTATCTGCTCATTATCTCGGAGAGCTTTGCCTCGGGGTTATCGAAGGAAGCTACCCGAGACACTATGAGCTCTGCGAGGGAGCTGTCACCCCTCTCCTTCAGCCTCGCCAGCTGCGCCGCCAGCTTCTCCGCCTCCTCCAGATCCCCCCTTCTCCTTGCCGCGATGGCATCTATGGCAGTGTGGGTGAGCGCATAGACCCAGCCTATTGCGTGGTCTACCTTTGCCCCCAGCCTCGTCGCCAGCTCCTCGGGGCTGAGGCCTATTATTGAGAAGCCCAGCGTCACCACAGCGACCTGTCTGCCCACGTCGTTGACGTAATATCTAACTATAACCTCGTTCCCGCGGGCCTTTAGCATCCTTGCCAGCGAGTCGCCTAGGCTCGCATTCCTCGCATGGCCTATGTGAAGCGGGTGCACAGGGTTAGCGCTTGTGTGCTCTACTACTATGCGGCGGGGCCTCTCAGTCTTTAGCATCTCTGGCCTCCAACCGCCTCCCATGAGCCTAAGGAGCTCCCTCCCCATCTCCTTCTCGTCAAACCTCAGGTTCAGGAAGCCTCCCACTAGGGAAGCCTTGACGTAGCTTTCCTTCACGCAAGAGCTGAGACCTGTCAGCACCTCCTCCGGCCTCGGGTAGAAGCGGGCCAGCGGGAAGCCGAAGTCCCCGTACTCCTCCTTGGGAGTCTTCGACAACAGCTTCACGTACGTGTCCATGCGCACCCCTGCCAGCTTCTCGAGACAGCGCCCTACCGAGAGCATAGCATTTACCAGAGGCCCTCCCTGCAAGTGCCCCCTTCCTCCTTGCTAAGCTTTATAACCCGGCAAGCAGGCTAATTAGAGTTAGGGTCCAAATGAGCTTCCCACTTAAGAGGATCGACGAGAACGCCTGGATGATCCCACAAGAGGCAAAGGCCTGCATGAAAGTCCCCGTCATAATCTACGCAGACGACTTCCTACTTAACAAGATGAAGGAGGACCTCACGCTCGTGCAGGCCATGAACGTGGCGTGCCTGAAGGGGATCCAGAAGTACAGCCTCGTCATGCCAGATGGCCACCAAGGCTATGGCTTCCCCGTGGGCGGCGTTGCGGCCATGGCGGTCGAGGAGGACGGCGTCATAAGCCCCGGCGGCATAGGCTACGACATAAACTGCGGGGTGAGGGTCATGAGGACTAACTTGACGCTAAAGGAGGTGAAGCCAAAGATCAAGGAGCTCATAGACGAGATGTTCAGAAACGTGCCCAGCGGCGTGGGGAGCACTGGGAAGGTGAAGGTGACCATTGCAGAGCTCGACAAGGTGCTGAGCGAGGGAGTGAAGTGGGCCGTTAGCAGGGGCTACGGTTGGCCTGAGGACATGGAGTACTTGGAGGAGAGGGGCAGCTGGTCGCTCGCAGACCCCTCTGCCGTGAGCAACACCGCCAAGCAGAGGGGGGCGGAGCAGCTGGGGACTCTCGGCAGCGGGAACCACTTCCTAGAGGTGCAGGTAGTAGACAGGGTCTATGACGAGAGGATAGCGAAGGTCTACGGGCTCTACGAGGGCCAAATAGTGGTCATGGTCCACACTGGCAGCAGGGGCCTTGGACACCAGGTAGCAAGCGACTACCTACTCGTAATGGAGCGGGCCATGAAGGCCTATGGCACTATACCCCCCGACAGGGAGCTGGCAAGCGTGCCGTACAACACTAAGGAGGCCCAGAACTATGTGAAAGCCATGGCAGCTGCAGCAAACTTCGCATGGACTAACAGGCAGATGATATCTCACTGGGTAAGGGAGAGCTTCAAGAGGGTCTTCAAGGTAGATCCGGACAAGCTAGATCTGAGCGTATTGTATGACGTGGCTCACAACATAGCTAAAATAGAGGAGTACGTCGTGGAGGGGAAGAGGAAGAGGCTCATAGTTCACAGGAAGGGGGCCACTAGGGCCTTCCCGCCGGGCAGCCCTGAGATACCTGCGAAGTACAGAGAGGTGGGCCAGCCCGTGCTCATACCCGGCAGCATGGGGACTGCAAGCTACATACTGGCAGGCGTTCCGGAAGGGGAGAGGAGCTGGTTCACGGCGCCTCATGGGGCTGGGAGGTGGATGAGCAGGGCCGGATCGAAGAGAAGAAAGACATACAGAGAGGTAGTCTCTGAGCTAGAAACGAAGGAAATCTACATCAAGGCAAGCAACATAGAGACCGTGGTGGAGGAGGCGCCTGAAGCATACAAGGATGTGGACAAGGTGGCCCAAGTGGCTCACGCGGTGGGCATTGGGAGGCTCGTGGCAAGGCTAAGGCCCATCGGCGTCACTAAGGGATAACTTCTCTAGCAGCAGCTCTACGTACGTTTTCCTCACGTAGCTCTCCTCGCCGAGCCCTAGGCTCTTCGCTAAGGCTTCCACGTCTTCCGCCCTCCCCCTCTTGGACTCAATCTCCACAAAGCACCCGAGGTCCTCCACCTCGTCGAGGCTCACGAGAACCCAAGGCCCCTCATAGTATCTCCTCCTCTTCCTGATAACGACGGCCTCCTCAAAGCCCAGCCTCCTGAGCAGCTCCTCTATTTCTGCCGGTACCTTTGCTGAGATCTCTATCCTCCTCTTCAGCTCCCCCCTCTCCCTAGGGCCCTTGTATGTTAGCGTGAGATCTCCAGAGGCCCTTAGCCTCAAGGCCTCATCGGTAATGAGGAAGTCGCGGCAGGGGTGGGAGAAGTACTTGTCGACCTCCTCCCTCTCGCCTCTGAAGGAGAGACCGAGCCTCTCGAGGGCGCTGGCCATATCTTCTAGCGCGCTGCACTTCAGCCTGTACTTGCCCTCTACCTCTATCACGCCTGTCCCCTCAAAGGCCCGAGATGACCCCCTTCTCCCTCAGCACCTTCACCCGCCAGCTCGGCGTCACGCTCCTTGGGTGGTTAGCCCTAGCGTTGTCCATCCTCGTTTTTGCCGTGTTCTTAGGCATGTCCTTCAGCTCCTCCGGCCTTTCGAAGGCCTTCTCTTCCAGCTCCAAGAGCCTCGCAGCATAAGCATCTATGTTCTCCTTTGTCTCGCTCTCCGTGAACTCCACCATCAGCGCTTCCTTTACTATGAGCGGGAAATATATAGTGGGGGCATAGAAGCCTGCGTCCAGCAGCCCCTTAGCCAGGTCTTCTGCCGTTACGCCCGTCTCCTCCTGCAGCCTCTGCGCGCTTATTACCACCTCGTGCTTCCTTGGCCTCCCGGCGCCGTAGGGGATCGAGTAGGTCTTTGAGCGTGAGGTTATGAGGTGGGCAAAGTAGTTAGTGTTCAGCACCGCTATCTCCCCCGCCTCTCTGAGGCCCTTGGCACCCATGGAGGCTATGTACACATAAGCCCACACTAGCGGCGCTATGTTCCCAAACCACGCCCTCAGGAAGCCAACGCTTGACGATGGGACCCTCAGCCTATAGCTGCCCCCCTCTTTCACCACCCTGAAGCCGGGCAGGAGGTCTGGGAGCCTCACGCCGCCCACCACCTCCCTGTCTTTGACGCAAACGGGCCCGGCTCCAGGCCCTCCGCCCCCATGTGGGGAGGAGAAGGTCTTGTGGAGGTTAAGGTGAACTATGTCTGCGCCGAGGTCCCCAGGCCTTGTTCTCCCCAATATGCCGTTTAGGTTTGCGCCGTCATGGTATACGAGGCCCCCTGCCTTGTGCACTATCTCTGCTATCTCCAGCGCCCTCTCGTCGAAGAGTCCTAGCGTGCTGGGGACTGTGGCCATTATGCCTGCAGTGCGGGGTCCCACCGAGGCCCTTATCGCCTCTACATCTATGTTCCCGTCCTCTGCCGTGGGGACCTCTATCACCTTGAAGCCAGCCATGGTGCCCGTGGCAGGGTTAGTGCCGTGGGCTGAGTCTGGGACTATGATCTCGTCCCTCTCGAGCTCCCCCCTCATCTGATGGTACTTCCTTATCATTAGCGCCCCTGCCAGCTCCCCCTGCGAGCCCGCCGCCGGGTGAAGGCTGCACGCGTCCATGCCAGTGATCGCCTCCAGCCAGCCTTGGAGCCTGTGGAGCAGCTCCAGGAGCCCCTGTAGCAGGTCCTCTTCGGCGAGAGGGTGGAGGAGAGAGAGCTTTTCGTGGAAGGCGTACCTCATGGCTATCTTCGGGTTGTACTTCATCGTGCAGCTGCCGAGAGGCACAGGGCCTAGGTCCACGCCATATGACATATGCGAGAGCCTGGTGAAGTGCCTGATCACCTCCACCTCGCTGAGGGAGGGCAGCTCTGGCCCGATCTCCCTCCTCAGAGCCTCCGGTAGCCTGAACTCGCCTACCAGTGCCTCTATCTCCTCCTCTAGCCTTGGCAGCAGAAAGCCCCTCCTGCCCTTCCTGCCTAGCTGGAACACCAGGGGCTCCTCCCACCGGGCCTGCCTGAACACGTTACAACACCTCCTTCACAGAGCTCACAAGGAGGTCTATGTCCTCCTTGCTGTGCACCTCCGTGACCGCTATCAGGAGGTCCCTCTCGCCGAACCAAGCGTGGCCCTCCAGCGGTATGCCGACGAGGATGCCCTTCTTGCGCAGCAGCTCCCTCCTGACCTCCCTAGCCGTCTTTGGCAGCCTCGCCACGAACTCGTAAACGAAGTCCCCCTTCAGGAGGGGCGCCTCGATTACCTCAGAGAGCCTCTTTGCAGCGTAGTGCGATTTGTACCAGCAGTGCCTCGCGAGCTCCGCCAGCCCCTCCTTCCCAAGGAGGCTCATGTATGCTGCAGCAGCTATAGCCATCAAAGCCTCGTTGGTCGTGATGTTGCTTGTAGCCCTAGCCCTCCTTATGTGCTGCTCCCTTGTCTGGAGTACCAGCGTGAAGGCCTCGTCTCCATCGCGCGACGTCGTGAGGCCTACTATCCTACCGGGCATCTGCCTCACGAGCTCTCTGTCCCACCTAATTGCAAATATCCCTAAGTACGGCCCTCCGTAGCTGAGAGGCAGGCCCAGCGGCTGCCCCTCCCCTACCGCTATGTCTGCCCCGAGTGCCCCCGGAGGCTTCAGGATAGACATGCTGACCGGCTCTACCCCCACGACGTAGAGCGCCTTTGCCCTGTGGGCCATTTCGCCCACTGCAGCAGCGTTCACATCCACCACGCCTGTGTAGTGGGGGTACTCTAGGTAGACTGCCGCGGCCCCCTCCAGCTTCTTGCCCAGGTCCTCGAGATCGAGGTAGCCGCTCTCCCTGTCTACCCTCACCTCCTCCATTACAGAGCCGTGGGCAGAGAGGTAGGTCTCCACTACCTTCCTGTGCCGCGGGTTCATGGTCTCCGGCACAAGGAACTTCTTCCTGCCGGTCACCCTCATGGCCATGAGGAAGGCCTCTGCAAGCGCGCTGCTGCCGTCATACATGGAGCTGTTGACTACCTCCATTTCTAGCAGCTCGGCCATGAGGCTCTGGTACTCGAAGAGTGCCTGGAGGAGTCCCTGACTTATCTCTGCCTGGTAGGGCGTGTAGGCCGTAAGGAACTCGCTCCTCGTCACGATAGCCCTCACGGCCTCCGGGACGTATCTAGGTAACACGCCCCCTCCCATGAAGGGAGGAGTCCTGAGCTCCTCCACCTTGGCGAAGAGATCGTCCATGTGCCTCCTGATCTCCTGCTCGCTTAGCGTCCTCCCGAAGCCTACCGGGAGCGAGTCCCACTCCTCTGGGCTCATCTTAACGGAGGACGGGATGTCGGAGTATAGCTCCTCTATGCTCTCTATGCCGAGGGCCTTCATCATCTCCCTCTTCACTTCCTCCGCACTGTTTGGCACCCAGGGGTGAGCCATCGGAATGTCCCGTAAGAGCTGTGAGTGAGAGATAGATATAAATAGCTGTGCTATGAAGGGCTCGGGGATGAGGCTTGAGGCTCCTGTACGTCCATGCATCTAGGTTCTCCTACAGGACTGTTAAAGAGGCAATAGAGAGCCCTCCCGATCCCCCTGCAAGCGGGGATCACGAGAACTGCCTCGTTGCCTTCGTGAGCGTGGAGGAGGGCGACGACTTGGGGGTCGCGAGGAGGGCAGTGGGCGACATGGTAAGTCATGCAGAGAGGCTGGGGGCGCGGGAAATAGTCATATACCCGTATGCTCACCTCTCCAGCGAGCTGGCAAAGCCGAAAGAGGCCCACAGAGTGCTAACTGCGATGGAGGAGGCAGCGAGGGCCTCGTGGAGGGGGAGCGTTTACAGGGCCCCCTTTGGCTGGTACAAGGCCTTCGAGCTCTCCTGCCTTGGTCACCCCCTCTCCGAGCTCTCTCGCCAGTTCGGGAGAGAGGGCTTGGTCATCTTCCAAGGCCTGCCGCTGGAGGAGGCCATAGCTAAGGGGCTGGTGGAGGACTGGCTGCTCGTGAAGGATCCGTGGGACGCAGAGGTAAAGGACGTAGCCTCGAGGCTGGGAGCAGAGGGGGAGAGGATCATGATGCTAGAGCTCGAGAACATGCTAGCTATGGCAACCGGCGCGAAGGGATCGAGGAGCATAGAGGCTCCGAAGGCCCTGTATGGCATCTGGGGAGCTGCAGGCCTACTCGAGGCCTGCGCAAAGGCAGAGGAGGGAATAAACGGCTGGGGAGCGGCGGGCGACTCGTTAATAGTTACCCAAGCGGAGCCCTCCCAGCTCCTCAGCCCCCTAAGCCCCGGCCTCCTGGAGGACGCGAAAGAGGTAGCTGTTAGCACAGGGGCAGGAGACGGAAGAGCCCTGGTCTACAGGTCTCGAAGGGGGGGAGCGCCGATAGCGGTGGAGATAGGGAAAAAGAGGTGCGTGGGCCCTGTGAGAAGCATACTCCTATCTATGATAGACAGGGCGCTAAGGGAGGCGGAGAAGGGCGTAACCCCCTCCCTTCCGCCGCAGATAATGCCCATACAGGTAGCCCTCCTCCCCGTGTCAGAGAAGCACTTAGCCTTCGTGGAAGGTATAAGGAGGTCCCTCAGGGAGCTGGGAGTGAGGGTCAAGATCTTCTCCTCAGGGGGCTTGGGCAGCAGGATCAGAGAAACGGGGAGGCTTTGGGTGCCCCTCGTAGGGACTGTGGGCGATAGGGAGGTGGAGACGAATACCGTGTCGGTGAGGAGGAGGAGCGAGCCCGGAAAGCAGGAGGTACTGAAAGTGGAGGAGTTCTTGGAGGAGGCAAAAAGGCTCAGGGGCTCCCTCCTAGTCTAGGGACCACTTTACAACCCTGTTCGCAAAGAGCACTGCGAGGAGCGTCCAAGCGAATATGATCAGGAATAGGGGGAGAGGGTCAAAAGACCTGCTCAGGCCGGCGAGGGTCCTCGCCAGCTCCGCGGCGGCAGCAGTGGGGATCAGGAGGGCGGGGAGCCTGAGGAAGTCGGGGAGGACGGCGACGGGATAGAATACTGGAGGGAGCATAGTGCCTATGAAGGTTAGGGGGTTAGTTATGGCACTCAGGTTCGCCGGCTTCTTCACGTAGAAGGCCGCAGCGAGGCCCAAAAGTATGCTGAGGGGAGAGATGAGGAGGGCCACGAGGAGAGCGTAGAGGACTATTGAGAGCTGCCCCAGCACGCCCCCTACGATGAGATAAAGTATGGCTATCACAATGAAATAGGGTATCTCTCCCAGTATAGCTCCTATGAGGAACGCGCGCGGCGTTATAGGCGACGCTATGTAGAGCTCCAGGGTCCTCATGACCCTGTTCCACCCTATTATCGTCCCCACGCCGTTTATGCCGAAGGAGAAGGCGCTGGCAGCTATATAGCCGGTTATAGCATACGATATCCCCTCCCTGCCTCCCCATGAGTAGAGTATGACGAGGAGGGCAAAGGCGAACATGAAGTCTTGAACTAGCCAGCCGGGCTGGCGGAGGAGGTATGCAGAGAGAAGGCGGGCTATGCCTATAGAGCTAAGGAGAAATCGAAACACTTCCCCTCCCCTTCACATAGTAGAGGTACACGTCCTCCAAGGACACCTCTTCCACGCTCGCGCTCCCCTCCTCAAGCGCCGAGAGGGCCTCGGAGAACGACTCAAAGTATGCTATTACCGTCTCGCCCACCCTCACGGAGAACTCTGCGTTAGCGGGCTTCCTGCTGGCCCTTACCCTGTACCTAAAGGGGAGGCCCCTCACGAGCTCATGGGGAGGCCCCGAAACCACGCTCTTCCCTTCGGATATGATCACTACCTTGCTGGCCACTTGCTCTGCCTCCCTCATGTTGTGGGTAGTGTACACTATGCTCCTCCCCCTCTTCGTGGCCTTCCTCAGCGCGTCCCACACCTTGTATTTCCCCTCCACGTCCATGCCATCGGTAGGCTCGTCGAGGAAGATCACAGGGGCGTCGCTTGCGAGCACCATAGCCACGAGGGTCCTCCTCCTCTGGCCCCCGCTGATCTCCCAGCCCGTGCGGTTCCTCACCTCCCAGAGGTCAAGCTCCTCCAGCCACATCTTGGCCTCGGCTGAAGCGGAGGAGAGGGAAAGGCCCCTTGCCACGAGGTACCACTTCACTGCCTCATAAGGCGTCCAGTTAGGATCCGGCCTGCCCTCCTGAGGCATGAGGGCTATGTTCTTCCTCACCTTCTCATAGTCCTTTACTATGTCATAGCCCAGCACCTTCCCTTCTCCCTTTGTGGGCTTTATGAGAGTAGTGAGCATGTGAATTGTGGTAGACTTGCCTGAGCCGTTAGGGCCGAGGAGGACGACCGTCTCGCCCGTTAGGGTAAGAAAACTAACCTCCCTGCAGCCCCAAACGCCGTTTTGATATAATTTGCCTAGCTTATTTGCAAGAACGGCCTCGCCCACTTCTCTTCCAGCGTGAGATCCCATTCGGGGGGAAAAAGTTTTATGCCGCCATCAGTAATACCTTCTCATACCTTTTTATTAAGCGCTTATAGTAGCTGGAGGACCCTCCTAGCTCCGTACCAGGAGAGGACCTTCGGGTAGAGGTGGGCAACAAGCGAGACAAGGGTAGGCACCTTCAGCCTAGCTCCCGCTGCCCTAACGTGGCCTCCTCCTCCCAGCTTCACGGCTATCCTCTGAACGTCCACCTTCCTGCTCCTGAGCGAGAGGCCTCCGTTAGGCCTTATTATGCCGGCTAGGTGAGCATTATATCGCGCCATGAGCACCGCCGCTATTATGCCGTTAGCCGGCGGCCCCTCCTCCTTTAGCGCAAAGGCCACCCTCACGCCCCCTTTCTCAGCCACGTACACAGTCTCCAAGGCCTTCTTGACCTTCCTGAGCTCCTCGTCAACGTAGCTCTCCACCCTCCTCTCCAGCTCCTCGTCCCACAGCCTTCCTTCCACGAACTTGTCCAGCACTCTGTTCCTCCACTCGTCCCTCTCCTCCCTTGCCCCCACCGCCCTGTACAGCTTTGGCGAGAGGGGGTGGTCCCACCTCCAGAGGTCTGCAGAGCAGACGGCCCTCTCCAGCTCCCTCAGGAAGTCGTCGGGCTCCATTCCCCTGCTCCTCGCGGCATAGTTAACCACGACTCCCGTAGCGCATGTGCTCCTGTCTATGTACAGCGTCGCGCCTGCCCTCACGAGGTCCCTAATGTCCCTCTCTCCCCAAACGTGGTGATCGTAGAACTCCACCGTAGCACTCGTCGTTAGCTCCCTCACCGCCTCCACGCTCTCCTCCTTTACCTCCTCGTTCAGGCCTAGATCTGTTACTGCAACGAGGTCTCCCTTCTCCACATGCTCTGCCAGGGAGCTCAGGACCTCGTGAAGCTCGTAGGGTTCAGAGTAAATCACAGTGGCTCCATCGTTCCTCTTCCTCCCCAGAACTCTCAGCATGGCCGCTGCAGCTCCCACTCCATCCAGATCTGTGTGGGTCACCACGTATACGTGCCTCACCTACTATCCCCCATGTGTTTAGCCAAGAGAGGCCTGAGCAGCTTGTAAGAGTCGCTCAGGAGCTGAGGTATTATGGTCACCCCCGCAAGCACGGCCATGTAGTTCGTGTCGCCAAACCAGCGGGGGACTACGTGGACGTGCACGTGCCCCTCCACCCCCGCGCCGGCGGCCTTGCCTATGTTTACCCCCACGTTAAAGCCGTCCGGAGAATATACCTCCCTCAGCGCCTTGAGAGAGGCATTGACGAGCCTCATTATATCCGCCATCTCTTCTTCGTCTAGATCCTCAAGGCTTGCCACGTGCCTATATGGGACTACCATAAGGTGGCCGTTGTTATATGGGTACTTGTTCAAGATAACGTAAGCCCTCTTCCCTCTGTACAATATGAGGGCTTCCTCGTCGCTCTTCCTAGGTGCCTCGCAGAACACGCAGCCCTCCTCCTTCTTGCCCACGCGGGAAACGTAAGCATATCTCCAGGGCGCCCAGAGCTGCTTTCGCTCTTCCATTCCTCCCCGCCCCTCTTGCCCACGAAAAACTTATATAGCGCTCTTAGATAGGGAGAAGAAAGTGCAGAGCTTCTCCGTGAGGGGCTCGCTCCTCCTCGTGGTGGCAGGAGATCTCCTGCAGGCAGAGGTGGACGCGATAGTGAACCCGGCAAACAGCCTCATGATTATGGGAGGAGGGGTGGCGGGGGCGATAAAGAGGGTGGAGGGGGAAGAGGTGGAGAGGGAGGCAATGAGGAGCGCGCCGGTGCCCATAGGCAAGGCCGTAGCTACAAGGGCAAGGAGGTTGAAGGCGAAACTCATAATACATGCCCCCACGGTGGAGAGGCCCGGCGGGAGCTCCAGCGTGGAGGCCGTGAGGGCCGCAACGCTGGCAGCGCTTGAGGTCGCTAGGGAAGAGGGAGTTAGGTCTCTCGCCTTCCCCGCCATGGGGGCCGGGGTGGGGGGACTCAGCCTTGAGCTCTCGGGAGAAACTATAGCGAGGGCCCTCCTGGAGGCGCCATGGCTGCCAGAGAAGATAGTGCTGGTAGCCAGGGAGGAGGGCTACGAGCAGGTGCTGAGGGGCGTTAGGAGGGCCCTGGGACCTCAGGAGGGCGGGTCACCTCACTGATCGGGCGATGGCGTAGGGCATCATCGGTCGGCTAGGTCTCCCACTCCTCACAGCTCAGCACTCGGCAAAGTCCTCATCCCAGAATCATTTCTCTTCGAAAGGTAATATGGAGTTAACGTACTTCTCCGGGGAGAAGGGCTCCAGGTCCTCGTATGACTGGCCTGTGCCAAGGAACAGGATCGGCTTCCCAGTAACGTAAGCGACAGATAGAACTGCGCCCCCCTTCGTGTCTGCGTCTGCCTTCGCCACTATTACTGCGTCCACTCCCACGTGGCTGTGGAAGCCCCTGGCCTGCTCTACGGCATCGTTCCCCGTCAGCGCGTCCACCACCAGCACGCGCAAGTCCGGCCTGGAGACCCTAACGATCTTCTTCATCTCCTCCACTAGGTCCTTGTCCACGTGCATCCTGCCTGCGGTGTCTATGAGCACTGCGCAGATGCCCTTCGCCCTGGCATGCTCTATCGCATCGTGAGCCACGCTCGCCGGATCTGAACCATACCTCCCCCTGAGGAGGGGCACGCCCACCCTAGAGGCTGTCTCTTATACACATCTCCGAGCCCACGAGAC
>JAOAKH010000029.1 GCA_026413755.1 Acidilobaceae archaeon | reverse complement strand
GATAATAACCCTAACCACCCTATATCATTTGGAGATGAGGTGTGAGCTGGGAGAAGATAAAGAAGTATATTCTTGAGAAAAAGCCATCGAGCATATCGATAATCTGGACCGGAGTTCACTTCACGACTGGCAAGAAGGACTACTATGCATGCAATAAAATAATAGCCGACGGCAATGTTATCTACGACAAGTGTTATAGCACTGGCCCCATGGCATCACATCAATACCCGTACCTCAGCAACATCATGGAGCTGGACTACTGTGTCGAGAGAGAGGTCAATATTATCGGCCGCCATTCTATACACCTCGTTCCTTGTGAGGAGCTAGAGGAGGAGGAGCTAGAGGAAGAGGAGGAAGAAGAGGAGGAAGAGAGTAGAGGGGGGCTTACAGAGTAAGCTCCTCTTAAGCCCAAACTTTCACTAAGCTTCCTTTTTCTCTATTCCTCCTAGCTGAGACCTATTCTAGCCTAGCCCGTTATACAAACAGTCTCAAACAAAAAACTAGAGCCACGAGGTCGGAGTTTTCGTTAAGAAACTCTTTAACAGGCCCCCCGGAGTTTTACATGAAAGCTGATGTGGAGTCTCAAACTTGAGACCATGACCGCGCCACGTACCCCCCTTTAGCGTCTCAATCAGTGAAACTAAGCCTGTGTAAAATTACGTAAGAACTCCAAAAAAAACTAGGCCAGGAGGGCTCGGGAGCCCTGCTGAGGACACTTCCTAACGATGATAACTATCTCTCCATCCTCCGTCATAGAGGCCTCCACAGAAACTTCTTCACACTCAGAGTAGCTGAGGGCTTCTACGAGGTCCTTAGGGAGGGTGATCCTGTAGCTCATGTAGCTCTTGCCGTTCCTCTTAATGTAATGCCTCGACAGCTTCACCTTTCTAATGAAGAACTCCCTCAGCTCCTCCATCGTCTCATCGTCTATTTCTATCCTCTCCTTCTTTCCGTTAGTTGTCATAGCCTATTCCATTAAACTAGCTGGCGCCCTGCACCTATAAAGCATCAGGCTTTCAATATTAGTGGCATACATAGATTAAACTTATAAGCATTGGCAAACATAGTGCTAGTGGAGTGAGGTGGTTGGAGTGAGCTCAGATGTTGGGTGGCTTCGTTACAGGTTGGGAGAGTTAGAGAGCGACGTAAGCAGGATAAGACGAGAGCTAGAGGACGTGGCAGACATAGAGATGATAGAGGAGCTAGAGGACGACATAGACGAGCTTAGGGAGAAGATAAGGGAAATAGAGGAGAGGCTAGCAAGGATAGAGGAGAGGCTAAACGCCCTAGAGAATAGGCTATAAACTATTACCCATCCAGCTTTTTCTAATGGGGGCGCCTTGACTATGTCCACAGATGACAAGTCCCTTGATGAGCTGATAGAGATATTCAAGGAGGACGAGCAGCTCCTCGCTCCCCTTTCTATGCCTAAGAAGGAACAAAAGCCGAAGCTCCAGGATGAGTACTTAGAGAGGGAGAAAGCAAAGCTACTAGAGTGGGCCCGTAACGAGATAGAGCAGTACAAGAACAGGATCAGAGCCCTAGAGGCCCTGATAGCCATGCTGGAGGGCATAGATCCAAATGAAGAGTCGCAGTACGTTATCATTGACACAGAGATATGGAAGGAGGTGCTGAAGAAGAAGGGGATAGAGGCCGGCCCCTACGTTCTCATTGGCTGGATCAAGAGTGGAAGTTTAGTGACTAGATATTATGCGAGGCTCGTCTTAGAGGAGCTCATGCCACTAAACGACAAAGTGAAGGAACGTATAAACGAGGTCGAGCAGTCGCTAAGAAAGAAGCAGCTAGCTGCGGGCAGGAAAAAAGACCTAGCTAGGGTGGACCTCATTATGGAGGCAGAAAAGGTGAAGGAGATACGTGTCGACAACATATATAGCCGAGAAGATCTGCACATTGCAAAGGGTATGCTGAGAGAGATAGCAGAGCTGCTGCTTCTAGAGGCGCCGGAC
>JAOAKH010000028.1 GCA_026413755.1 Acidilobaceae archaeon | reverse complement strand
GGCCTCTACCTCCTCCCGCCACACCCTCTCCGCGCTATCCCCCCTCCTCTCCGCCACCCTCTCTATGGTCCTCCTGGCCCCCGGCGTGTCGAAGCTCCCTATGAGGACCAGCAGGGGCCTCAGCTTTTGCGCATATTCCCTTGCCGCAACCCTCACGAGCTTGCTGAGGCCTGCCCTGGCAGCGTCTGCTACGACGAGGGGCGGCATGGGCTCGTAGGAGGTAAAGCTGGAGAGGATCACGAGGGTGGCCTTAGCTGGGTTCCTGAGCACCAGCTCCCTCATCACGGTAGCAGTGGAGGCTACATAGAGGGCGTACGCCTCTACCCAGTCCTCCCAGCTAGCTTCGTGGAGGAGCAGGGGCTCCCTGCTGGGGTTCCCGTAGCTCATGGTCACGTAGTTCACCTCCCCCATCTCCTCTATGGCCCCCCTCACGAGGCCCTCCACGCTCTCCCTCTCCCTCAGGTCGCACCTCCTCCAGCGCACCTTTACAGCGTACTTCTCCTCAAGCTCCCTCGCCGCAGCCCTTAGCCCCTCCTCCCCCCTTGCGCATATGATCAGCTCGCACCCCAGCGAGGCCATGGCTTCTGCAGCGTAGAAGCCTAAGCCCCTGCTCGCGCCCGTCGCCAGCCCCTTGCAGCCCACCCTTTTCCCCGCTGCTAATAAGCGCTGAGCATATTTATTGGAAGGGGCTCCATGAGCATTACGCTCTCGTCGCTGGAGAAGATAGCTGCGGTGCTTAGGAAGCAAAGAGGGCCAGCCGTGCGCACTGTGCTAAGGCTGGAGGACACCTTCAGGGTGAGGGAGCCCATAGAGGACGCGGGCGGCTTCTCCTCAGAGCTTTACGAGTCCTCCAGCAGGCTCCTGGTCGCAAGGAGGGTAAGGCAGGAGAAGGCGCTGCCGGCCGTGGGGTTGGACTCCACCTCGAGGAAGCTGGAGACGGCTCCGGCGGACGTGGTGATAGGCAGCGTGGCTTCCTTCTGCGCGAGGGCGGGCATTGGGTACGAGTGGCCATCCCTCGGCGGCCCCTCCCCTCCTCTGCCGCCCCACCCTGCGTACTCCCTCCTCCCAAATGGCGAGCTGGAGGAAATCGACGATCCAGTCATCTCCACTAGGAACCCAGCAGGGGAGAAGTACGATGTAAACTACAGCGCGGATGCTGCGGAGGAAGAGCTGAGGAGCAGCCTGGAGAGCTGGATGATGAGCTCCCTCGCCTTCAAGGGCTGCGCGGTGCTCCTCGACGGCCCGCTATACCATCTCCCCCGAGCCCTGCTGGAGAGCTCTGTACCAGAAAAGATCAGGAGGTCTTTCCTTGCCCTCCTGAGCAAAAGGCTCAGGGCGCTGGAGGCTCTGGAGGCGCAGGGGGTGCCGGTGGTGGGGGTGGTGAAGAGGGTTGAGAAGAGCTCCATCCTTCGCAGCACCCCCGGGCTGGAGCAGTGGGTGGGAGAGAAGGAGGGGGATCTCAGCGCTATAGCGAGGGCCTTCCTCTCTGCAGAGAAGGAGCCTGGGAGGGTCTACGCGACCCCCAAGGTGATCGTGAGCTCAGCGGCTGAAGGGGCGCCGAGTAAGCTAATTCAGTACGTCGTGATGCCCCCTGGCAAGTACCAGCAGGACTCCTCGCTGGCGAGGATCTACAGGCTGGAGTTCACGAGTAGAACCCTGAAGATCTTGGAAGAAATGAAAAGCGACCCGCTCTCCGTCCTCGTGGGGGACAGCCTCCTCCTGGGCAGCCAAGAGCCAGTTTCAATAAGGGCCAGCGACAGGAGGGCGGCGGAGATAGCGGAGGCCCTCATGAGGGGCCTCTCCTCCGCCATAGAGGGGGGCACGGTGCTGGCATACTGGAGCGTTAGGGAGGTGGAGGTGGGGTGGAGGCGGGGAGGAGAGAGGTAGAGAGAATAGAGAGCATGCTTATGAATGCCATGAAGAAGGCTAGCCTGCACGGCACCGTAGTGGGCAGGGTCTCCCGCTATTCTGCCGTGGTCGTGGGGAGGGGGGAGGAGGTGGAGATCCTCGTGGAGCCGGAGGTCTACTTCACTTCAAGCGCAGTGCAAAGGGTAGGAGAGTACCTGGCTGTAGTCGATCCCAAGACTGAGAGGCTGATCCTGCTTAGGGTGACCTCCATAGAGAGGGCAGATCAGCTGGCCCTCCTTAACGTCGGCATGCCTCTCTCCGGCTACGACAGCGGCGTTAACCCCGCGGGCCTCATGACCATCACGAAGATCAGGGCGCAGAGAGTAACTGAGGTGAGCCCCGATAGGCCAGAGGAGCCTGTGCCGGCGACCCTCAGCATAGAGCCCCAGAGCCCCGTCATAGACCCAAAGCCAGAGGTGATCAGGAAGGCCCTGGCCCTCAGCTCCGAGCCCGGCCCCATCATGGGCTCCCTCGCCACCCCCTCAGGCCCTGTCTCTTATACACATCT
>JAOAKH010000027.1 GCA_026413755.1 Acidilobaceae archaeon | reverse complement strand
AGATGTGTATAAGAGACAGCCTGCACATAGATCCCTTGCTGGCAGGAGTCTCTGCCTATGCCCTTGCAGTCACCCTCCTCGCTGCCTTCCTCCTTCTGAGAAGGAAGTAAAGCTCCCGAACCTTTTTTGTGGGGCAACGGCTTTGGAGCTCCTCCCTGTGCTGGAGAGCCCATATCTCTGGAGGGCGCTGCTAGCGGTAACCATGGCCTCTGCGGTGGCAGGCTCAGCCAGCCTGCTGGTGCGCTACTCCCAGTCCCAGTTCTTGGCCATAGAGTCCCTTCACATAATCCTCGCGGCGGGCGCAGCGGGCTACTTCGCAGGCCTTTTCCTCCCGGCTAACCCAGAGCTGCTGGCGTACCTCTTCATGCTCCTCTTCATGACCCTGGCTGCCCTTTTCGAGCAGAGGAGGGTGGAGAGGGAGACCTCTATAGCTGCCATAGCCTTCTTCGCCGCCGCTACTGCTTCCTACTTCTCAGACCGCCTGGTGGAGCTCTCGCCGGTGGGAGCTGCTGCAGTCTATAGCCTTCTCTTCGGGAGCCCCTTCTTCGTGCCAGCCTCAGAGCTAGCGCTCCTTGCCATGGCTGGCGGCGCCCTGCTGCTGCTCACAGCAGCGGCGTGGAAGAGGCTGCTCCTCCTCTCCTTTGACCCAGAGTACTTCTCCTTCATAAAGGGCCCCCGCTCTCTCTTCATGCACAGGCTCCTGCTCTACGCGCTGGTAGCCGCGGCAGCAATATACCTCACGAAGCTGGTGGGGGCTGTTGCGGCGCACGTGCTCATAGTAGCCCCCGCCATGGCGCCGCTGAGGAACCTCTCCCCCGCGTTGACGATATTTTACGCTCTGGGAGTCTCCTATGCCTCCCTACTCCTTGCCTACGCGCTCAACCTGCCCTTCGGCGCCTCGCTGGGGGCGCTTGCCGTGATCGCATACCTCCTCCCTAGCCTGCTGAGGAGGTAACACGCAAAGGGCCGCCGAGCATAAGGGGAGCCCCCTACGGTATTGCTCTCCCTCCGACCTTTCTAGCCTCAGCAGAAAGTAAGGTATTATCGCATAACAGTATTACAGAACACTAAAAAGGCAATGAAGATTACTTTGAGCTCACACGTTAAACTTTTTAGGATAAACTTAATAGGTATTGAAGGAAGATAAAATGGGGAGGGGGTGAGCTGTGGAGAAGCGAGCAAAGGAGGGGGTCGTGGAGAGGGAAGGAGTGATGTACGTCGGAGGTCACAGGAGCATAGCGAGGCTTGCCTCCGCGCTTGCTAACGAGACGAGGGCGAAGATAGTAGAGCTCCTCGCCGACGGGCCTAAGGACCTGGACCACATAGCAAAGAAGATAGGGCAGAGCAAGGCGAACGTGAGCAGCCAGATCAGGAGGCTGGAGGAGGCGGGCATTGTCTCCAGCGTCTACATCCCCGGCGAGAGGGGCATTAAGAAGATGGTGGAGCTGCGGGTGGAGAAGGTGGTCTTCAACTTAGTGCTGGAGAGAGGCAGCAAGGAGGCCTAGGAACGGGGGGCTTGGGCGCAGGGGCCTGCTCTTGAACTCCGGGTGAGCCTGGAGCCCCAGGTAGAAGGGGTGAGAACCCCTCTCGTATTCCATTATCTCCACGAGCCCCTCCGGGCTATACCCAGAGGCCCTCAGCCCCACGCCCTCTAGCTTGTCCAGGTACTTCTCGTTCACCTCGTACCTGTGCCTGTGCCTCTCGAATATAGTTTCTTTCCCATATAGCTCGAAGGCGAGGGAGCCCCTCCTGAGGTTTATTGCGCTGGCCCCTAGCCTCATAGTGCCCCCCAACTCGTTCAGGCCCCTCTGGCTGGGCAGGAGATCCACGACTGGGTAGGGGGTGCTGGGGTCTACCTCCGTGGTGTGAGCCCCTTCCAGCCCAAGCAGGTTCCTTGCGGCCTCCACCACCGTCAGCTGTAGCCCGAAGCATATGCCCAGCGTGGGCACCTTGTTCTCCCTCAAGTACTTTATGGCCCTTATCTTCCCCTCCACGCCCCTCTTGCCGAAGCCCGGCAGCACCACCGCAGCGCTAACGCCCTCCAGCGCCTCCTCCACGCTGAGAGCCCCCTCCTCTATGTCCGTAGCCTCCACCCACCTGAGCTCTGGCTTCAGCAACAGGTGGGCGCCCGCGTGCCTCAGGGCCTCAACTATGCTGATGTAGCTGTCCCTTAGCTTTGTGTACTTCCCTATCATAGCTACCTCCACCTTAGCCCTTGGGCTCCTCATCCTCTCCACCAGCGCCTTCCACTCCTCTAGCCTTGGCTTCCCCTCCAGCCCAAGCCGCCTAGCTACGAGCGCTCCTAGCCCCTGCTCCTCCAGCACCAGCGGCAGCGCGTAGATCACGTCCAGGTCGTAGCTAGAGAACACGTGCGACTCGGGCAGGGTGGCGTGGAGGGCTATTTTCCTCCTGGCCTCCGCCTCAAGAGGCCTCCTGGACCTCACGACCACAACGTCGGGCTGAATGCCTATCCTCCTGAGCTCTTGCACGCTGTGCTGCACGGGCTTAGTCTTCTGCTCTCCCGTCACGCTTAGCTCAGGCGCGAGCGCCACGTGAACGAAGAGCGTCCTCTCGAAGCCCTCCTCCAGCCTCATTTGCCTAGCTGCCTCTAGGAAGGGGAGGCCCTCTATGTCCCCCACCGTGCCGCCTATCTCCACGAGCAGCACGTCCGCCCCTTGCGCGAGCTCCCTTAGCCTCCCCTTGATCTCCTCAGTTACATGCGGGATCACCTGCACAGTCTGCCCTAGGTACTCCCCCTTCCTCTCCTTCGTGATCACTGCCATGTACACTTGGCCTGTGGTTATGTTGTGCTTCTTGGAGAGGTTAACGTCGAGGAACCTCTCGTAGTGACCGAGATCTAGATCGGTTTCTCCGCCGTCCTCAGTGACGAAGACCTCGCCGTGGGCGTAAGGGTTCATGGTGCCTGCGTCAACGTTTATGTAGGGGTCTATCTTCACGGCGCTCACGCTGTAGCCCCTCGAAGCTATGAGCGTGCCTATGCTGGCCGAGACTATCCCTTTGCCCACGCTGGAGAGCACGCCGCCCGTCACGAAGATATATCTCATACCACTC
>JAOAKH010000026.1 GCA_026413755.1 Acidilobaceae archaeon | reverse complement strand
AGATGTGTATAAGAGACAGGAGGGAGCTCGTGCTGGACCTGGCTAAGGCAATAAGGAGGGAGGTGGAGGAGCTCGTGAGGGCCGGGGCGCAGTACGTTCAGGTCGACGAGCCCGCCCTCTCCACCAGGCCTTGGAGAGAGGACGCAGAGCTCCTCAAGGAGGCGCTTGACATAATATTCCGTGGGGTAGAGGCAAAGAGGATAGTCCACATATGCTTTGGCAGGCTTGAGCGCATACTCCCCTACATCCTCGACTACCCCGTAGATCAGTTCGACCTAGAGATGAAGAACAGCAACTTCAGGCTCCTCCCCTACCTCAAGGAGTACGGCTACAACAAGGAGCTTGCCTTCGGCGTGGTGGACGTGCACAGCCTGCAGGTGGAGAGCGTTGAGGAGGTGGAGGCGGCCATAGACGTCGTCATGAAGGCCGACGTGGTGGGCCCTGAGAAGGCCTACGTGAAGCCCGACTGCGGAATGAAGAGGTTGCCGAGGGAGATAGCGAGGCAGAAGATGAAAAACATGGTGCTGGCCGCGCAGAGGGCTAGGGAGAAGTACTAACCCTTCTTCTCTTTTTCCGTTAGTATGTACACCTTGCTGCCCAGCAGCGCGTTGTTGGGTATGAGCACTACGGTCTTGTCGTCCTTCGTGAGCCTCGTGTAGACGATGTTTATCTCCTGCACGTAACCCTCCTCGCCAGCTACAATGACCCTATCTACCAATAACTTGAAGGGCCTAATGATCACGAGGAAGAAGCCCGCGAGCACCTGGGAGAGCACTTGCTGCGTAGCGAAGCCTATCGCTACAGCCAGGAAGCCCGCGAGGGCTAGGGCTGCAGTCCCTCCTACAGCGCCGCCTATGATGATCACCACAAGCGCCCCGATGCCTAGCAGGAAGATGGCGTTCCTTACGGCTGCTGCCGTGGCTAGGTCCTCGCTCCTGGCGTAAATGGAGTAGAAGGCTGCGCGAGAAGCCCTAACTATTATTAGGTAACCGAAGATGAGGAGCAGCAGTATGCCCACGTATGGCTCCACTGCGCTCACTGTTGGGGCCAGCGCCTCTATGGTAGCTAGGTTGAAAAGCAGTAAGGAGACGAGGGCCCCCACTATTATGTATAGGATCACCAGCACTGCTATAGCTACCAGCTCTCCTCTTACTCTCCTGCTTGCCTCCTCTCTGCTGAGCGCCACCTGCATCGCCGCCTCTAGCGTCGAATCTTCTCTTATATGTTTTTCTTTCCTTCACTTTTCGCCCTTCCCCTCTTCGCGCCTTTCCTCCCTCTTCCTCGCCTCCCTGCTCGCCCTCATCCTCTCAGCGGCCTCAGCTACGGAGAGCCAGCTAAGGGCCTCGTGGGGATCCCCTCCCTCCACCGCCTCCTGGGCCCTCCGCACTGCCTCGCGCTGTATGCTCCTCAGCCTGTAGTCTATCTCCACCTCCTCCGCCTCTGCCTCGCTAGAAACTATGTACACTCTGCCGTGAACTGCGCAAACGACCTCCCCGCTCCTCAGCCTAAAGAGGGGGAGGCCGCAGAGGGGGCAGGTCTCGGCGAGCATGACGGCCCCCTCTGCCATAAGTCTGCTCATCTTCTTCACTACCTCAGGGTCCTTGTAGCCCACCCGACCCCCCGCTAAGCCTATGGCTCGAGGTAATAAGGGCTGAAGGGGGTGAGCGGCGCGCAATGGGCGTTTCGGCAGCGCTGATAGGTCACTCAACTCTGGAGTCCATTCCTCTCTTCCACTTCTACCCAGGCGGCTCGGCGATCAGGCTAGCGTTCAGGCCTAGGAGGAGCCTGCCCTGCAGAGAGGGGGGCTTTGAGATATGCGAGTGGATGAAAGGCCCCGAGGCCTTCCCGGAAGTGAGGCTGCCGCACGGCGTAGTGGAGGGCCTGGCGAGGAGGTGGGGGGTGGACGTGCTCTTCCTCGAGGGCTTCGAGCCTTGGGAGGCGGCTGGGGACGTGAAGGTGGAGGGCTTGCCCGTAGCTGCGAGGGCCCACGGCTTCTCGCTGCCCGCAGCGGACTATGTGCTGCTGGAGGACGTGAGCGAGCTGGCAGGGGCGGAGTTGAAGAGGGACGTGGCGAGGGTGGCCTCCTGGCTCTCCTCCCGCGGCACCCCCTTCGAGCTCGGCGTTTACCTCCTGGAGCCTCGCCTTGAGGGCCTCGGAGAGGTGCTGGAGGTGGCGCCGCTCGCCAGAGCCCTCCACCTCTACGTGAGAGACCCGAAGGGGGGCGGCGCAGCGAAAGCCCTATACGCGGAGCTGAAGAGGAGGGTACCTTACGTTTATCTCCACGCGGGCATACACTCTGAGCTCGACACCTACTGCCCCCGCTGCGGCGCCATAGTGCTGCAGAGGCACGAGGGGGCGCTGAGAGGGCACTTCGTGAGGGAGGGGAAGTGCGGCAGGTGCGGCCTCGAGGTCCCCATATCTGGCTCCCTGAGGGAGAGAACTAGCAGAACTTTGCTAAAGCTGGCGAGAGGGGGAGTAGCTTGGTATAACCCCCTCATGTACCTTAGCTTTAAGGGCTGAAGGACTACTTGAGCTGGGACCTCTATGCTAGTGGTGCCCTCCTCTCGCCCACATGCAAGGGAGCTGGCGCAGAGGGTGGCCAGCTGTGCGGGAGCTAAGTTAGTGCCAACGCGCTCCAAGGTCTTCCCTGACGGGGAGCTCTACG
The DNA here is from genome assembly GCA_026413755.1 of Acidilobaceae archaeon. Lineage (GTDB taxonomy): Archaea > Thermoproteota > Thermoprotei_A > Sulfolobales > Acidilobaceae > DSZV01. The sequence goes on along the minus strand of JAOAKH010000026.1, from coordinate 1,046 downwards.
TGAAGCTGGAGGAGGAGGTGAGGGGGGAGAAGGCGCTGGTGGTGCAGTCCACCGAGCCGCCGCAGGCGGAGGCCTTGCTGGAGGTGATGCTGCTACTGGACGCGCTCTCGGGCAGAGCGGAGGAGGTAGGCCTCCTGATCCCCTACCTCCCCTATGCGAGGCAGGACAGGGAGTTCTTGCCGGGGGAGGCCGTGAGCGTGAGGGCCGTCCTAAAGGCCCTAGCATCCCTTGGCGCCAGCGCGCTGCTAGTGGCCGAGGCACACAGCGAGAGGGCCCTATCATACTTCCCAGGCAAGGTGATCCACGTGAAGCCGCTGGAGGAGATGGCTAGGAGGGAGGTGAGGGGAGGGGTGGCCGTCGTAGCTCCCGACGCTGGAGGGGCAGAGAGGGCGAAGAGGGTAGCAGAGGCGCTGGGAGCTCCGTACTGGTGCATGGAGAAGAGGAGGGACAGGTACACGGGGGAGATAGAGCTCAAGGCGCCGCCCGCGGAGATGAGGGGCATGAGGGCCCTCATAGTGGACGACGTGCTCAGCACCGGCGGGACTGTTGCTCAGGCAGCAAAGGCGCTGAAGGAGAGAGGAGCCTCGAGGGTGGAGGTCATGGTGGCGCACTACTTAGGCCTCAAGGGCTCCCTGGAGAGGGTGATGGAGCACGCAGACCTCCTCATGGCCTCCAACTCCCTCCCGCCCCTAGACGCGAGGGTGAAGTACGTGGACATAAGCGACTTGCTGTGCAAGGCAGCGCTTGAGTGGGCCCGGGGGGATTTGAACCCCCGACCTCCCGGTTATCAGCCGGGCGCTCCACCAAGCTGAGCTACGGGCCCGCCTCTTTTAGTTGGCGGACGCTTAAGAAAGTTCATCTCAGGAGGAGCGCTATCTGCCTGCTCGCCCAGACCCAGCCCTGCGGCGCCGGGTATGGGGCTACTATGTAGTCAGCCCGCCTGGGCCTCACGTCTATCACGCCGCCTCGCGGGATCACTATAGCTACGTCAGCCATCTCCAGCATGTCCAGATCGAGCGGGGAATCCCTGTCTCTTATACACATCT
>JAOAKH010000025.1 GCA_026413755.1 Acidilobaceae archaeon | reverse complement strand
AGATGTGTATAAGATACAGGAGAGGCTACCTCCTCCGGAGCAGCAGGAACGCCAGGGCGAGAGTTACCACAGCAGCGTATGCCCCGAGGGCTATAGTCAGGCCTCCCACTTCTGGGGCAGGGGCGGGCTCCTCCGCGCACTCGCTAGCGATCAGCTCTCCCATCAGCGCGTAGTTGAGGAAAGGTGCCCCTACCTGCTGCGCCTGCAGAGACCTGACTATTACGGGCTTTATGCCGAGGCTCCTCAGCTCGGAGAGCACCCTCTCGCTCACCTTCTCCTCGTCCAACATGACCACGCACCTCACGCCAGCCTCCTTCAGCTTCGCAAGGTCTCCCGGCCTCAGCTCCGCCTCAGACTCCTCCACGACTATGGTGACAGGATCTACTAAGATCCACTTCATCATGTACTGAGAGTCCCCGGCGCTGAATAGGGCCACTCCCTTCATCCCCTTGGCCCTCTGGATGCCGTACTCCACAGAGGCGTAGTACACTGCCTTCAGAGCTGACATGGCGCCGTTGTACCTTATGAGGAACTCGCGCACCTCGGCCTCGGGTACCCCTTTCTCCCTTGCTACCTTAGCTACCTCGTCCCTCACGATCGCCAGCATCATGAGCGTGGCGCTTACGTCGTGCGATATGTGCGGGTTATCTACGCCGGACGGCTTGAAGAGGTGCCTCCAGCCCATCTTTACTACTTCGTCCTCTACAGATATGTACCTCTTCCCCGCCTCCTGAGCTGCCTTTATGAGGTCGTCCGCCGCAGCCACATGATCCGGGTTCTCCACAACTATTATGTCCGCCTGGAGGGCTCTCCTGATGTCTTCAGGAGAGGGCTCGTAGTCGTGGTGGGGTATGTGGGGAGGCAGGGGGCTGAAGGCCCTGACGAAGGGGTGCCCCGCCATGTTTATCACTGCGGCCCAGTGAGCTGGCACGACTGCTATGAGGACCTTATGTTCAGGGTGGCCGTGATGAGCCCCAGCCACGAGCCCCTGGAGCACGAGGATAAGAAGAAGCGTAGCAATAGCTAGGAAGCCCTTTCTCATAATGACCGCCGCTATCCATGTGGCGACTGAGGTTATAATCTTTAGCGCTCTTCATTGAAAGATAGTCGCAATACGCTAGCTTCTCCTGATCACCGCCGGCAGCAGGTAGCCCAGGAGGGCAAAGAAGCCCAGGGCAGCGCCGTAGGGGAGGTTGAAAATAATGGAGGCGAAGGCAGCTGAGTAGCACACAAGCAGCGCGTACAGCACGACAGTTACAGGAGAGACTTGTCGGAAGGGAGCCAGGGAGGGGGCTATAAGCAGCACGTGGGCCGCGACCGCTCCCGTTATCTTCGTTAAGTACACTGCCGCGGCAGCCACCATGGCATAGATGAACAGCCTGTGGAGGAAGAAGGAGTTGTTGCCCTTTATGAAGGCGAAGTAGTCTGGGTCAAAGGAGAGGAGGAGGATCCTCTTCCAGAGAGCCACCAGGACGAGGAGCATGGCGCTCCCAGCGAGAACTACGTAGGGGACCTCGCGCTGTAGGATGAGGAAGGGGGTGCCGAAGAGGATGTTGTAAATTATGGTGGAGCCGAAGGGGGACTTCTGCGCTAGGCCGAAGGAGAAGAGGGAGATGATGGTTGCCGAAGACAGAGAGAGGGCCGCAATGGCAGTGAGCCTCTCCACCCTCCCCTCCAGGACGTTCAGGAATCCAAGGAGACCCACCATGACCAAGTAAGCGACTAGCTCCGGGCTCACGGGGTAGAAGAGCTCCACGAAGTAGCCCACTGCTGCCGCAGCAACCAGCGCGTGGAAGGATTCCACGGCAAGGAACTGGAGCTGGGAGTACCTGATCATGAGGCTCACGAGGCCCGCTACGAGGGAAGCCATGGTTATAGCGATGAAAGCCCTCTGCACGAAGGGCTCCTGGAGGGCGCTAATAGGGTCCATGCTCCTCTCCCGCGAAGTAAACTTCCCCTACCTTGGCTATCCCATAGGTCTTCGCTAGGTTCTGGAAGGTCAGCACTTCCTGTGCCATCCCGAAGGCTATGAGCCTCCTGTTTAGGAGCACCACGTAAGGCTCGCGCTTCAAGAAGTACGAGAGGTCGTGGGAGACGATCACCAGCGTTATCCCCTCCCTCCTCTGCGCCTCCAGCAAGAGCTCAGCTATCTGCTCCCTCCCGCCCACGTCAACCATGGAGAAGGGCTCGTCGAGGAGGAGCATCTTTGCCCTCTTGGCAAGCGCCCTCGCTATGAGCACCCTCTGCTTCTCCCCTCCAGAGAGCTCGCTGAACCTCCTCTCCAGCAGGCCCCCTATGTCTGTGATCTCTATGGCCCTCTCTGCCGCCTCCCTGCTCTCCCCGGCCAGCTCCTGGGGAGAGTAGACTATGTCCCTCACCTTCAGCGGCACTATCTGGTTAACGCTGGAGGCCTGGGGGAGGTATGAGACCAGCTGCCTGAGCTTCTGGGAGTCCCTCCTCGGCTCGAGGCCGAAGACCCTGAGCTCCCCCTCGTAGTCCACCATGCCGAGGAGGGCCTTGAGCAGGGTGGTCTTCCCGGCACCGTTTGGGCCCACTATAATGAGGGAGGAGGGGTGCCTGAGGGAGAAAGTGACGTCCTCTAAGGCCTTCACCCCCCCATAGCTTACGGACAGCCCCCTTGCCTCCAGCGACATCAAAGCTTGCTCCTCAGTAGCGGCAGGTAAGCGAGGACTAATTTAGATGCCGCGTAGCCGGCGAGCGCTGGGCACTCCTGCCACAGGCCTTCCCCGAGGGAGCTGATGGGGCGTTACGCCCATAGTCGCGAGGGACTGCCTATAGGCTGTAGGAGCTAGCACGCTGGGGGCTAGCTGAAGGGCAGCTGGGGGCAAGAGTACTACGCTTGCGGCGTGCTCCTCTCTCCTCCCTAGGGGGCTCTGCCAGGAGGCGCTTCGGGAAGAGCCCTAGGACGAAGGGGAACGTTAGGCTACGAGGGCTCTGCGAGAGGGTCTTGGGAGCTTGAGCGCCCTTGAACTTCGCTCCTACCCTTCGAGAGGTCTTATCTCCTGCTCCCCGCGCCTGGCCAGGTATGCTACTGCCAGCACCAGCATGAGGAAGACCGCAAAGCCCCCTCCGACGGCTGCAGGGAGCGCTAGCTCCCTCAAGCCCTCTGCAGACGGCACGTAGTAGCTTACGGCGAGGAGGCCAACTATGAGCAGCACCACGACGCCAGCGGTCCCCATGAGCACGTAGACGGCCCGCGGAGTCCCGAGGCGCAGCTGCTCCATGGGCCTCACCCGTTTTCGTCTTCGGCTAAGCCTAATTTAGACGACTCTATGTCGGCATGTGGGGCTCCATGGCAGGAGCGGCGGTAAAGTTAACTGGCGGTTAACTCTACCGCGGCTCATCGCAAAGTAGAGGTTAAGTAGAGTTAACTCCTAGGGCTGTCAAGAAAGAGGTTAAACTGCCGTTAGCTGATGGAAAGGGGCTCTGGAGGCCATCGCCGCATGAGGTGTTACGCTATGCGCTTCGACCCCATGAGCTGGGCTCCCGCGATATAGCTCAAGAGGGGGACCTGAGGGGGTCAGTAGCTCATGAGGTAACATGCAGAGCTCCGCTATGGAACTGGACGGCTGGAGTGGTCTTATAAGGGGAAAGCTTGAAAAGAAAAGGGAGAGCCTCACTAGACTCTATTTGAGGAACCTCTCGATTTTTCTTGCAAACCTGTCCATTCGTTTGTAGATGGCTGACATGACGGCTAGGAAGGCAAAGAGGATCGCCGCGGCGAGAAGGAGCCGAGGCGGCGAGTACTCTTTCGTTGAAATAAGGATGACGACTAGCGGCAGGATTAGGAGTAGCAGGAGTAGGAGGAAAAGCATAGAGTAGAGGAGTTCTATCAGGTCTCTAATATAACCCAATTCCCTTTTCCCACGCTAGTACAATATACAAACGGGGGTTCTATACTAAATATTGCTGGAGCCCTTACCGAAAAGGAGCTCTTGCACGACCGCCTGAGCAGCTCTAGATCCCTCAGCATCAATACCTACCAGCTTGGGGCTCCAGGGCAAGGATGAAGTTCTGGGGCCACCTGTACTCCAGCACCTTCCACCTGTAGCCCATCTTGAGGAAGTAAGGAAGAGCCCTCAGCTCGTCATCATCTCCTTCACCTCTGTGGACCTCGAAGATAACATGAGGCCTCGTCTCCTTTATGGTCTCAAGCGCTCCCCTTACTATGTGCAGGGCAGCTCCCTCCGTGTCGACCTTCATGATCACTCTCCTCCCCTCGAAGAGCTCCCTCTTCTCGCGATAGACCTTGTCGAGAGTTGTCAGCTGG
>JAOAKH010000024.1 GCA_026413755.1 Acidilobaceae archaeon | reverse complement strand
GCGTTCCGGAGGAGCAGGTGAGGAGGGCTGTAGCTGAGGAGTACGAGAGGTTGAGGAGGGTTGCTTGAGGTCTCCTCCCCCTCCGAAGACCTGGTGGTCGCGGAGCTAGAGGAGGAGTTCCTCTTCCTCACCACGCTGCCCTTCCAGCCAAAGGTCGCCAGGTCGCTGGTCTTCAAGAGGGTGAGCTACGACTTCAGCTGCCCCGACCTAGCTGCTTACTACGCAAAGGTGAGGGAGGAGGTCGGGAGGAACGCAATAGTTTTCCTGACCGCAGTTGACGTGAGGAGATACCTGCACCTCTCCGGCGAGGGCTTTGAGGTGCTAGCTACCGTAGGCCTCAGCCCCCCCGCGTGCCCCGGCTATTCTGCGGGGGGCGCCGGCACGATCAACTTGGCAGTGCTGGCCAGAGCTCCCCTGTCTGAGAGCGGCCTGGCAGACCTCCTGAGGACCGTGGCAGAGGCAAAGAGCGTTGCAGCTGCAGAGCTCCTCCTGCGCTGCAGCTCCAGGTCCCCTGGCACAGTCTCTGACGCGATAGCCGTGGGGAGGCCCCTCTCGCTGGGCGGAGAGCTCCACTTCGTGGGCATGGGCACTCGGCTGGGCTCCGCGGTCTCGAGGGCAATATATGAGGGGCTAGTGAGGGAGGGCATGAGGAGGCTGGGCGCGGAGGGGGTTGCAGCAAACGCTTTGGGGCTAGGGGTTGAGGAGATGGTAAAGATCGCTGTGAAGCTCTACTCCTCTGCGCCCGTCCCTGGCGTAAGCGAGGAGAGGGCGAGGGGAGAGCTGAGGGAGATCTTGCTCCGCTACCTGGCTGACCCCAACGTCATGGCTTTCCTCATAGCTGCAAGGGAGCTTGACCTCCACGCCTTTGCGGGCTCCCTGCCTGGGCTCAGCAGGGAGGAGGCAGAAGCAGACAGCGTGAAAATTGTGGCCGACGAGCTCCTCGCCTTTGCCCTCTCGCTATATTTAGCGGGCTTCAAGGGGCTGCTCGCCACCTATTGGGTGGAGAGGCTGAAGAAGGAGGGCAAGGTGGCAGAGCTCCCCCTCTTTGAGGACGACGTGCTCTCGGCGCTGCTAGCCTCCGCCCTAGCCCAGCTGTACGAGAGGGCTAAGCCTTGAGGTGCGCCGTCATGGCGGGGGGAAAGGGGTCGAGGATGGGGGGAGCAGAGAAGCCCATCCTAGAGCTCTGCGGCAAACCCCTCCTAGTGCGGGCGCTAGAGGCCGCTAGGCCTTTCTGCAGGGAAATACTCGTAGTAACCTCACCCAAGGCCCCCCTCACCCGCTCCCTCTGCCCCTCCCTCGGCGTGGAGTGCTTGGAGGGCTCTGGGGACTATGTAAGCGATCTTAACATGGCCCTCGCCCCTCCCTTCCCTGTGCTAGTGCTCCCCTCAGATCTCCCCTTCCTGGAGCCCGAGGCCCTCCGGGAGTTCCTGAGGGCCGCGGAGGGCATGCCGTACGCGGTGGTGAACCTCCTGGGGCCTGCCGGCCCCAGCGGCGTCTCCCTCTTCAAGTCCTGGGGAGGGGAGTGGGGCGACGTGAGGCTAGAGGGCTACCCCCTGATCGACGTGGACACTTGGGAGGACTACTGGAGGGCTGTCGAGATGTGCGGGCGCACGGCGGCAGGGCGCCAGAGGGGGTAATAGACTTCAGCGCCCCCCTCAACCCCCTTGGGCCGCCTGAGAGGCTAGCTGAGATAGTGGAGGAGCTTGCAAGATCTCGCAGCTACACGCGTTACCCAGACTACGATTACAGGGAGCTAAGGGGCGCCTTGGCTAGCTATTACGACCTAGACGAGGAGGAGGTCATTCCCCTGAACGGCGCTGCAGAAGCGCTGAACTTGCTCGTAGAGCTGCTCAGGCCGAGGGCAGTCATAACCTTCGAGCCCACCTTCGGCGATCACAGGGCTTATCTGAGGGCCGTAAGGATACCCTGGATCACCCTGCCCTTATGGCGCGGGAGAAAGTTTGCGCTAGACGCAGAGCTCCTCTGCTCCCTGCCTGCCGAAGTAAGGAGGGGCTCCCTCGTCCTCCTCTCGAACCCCAACAACCCAACCGGCCACCTCGCGAGGAGGGAGGAGCTAGAGAGGGCCCTCGAGTGCTCCTCCTACTTGCTAGTGGACGAGGCCTTTGCGGACTTCACGCTAGATGCAGAGAGCATGCTCGGCAGGGGCGCTTTCGTGGCGAGGAGCCTAACGAAGATACTTGCTATACCTGGCCTCAGGGTAGGCTTCTTGTATGCTCCTCGAGAGGCTAGGAAGGTAGATGCCATAAGGCAGCCGTGGAACGTGAACTCCCTTGCAGCGGCTGCCGTAGCTAGGTTCTTGAAGGAGGGGGACATGAGGGGCTTCGTGAGGAGGAGCGCTGAAGTACTGGGCAGGGAGGGCGAGTTCCTCCTCTCAGCCCTCTCCTCCGTAGGGCTGCGGGCCTTTCCCTCGGCAGCGCCCTTCTTGCTTGCAGAGCACGCAGTGCCTCACCCCCTCTTCAACTCGCTTCTCCTGAAGCGGGGCGTTTACGTGAGGGACGCCAGCTCCTTCCACTACCTAACTCCTCACCACAGCAGGATATCCGTAAGGCTAAGGGAGGAGAACGTGAGGCTTATAGAGGCGATCAGAGGTGCAGTTGCTGAGGGACCTTAGGGATCTCTTGGCCCTGCTTACCTCCCTTCCGCTCGGAGGGGGCAGCCTGGAGGGGGCAGCCCGGGCCTTCCGCTACGTGCCCCTAGTGGGGCTCCTGGAGGGGGCTCTGGTCTCCCTCCTCCTCTTCCTCCGCCTCCCCCCCGAGCTCTTCGCCTTCTTGTTCCTCCTCTCCCACGTCCTCATCACCGGAGGGATCCACCTCGACGGGCTTGCTGATTACTCAGACGTGCTCGGCTCAAGGAGGAGGGGCGAGGCGGCCCTTGCTGTGCTGAAGGACCCCCGCAAGGGCGCCTTTGGGATCGCAGGCATAGTGCTCTGGGCGGCAGCGGGCTTCTCCTCAGGCCTCCTCCTGCAGGAGCTTTTCTCTCGCCGCCCTTCAGTAGCCCTCTCTGCCCTGCTGATGAGCTACGTCCTAGCTGCAGAGTCTATGTATGTCACGCTCATGTACTCTAAAGAGGAGCCCTACGAGGGCATGGCGAAGGCCTTCAGCGCAGAGGCAAAGAGAGGGGGGCTGAGGGCAAACCTGCTCCCGCTGGCCGCTGCTGTAGCTCTCCCTGCCCTCCTCTTCCCCCTAATCCTCCTCCTTGTCCCCACGGCTCTGCTCCTGAGCATTCTGATCGCGAAGGACGCAGAGGACAGGCTGGGCTTCGCCAACGGGGACGTGGCGGGCTTTGCCTACGAGCTAGTTAGGCTCTCCTGCCTCCTCCTCGCGCTCTTGCTGGTGTGAGGAGATGCTGGAGCCCCTCCAGCCAGAGCCCTGGATGATGATATCCGCGCTAGCCATAGCCCTCCTCCTCGACCTGATCTACCCGGAGCATCGCGGCATATGGCTGCTCATTCACCCCGTCCGCACCTCTTACTTCATGGCCCTCTGGCTGGCTAAGCCATACGGCAGCAGGGCTCTGGGGGCCGTAGTTTGGGTCGTCGTCATGGCCTCTCACCTCCTCCCGGCGGCGCTGCTCCTCTACCTCTCTTACCACCTCCACCCCCTCCTCTGGGTGCTCTCTGCCTCTGCTGTCCTCAAGGTCTCAGCCCCCCTCAGGCTGCTGCTAGATATATGCGACGGCGCGAGGAGAGAAATGAACAGGGGCAACTTAGAGGGGGCTAGGGGTTATGTCCAGATGATAGTGAGGAGAGACACAAAGCTGCTGGGCGAGCCCCACCTCGCCTCTGCCTGCATAGAGAGCACTGCTGAGAGCCTAGTGGACGGCTTCACGTCGCCCCTCTTCTACTTCCTCCTCCTCGGCCCGCTTGGGGCTCTAGCGCAGAGGGTAGCCAACACCCTCGACGGCGCCGTGGGCTTCAGGACGCCTGAGTACGTCCGGGTAGGCTGGTTCTCTGCCAGGGCTGACACGCTCCTGAACTTCCTTCCAGCCCGGCTGACAGCGCTCCTGATAGCGCTCTCTGCTCCAACAGGCGGAGGGAGCACCGTAGACGCTATCAGGTGCTGGCTGTCAGATAGGAACCGCACGGAGAGCCTGAACGCGGGCCACCCCATGTCGGCAATGGCAGGAGCGCTCGGCGTCTGGCTGGAGAAGAAAGGCCACTACACGATCAACGAGGGCGGCAGGCCTCCGGGAGCGGAGGACATAGCGAGGGCTCAAACGATCGCTTTGATCTCTGCTGTCTTAGCCGTGGCGGTAGTGATAGGCGCCATTTTGCTAATCCTGTAAGCCAGGGCAGAGGGTGGATAACAATTATATTCTCCTCGACGATAGCTCGCCGGGCGGAGCATATGGGAGGGAACTTGAGCTACGTCTTCGCAGTAGTTGTCCTTGTTCTCCTTGCATCTGTCTTGGTGCTCGGCTACTTCGACTATCGCGATGTGACGAGCGTTAGAGTGAAGGAGCTGAGGGTCGTAGACCTCAACCTGATTGGGGTTATCCTTAGTCCCTCTCAGCTAGAGCTCATCGTGGAGCTCCAACTCGAGAACCCCTCCCGCTACCTTCTCAAGGCCTCCCACGTGAGCCTGACTCTATACGTAGAGGGCTACCTCGTGGGCCAGTTCTCTGTGAGAGATATCGAGATCTCTCCCGGAGAGAGCTTGTTGAGGCTTCCCCTTCGCGTCCCTGCGGCAAGCCTTGCGTTAGAAGTCCTTAGGGCCCTGTTGGAGAGGGGAGAGGCAGAGGTGAAGGTCTCTGCAATCGTCGAGCTGCCCGTCGTGATATTTGGCATCGCCACCCCCTTGCTCCACTCGACGAAGTACGAGTTCGTGGGAAGAGTCGCCGCATAGGGCAGGCGTCAGCTGCTCGAGGGCGGAAGGGAATTGTCGTGTGAAGAGGCGCGGGAGCTCCTCGAGCAGCTCATAGCCAGCGAGGCGGGGGGCTGCGACTGCTCCCTCCTCTCAGGGGGAGTGGACACTAGCGTAATAGTCGCCCTCCACCCGCAGAGGGAGAGGCTCAGAGCAATAACAGTAGACCTGGCAGGGGAGGACGCGAGGTTTGCCGCGCTGGCCGCAGAGCTGCTGGGGCTCGGCGAGCACCTTGTGATCAAGCCCTCGATTGAGGAGTACTTGGAAGCTGTGGACTGGGTGCTGGTAAACTTCAAAGTTATAGATCCCGTCGAGGTTTCGTGCGATGCAGTCCACTACCTCTCCCTGAGGGCTGCCAAGGCCTCGGGATGCTCCTGCGTGCTCTCAGGGGACGGAGGGGACGAGCTCTTCGTGGGCTACACCTTCCTCTTCCATAGGGCCCCGGAGGAGGTGCTGAGGTGGGTGAGGGAGAAGGCAGAGAGCTCCCGGCTCCCTACGGTTGAGGTGGGGGAGAGGCTCGGCGTTAAGGTGAGGACGCCTCTGTATACGGAGGGCACCAAGAGGGTAGCTCTGGGCCTCCCAGTTCATTGCCTCACTGACGGCAGGCAGGGGAAGCTCGTCTTGCGGGAGATCCTCAGGCGAAGGGGTCTGGAGGAGCTAGCCCGTAGGCCCAAGGCTCCCGTGAACATAGGCTCTGGCTCCATGGAGGTGCTGAAGTCGCTGGCCGCAGGGGCTAGCGGCGAGGGGCTCGACTTCGCTCCGCCCAGCAAAGCTCATGCGTGGCTCGCCCACAGGCTCTCCTCATTGGCAGGGCTCCCTCCCAGGACAGGCGAGTGCCCCGTCTGCGGGAGAGCTATGAGAAGGAATTTCTGCACATTCTGCGGAGCATATGTAAAAGAGGGCAGGGTTCTGCTCCACTACTCAGACTAGGAGCCTTGCCATGCTAGTGAGCACCTTCCTTCCTCTGCTTGTGATCAGCACCACGTCCTCTACCTTGACGCCGTGAAGG
>JAOAKH010000023.1 GCA_026413755.1 Acidilobaceae archaeon | reverse complement strand
GTGCAGAATCCGTCGCATGGAGTTGAAAGATTCTAGTGCCATCTGGTAACTCTTTAGGCACTCCACCAAGAATCCGTCGCATGGAGTTGAAAGATGTGAAGGTTGCTGATATCGTAGAACGGAATATCAAAATCGAGGGAATCCGTCGCATGGAGTTGAAAGACGGCGGCCTTAGCATCCTCCTCAGTCACCTCGTCTCTAAGGGAATCCGTCGCATGGAGTTGAAAGCTCATTATATATGGGGCATCATGGGGCACCTGCCTATGGGATAGGAATCCGTCGCATGGAGTTGAAAGAAAAACCCCGTAGACACACTATTACTAGTGGAGATGGTGTAGAATCCGTCGCATGGAGTTGAAAGTCATGCTCATGGTCTTCTTGCATGTTGAGAGTACCTCCGAATCCGTCGCATGGAGTTGAAAGACAAGCTAGCCAGCCTTTATCGTATCATGGCAATATGCGAGAAGAATCCGTCGCATGGAGTTGAAAGCAGGATGTGCCAGAGGCTAGGGCTGTTAAGCTGGAGCTGCGAATCCGTCGCATGGAGTTGAAAGACCAGTCCGTCAGCGTAGAGATAGAGGTGCCATGGACGCTGCTAACTGTAAGAATCCGTCGCATGGAGTTGAAAGGGCATTCAGGACCTCCTTGAAGTCGAAGTCGGCAAAGAATACCTTTGAATCCGTCGCATGGAGTTGAAAGAAGCACCTTTAGCTTAAGGGCCTCCTGTTCGGGTGTATACTTAGAATCCGTCGCATGGAGTTGAAAGTGAGTGCCTAGAGAAGGGAAGCGCTAGCAGGCTAGCTGGGAATCCGTCGCATGGAGTTGAAAGATTGCGTTATGCGTTCATAACGCATGCGTTGCTGAAGGGCGAATCCGTCGCATGGAGTTGAAAGGGCTCGGCTAGGGGCCAGGGGCCCGGGGCTGGCGAACTGGCCCTCGAGAATCCGTCGCATGGAGTTGAAAGATCGTCGCCGTAGCCCCCGTAGCTCCTCCAGCCCCGCCAGCCGAATCCGTCGCATGGAGTTGAAAGCATGAGGACGTGAGGAAACAGTGTAGGGAGCTGCTAGCCGAAAGCGAATCCGTCGCATGGAGTTGAAAGAAACTAAAGCCAACGTCAAATACTAGAAAGCCGTAGAGAATCCGTCGCATGGAGTTGAAAGTTAATGGGAGCAGATATGTCCCTCTTCATCCTGTAATCCTCGAATCCGTCGCATGGAGTTGAAAGTACTGCCCCCTCTCGAGCTTCGGCGAAGAACGCGCTAAGAATCCGTCGCATGGAGTTGAAAGTTCCGTTACCTGGGGCCGGGCCATGTGGACGCTAGTGAGAATCCGTCGCATGGAGTTGAAAGGGCTAAGGGGCTGGAGGTGGGGCTACGAGGGCCATCTCGGCTGGGAATCCGTCGCATGGAGTTGAAAGTATCTAGGGAGCAAATTTGCTCCCACCGACCGAGCTCGCCCCTAGGAATCCGTCGCATGGAGTTGAAAGATGTTAGGTCTATCTACAGTGACTGTGCCAGAGTAAGTAGCGAATCCGTCGCATGGAGTTGAAAGCTCCTAGAGTGCCTAAGAAGCCTAGCTGGAGTGGAGGCGCCGGGAATCCGTCGCATGGAGTTGAAAGCTTGATCTCCTCCTCGAGTATACTGGCTAGGCGGCCTCTGTAAGAATCCGTCGCATGGAGTTGAAAGCAGATGTGCACCGTGATGGAGCCAGATGTGCGTCCTGATGAGGCCTGTGAATCCGTCGCATGGAGTTGAAAGCTACGGCCTTCAGCTCATTAACTTATTTAACCTCTACTTTGGAATCCGTCGCATGGAGTTGAAAGTACCTCTTCCTGAAGGAGGAAATAGACGTGGTAGCCCCCGCGAATCCGTCGCATGGAGTTGAAAGCTTAACTCTAACTCGAAATACTTCCCTGTTACCGAGGGCGCCTCCTGAATCCGTCGCATGGAGTTGAAAGATAAGTTTTTGATGTCCATAAGAGGTGCCAGAGGTGAGAGAGAATCCGTCGCATGGAGTTGAAAGGGGCGATGAGGGCTGCGTCGAGGCCTGAGAGGGCAGCATACGTCACAGAATCCGTCGCATGGAGTTGAAAGATGATAGCTAACCACTCCCGTGTGTAGTCGAGCTCGGGTATGGAATCCGTCGCATGGAGTTGAAAGCCTAATTATTACTGAAGCATTGGCTACTGCCTGCGGCTGGGAATCCGTCGCATGGAGTTGAAAGTTCACAACAGAAGCCCTCCTACAGGCGTCGCAGCGTAAGGAGAATCCGTCGCATGGAGTTGAAAGTCTTCAACGTGGCAGCCCAGCCAGCCAGAAAGAGCAGCAGGTGAATCCGTCGCATGGAGTTGAAAGCCAGGATTTATCTAATGAGAATTGAAAAGAGATCCTATGTGAATCCGTCGCATGGAGTTGAAAGCTAAAGAAGGCTCCTATTATAGAGCCACCTCCTCCGCCGAATCCGTCGCATGGAGTTGAAAGAGACGCTTCAAGCCCTACATGATCCCGGTCCATCATAATGAATCCGTCGCATGGAGTTGAAAGGATCCAGGATCTCCCTCCCTTACTGCCAGGGCCATCCTGCAGATGAATCCGTCGCATGGAGTTGAAAGGACCCTCAGACAGGGAAGCACTTTAGGGCCAAGGTGCCGGCGAATCCGTCGCATGGAGTTGAAAGCTCTATCATGATCCCACGCGTGCATGAGGTCGTAATAGAGGAGAATCCGTCGCATGGAGTTGAAAGTCTTGCAAGGCCATTCAGCAAGCTAATGCTGTCGACAAAGAGAATCCGTCGCATGGAGTTGAAAGATAACAGTGGAGCGGCCAGGTGAGGCACATGAGTGCCCAAGGAATCCGTCGCATGGAGTTGAAAGTGGATGTAGTGAGGGTAGCCACAGCAGGAAGCCCCGTGGCGAATCCGGAATCCGTCGCATGGAGTTGAAAGAGCCTACCGTCCCTACTTCCATAGTCCAGCCCCAGCAGCGAATCCGTCGCATGGAGTTGAAAGGTTTTATGAGATCGAGATTAGCCTCATAGTAGCCATGTCGGAATCCGTCGCATGGAGTTGAAAGGCTTCTCGGCTAGAGGCAGCACTTGGAAGTAAACATGCATCTTGGAATCCGTCGCATGGAGTTGAAAGTCAATCGGCTCGAAAGCTAGACGGCCCTGAAGAGCCAGGAGGCCCTCAGGAATCCGTCGCATGGAGTTGAAAGTTTATCCTTATCCTCTCTCCTATCGTACATAATGCTGCCTTTCGAATCCGTCGCATGGAGTTGAAAGGCGATAGTAGCCGTAATCCTCAAGCCAGCGATGGCCCCGAATCCGTCGCATGGAGTTGAAAGGCTTAGCCTTCTGCTCTGTGTACATCTTCCATTTCCTCAGGAGGAATCCGTCGCATGGAGTTGAAAGGAGAATATCTCCTGGGAGCAAATTTGCTCCCTAAACATTGTGAATCCGTCGCATGGAGTTGAAAGCGTATTTCTTTGCTTGACAGCATCACACATCCCTGTTTTAGGAATCCGTCGCATGGAGTTGAAAGCAGAGAGTTAGCGAGAGAGCTGATAGCTAAGGGACTGTCCTATATGAATCCGTCGCATGGAGTTGAAAGGAGCCTAGCCCCCCAGCCTGGAGCCAGCTTGGACAAGGGGGCGAATCCGTCGCATGGAGTTGAAAGATAGCAGCCCTGGAGCAGCTCTTCTCCGGCCTCAAGGAGGTTATGAATCCGTCGCATGGAGTTGAAAGTGAGGGAATTAGCCTCGAGACGCTGGCCGAGGCCATCGAGAATCCGTCGCATGGAGTTGAAAGATTATATTGTTAACTGCCCTGAATAGGCCCTTTTCTTTTCTATTGAGAATCCGTCGCATGGAGTTGAAAGGTACATATAATGCTGCTGCTTTCAGTGCACGCTGCAGCGAATCCGTCGCATGGAGTTGAAAGCATAGGGGTCAGGCACATCGCTACCACCGGCAAAGTCTGCGGTGAATCCGTCGCATGGAGTTGAAAGGCATGATGAGTGCCACCACTAGCGAGGCCTCCTCAAATGCGAATCCGTCGCATGGAGTTGAAAGCAGGGCCAGGTGAGAGAGGCCTGGCTAAGGTTTAGGAAGGAGAATCCGTCGCATGGAGTTGAAAGACTGCGATAGTCCACCCATGTGAGCTTCCTTGATAAGAATCCGTCGCATGGAGTTGAAAGCTCATAGCGAGCTATTACCTCCATCCTCTCAACTGGGGGAGAATCCGTCGCATGGAGTTGAAAGCCTACTAAGGGCCTCCAGGGTATGCCCCTAGCCGGTCCAACTACGGAATCCGTCGCATGGAGTTGAAAGTTATTTGTTCAACAGATTGACGATAAACATATACTTGCGAATCCGTCGCATGGAGTTGAAAGGAAATTCAAAGGACGTGCAAGCATAGCATTTTTAGTTGCACGTGAATCCGTCGCATGGAGTTGAAAGGGCGGCTATCGCCACGGGGACAAGGGACGGCTGCTACGCGCGGAGAATCCGTCGCATGGAGTTGAAAGAAGAAGTAGGGACAGCAGGCTGAGGCTGGGGCGCCGGCTTGCTGAATCCGTCGCATGGAGTTGAAAGGCTAGAAGAGTAAGAAGAGTGGCAGCAAACGTTAACGTAAAGAATCCGTCGCATGGAGTTGAAAGTGTATTTTATGACTCCAAGTAATGTGATTGTGACGTTAATGGAAGAATCCGTCACATGGAGTTGAAAGATCCACAACCGCGACGATAAAGAATATTGGCAACAGGAAGAATCCGTCGCATGGAGTTGAAAGTAGATGCATTCATGCAGTTCTTGGCCACGGGGGCGGAGACCGTGCAGGAATCCGTCGCATGGAGTTGAAAGTTCTCGGCGCAGGCTGGCATGGCCTTCACCGTAATAGTCATTGTCATGTGGGGAATCCGTCGCATGGAGTTGAAAGCTGCCCCCTCTGCTCCTATTATACACACATACAATTCTATATAGGAATCCGTCGCATGGAGTTGAAAGAAGGAGCGGCTATGAGGGGGTGCTGCTCGAGATAAAGGTAGGAATCCGTCGCATGGAGTTGAAAGATCAGCTCCCTCAGGAGGGGAGCCCTCCGGTGCAGGCTCTGAATCCGTCGCATGGAGTTGAAAGATCATAACATAAATGTAGTTAACCCATACATCGTCTATTTCAGAATCCGTCGCATGGAGTTGAAAGCCTAGCTTGGCATTACTTCCATTTGATCGAGCCCCTGAGGGCGCGAATCCGTCGCATGGAATTGAAAGATGCAGAATCGTGCAGAATCTTCGACATGGGGGTACGTAGAATCCGTCGCATGGAGTTGAAAGGCAGCTCGTTTACATATCTTTCGAGGGCTATGTCACAGTCGTTGTGAATCCGTCGCATGGAGTTGAAAGTTACGGCGCCCCTTCTTAGAGTCTAGGAGCTTCTCCAGAAGAATCCGTCGCATGGAGTTGAAAGAGGACCACAGGACCATAATAGGAATTTGAGGTTTAGGACGAATCCGTCGCATGGAGTTGAAAGGACTATCCCCGTAATTGGACCGGCTCATGGAGGAGGTTGGAGGAATCCGTCGCATGGAGTTGAAAGACTACCATGGCATATCCCTCTTCCACAATGTGTAATAGGAATCCGTCGCATGGAGTTGAAAGGTAAGATAGCAGAGGGACCTGAAATCGATATACCGAGGGTTCTCTGAATCCATCGCATGGAGTTGAAAGGTAAAGGAGTTGAAGCTAAGCGATAAGAACTTTGCTGTCGGGGGGGAATCCATCGCATGGAGTTGAAAGGGATAGCCCGGGCGTAGATGGCTAATCCTTCCTTCCAACCTTAAGGAATCCATCGCATGGAGTTGAAAGTATAGAAACGCACACACATACGTATAACTCCGCCCCCCGAATCCATCGCATGGAGTTGAAAGGTGCTCTGGCTATTACATGGTTGGGTCCTTAGCAGAGGAGCTGAATCCATCGCATGGAGTTGAAAGATCACTATGCTAACGGTTGCTGGCTTTCCTGAGGAGTGTCCGAATCCATCGCATGGAGTTGAAAGGTCGCAAAGGCAATCGATCACTCCCGCGTAGAACAGTTAGGAATCCATCGCATGGAGTTGAAAGGAGGACTGCTTATAGC
>JAOAKH010000022.1 GCA_026413755.1 Acidilobaceae archaeon | reverse complement strand
ACGCCATCTTGCCGAGCTACGCAGAGGCCATAAGGTACGTGAAGGGGGTGCTGGACCAGCGCATGAGGGAGGACTTCATAAGGCTGAAGATGATGAAGAAAAAGCTGCAGGCAAGGGCGGAGGCTATGGGAGGATAATAGCCAAGAAGACGAGGAATATGGCTATCACGATGACTGCCTTCGCGAGGAAGGAGGGGGGCTTGTTGAGGGCTGTGGTTATGCTCCAGATCACCAGGAAGCCCACGGAGAAGATGGTGACGAGGAAGAGTATGGTCAGCCCCGCCAGCGCTAGATAGTAGCTCACGTCGCCCTGCAGGCCTATGTGGGGGAACACGCTCGTTATCCTCTCAAAGGCTGCAGCCACGTCCTCTACTCCCACCTTCTCTCCCGCCGATCCTCTCCTCTTCCCCCCTTTCTAATGGAGAGGCAAGTAATACCTGAGCCCCCGCCTCTCAGCGGGCCTTACGGGAGCTGCTCCTCCCTTTCCTCGTCGCAAAGTTTATGGCGTTGCTCTCCCGTGGGGGAATGAGGGGCGCAGATGAGCAGCTGTGCCTCCGGCGAGGCAAAAGCCCCTCGACGCTAGCCCTCTAGGCCTAGGCTCCGGCAATAAGAGCATTACTATTAAGCCTCTCCTCTCCCCTGGTGGGGACGCTGAGGGAGTTCTTCCTCTCCTTGATAGATGGGGCTCGAGGCTACGTGATCACCACTACCCTAGAGTTCGTACCGCCAGAGGCAGACGTGATCCTCCCTCCCTTCACCTCCCGCGTGACGAAGCAGGCAATCTTTTCTGGCTGTCTCCCCCAGCTCGCCGAGCTGATGAAGGGGAAGAAGGCCTTGAAAGAGGCCAGGGTCACTGCCCTCATGAGGGGGAGCAAGGCCCTCTTCTCCACCGGCAAGGTGGTGATCGCAAGGGCGGGGGAGAAGCTAGAGGGGAAGGTAGCGATATACTCAGAGGACCCTTCAGAGGCCCTGGAGGCCTCCATGGGATGTAAGGGGAAGGTAAGGCTAGGCGCTGCAAGCCTCTCCTTCTCCGTTAGCAGGATAGACGTGGAGGAGGTGGGCAGGCTGAGCATAGGGCTCGAGGCCGGGAGGCCCTTCAAGATGATCATCAGGACGCCGCTGCTGCTGTCCACCAAGCTCATGACGCCCCCGCCGCTGCGCGAGAGGAAGAGCATAAGGGAGCTGGCGCAGGCCTACAAGCTGGTGCCCACGCCTGCCTACCTCCTCTCTGCTGCAGCAAGGGAGTGGATAGCAATAGTGAGGCGCGAGCAGGCGAGGGAGAGCTATATGCCCTATGCAGTGGGGAGGGCTGCAGACGTTTTCATGTACGAGCTGGACTACAAGCTGAGGCCCGTGACTGCCCTGTACAGGGCGCAGGACGGAAGGCTAAGGAAGGTGAGGGGGCCCATCGGCTACGTAATATACGAGCTGGGGAGCAAGAGGATGGAGAGGGTAACGGACAGGCTGCTGGGCTTTGTTGCCAGGATGGGGCTAGGGAAGAGCAGAAGCATCGGGTTTGGAGACGTAGCTTTCAACGTACTGGAGGCAAGAGAGGGAGCTGACGTCCCTGCCGCTCCTCCTTAGCTCGTGCTGCCAGTGCCGCATATAGTTTTCGGAGGCCTCGTCGTCAGATGTCCTCCTCTCGTAGTGTGCCACAAGGTTGTCTGCTACGATGAGTGCCCCTGAGAGGGAAGCAATGATAGGATAGTAGTTCCTGCCGTTAGCTCTGTCCCGCACTCTCGCAAGGTTGTCAATGAATTGCCAAACGTCTCTGTGCAGTCTACTGTCGCGACGTAGCTCCTCCTTCCCATGCTTGCCAGCATCTTGGTAGCACATCTCCTCCCTCATGATGAAGGGCTTTATGATGCGGGAGAGCTGCCCCCTCACGACTTTTAGATCTTGGAGGGCTGACCCTATCTCATTCCTCAAATATGCGAGCTGCGAGGAACGCTTCTGTAGCTTATCCATTACCTCGCTCACCACGTTCTCTGCCTCCCCTGGCCGAAGGCACCCGATAGTGTTGCTTACTTTGTCTATCACATCTGGCAATGACCCTATCATGTCTCTTATGTCTACCGGATGACGGTCATCCATTGCAGCATGGTGACGTGATATGACCTTTGCTGCTATCCAGAAGACCCTTCTCTCCTCCTGGCTCTCCTGAACTGCTGACCTATATAGGATGTATGCAGAGGCCAGCTCATGGTACATGAAGGATATCTTCCCACTGCTCCCCCGCCGGTCGTATTTCCGAGAGGCCTTCCCGAGGTCGTGCAGAGCGGCTGCGAGCAGGAGAGCTCTCCCTGCGGGGAAGGAGAGCCTCCTCTCTAGGACTGAGAGCTCGTGCGGGAAGAGCTCCATGGCGCAAAGGGCAACAGTAGTCAGGTGATCTGCTAGCGGCACCCTCACTCTGCCATCGTCATATGCCACGGGCCACATCTACCCCCAACCCCCTCCCCCGGCGGTATGCCTTCTCACCTATTAGGTAGTAATCTCGAATGGTGAGATAGACCTTTTGCACTCCTTGTTGCTTCAGTCTCTCTTCTCCTTCTCTTAGGAGCTCATCCCTGAGCATCCTAATGTGATGAATGTTCATATATCGATCTTTCTTCTTCTCCCCCTTCTTCCTCTCCTCTTCAGGTTCAGGTGGTCTCAGCATATTCCCAAGCACTCTAGAGAAGTATATTTCTCTCCTCTCCTTCCCATCTGGACCCTTCACTACTGCCTCCACTTTCACTCTCACTTTTTTCTCTGTTTCCCACTCTATCCACTCAGGATTCAAGGTGTTTGTGCTAACGATAACGTAATCTTTGTCCCCCGGGCCCACCTTCACTTTCACTAGGGAAAGGAGAGCGCCAAAGCTCTCGATGTCTGAAACGCTCTCAAGGGCTCGACGCGGCCTAGAGTCGTAGCTGACAATGCCCTCGAAGAGCCCAGCATAGGACACGTCCAACGAGTAATCTGCCCTCCTCCCTTCTGCAATCTTTTCCATGAGCTCAACGTATGAGATTCTCCCCCCTAGCGAAGTCGGTGACCTCCAGTCTATGAGTACTCCCTGCTTTCTATAGCTCTCTATCTCTCTTATTACCTCGCGCTTTATCTCTTTCATTGCATTACTCTCCTCCTCATGGATGTCCTTCTCATAGATCCATACTTCTGCTGTGCCACTCTCCTTCTCTCTGTAGAGTCTTCCCGCCCTCTGCACAAGGCTCTCCATGCTCGTCGCCTCAGATATGAGGATCGTGGCATCTATGTCCAACCCTACCTCGGCAATGGGGCTTGCCACGATTATGCCCCTTCTCTCAGCAGCTTTAGCTTTCTTGTTTAGCTCTCCCTCTGGCTCTTTTCTGCTTTTCTCGGAGGTGCAGGGACTGGAGTGATTGTCGCCTTGCTCTCCTTTCAGCTTTCTCATTTTCTCTCTAGCAGCTTCCTTGTCTAGCTCGCTCAGCCTCCCATGTATCAGAACTCTCTCGCATTTGTTAAGCTTGTCAAAGACCTCAAAGACCTCCACGGCTCCCTTGACAGTGTTGGACACCCAGAGAACCAGCTCATTCTGGCACTTTGTTTGGGCCTCCTTCAGGGCATCCTGATAGCTCATGATTCTCGTTTTCCACTCTATGTTAATGAACCTCTGCTGATCATCTTGCATCTCCTCCACATCGTAGCCTCTCTTCTTCATCTTCTCTGCCTGCTCGCAACGGCCTGGCGCTGGGCATACATAGAGCACCTTCACATCATCTATTCTCGACGCCAGCATTGCCACAATGTGTTCAAATTGCACTAAGGGCATGGTCGCAGTCAGTATGACCACTGGCACGTTCATCGCCAGGAGAGCCCTCGCAGCAGCCACAACGAGAGCGACGGGCTTCCCCTCTGCTTCCGCTATGTAGAGGTGCGCCTCGTCAAAAACAACTATAGAGGAGAGGAGAGCCGACACGGAGGGGTAGTAGTGTCCCTCGCTGGAACCCTCGACGACCTTCGTAAACTCCGCAGGAGGCAGCTTGAAGGCGTTCAGGATAAAGCTCTCCAGTGTGGTCACGACGAGCTCTGCCAGGAAATAGGGGCTCTTTGTCTCGCCCTCGCGCCAGTCTAGCGACTGGTATGCTGCATGGATGCCGCACTCCTTTGCTGGCCCCTTGAACTTCTTTTCGTATATCTCTTCTAGGAGAGCGCGCGTGGGGACTACGTGAATCAGCCGAGAGGCAAAGCCTTTCTCACGAGCCGCGTGAAGGAGGTAGGGGGAGACGCGCGTTTTGCCGTAGCCCGTGGGGGCGAAGACGAAGATCAGCTTCTTCCCATCAGATAGAGCCTTCATTATAGCATCTCTCAGCTGCTTTTCCCTTCCGCATGGCTCGCACATTTTACCTCCCCAGGGCTCGGATAATCTTTCCTGTTAAGCCCTTCAGGGGACCTGAAGTCTCGTCGTCCTGAAAAGCCACAATTGCAGCGCGTATGCATCTATAGCTAAGCTCCTCCCTTCCCACGGGGTGTACATTGGTGAATATAGAGAGAGCGAGGGAGTTAAAGCACTCCCTCACCACGTCCTCAGCCCTCTCTCTATCCTTCCCTCTCCTCGCAGAGGACGCCAAGATGTAGACGCTTTTCAGAGCTTCCTGCAGCTGTTGCTCCCTCGTCATCTCCAAGGGCACAGAGAGCGAGAGAGGTGCTGCCCACGTGACGTCTGGCCTGTTGCCAGCAGCCCTTACCTTCACAACAAGGAACTTCTCATATGCCGCTTCCCTTGCGAGCCCAAAGGCATTCATCCCTGCCTCCTCTGCTTTCAGGGCCTTGAGGAGGAAACCGAGATAGGTAGCAATATCTGTAGATAAGTTAATATCTTCCAACTTCCGCACAATGACAGGGAGCTCCTCTCCCGCTGGCATCTTCAGGACCTGGAGCACCGCAAAGACATAGGCGGGATCTGTGACGTCTGCAGGAACCAAGTAGTATTCTATGTCTTCCTTCCTTCCCACGTAGCTGCCTACCATGCCGAGGTATGCCATTCCAACGCTGTCGAGGCTCACTTTATCTTTGATAGGCATCGACGGCCTCTCTTTACTGTACAGGGTAGCCCTGAGCACATACGGCAGGGGGACTAACTGCTTAAGTGGGCCCCCTCTCATAACGGCCCTCACATATGAAGTGGCCCTGGCGCAAACAGTCTTGCCTGCTAGATACGTATGCTTTTGGTCGTTGCCGTAGAGTTGTGGTGACCCCCTGCCACAGACCTCTCCCTCGACCCCTTCTGGCACTTCGCGTTCCAGCAGCCGAACTTTGCCGACGTGGAGTCTATAGAGGGCTTCGTACGTGTTCTTTACGAATCTAACATAGGCGTCCGCCGAAGGGAACTCTATCGAGTCTGTTTCTGCCCTTATCTTTGCCTGACCCTCTTTGTCTCCCAGAGCCAGGGCAAGGAGTTGGAAGTTCCGCCCGAGGGTATGCATGGGTAGCAGAGGAATGCTCACGCTCATGCCCTCTCACCTACCACCACTCTTTCTTCGCTCCCTAGCTCATATGCTATGCAGTCCCCATTTAGCTTGTACTCAACAGGGGAGGATATCACCCACAGAGCCTTCGAGAGGAGCCCTGGCGCATAGTAGGTAGCCGGCTGGTATTTCTTGTCCCAGAGCTGAGCTTTGTCCACCTCCTCGCTCAGGGGCTCCACGCACCTCTCTGGCACGTAGAAGTACGTTTTAATAACCCCTGTATCCCTCGTCCTTATTTTGCCTTCCCCTAGGTACTCTCCCTCTATTACCGATACCATGCCCTCCTTTGAGCCCAGCCTGCTCACGCCATGCGCCGCGAGAGGTAGCGCAGCCTCCACGTCTGCCCTCGAGACCTTCACTCCCTTCTTCGCGAGGCAGTTAGCTAGCGCATCTACGTCGAACACCCATGCCAGGTCTAGCTGCGTGTCAGGCCCATATGAGGCCCCCATTGCCTGAACTGCTTGCGCAGTCGTTATGAACTCCTGGTAGAAGCCCGCAGTGCCGATTTTCATCCTCACCTTTTTGCTCCAGTCGCCCCCACTCTTGTATGGAGAGGTCGCTACCTTGGTGAGCTCCTGATACATTACTAGCCCTCCCCCCTCTCCCGAAAGGCCAGCGGCTGCGGCGAGGGTAGAGCCTAGGGAGCACTCGAAGTGTTCGCTCAATATCGCTCCGCCTTCCTCAGCTATGAACTTAAACGGGCTCCCGAGCGGTACTCCGAGGAGCCTGAAGAGGGGTGCTGAGAACGCCCCCACGACGGTAGTCACTGGAGGGATGGGGAGCGCTGTTTGGGCTGCAGTAGCGCCCGGCACTCTAACTACAAAGCCCCAATGAAGGGAAACCCGAGAAAAAAGGGAGGCTAGCCTCATTTCTCGACCCTACTTTCTGGGCGCCTGAGGAGCTATTCCCATTAGCTTGCGTACAGCAGCTGCTGCGGCTTCTAGCACTTCGGTGTGAGCGTTGTAGACGGTAACGCCAGGCGCCTGCTGTGGAGGCTTAACGCTACTGTCGCTGGCCACGTAGACGAAGCTCTGCACGTCCACTCTGTTCCCAAGAGCTCTCCTGATAGAGTTAGCTCTCTCCACAGTCTCCTGGATGTATCGAGAGTTGGAGGCTGGAGAGACTACAAAGTCTACAGGCCCTACGGAAACTGCTGCCACTATGCTATCGAACTTCCAGTGAGGCAGGTAGCGGGCGTGCTTTGCCCCGAACCTCATGCCATCAAGGAGGACAAGGAGAGCGTCGAGGGCCGCGTCTACTCTCTTCTTCCTCTCCTCCACGTCGAGGCTGCTCTTGTCTTGGCAGTACTCCAGCTTGCCCACATCGCTAGCAGCAAAGACCACGGAAAGGGTGTAGAGAGCGCTCGCTCCCTCCACGTAGTATAGCGCTTGCTCCCCTCTTCTTGCCTCCGGACTGTACCTAACGTGGATCTGAGAGTGGGCAGCCACGGCTCCCCGCGCTACGGAGTCGAGAGCAGGGATTAGGTATGAGAAGTGAACGCGGGAAGATCTCTTTACGCTCGGCTTCTTGTCTCCTGCGAAGAGGAAACCTGCCACGTCGGCTACCGCACTCCTTCCTACAAGCACTTTCTCCGCTTCGCATATACCGCTAACCTTGGCTAGCTCTGCCTCTATCTC
This sequence comes from Acidilobaceae archaeon, assembly GCA_026413755.1. GTDB lineage: Archaea > Thermoproteota > Thermoprotei_A > Sulfolobales > Acidilobaceae > DSZV01. The sequence goes on along the minus strand of JAOAKH010000022.1, from coordinate 1,458 downwards.
TGGATAATGGCTCTTTAGTACCTCTTCGCTCGCGTACTTCAGGAAGTACCCCTGCTCCTCTAGCTTAGGCACTGGGAGGCCCCTTTCTTTCGCAATAGACACGAATATTTTCTGGAAATGGTGAGCTATCGACTCGCCGCTAACTGCTGGCACATAGACAAGAGAGGGCCCCTGCTCCGACGGAACGACAACGGGCGCCTTTCTGTGCCTGCTGACGTTGCCCACAGTCTCTGCCATGTTCAGAGCTTCAACATTAACGAGGACGCGAGCAGAGAGGGAGAGGACTATCCTATCACTGGGCCTGAGAGCCACCGCTACCACCCTCCTTACTCCTGCACATCACAATGCTCCCTGCAACGGCTTTTATGGCAAGCTCTCTCGACAGCCTGAGGAGCTCTATTAGCGGCCTCTCACGGTGCTCCTCGAAGAGGCGCTGGATGTCCCTCTCTATGTACTTGACCTCTTCTGGAGAGGGACAGCACTCCTCCATTTCTTTCTGCTGGGGCTCTTTCTGCTGGGCTTTCTGCTGGGGCTGGGAGGTGCACAGAGAAAGGTAGTCCCTCATCGCGTCATACAGTGCATGCTCTACCGCATCGACGTTCAGGGCGTTCGACAGGATATCCGTGTATGCGTAGTTCTTTTGTTTTACGTGGAAAGCTAGGACCCGAACAATTGAGTTATACTCTCTCAACCCTAAGCACCGTTTGGGATCTAAATCAAACAGAGTATATAAATTTTTATTAGCCTCTTGCCCTGGTAGCGCTATAATAAGTCTTAATTTCTGAGACCATAGTCTCAGTCTCTGGAACCATAGCCCTTACTTCGGTTTTCCTCACGAGTCTCGGATGGGAGCGAGTACTGAGCAAAGCACTGCTCCTAAGGCCCCTCAGATCCTTATCGCCTTCCTGAGGTCCTCTGAGAGGAAGTACTCCTCTACTGTTGCTCCGTCTCGCTTCACGAGCACTCTCATCCTCTCCAACTCCTTCACCTTCCTGTACGCTGTGGACTTAGCGATCTTTATTCTCTTTGGCAGCTCCGAGGGCCTAACGGGCCCCTTCAGCGCCTCCACAACTATAGCTTTCTCTATCTCGTCTAACCTCAGCAGCGCTGAGAAGGCCTTCAAGGAGACCTCTAGCCTCGCCTCAAAGCCCTCCCCTCCACCTCCAGCGTCACCCTCTCGCCCTCCCATGGAGGTAATAGGAGGGAGGAAAAGATTGCAGAGGCGACGAGCAGCCTAGGCCCGCCGGTGAGGTAGAGGGTGAGGAGATCGCACCTCTTCAGCTCCCTCGCGATTGTCTCCAGGACCTCTCCCAACACGTTCTCCTTCCCTATCTTCTGCAGCTCGCACTCCATGCGCCTCGTCTCGCAGTAATACTTCACCAGCGCGAAGGCCCTCTCCACCCTGCTCCAGGCCTGCTCGTCAACGTGGAGCGCTAGGCACACCAGCCTCCCCTGCTC
>JAOAKH010000021.1 GCA_026413755.1 Acidilobaceae archaeon | reverse complement strand
CCCTGAGGATGGGGTATAGCAGGAGGACGAGCGGGAGCTGAAAGGGCGAGCTCGCCGCGAGGAGCGCGGGGAGCCTCCAGGGCTTTACCCCTAGCTCAGCGGCCCACTTATCGTACATCTTGTTCCCATAGATGGCCAGCCTGCTCTTAAGAGACCCCAGCGGCAGCTGGAGTACGTGGATCACCCCTGCATGACCTTTTGAGACGCCAAAGCCCGCCTCCGCCTCCTTTTCAATGACGGCAACGCTAGCGCCCCTCCTCGCAAGCTCGTAGGCTATCGATAGCCCCACAGCCCCAGCTCCTACTACTAGGACGTCGTAAGGGCCTCTCATACCGCCCTTCTGGGAGCTATGAGAAGCTAAATTAACGTTTGTAGGAGAAAGTAGCTCGAGCAGTATTGAGGCCCAAGATCACATGCTTCATGGTCTCGAGGAACCTGCTAAGCCAGGGCTATCCCTTCGTGGAAACCATAGCACAGGCTCTCCCTGTGTGCGACGAGTTCCTCATATCCGACGGCCTCTCCACAGATGGCACGTATCAGGTCCTGGAGAAGATAGCTCAGCTGAACCCTAAGGTGAAGCTCTATTCAGAGGAGTGGCCCAGGGAGCAGAGCTTCGCGCGCACCTTGAAGGTCATGACGGATAGGATGCTGGAGAGATGTAAGGGGGAGTACGCCTTCTACGTTCAGGCAAACGAGGTCATTCATGAGAAGAGCTGGGAATACTTGAGGAACATCCATGAGATATGGCCTGAAATGTGGGGGTTCGCCGTCCCATACCTCATGCTCTTCCGCAACGTGGCCTTCGGGGAGGAGTTTAGGCTTCGGCTGGTGAGGAACTTGGGTATATATGAGGCGATGGGGGACGCGTGGACGCTGAAGGCCAAGAGGTCTTTCCTGCTCAAGGAGCTCCTGAAGGGCCTTGTTGACCCTAGGAAGTTTGTTTTCTTCCTCGCGAGGGGCCTCCACTCGTTTTACGGTTACTCCAGGAGGATCTACACGCGCTCGATACCCCTCCTGCTCCCCCGCCCCGTGTACAGGTATACCTTCGTTCACCCCAGGGACTTCCTCAAGAAGCTTAGGGAGAGGAAGGAAAAGTGGGCCAACGACAGGGACTTCATGAGGATGAACGACAAGCTCCTGGAAGCTACTCAGAGAGCCCTAGAGGCGGGGGACGACGAGCAGGCCACGTGGGAAATAGTTAGGACGCTGAAGGAAAGGAGGGACAGGTGGGAGATCTTCTACTACTACCCGAGGAACGTAGCGATAACAGAAATAGAGGAGCACCCCCGCATAATGCAAGACCTCCTGAGGAACTACAGGGAGTACGTCCTGAGGGAGGAGGCCTTAATGGCCATAAAGGAGGCCCGCTAGCTTGAAGCTAGAGCCCCTCCTCCGGCTCTTTGTGAGCGAGAGGGAGCTGGCCTCGATCATAGAGTCAACGCTGCTGGACCCGCGGGCGGCTAGGAGGGCTTACGAGGAGCTTGTGAAGGAGGCAGCTGCGCTGGGATTTAGATGCGCCCTAGTTTCGCCGGCAGCCCTCCCATATGCTTCCCCTCTAGCGCAGGAGCTGGGGGTGAGGCTCTGCAGCGTGGTGGGCTTCCCCTCTGGGCTCCACAGCACAAGGCTGAAGCTGGCAGAGGCGGAGGAGGCTTTGGCTGCAGGCGCGACGAGCATAGACCTCGTGCCCAACTTCTCCCTTCTTAGTGGAGCTCTGGAGGAGCTTGAGGCAGAGATATGCGCGGTCTCACAGCTTGCGAAAGGCGTGGAGCTGAAGGTCATCGTCGAGGCCCCGCTGCTGTCGCAGGAGGAGCTGGAGCATCTAGCTATGGCGGCAGCTCGTTGCAGGGCCTCCTATCTCAAGACCAGCACGGGCGTCTACTCGAAGGGAGGAGACGCGGAAACTGTGCTAAGGACTTATAGGGTCGCCTCTAGGCACGGCCTCGGCGTAAAGGCAGCGGGCGGCATAAGGGGATTCCCAGAGGCAGCCCTGGCCTTCCTTGCCGGCGCCTCCATCATAGGATCAAGCTCCGCCGGGCGAATATTAAGCGATTACTTAAGCCTCAAGAGGGGAGAGGGAGAAGGTAGCCTCCATGGTTAGGGTAGCGCTGCTGACCAGCAGGCTCGCAAAGGAGATGCTGCTGGAGCACCTTGCCGGGCTAGGGCTGAAGGGGATAGAGGTGAGAGTCATAGATCTCCCCCTCCACTCCATTTCCATGGTCTCTGCAGAAACCATAGCGAGGGTGATAAAGAAGAGAAGGGAGATATGGGAGAGGCTGAGGGAGGCAGACCTGGTGCTCGTCCCCGGCAGCGTTGCAGGGGACGTGTCGGTGATATCAGAGGAGCTGGGGAGGCCCGTCTTCAAGGCCTCCAGATCCCTGTACTACTTGGGCGACGTGCTGAAATACGTGACAGAAGGCGGCTCGCTCGACACCTTGAGGCCCGCGGAGGAGGTCATGAGCCTTTCGGAGCCGAAGGGCGAGTACGTGGAGGCCTTCAGCGTGGGAGGCCTCAGCGTGCCCCTCAGAGGCCCTCCCGTTATCGTGGCCTCTGAGGCTATCGCTAGGCTGGGAGGAGAGGAGTTTCAGGAGGCCGTAAACAGGTTCCTGAGGGAGGGGGCGAAGATAGTCGTCGTGGGCTCCTCCTTTGAAATGAGGCCCGAGGAGCTAGCGCGCAGAGTAGCTGCCGTAGCGGAAAGGGGGGTCGTGGCGGTGGTGGAGGCGCCCTCCCTGCAGCACGCAAAGGCAGCTGTAGACGCAGGGGCTCACGGGCTAGCGGCTGCGCCCGAGGCGGTGGGCGAGATAGCTCCCTACCTCTCCTCTCAGCATTTCCTTGTAGTGGGCGATAGGGACGTGAGTGCCTTGGCGCGAGCAGTGCGGCAGGCGAGGGAGGTGGGCATTAACAAGTTGATGGTAGACCCCGTAGTGGGGGTGCCCCTCATAGACTTTGCGCTTACAGCGGCAAGGTATCTAGAGGCGTCGGAGCTCGACCTGCCTCTCTGGTTCTCGGCAGCCAACGCGCAGGAGGAGATAGAGGCGGACAGCCACGGCGTTCATGCACTCCTTGCCTTCTTGGCAGTGGAGCTAAGGGCCTCTGTCTATGCAGTGGTGGAAGATTCGCCAAAGTCTCTCCACGCTACTGCCGAGGCAAGGGAGGCGCTGAGGGTGGCCTCCCAGGCCTTCCTAGCAAAGACCTCCCCCAAGGGCTCCTTCAGCAGGCTGCTGGTGATCAAAAGGGGGAGCAGGAGGGTTGCGGTGAAGGAGGAGGCAGAGTCTGTGGGCTACGTGGAGCCGCAGTGGGATGAGAAGGGGTATCTGAGGGTGAGGGTAGATCACGTGAGGGGCGAGATGGTGGTGTCCTTCTTAGGGAGGGGCGGAGAGAGGGCGGCGCTGCGAGGGAGGCACGCCACAAGCCTGGCGAGGGCTGCGGTGAGGAGGTTCGGGATCAGCGCGGAGCACGCTGCCTACTTAGGCTACGAGCTGGCAAAGGCGGAGCTGGCCCTAAAGCTGGGGATAGACTACGAGCAGGACGAGGAGCTCCTGAGGACCCCGTGGGAGGAGAGTTGATAGAGGCAAGCGCTCCGGGGAAGGTGATACTCTTTGGGGAGCACTTCGTGGTGAAGGGCTCGCGGGCCATAGCTACTGCCGTGGACCTCAGGGCCAGGGCCCGGGCGGAGAGGGCGGAGAGGGGGATCTCTATAGATAGCGCTAACTTGGGCTCCAGCGCCAGGCTCAGCTTGGACCTTAGCGGCACATATGGGCCTGAGATGGCCCCTTATGTGGCGGTGCTAAGGGCCCTAAGGGAGAGGGGGTACTCGCTCATCCCTCATCGCGCGCTGCTCACGAGCGAGATGCCCCTCTCTGCAGGTCTGGGTTCCAGCGCTGCGAGCAGCGTGGCATACGCCCTAGCATATAGTGCCCTCCACGGCTCGCCGCTGGGGGAGAGGGAGCTCTTCGAGGTCTCGCTGGAGGGGGAGAGGGTAGCGCACGGTAACCCCAGCGGGATCGATAACGCCATTGCAGTGAAGGGGGGAACGGTGGTGTACAGAAGGGGGGAAGCGCCGAGGGAGGTGGAGGTAAGGCTAGGCGGCCACTCGCTCATAATAGTCGACAGCGGGGAGAAGAGGAGCACCAGGGAGGCAGTGGAGGGAGTTCTAAGGCTCGCGGACAGGCATTGGCGGGCCTTGGAGAAGCTCTACCTCGCGGCAGACGCAATAGTGGAGGAGGCCATAGCTCTCCTCTCAGCCGGGGACGCAGAGGGCCTTGGGGAGCTCATGAACGTTAACCACGGCCTCCTGTCCGCCGTGGGGGTCTCCACAGCAAAGCTAGACCTGATAGCCCACGAGCTGAGGAGGGCGGGCGCCCTCGGGGCAAAGCTAACCGGCGCAGGGAGGGGGGGCTGCGTCATAGCTATAGCGCAGGCGGGCAGGGCGCAGCGGATAGCAGAGCATGTTAAGGGCCTCGGCTACGAGGCCTTCCTGAGCGGCCTGGGGGCGCCGGGGGCAAGGCTGGAAACTATTTAGTATATACTATAGCTTATAGCTTTTGAATATGTAGAGAATATAAGGGTGTCGGCCCTTTATCACGGGGGTGGTTTGTGAATGGGTAGCTCCCTGAAGGAGTGTCCTCCTGAGAGCGTGGTTTACGACCCTCAGAGAGGCGTGAGGATCTGTAGAGACACCGGAGAGGTAATAGAGGAGCACATTATTACGGACGAGGGAGAGTGGAGGGCGTATACGCCAGAGGAGAAAATGAAGAGGGCCCGAGTGGGGGGAGCCATATCCTTCTCTAAGCCATACATGGGAGTGGAGGCTCACTTGGGCCCATATAGGGAGCCGGGGAACAAGAAGATAAGAGGGCTCACCAAGAGGGCAGAGACGCTTAGGCTCCAGAGGATCCTGAAGATAGGGCGCATATCGAGCAGCGTGGAGAAGAGCACGAGCCATGCCCTTAACATCCTCGAGGACATTGCGGCAAAGCTCGACATCCCGGAGAGCATCAAGGAGGAGGCCGCGAGGATATACAGGGAGGCAGCCCACAAGGGGCTCACGAGGGGCAGGGGCACAGAGGCCATGGTGGCTGCCACCCTCTACATAGCCTGCAGGCTGAACAAGATCGCCATAAGCCTCGACCAGATAGTCAGGGTGCTCAGGAACAACGAGGTGGACATGAAGAGGGAGGTCTCCCGCAACTACAGGCTCCTCGTGAGGGACCTGGGGATCAAGATCCCGGTAATAGAGCCCGAGAGGTTCGTTTATAGTATTGCCAGCTCCCTCGCGTTGCCCGGCAACGTGGTGGTGGAGGCCATTAGGATATTGAGGGAAGCAAAGAAGAGGGGAATACCCTCCGGGAAAGACCCGAGCGGGCTTGCTGCAGCTGCGGTCTACATCGCTGCCTCAAAGCACGGTTTCAGGAAGACGCAGAAGGAGATAGCGCAGGTGGCTGGCGTGACTGAGGTTACCGTGCGCAACAGGTACAAGGAGATAGCAAACGCCCTTAAGCTCGAGGAGGCGGCGCACGGAGAGTAGCTTGCTTCTTTTTCTGTAGCTCTACATATGCTATTTTTGAGCCCACTATAAGGGCCAGCCGAAGAGAGAGGAGGGAGAAGCGTTGGAGCTCCGCGTGGAGACCCACTGCCATACCTACGTAAGCGACGGCTCCGCAAGCCCAGAGGCCCTCCTGAAGTCTGCTGAGAAGAAGCGTCTGGACGCGATAGCAGTAACAGATCACAGAACTTTCAGGGGTTCGGTGTTGACTCAAAAGTACGCTAAGCTCGTCGACTCGCGGGTCTCGGTGATCTTGGCCACTGAGGCGTACACGAGCTGGGGCGACGTGCTAGTCTTCTGCCCGTCGCCGCTCCCAGAGCCCCTGCCGAGGGACCCCTTCGAGCTGAGGGACCTGGCCGTTCAGGGCAACTGCGTCACCGCAGCCCCTCACCCTTTCCACCCCTTCATGCCAAGCGTGAAAGGGAAGCTCTACGAGGCTCCCCAGCTCTTCGATGCGGTGGAGGTGTGGAACGGGAGGAGCATGGTGATGTTCAACCTCCTAGCCATGAGGGCGGCGAAGAGGCTTGGAAAGCCAGGCATAGCAGGTAGCGACGCCCATGTCCCCAGCGCAGTGGGCACGGCCCCTACCATAGTATATGCGCCGAGCGCAAGGCCCGAGGACGTCCTGGAGGCCATGAGGAAAGGCAAGGTCTTGCCCACGCTGGGCATATATAGCCTGCCTAACCTGTTCAGGGACGCCGCGTGGTCTATATATAAAAAAGTGTAGGGCGAGGGGCTCAGAGGAGCCCCTTCAACTTCATGGCCCTTACTACCCTGTCCACTGCTACCGCGTATGCTGCTGCCCTCAGGTTGTGCTTTTGCTTGTCGAGCTTGGACTCCCAGAACTTCCACACGTTGTTGAAGGAGTTCATTATCCTCTCCTCTAGCTTCTTCCTGGCTTCTTCCTCCGTTACCCAACCTCCCATCCTGTTGTTCACCCACTCTATGTGGCTCATTATGACTCCTCCCGCGTTTGCCAAGATGTCTGGCACGATCACCACCCCCATCTCGGTAAGCATCTTCTCCGCCTCTACCGTGGTCGGCCCGTTGGCCCCCTCAGCTATCACCTTCGCCTTGATGTTCCTCGCGTTCTTCTCAGTTATGACGTTCTCTATGGCCGAGGGGACTAGGACGTCAACTTTCAACTCCAGCAGCTCCTCGTTGGAAATTACCTTCTCTGCCTTGGGGTACCCTACTACCGTCCCGGTCTTGTTCTTGAAGTCAATTACGTCCTGTACGTGGAAGCCGTTCGGGTTGAAAATGCCGCCTTTGCTATCGCTTACTGCAACGACCCTAGCCCCCATCTCCTCGAGGAACAGGGCCGCGTAGTAGCCCACGTTGCCGAAGCCCTGCACCGCGACCGTTCTCCCCTCTATTCCGCCCAGCACCCTCCTTGCTGCCTCGGCGGCCGTTATCGCGGTCCCCAGGCCTGTGGAGTAAACTCTGGCCATGAGGCCGCCCAGCTCCACGGGCTTGCCGGTGACCACTCCGAAGTAGAACCCCCTCTTTATTTTGGAATACTCGTCCAAATACCAGGCCATGACCTGCGGGTTAGTATAGACGTCGGGGGCCGGTATGTCGAGATCTTCTCCGACTATGTCCGATATAGCTGCAAAGTAAGCTCTGCTGAGCCTCTCTAGCTCGCCGGCGCTGAGCTTCTTGGGATCTACCCTAACTCCTCCCTTCCCGCCGCCGTAGGGCAAGCCGGCCAAGCTGCACTTCCAGGTCATCCACATGCTCAGCGCAACTACCTCGTTAGCCGTTACGTCAGGGTGATACCTTATGCCCCCCTTGTAAGGCCCGAGGGCGCTGTTGTGCTGGCTCCTCCAGCCTATGAAGGTCTTCACAGTCCCATCGTCCATCCTCACGGCCAGCTTTACCTGCACTAGCCTTTCCGGCACAGCCAGGGCCTCGTATGCTTCCTCCCCAAGGCCTAGGAGCTCAATAGTAGACCTCAGCTGCTTCTTCGCCTCCTCGTAGGGGTCTATCAGGATGCTCACATCGCACACCAAGATATGATAGCTTTTGGGATTTATATATCTACTATAATTTAGCTAGGTAGGATAACGGTGGGAAATCTAGAAGATCAGATTATATAGCTGCGAGAGAAATAGCGGGAGAAAGTCTGTGGAGGACTTTGGCCTTGCGAGGGCTATTGGCCTAGCGGCGTCCCTTCTGCTCGTCGTAGGCCTGTTAGTCCCCCTGCTGTGGGTCATAGGGGCAGCGCTGCTCCTTATATCCCTACACCTCCTCTCAAGGCACTACGGAAACCCCTCTATATTGCGCAACTATTTGTACTCCCTCCTGGCTCTCGTGGCAGCTTTCGTTCTCCTTGTGATAGGCTTCCTTCTAGGGCTAGTGAGCCTTCTCCTCTCACTTCCCCTCCTCGCGGCGGGCAACCCGTTTGGCGTGCTCGCAGGCCTGGGCTTCTTGCTCCTCCCTATTTTCCTCTTCTTACTGCTCCTCCTCCTTATGCTGGGCTTCTATTACAGAGCCATGGAGGAGATGGCGCGCAGCTCTGGCGAGAGGCTCTTCGGCCTCTCAGGCCTCCTGGCGCTGGCAGGCGGCCTCCTGGTCCTCCTCGGCCTGCCGCTCTCCATAGTGCTCGTGGGGCTGCTCTTGGTCCTGCTGGGCTACCTCGTGCTGGCAGCCAGCTACATTGCCCTTACTTTTGCCTTCCTTAGGCTAAGGGAGCCCTCCGCTCAGCCCGCCGCGCCGGCATGACCTATGGGTTCTAGCGAGTGAGCTGGAAACAAATCTCGCACGAGCTCCAGAGCTGAGTCCTCGGCAGAGCTCTCCTACTCTGAGCCCGCCCAAACAAAGAGGGCCCTCCGCAACGTAGACAGGGCGGGCTCGAAGCCTCGCGGGGACGAAATGCTTATTACTTAGCGTCGCTTCCGCGAGGACGTGAAGGTGAAGGGTGCGATGGCTTCGTCAAAGATCAGCGTAGGCCCTTTGGACTTAGAGTTCGGTACGGCGAAAGTGCTAGGAGCAGTGGGAGCCCTGCTCTTCCTGCTAGGCTTGTTCTTCCCTCTGCTGTCGATTGTGGGAGTAATCCTAGTCCTTATTTCGTTGAATTACTTCTCTAAATTTTACAAGAACCCACCCATATACACCAACTACCTATACTCTGTAGCGCTAAGCATAGTCGCTAGCTTTCTAGCCCTTTTCGGCCTCTTCGGAGCTGGCTTTGCTCCCCTCTTCTTCATGGAGGAGCTTATGGAGGAGCGCAAGATGGGCGCGGCCCTATTGGGCCTAGGCATAATAGCCTTAGCAACCCTCCTCTATGCCCTTCTCTTCCTAGGAGCCATGTTCTTCTACTATAGGGCCTTAGTCTCTATGGCTGCCAGCTCACAGGTAGAGCTCTTTAGGTACGCAGGCCTCTCAGGCATAGTGGGAGGAGGCCTCATATTCGCTGGCGCACTCCTCCTCATTATACTGATAGGGGCCCTCTTCATGCTCCTTGGCTACCTGGCTCTGATCGCTAGTGCTGCCCTGCTCATAGTTGCCTTCCTCCAGCTAAAGGAACCGCAGCCCTCGCCGCCCCCACAGCCCATTGCGCCGGCGGCTCCAGCATAGATAACGTTTGTCTAATCTACCCTTTGCTCAAACCATGCACAGCTTTTTAGGAAGGGGCTGCTCTGGCGTGGAATGAACCCTGCGGAGAGCCTCAGGCTTATAAGGGAGAGGAGGCCCCTCGTTCACCACATAATGAACTTCGTTGCAATGAACGATGCAGCAAACGCAACGCTGGCAATAGGTGCCTCTCCTATCATGGCTATGGCAGAGGAGGAGCTGGAGGAGGTTGCCTCTGCGGCAGATGCGGTATACATAAACATAGGCACCCCCACCTCCTTCTCCCTCAGCTCTGCCCTCAAGCTGGCGCGGCTTGCTGGCAGTTACGGTAAGCCTTTGCTGCTAGATCCCGTGGGCGTGGGCGCCTCGAGCTTCAGGAGGAGGATAGCTATCGAGGTGCTCAGCACGGGCGCTGTTAGTGTGCTAAAGGGCAACGCGGGGGAGATGCTAGCCCTCGCGGGAAAGGGGGGGCTCTCGAGGGGCGTGGAGTCCAGCGTCGAGGAGGCCTACGAGCCCCTGGAGAGGCTCTCCAAGGAGTACGGCGTAGTAGCAGTTTCCACAGGCAAAACAGACTACGTAGCCTATGGCAGCAGGCTGGCAGCGGTTAGCGGGGGCTCTGAGCTCTTCAGGCTCATAGCGGGCAGCGGCTGTATGCTGGGCTCCGTTATGGCCTCCTTCCTAGCGGTCCAGGAGAGCTTCAGGGCCGCAGCAGAGGCCTCGGCAGCCTTCAAGCTAGCGGGAGAGCTGGCAGAGCTAAAGGCCGGCAGGAACCCTGGCAGCTTCAGGGTGGAGCTCCTGAACGCGCTGCACAGCCTACACCGCCGCGACCTCAGCCTCCTTACTGAGCGTATTAGGCTCCTGCGGCCATAGCTGCAGGGAGAGGCCTTGGAGCTGCACAAGCTGGTGGACCTCAGGAGGGCGAGGGAGCTCATAGCATTGCTGCAGCTACGGCCGCCTCCTGTGGAGCATGTGAAGCCGTACGAGGCGGGCTGGAGGATAGCTGCAAGGAGCATTGTAGCTCACAAAGACATCCCAGCAGTGCCGCTCGCAGCCATGGACGGCTACGCGCTTAGGTCCTCCGACCTCAAGGCCTTCCCCGCGCTGAAGCTGAAGGGAGAGGTCAAGCCCGGCGACGAGCCGCCTGCGCTTGGCGAGGGGGAAGCATATTACGTTAACATGGGGGCCCCGCTGCCGGCAGGGGCAGACGCTGTTGCCAGGGTGGAAGCTACTAGGGTAGAGGGGGGCCTCGTGAAACCCCTTGAGCCCGTGAGGCCAGGGAAGGACGTAATCCCCAAAGGGGAGGTGGTTGAGAGAGGAGCCGTGGTGATAGAAAGGGGAGAGCTCGTGAAGCCGTACAAGCTCCCCATACTCTCCATGCTTGGCGTGCAGGAGCTCGAGGTCTTCAAGGTGAGGGTAGGGGTGCTGAACGTAGGGGACGAGGTGGACAGGTTCGACAAGCCTACTGGGAAGCCCGTGATAGACAGCCTCTCCCCCATGGTAATGGGCCTCATGAGGGGCCTCGAGCCGAAGTATCTGGGCGTGGTAGGCGACAGGGAGGAGGAGATAGCTGCCGCGGTGGAGGAGGGGCTGAGGGAGGCAGAGGCACTCATCACCATAGGCGGGGCCTCCGCCGGGGAGAGCGACAACGTTAAGAGAGCCCTCTCAAGGGTGGGGGAGGTGCTGTTCCCAGGCGTTTCTGTGAGCGTGCTCAAAAGGGGAGGGGTGGCCCTGGTGGGCGGAAAGCCCGTCGTCGCGCTGCCTGCTCAGTGCGTTGCAGCGGCGCTGGTTTTCCATGAGCACTTCCTTCACATTCTCTCCCGCATGGTGGGGAGGGAGCTGAGGGAGTTCGCGAAGGCCAGGCTTGCAGAGGACGTAGAGGTTAGGCACAGGATGGACGCGGCGTACCTCTTCAAGCTTGAGGGGGAGAGGGCTTACCCGCTGCGGTGGGGCACTGGCCTTTGCGGAGAGCTAGCCAAGGCTGATGCATTCGGCGTGCTCTCCAG
>JAOAKH010000020.1 GCA_026413755.1 Acidilobaceae archaeon | reverse complement strand
ATATGGGCCGGTAGCTCAGCCTGGAAGAGCGCTCGGTTTGCACCCGAGAGGTCCCGGGTTCAAATCCCGGCCGGTCCACCTAGTGCCTCCTCTACCAGCCTGTAGAGGTCCGCGTCTCTCTCCCTCAGCTTCTCCAGGCTCCAGGGCGGCCAGCGCTTCTCAGCTACTTTCTCCACCACGTGCCTCACCCACCTCGAGTATATCTTCCCGCAGTTGCCGTAGTTCCTGCAGCTGTTGTCAATGAACTTCTCTACCTCTGCCACAGCCTCCTCCACCCCCATGCCCTTCACGCTCACGAGGTATCTGCTGATCACGTAAAGTATGAGCCTCTGCCTCCCGTCGCGTACCCCTCTCTCGATGAGCCTCTCCACCCAGGCAAACCTCTCTGCCCTCCTTGCGCTCTGCGGCAGCTCCTCTAGCTCTGCCCTAGCGCTCATTGCATCGAAGAACTCCCTAAGGGCCTCCTCGCAGCTCCTCTCGTCAACGCACTTATCTATTACTTCCCTCCAGCGCAAGGCTCCTCACGTAGGACTCAGGGGAAAGTCGCTCCTCACCCCTCGGAGTCGCTCCACCCTCCTCACAGTCCCTCTTGTTTAGTCCCCTCGAGCCTATTATCTCTAGGTTGTCCAGCAGCACGTTAACGACGATCACGGCCATGGCAGGCCGCGGCAGGGGGATCTTGGCTCTAGCTATGCACTCCACGCCCTCCCCATATGAGAAAACGGGCGGGTAGCGCCTGAGGACGCTCAGTAGGTCCTCCCCTTCCAGGGAGAGGCATACGGCTTGCCTATAGGGGAGCTCCTTCAGCAGCTCAGCCCCCACGCCTCCCCTCAGCGCTGCCCTCATCCACCCCCTCAGGCTCTCCTCGTCGGGCCTGAGCTGCCTAACCCTATCGCCCCTTGCCCTGAGCCAAGAGTCCCCTACCCGCACGTATGCCTCCGCCTCCGTCCTCACGCCGTAGGAGAGCAGGAGCGCGTTAGCTATGAAGCGCGCAGCCTCGCTAGGGTGGGGCGGGTCTGGGTATATGTGGACCCTCAACTCTCCTCCAGCTCTATCCCCAGCCTCCGCAGGAGGCTCTTATCCCTCCTCAACCTCTTGGAGATGTTCACTATGTTCTCGTAGTATTTCAGCAGCTCTTTCACGTCCTCCACAGAGGTGCCGCTGCCCAGGGCTATCCTCCTTACTCTGCTCTTGTCTATGATGCTAGGCTTGTCGAGCTCCTCGTAGGTCATGCTCTCCATTATGGCTATCCAGCGATCTATTTTCTCCTCCCCGAGCCTTGCAGCGTCCTTTAAGGCCTCTGAGGTGAGGGGCATGGGGAACATCTGGAGCACCTTCCCTAGCGGCCCCATCTTGCGCAAGGACTTGAGCTGCCTGTAGAGGAGCCTGAGCGTTACCTTCCCCTTTATCATCTCCTTCGTAGCTTCTTCGGCCTCCTTTGCCTCCTCTACGGCCTTGAGCCTCTCAAGGAGGCCCTCTATGTCCCCCAGGCCGAGCACTCTCCCCACAAAGCGCCGGGGCCTGAAGACCTCCAGCTCCTCCAGAGCCTCCCCAGTCCCCAGGAACTTCACCACAGCGCCGGTGGCAGCCGCAGCTGAGAGCACGCCGCCCCCCCTCGCAGTTCCGTCGGCCTTAGAGACTACTATGGAGCCCACGGGGACGCTCTTGTGGAACCTTGCAGCCAAATCGTACGCCTTCTGCCCCATCGCCGCGTCTATTACGAGCATTACCTCGTTCGGCGATGTGGCTTCAGCGATCCTCCTCATCTCCTGCAGGAGGCCCTCCTCCTCCCCGTAGCCGTGCCTGCCGGCAGTGTCTACAATGATCACCTCAGCCCCTCTCCCCCTGAGCTCTGCCACGCCCCTCGCGGCTATCTCAGCAGGGTCCCCCCTGTCTTCCCCGTAGAACATAGCCCCAGCCCTCTCCGCAAGGGTCTTGAGCTGCTGCAGGGCGCCGGGCCTGTAAGTGTCTGTTGAGACCAGCCCCACCCTGTAGCCCCGCCTGATGTAGAACAGCGCCAGCTTGCCTGCCGTAGTGGTCTTGCCTGACCCCTGCACCCCCACGAGGAGGATAACCCAAGGCCTAGCCTTTGGCTCCACGCTCGGCTCGCGGTCCCCGCCGAAGAGCTGTGAGAGCTCCTCGTAAACTGCCTTAACGAACCAGTCCTTCCTTGAGACCCCCAGCGGCGGCTCCTCCTTGAGCGCCCTCTCCCTTATCCTCTTGCTCAGCTCCATGACAAGCCTCACGTTCACGTCTGCCCTGATCAGCTCCTTCTGGAGGTCCTTCACGAACTCCTCCACCGCCCTCTCGTAATGGCCGCTGCCGAGGAACTTCCTCACTGCATCCCTTAGCCCCTCGAGCATCATCCCACGCCCCAATGCCTAGCTAGCAGCTCCCTGATCCTCCTAGCGCTGTGCGGCTCCTTATGCTTCACCTCGCTAGCCTCCCGCAGCCCCATGAGGCTCTCCAGGAAGGCCGTGAGCCCCCTCGTGAGCCCCTCGCCGTAGCCGCCCTCCATCACTATCACCATGGGCTTGCTCCCCACGTAAGGCCTTAGCGTGTGCCCTAGCAGCTCGAAGGTCCTCTCGCTTGCCATGAGGTGAGTAAGGGGATCTCCGGCAAAGGCGTCAAAGCCCGCAGAGATCACCAGCGCCTCGGGCTTGAAGACCTCAAGGAGGGGCTTGAGCACGTTCTCCACTGCCCAATAGTACTCCCCGTCGCCGCTGTAGGGCAGCAGGGGCACGTTAACCTTGGTCCCCTCTGCCCCGCTGCCCCCCTTCTCGCTCACGTCGCCCGAGCCAGGGTATATGCCCTCCTCGTGAAAGTCCACGTGCACTGCCCTCGGCTCCTCCCAAAGGATGTCCTGCGTGCCGTTGCCATGATGGGCGTCGAAGTCGAGGGCAAGCACCTTCAGCCCCTCCCTCAAGAAAGCCTTCGCGGCTATGCCCGCGTAGTTAAATAGGCAGAAGCCAAGCGTGGAAGCTCCCATGGCCCAGCCCTTCCTGCCCGCGTGGTGCCCCCCAGGCCTCGGCATAATGAACCAGGGCTCCCTGCTCTCCAGGGAGCTGAGGGCTGCCCTCAGCGCAGCGGCGGCAAAGGCAGCCCCGGCGGCAAAGCTGTGCTCCGTGACATATGTGTCCCAGTCCACGTAGTGAAAGCCCCCCTTGCTCTCCTCCTCTACGAAGCTCACGTACTCCTCGTCATGCGCAAGCAGCAGCGCCTCCCTGCTGGCAGGGGGCGCCCGCAGGAGCACCGTCGAGCTCCAGACGGGCGAGGACTTCATGGCTGAGAGGGCCCTCTCTAGCCTCCAGGGGTCAGCAGGGTGCCTGCCGCGCGGGTCCGCGTGGAGCTTGTGTATTTCGTCATAAACTACGCGAAGCTTCAACTGCTCCCCCCTTATGGAAGGGAGGGCTATATAAATAGGTGCAGGAGAGGGGAGAGGGGAGAAGGAGTGAGGCTGCTCGAGCAGTACGCTTCCTGGCACGAGCTGCTCCTCGAGGGCTACGAGGCGGGCAGGGCGCAGAGGGAGGAGGGGGAGGAGGTAGTTGTCTGTGGCCTCGGCGGCAGCGGCGCTGCCGGCGACTTCCTGGCTGCCATAGCCCAGATCTACGGCCTAGGGATCTCCGTGAGGGTGTACAAGGGCCTTAGCTTGCCCGCCTGGGCTAGGGGAAAGTTAGTATATGCTATTAGCTACTCAGGGGAAACTCTGGAGACCCTCGCCTGCTACAGGAAGGCCTTGGAGCTGGGGGCAAGGGCGGTAGCAATAAGCAGCGGCGGCCTGCTGCAGCAGGAAGCCGCGAGGAGGGGGCTCCCCTGGATAAAGGTGAGGGAGGGCCTGCTCCCCAGGGCGGCCCTGCCCGCCATGCTGGGCGCCCTCCTGGGCTCCCTCGGCGGGCTCCCTGAGGAGGAGCTCCTCTCCGCATACAACTCCCTGAAGTCCTTCATGGCAGATGAGGCGAAGCCGTACGCGGAGCTGGCAGAGGGCGCAGAGGTGCTGGTGGTAGGGGCTTGCGGGGAGCACGGCGTTGTGGCGGAGAGGTGGAGGCAGGAGTTCAGCGAGAACGCGAAGATGCTGGCGAAGAGCGAAGTGTACCCTGAGTCTGCCCATAACGACATAGTGGCCTGGCAGGCTCCGAAGGGCATCAAGATCTCCTTCGTGAGCATATCGGGCAAGGGAGCCTGCAGGGAGATAATGGAGCTAGTGAAGGAGAAGTACTCGCTCCACGGAAAGGCCGCGGAGGTGGAGCTAGGAGAGCCTAGCCTCTCCTCGCTCCTGCGGGGGGCGCAGCTGGGGGGCGCGGCCTCGGTGCTCGCGGCCCATAGGAGGAACGTGGAGCCTGAGGCCACGCCTTTCATCTCAGAGTACAAGCAGAGGCTGAGGAGGGCCCTCAGCGCTTCAAGTTCCTCCTGATGAGGGATATAGCTAGGGCCCTCCAGGAGGCCAGCCAGAGGAGGGAGAAGATCCCTGCTGCGAGCGTGAGGAGGGCGCTCCAAGAGGAGGGCAGGCGCTGGGAGGCAGGGATGGAGAACAGGTAGGTGAGCGCTACCACGCCGCTCCAGCCCACTAACATGAGGAGCAGCGGCTGTCTGAGGGCAGCGATCACGGCCTTAGGCCTGAAGGGGGCACTCAACGTTATCCCCTCAGCAGCTTCAGGGCCACCTTTAACATGAGGCCGGGCCTGCTTATCAGCTTTGCGAGCATGTAGGGGATCCTGAAGGTGCCCAGGGCTATCTCAGCGTGGACCTCGGGCGGCAGCGACGCTATGACCTCCCTCCTCTCCCTCACCTCCATGCTCTTAGTCCACTCCAGCAGCCTCCTCTGGAGCTCCACGCCCCTCGTTATGGGGGACCTCCGCTGCGCCTCCAAGGGGTCCCTCCCCTCCGCCAAGGCCTTCCCTGCAAGGTAGCCCGAGACGGCGGCGGGCCTATTGCCCTCCCCCGTGAGGGGCATTACGTAGCCCGCTGCCTCCCCTGCCTTCGGGAGGCCCCTCACGTAGCCGAGCCTCACCCCTCCAACAGAGACTGCGGAGGACTCCTTTGCTATGACGCTCCCTCTTAGCCTCGCGTCCCTCTCCACGAACTTGTCCAGCATTGCCCACAGTCGTTGGGGCTTCGCGAAGCCCCCCACGCCCACCTCAACGTCCTCGCCGTGGGGGAAGACGTAATAATACCCCATGATCTCTGTGTCGAAGTGAACCTCTATCGTCTCGTAGCTCACGTCCTTCAGGGGGCCCTTCAGGAGGTACTGCACCACAGGGATCCTTTCGCCGTCATAGTACGCGAAGCCCCCCGCAAAGACTCCTGCCTTCACCTCCACCACCTCTCCGTTCACTCTCGCAGTCCCGCTCCTCACGTTGTACTTCGAGCCAAAGGAGACCTCGGCCCCTGCCTCTGCGAAGACGTGCTCCAGCAAGTCTGCCTTGTCGACTATGTAGCCCTCCTCGCCGCCGTACTTGAAGAGCGGCTCGCCGTCCAGCCAAGTTGCCACGTACTTTATCTCGTTCAGGACGACCTCCTTCGGGATGGGGAAAGGCACGTCCCTCAGCAGCGGGATCCCCTTGCCGCAGGGCTTGGCGGCTAGCCTCTCCTGGGCTTCTAGCACTATAGGCCTGAAGCCTGCTCTACCCAGCGCATAGGCAGCGCCTGCGCCCGCGGGCCCCGCGCCTACAACGTAGAGCTGCAACCTGCCTCCCCTTACATACGGGAAATAAGGCTTATAGCAAGGAGTAAGGAGGGATGAAGAAATACTCCCGGCTCGAGCGGTGAGAGCAACTTACCCGACTGACCTGAGGGCCTCCTCTGCCTCCCTCAAGTACCTCTGAGGAGGCCTCACTCCGCTCTCCACCATCTTCGCCACCCTCTCCCTAAGGCTCCTGTTGCTAAGCAGCAGCGCAGCAGCTCCCCCCACCCACCCGTTTGCCCCCATGGCCTCCTCCAGAGCTTTTTCCACGCTGACCCCCCTCTCCGCGCTCCTGCGGAGGGCGATCAAATAGACCGCGGCCGGCATTGCCCAGTGGGTCTCGAAGAGGGTCCTCAACGGCCTCCCCCTAGCGTTTGCCCCCCTATATGAAAGGGGTGAGCGGCGCTGTAGTATGCAACATATTACTGCCCCTGCGCAAGGGCTAGACGGGAAGGACCATATGGCGACGGAGCTCATGGGAGCCTACGAGCACCGTACCATCGTGCAGGACGCCGTCCACGGAGTCATCCCCCTGAACGCGAAGGAGTACGAGCTGCTCCAGACGCCCTTCCTGAGGAGGATCCACGAGGTGAAGCAGCTGGGCCTCGCGCACCTCGTCTTCCCCTCTGCAACTCACAGCAGGCTGGACCACTCGCTCGGCGTCATGCACCTGGCGTGGCGAATGGCGAAGAAGGCCGTTGAGGCTGCCGTGAGGAGCTCGGAGGTCTGCGCAGCGCTCTTCAAGAGCTGCGACAACTCATCTTATAGCTCCTTCCTCCAGGTGGCGAGGCTTGCGGGGCTACTTCACGACATAGGCCACATGCCCTTCAGCCACATGGGGGAGGACTCAATAGAGGCGATAGCGACCTACAAGCTCCAGAGGAGGAGGGAGGAGTACGGGAAGTTCCACGAGCTCTACACTAACGCGTTCATGCGGGCGCTGGAGGAGAGGCACGGGAAGGGGGACCTCGCGCTGTACCTAGAGGCCGCCCGCAGCGCCCTCTTCTCTAACGACTGGGACGTTGCGGAGAAGATCAGGCTGAAGAGGGAGGCGCTGGCCCTCGTGAGGAGGATCATGTCTGACTACATAGTGGACGCGGACAGGCTGGACTACCTGGTGAGGGACGCGAGGTTCAGCGGCATCGTTTACGGTTACATAGACATAGACAGGATGGTGGAGAGCCTCGAGGTGAGGGCAGAAGTGACTGGGGGCGGCAGGAGGGCCTCCATGGAGATAAGCCAGAAGGCCCTCCAAGCGGTGGAGGACATGTTCGACGCGAGGTACAAGATGTACAAGACTCTCTACTTCCACCACAAGCTCGGCGGCATAAAGGTGGCGGTCAACAGGGTCTTCTGGCTAATACAGGAGAAATGGAGCTATGTAAGGCCTCCAGGGGCGCCCGACGGCTTCGAGGAGCTCCTTGACCCCCTAAAGCTGGCGGAGCTGATAGCTGACGGGACCTTCTATTTTGACGACAACGACGCGATGAGCATGATAAAGGCCCTGGGCGTGAGGGGCGGGAGGGAGGGGAAGAGGTGGGCCTCTGCGCTGCTCCACGACAGGTCGCTGCTGCCGATATCCCTCATAAAGAGGCCGGAAGAGATAGCCTCGAAGGTGGAGAGCTGGGGGCCTAAGGTAGGGGAGGAGCTGGTGAAGATAGTGCAGGGCGACGCCTTCGAGGGCATTTGGGATAGGAGCCTGAAGAGGGTCATGGGGGAGAGGGCAGAGGTTAGCGTGGAGAAGGACGTGCAGAGGATATACGAGCGGAGCGCTGGAGACGCGGAGAGCTCCCTCTACACGGAGCGCTCACTCTACGTGAGGTCCCTCATGGACGTGGCCTCTGCCCCCCTCGTGTTCGTTTACGCCTTCTCTGAGGACGAGGGGGTCCACAGGAGGCTGTACGACAGGAGGCAGGAGCTGAGGAGGGCCTTCCAGGAGGAGCTGGTGGAGGAGCTCAAGAGGGCCCTCAGGGCCTGAGGCCTCTCAGGAGCCTCGCCAGGAAGCCCAGGAACATGAGCAGGGCAAAGAGGAGCAGCACCGTAAGCGCTGCCAGCGCAAGCCTGGGGGAGAAGACGGCTATCCTGAGCAGTATTAGGACCACTAGCAGGATCACGACGGCAGTGAGGGTGGAGAAAAGGGCCCTCAGCACCCTCTCCATGCGTTCACCCCGGTGGTCGTGCGAGAGTCTCCGATCACCGCTCTCCCGGTTTGCGTCACTTCATCCCACCGGCCTATGTTTGCCCCCTAAGCCTAATGAATAAAGGGGGAGAGAAAGAGGAAGGGGGAGAAGAGAGTGGAGCTCTACGTGCTAGCTATTAGCTTCGCGTTTGCCCTCGTCCTCTCGGCCCTCCTCTCGGAACTCTTCAGGCGCTTGGGTCACACGGGGCTAGATGTCCATAAGCCCTGCAAGGTAGAGGTGGCTGAGAGCGTCGGGCTCTCCATTCCTTTCTCTCTCCTCGCCTCCTCTAGCTTGATCTACCTTGCCGGCATGGAGCTCGAGGCCCTGGCGTTCGCCTCCTCGGTGCTCATCGCGGCGCTCGTAGGACTCGTGGACGACTTCATGGTGTTGAAGGCCTGGCAGAAGATAGCGCTGGGGGCCATCCCCTCCGTCCCCTTGCTGGTGCTGGGCACCTACGAGCCCTCCCCGCTGGTCCCCCTGGACGGCTTTGCGAGGCTCACCATAGTCTACCCCCTCCTCCTGCCGCTGGCCTTTACGGTGGCTACTAACGGGCTCAACATGTTCGACACTCACAACGGTTCCATGCTCTCCGCTGCGCTGCTTGTCTCCCTAACCATGGTCTTCTCCGGCTACATGTACCTGTCGGCTGGGGTAGAGGAGGGGAGGCTCGCGGTCCTGCTCTCTCTGGCCATAGCTGGCGCGGCGGCAGGCATGCTGATCTTCAACCTCTACCCCGCGAGGGCCTTTAACGGCGACGTGGGCAGCTTCTCGCTGGGGGCAGCCATAGCTGCGGCGGCAGCAATAGGGAGGACGGAGGCTGTAGCTATAATAGCGGCCTTGCCCGTCATGCTGAACGGGATGCTGAAGATCACCTCTGTGGGCTTCAAAGAGAGGAGGACCTTCGAGAAGCCCGTGGAGCTGGAGGGCTGGTTCATAAAGCCCAAGGGCTCGCAGGGGGCCCTCAGCCTGCCCGTCCTCATAACGTCGAGGCTCCCCCTCTCTGAGCCGGAGCTGGTGGCAGCGACGACAGCCCTCACCTGGATCACGAGCCTGCTGGCGCTGCTGACGCTATATGTGACGCTGCTCAGGATAGCGTAGATTTTAGCCCCCCTCAGCGCTCTCCGGCGGAAGAGCCATGGTATGGATCATAGAGTGGGACACCCCCACCTATGGCCACATCAAGGCCGTGAAGAGGGTCATGTACCAGGGCAGGTCGAAGTACCAGGAGATATGGCTGGTGGAGACCTACGAGTTCGGCAAGCTGCTCCTCTTGGACGGCAAGAGCCAGTCCTCTGAACATGACGAGTTCGTCTATCATGAAGCCCTCGTCCACCCTGCCATGCTACTCCACCCTAGGCCTCAGCGAGTCCTCATCTTGGGGGGCGGCGAGGGGGCAACGCTGAGGGAGGTGCTAAAGCACAGGAGCGTTGAGGAAGTAGTCATGGTTGACATAGACGAGGATGTAGTCAAAGTTTCTAGGGAGCTCTGGGGGGAGCTGAGCGCGGGGGCCTTCGAGGACCCGAGGGTCAGGCTGATCATAGGGGACGCCCTGGACTATATCTTCGGCTCTCCGGGCAAGTTCGATGTGATTATCGCGGACCTCTCTGATCCCCTGGAGGCGGGGCCTGCGTACAAGCTCTACACGCTCGAGACATATCGCAGGATAGCAGAGCTGCTGGACGGCGGCGTCTTCGTGACGCAAGCCGCAAGCCCTACCAACACCCCGCAGACCCACGCGATAATCTATAACACCGCGAGGAGCGCCTTCAGGTTTGCAGCTTACTACCACGCCTTCATGAACAGCTTCAGCGGCATGTGGGGGTTCGTCATAGCTTCTAACGAGCTAGACCCTCGCGGCATGAGAGCGGAGGAAGCGGAGAGGAGGCTGAGGGAAAGGGGAGTAGCGACGAGGTTTTACGACGCGGCCGCTCACCTGCACATGTTCAGCGTCCCGAGGCACCTCAGGGAGCTCATAGAGAGGGAGAGGAGGGTCTCAACTATGAGCAGCCCTGCCTACATGCCTGCGTAGAGGAAGGCCCGGTGGGTGAGGAGGGCTACTAGGATCACTGCGGCGTGCATGGTGAGGCAGTACAGGCACACGGCCCTTGCCTCTTTCACCATAACGTATATGAGATAGACTGCAAGGACAGCGCTCTCGATGGTTATGAAGGAGAGGGTCTTGAGCGCTAGGCCGTTGCCGGCGAGGAGCCAGGCAGCGGAGAGGGAGAGGAGGAAGGCAAAATAGAGCGGTGCCAGCTGCGAGAGGTGATAGCCGAGGACCCAGGCCTGAGGCAAGCTGTATACTCTGTAGCAGTCCACCTTAGTCCCCGGCTTGCAGAGAGGGGTGCCTATACCGTAGCGGAACTCCAAGTAGCTGAGGAGGGCTGCCGCTAAGCCCACGAGGAGGGACGCTACCACGAGCGCGGCCCCGTAAGGGCCTCCCACCACCAGCTCCACCTGCTCTCCCCTATCTCTTAGCTTACATATTTTCTAATATGTCTTCGCGCGGAGTTAACCTCCCCTGAAGAGCTCATACGATAGGTCAAAGTGGGCTGCGAGCGGCGGAGAGGTCTTAACGTAAACGTAGCCCCCTCTGAACGCGTGGCTGATCACCGCAGCAGTCCTGTCGGGCAGATACGGGGCTTCGGCCTTCACCTCCTGCGGGACCTCTATCCTCTCCAGGTGGTGCGGCTCCGTCCTCAGCACTATCTTAGTGTTAGTTAGCTGCAGTATAATGTCGTGAAGGTCCTTTGGGCTGTGGGTACTAAAGATCAGCCCGATCCCGCGCGCCCTCCCCAGCCTTGCTATCTTTGAGATCATGGATGCCACCTGCCTGCTGGCCTCCTGCTCCTCCCTGGCACCCCTCTCCTGGGGGAAGAATTGATGGGCCTCGTCTATGATCACCACCACCCCCCTAGCCCCTCTCTCCGCCTGCCTGCTCGCCCACTGAGAGTGTTTCCACTCCAGCAGCGACTGGAGGGCTCTATAGGCTGCCAGCCGCGGCTCCTCAGAGCCCTCCATGCCCTTCACTACGGGCCACCTCAGGTCCAGGACGACCGGCGCCCCCAGCTCTTCTGCCCCCCGAGCTATGTCCTCCCACCTCGGCTCCGGCAGCAGGGAGATTGTGCCGCGCTTTGCCGAATCCTCCCTTGCCATCATGACGTCCACGAACTCAGAGTCGAGCAGCGCCGTCAGCCTCCTAGAGAGGGCTCTTAGGGTCTCCTTGTGCGGCTCCGCCTCCTCCAGCGCGTTGTAGCACTTCTCTACCATCTCGAAGAAGGGGAGACCTATGGGGAGCACTATGTCTGAGACGGCCGTCCTGACCCTCTCGGGCTTTGCGATGAGCCTCCTGGACACAAC
>JAOAKH010000001.1 GCA_026413755.1 Acidilobaceae archaeon | reverse complement strand
ATCCTGAGGTTCTCGTTCCTCATCACCCTGTTCACGACGCCCATGCTCGCAGTGCTTATAGTGCGGCCCACGGCCAGCAGGTAGTTCGCGTTGTCGTAGTCCGGGTCCACGAACCTATGGTGCTCTATGCCGAAGGTGTGCCTCCTCGCCACAGTGCCATGGCCGAAGCAGGAGCCGCTGTGATCTACCCTGTTAGTGGTGCCGAACAGGTACTGCAGCAGGCTCATGTACCCGCTCCATATGTCATGGTGCGTTAGCGCTATGGACCTGAAGCCGTGCTTCTCCACTATTGCCTTCAGCTTTGCCGCTATCTCGTTAAGCGCCGTGTCCCAGTCTACCTCCACGAACTTGCCCTCCCCTCTCTCGCCCACCCTCTTCAGCGGCTTCCTCAGCCTGAGCGGGTTGTTGTATAGCCATGGGAGGGAGGCGCCTCTCCCACAGGCTCCCGTCTGCGGCTGGCCATCTATGGCCCTTACCGCTATGGGCTTCCCCTCGTTGAGAACGATCTCAATGCCACACAGGGCGCCGCACATGCTGCAGAAGGTGCTGACGTACTCGAGCCTTAGAGGCTCCTTCTTCTGCGCTAGGGCCATCCTCTGCACTTGTGTTCTAGCAGCATAAGCGGCCCCGCCCACGAGGGCAAGGCCGGCAAAGGCGCCAGCGAGCTTAACAAAATCCCTTCTAGAGAGCGTTGTCAATACCTGACCCTCACTATACATATACTAACAAAAGCTTATATATTTATTTTTGTTTAACACTGTTAAACATCGTCTTCGCTCCGTAAAATCACCTCCAAACTAGCCTGCGGGAGAAGGTATAGTTGACGAGGAAGCCTACAAATATGCCGATCAGTTGGCCCAGAAGGGGGTTAAGGGAGAGGAGCGTGTAGAGGGCCCTCATCACTAGGTATTGCGTTGCCGCCCCCAGCAGCACGGAGGCGTGATAGCCGAGATACCTCCCCAGCGCCCCCTTCGAGAACCTAGAGCCAAACGTCCAGAGCTCGTGGAGCGAGAAGTTCCAGATAATGCTGACTTCTATCGCTGCTATGCTTGCGACGTCCACCGGCGCTCCTAAGGAGAGCAGGAGGGCCATAGTGCCGAGGTTAACGGGGACTCCGCTAGCCCCCACTAGCGCGAAGCGAAGTGGCCGAGAGAGTCCTAGCACGTCGAGGGCGTACTGGGCTATATCCTTTGCCCCTAGCTTGCTCCTCCCCGCCGCCCTGCCTGAGAAGACGTAGGGCACGTCTGCCACCATAGCGCTGGGGTTAGCTGCAAGTATCTCCAGCAACACCTTGTAGCTCCTCCCCTCCACGCCCCTCATGCTAAGGCCCCTGCGGATCAAGAAAAAGCCCGAGACTGGGTCGCTCGTCTTCCTGGCCTCCTCCAGAAGAAGGTATGCCAGCAGGAGCGCGCCAAAACTTATGATCATTCTCAAGGGACTCCAGCCCCTCACCCCTCCCCCCTTTCCGTATCTGGACGCAACCACCACGTCCGCCCCGGCCTCCGCCCTCTTTAGCAGCTCCGGCAGGAGCTCGGGAGGGTGCTGGAAGTCCGCGTCCATAACGGCAACGAACTCCCCCTTGGCTGCGGCTATTCCCTCCACTATGGCAGTCCCCAGCCCCCTCCTCCCTATTCTGCGCAGGAGCCTAACGCGCGGGTCTTTTCGCGACTCCTCCTCCACTATCCTCCAGGTCCCGTCTGGGCTGTCGTCGTCCACGAAAAGCAGCTCGTATTCTATGCCCTTCAGCGCCTCGCGGAGGGCAGCTATGAGCCTTGGGACGTTCTCTGCCTCGTTGTACGTGGGGATCACTACAGTTAGCTTCACAGAGGGCCCCCTAGGGGGCTAGACCTTGTAGAGTTCCGCCCTCGCCTGCTCCGGGAGGTCCTCCTCGTTCAACACCTCAAAGCCGAAGGGGGCAGTCTTTCTCACGGGCCCTATCACTATATATCTCTCTGCCTCCTTCTCGTCCCTACTCTTCAGGAGCCGGAGCTTGACGTACATCCCGTCCTTTCTCCTCACATATGCGTACTTGCCGTGCTTGCCGCCCATCTTTCTCCCCTGCGCCTCCCTTATTGGCGCTCTTATAACAGTTCTCCCCAGCCGCTCGCCTTAATAGCTCCTAGCTGCACGAGGTCTCAGGTGCCTTTCATGGATCCACTGAGGCTGATAGGCAACACGCCCATCGTGAAGCTGAGGAGGCTCTCCCCTCCAAGCATTAACGTTTACGTGAAGCTAGAGTACCTGAACCCCACCGGGAGCCACAAGGATAGGATAGCCCTGTACATGGTGAGGGACGCGGTGGAGAGGGAAGGCCTTGGGGAAGGCGACGTAGTCGTTGAGGCCTCTAGCGGCAACACTGCCATATCTGTGGCCTTCGTCTCCAAGAGCTTTGGGCTAAGGCCCATAATAGTCGTCGAGGAGGGGACGAGCCAGGAGAAGGTCTCCATGCTCAAGCTCCTGGGCGCTGAGGTTCTCTTCGGCAGCAGCGACCCCGCCGTGCAGAACTACTACGTGAGAGTAGCGGAAAGGGTAGCATATGAGGCCGGCGGCGTCTTCCTCAACCAGTACGCAAACCCCGCTAACGTAAGGGCGCACTACGAGACCACAGCAAGGGAGATCTGGGAGGCGCTGGGGGGCAACGTGGACGCCTTCGTCATGGGCGTGGGGACCGGGGGCACTATAAGCGGCGTGGGGAGGTTCCTCAAGGAGAGGTCCTCGGCGAAGGTGGTAGCCGTGGTCCCCAAGGGCGCGAGGGCGGTGGGAGGGCAGGGGACAGAGGCGATAGACGGCCTATCATCAAAGGCCGTCCACCCTAATTTCGACAAGAGCGTTGTGGACGCTATAGTAGAGGTCTCCAGGGCGGAGGCGATAGAGATGGCCAGGAGGCTGATAAAGGAGGAGGGAATACTGGCCGGCCTATCGGCTGGGGCAAACGTTTACGCCTCCCTACTCGTAGCGAAGTCTTTACCGCCCGGCAGCAACCTCGTCACGATAGCGCCCGACTCGGCCTTTAGGTACTTAAGCGTCTTGCTGTCTTGAAGCAGCCTCTAGCTGGGCTCGCAGGGCCCGGGGTCCTCCGCCACCCTCCTGCTTAGCTCCCACAGCCTCCTCCTCCCCTCCAGCAGCGCCTCGTTCAGCAGTGCCGCCAGCCCCTCTGGCAGCGAGAGCAGCGGGAAGGCCAGCTGCACCCCGCTCATGAGCTCCACCGTATGGCCCCTCTTGCTGAGCGATATGAGGCCGCTGTGCTTGAAGCCGCTGGCCCTCGCGTGGCTCAGCACCCTCGCAGCGCACCTTAGACTAGGCGTCCTGAGGTGCACTATGGGGCCCGTGAGCTTTAGCCAGAGCCTGCCGCTGAACCTAGAGCGCACCCTCCTCAGCTCCTCCTCGCTCACGGGCTCGTGGGTCTTGAAGACGATCCTTGCCTCATCCCTCAGCCAGTGCCACTCCCCCTCGATCACCGTTATCCTTCCCGTGCAGCTGCTAGTGGTGGCTATCAGCAAAGGCCTGTTAAGGAGCTCCAAATACCTCTCTGCCCCCGGGTCCAGGTAGCCTATGAGCCTCTCCTCCCTCAGCTGAGACGTCAGGGACTTCTTGTAGCGCTCCCACTCAGCCAACCTCAACGTCCACCGCCACCTGCAGCAGCCTAGGCCCCACGCTCCTCACCTCCCTATGGCCCAGCAGCCTAGCCCTCCTCCCCAGCTCCCCAAGCCTCTCCATGGCAGCCCGCGCCGCCTCCTCCTCGCTATGTGCATGGAGGTAGAGGTGGAGGTAGCCCCTCCCCCGGAGGGCTAGGAGGGCATGCGGCAAGTAGTCAAGCGCTAGGTCGGGGAGCGGCATGAGCACCCTGTCTGCTACTCCCACTAGCTTCTCCTCTATTACCTTCGCTGCGTCCCCAAGGTGGGGGATAACTATGCCCTCCACCCTGTTGAGCCTCACGTTCTCCAGCATGTACCTGTAGGCCTCCTCGTTTATGTCTATGCTGTGAACGACGCTGGGCTTTGCTTTCTTTGCTATCACTATGGAGAACACCCCTACCCCAGCGAACATGTTCACCACCGCCTCCCCCTCCCTCACCAGCTTGGCCACGCGCAGGTGCTCATAGTTTAGCCTGGGGGACACGAAGACCTTAGTTATGTCCAGCTTAAAGGAGCAGCCGTGCTCCCTATATATCGTCTCGCTCCTCTTCTCCCCCGCTAAGTGCTCGTACTGCCTTACCTTATGAACTCCCGCGACGGGAGTAGCTGCTAGCCAAACGGACTTAACGTGGGGGGCCCTCTTGAGGATCTCCTCCGCTGCCCTCCTGTATTCCTCCTTCAGCGGGGAGCCAAAGGGCCTCTTGATTATCGCTATGTCCCCTACTATCTCTACCCTGCTCCAAGCCCCAGGCCCTAGCAGCTCCTTTAGCAGCTCCCTCAAACCTATATTAGCCGCCCCGCCCCCGCCCAGCTGGGGCCATATGGAGGAGCTCCTCGAGGCCTCAAAGCTGTTAGAGAGGGCAAAGGAGCTCAGCAAGGAGGAGAAGGCCGCCCTGAACTACTTCCTAGAGAACGTCTCGGTAGGAGAGATAAGGGCCTTGAAGGACCTAAAAAGGGAGATAGCCAACCCAGCCCAGGCAATAAGGAAGCTGCTCAGCCTTGGCCTACTGGAGGAGGGGGAGGGCTGCTACAACCTGGCTAGGCCGATAAGGGAGTACGTGATGAAAAAGGGCAAACCGAAGATCTAGAGGCGCTCCCAACTATAGCTCTATCGCGAGAGAATATTGTGCTATCACTCTATCTTCATTACCTTCTCTTTCCCGTAGCCCGTGATGACCCGCACGTACCTCCCCCTCCACTCCTCGTCCAGCCTCTCGTCGCCCGTGTCTAGCTTAAGGGACTTGAGGGCCCTCAGCTTAGCGCTGCTCGCGACCACTATAACGTTCTCTAGCCCCACCCTCCTCAGCACCTCCGGGCTGATCTGCTGGTTCCCCCTTCCGAAGAGGAAGCCCTGTCCGCCCAGCGGCGAGACCACTATCTTAACCTTTGGGTGCCTAGCCACTAGCTCCAGCAGCGCCCTCTCGTTCAGGTCTCTTCCCACCAGCTTCCCGTCCAGCACAGCGTCAACTCCGAGAGGGGTCTTCTCCACCCCTATCTTCCTGGCAACGGCCTCTACCGTTCTCCCCGGCCCTAGGATGTAGAGCACCCCCTTCTCCAGGGCCTCAGCTGCCTGCTCCGCAACTGCGTCGAGGTTCTCCTCCTCCGAGAAGGCCTTCCCCTCAACCAGGCCCTCTAGCGCCGGCACCCTCAAATAGCCGTAGAGCCTGACCCTGAGCCTCCCCTCCCTGTACTCGTCCTCGTCCACGTCCAGCACCTCCCTCTCCGCCGTGCTGCCCCCCTCCCTCAAGAACCTCCAGGCCATAGAAGCGGCGGCCCGCGGGCTCTCCGCAAAGACGGCGCTGTAGCACTTCACCCCCGCAGGGACCCCGAGGACGGGCCGGGAGGTGCCTATGGCCTTCACGAGGTCCCTCGCAGTCCCGTCCCCTCCCACGAAGACCAGGAGGTCCACCTTCTCTGCCATCCTCCTCGCGCACCTTATCGTATCTACGGCAGTAGTAGGCCACACTTCTGGGACGCAGCGCTCCACCTCCGCCCCCTCTGCCCACTCTGCCCCCATCTTGCCCGCGGGGACTAACAGCCTCACCTCCCCAGGCAGCGCCCTCAGGAAGGCCCTAGCTCTCTCCGGCGAGACCAGCGGCGCCCCCTCAACGAGAGCCTTGAGCCCCGCCGCCCCGTCGCTCCCCTTCAGGCCCAGCCTACCCCCTATGCCTGCTATGGGGTTAACTATGAGCCCTAGCCTCATGATCCCCCATCTCATGCACGTTAAGGCTCTTAAGTCAGCCTTCCGGCGTGGACAAGATATGCCTGGCACCGCCGAGGGCCTCAGCTCAGGGCAGAGCTCGCGAGCTCCCTCAGAGCGCGTCGAGTAGGGGAGCGGCCCTGCCAGGGCGCCCTCTGCAAGACTTCTCTCCTATAGGTTCTCCGCTCTCCTCTGCCGGGGAGAGGCTTGGGCTGCAGCGATTACTTTGCGGGGAGGATCTTCAGCGGCATAGGAGAAGGGGGCTTCTACGTAAGCATCTATGCTAGAAGGTTCAAGGAAGCCCTCGGCATAGTGCCTTACCCTGGCACGCTGAACCTGAGGCTAGAGGACCCCTCCTCGTTCTCCTCCTGCCTCCGCGCGTTCCCATCCCTGCGCGTGCCGCCGCCCGAGATCCCCGGCGCGCGGCTGGGCGGAGTGCTCGTCTACGGCGTAGAGCTCAGGGCCGCGCCGGACCTGCTGGTCTTCCTTGTGAGGCCCGAGATAACGGTTTACAGGGACGACGTGGCGGAGCTGCTCTCCGAGGTGCACCTAAGGAGCAGCTTGGGGTTAGAGGACGGCGATAGGGTGGAGTTCAGGCTGAGGAGCCTATGAGCCTCTCGCTGTTCTGCCTGCTAGCCTCCTCTAGCTGCTCCGCAGGGATCCCCCTCATCCTCGCCACTGCGGCTATCGTTTCCCTTACCATGGCTGGGGAGAGCCTCATGCCCCTATATTCGTAAGGCCCGTCGCTCTCGAAGACCAGGTAGTTCAGCGGCGCCTGCCTGGCTATGGCGGCGTGCTTCTCCTGGATCCTCAGAGCTGGGTTTATGGACACGTAGTACCCCCTGGGGCCCATAATCTCCACGAGCTCTAGGGGGCCTGTGTACCAATGAAAGACGGCCCTCTCAGCTCCCTCCTCCACCAGAACTCCAAGCGTTTTGCTCCAGGCATCTGGGGCGTGAAGGTTAAGGAAAGCCCCCAGCTCCTTTGCTGCAGTCACGAACTCCCTGAAGACCCTCAGCTGCACATGCCAAGTGTGCTGGTCCAGGAACCTCCTGTCCAGCCCCACCTCCCCTATGCACCTCGCGCCCGCCTTGTACGCCAGTGCCACGAGGGCCTGGGCAGTGTGAAGCGGCTCCCTGCCTATGTTCCACGGGTGGAGGCCCACACAAGCTATGATCCTGTCGGGGAAGGCCCTCTCCAGCTCGAGGGCCCTGAGCGCAGAGGAGAGGTCCTCTGAGACCGCCACTATGCGGAGCTCCCTGTCGCCCTCGAGGAAGGCCTCGAGCTCCCGCTCGCTGTACTGGTGGGCGTGGCTGTGGATGTCGTATATGACCCTCAAGCTCTCCCCCGCCCGCTCTGACCTCGAGCGCTTATTACTCTCCACCCTGGCGAGGGCAAGGAGATGAGGGAGCGAGGAGCAGAGCAGCTCCTGCTAGAGCACGCGAGGTGCTTGCATGAAAAGGCGGCGGGAGATCTTTCACTCCTGCTGCGCCGAGGAGCGCTCGTGCGCGAGGTCGAGGTAGGCGGGCAGAGGGTTGTCCTGCTGGGCAGCAGGCTAGCCCTGTTAGAGGGGGGAGCCCCGGGGATCCCTCGCCTTGCAGCGGTGACCCACTACGTCGTCATAGAGGGGAGCACCTGGGAAGTATACGAGGCCTCGGGAGGGGCCCTGCTGCTAGCAAAGAAAGGCCCTTGGGAGGAGGTGAGGAACTACCTGCGGCCCCTGCTCTGCTCCCTCAAGCCTCCTGCCTCCGCCGCCAGCGTGGAGGCCCTTTTCTCTTCCGGGACGGACGGGCTGGAGAGGGAGCTGCTGGAGGCCCTCGAGGAGGCGCAGGGCAGCGCGGAGCTAGAGGCCCTTCTGAAGGCGTACGAGGGGGTGCTGGCCGCCCTCTACGGCAGGGCAGTTCCTCGGGAGCGGCTAGCAGGTATGTTGGCAAAGCACTCCCTCATGCAGATGATAGCCATGATCAGCCTTGCTGCCGCGCTGAGGCTAGAGGGAGATCTGCTGGAGGCGGCCAGCGGCGCGCTGGCAGCAAGAGGGCTAGGATACGAGGTGGCCCTCCCCCACCTTAACTGGTGGCTCCTGAGCGAGGAGGGGCGGAGGAGGGCGAGGAGGGTTGCGGAGGCTGTAGCTGCGAGGATCCGCCTGCTAGATTGGGAGGCTGGGAGCGAGGAGGACGCCTTCAGGACCCTTTACGAGGCGCTAATAGAGAAGAGGGCCCGCAGGGAGATCGGAGAATACTACACTCCCCCCTGGCTAGTAGATAGAGCTATCGCACGCTTCGAACTAAAGGGGAAGACCGTTATGGACCCCTTCTGCGGCTCCGGCACGTTCCTCGTGAGGGCGTTCTACAAAAAGCTGGAGGAGGGCGAGAGGCCTGAGGAGGCCTACGGCAGCCTCGTAGGCTTCGACGTTAACCCCCTAGCTGTGGTGATAGCCAGGGCCGCGCTGATAATGGCATATAGGAGAGCCGCAGGCTCCCTGCCGCCCGGCCCTCCCAGGGTGTACCTCCTAGACACTCTTGCGGCCTGGTTCGGGGGAAGGGGCATTTTTCTAGAGGGGAGGGCGCATGAGAGGCTCGCGGAGGGGGTTGCAGAAATAGCCAGGGCCGCCAAAGGGAGGGAGCTGGGGGAGATCCTTTCGCTCCTCTCCTCCTTCGAGGCGCTGCTCCACGCCTCTCTGAGGGAGGCGGAGCTTGCCGAGCAGCGAGGGGAGGCCGCCTTTGCGGCGGCCCTCGAGAGAGGGATCGCGAGGAGGCTGGGCGGGCTGGCTTCCAAGGCCTCTGCGCTGGCCGAGGGCCTGGAGGGGCTGAGGGCGTACGGCGGGGCTTGGGCAGCCTACGCTGCGTCCCTCCTCTCCTCTTACCTCTTCAGCTCGATGAGGCCTGACTACGTGATCACTAATCCCCCCTGGCTCCAGACGAGCTCCGCCAAGGCAGAGTACGTTAAGCGCCTCAGGGAGGAGCTGACGCAAGTGCTAGAGAGGCAGGGGGTGAGGAGGAAGAAGGCCGCAGACATAGTTAACGGCTCAGACATAGCCTGCGGCGCCCTCCTCAAGGCCCTCAGGGCGAGCCGAGAGGGGGTTGCCTTCGTTATGTACAGGGAGCAGTCCTTCAGGAGCGGGAGCTCCATGAACGCCGGCATAATAACCACCTTCATGGTCCTGGAGGAAGCATGCAAGGACTGCTACGTGGAGCTGGTGGAAGTGGACTACGACGCCTTCGGCCACGGCATGCCGCCTGCCCTCGTCATAGCTAGGAAGGGCTCCAGGAGGGAAGCCAGGCTGGCGAGGGCATTCCTGGAGGGGGGAGCCCTCAGGGAGGAAGTGCTGCCCCTCAGCTACGAGGAGTACATGGAGGCCGCGCGGAGGTGGGCGCTGGAGGACGAGAGGGTCGTCGCGGAGAGGCTGGGCGCTGAGGAGCTCGTCCCAAAGGCAACTTACATAACCGGCCTCTACGGGGGCCACAAAGCAAGGGGGAGGGCGGGCTACGCGGGGCTCGTCCTCAGATCCTTCAGGGAGCAAGGGGGAGCGGTGGAGCTGGAGCTGTACAACGCGCTCCCCTACGCCGTGCCTAAGCATGTAATGGAGGCCTTCGCCGTGGGGGCATACAGGTTGCTCTACCTGGGCACCATAAGGCCCTTCCGCTGCGACCATGAGCTGGTGCTGCTCTCCAGGAAGGGCTGGAGGGCTCTGAGGGCCTTCCTGGAGGAGTACGTAAGGCTGAACGAGGGCCGCATGAGCGCCGAGGACAGGCAGAAGATCATGACGCTGGCAGAGGAGGCGCGGGCTGGCTTCTCCTCCCTAGATCCCTCCTCCCACTACGTTACGTATCGCGCCTCCCGGGCCTTCGTGGCTTGCGTGCCAGCAGACGTGAGGGGCTCGGTAGCTCACGACAGCGTGGCCTACATAAAGCTGAGGGATAGCGTCGCTGCGCACTACTATGCGGGGGCCCTCAACTACCTTGCCTACCTCGTAGTGCGCGAGGGGAGGTCGTTCATAAGGAAGCAGGCAGCAAGGCCTGCTATGGCGATAGCCATGCTAGGCCTCTCGACGAGAGAGGTGGGAGCAGAGCTTGTGGGCCGCGTCGCAGAGCTCTCGAGGCAGCTCGCGCTGGAGGGCATAGAGTATCCGGAGGGGAATTCAAGGGAAGCCCTGGAGTTCCTGTACTCGAGGCACTGGCAGTTCAGGGAGATAGTGGAGGCCTTCGACGACTATCTTATGAGGGGCGGCAGGCAGGGGCTGCTGGAGAGGGCGCTGGACATGGTCAGCGCGAGGCCTTCCGAAGGGCCCTGAGGTACTCCTTAACTAGGTCCTCTTCGCACTCGCACATCCCCCTCTCCTTGAGCTCCTTGCAGGAGTATGGAGAGACCTCGAGTCTGGCGAGGGCTGCAGCTATCACCCCCTCCCTCCCAGCCCCCAGGCCTGTCTCCCTCAGCAGCTCCTCCACGTATGCTGAGGGAGCTCCTATGGCCCTTAGGAAGGAAAGGATCACGAACACCTCTTCGTCTGAGGGCACAGAGACGCGGGCCTTAGCCAGCAGGTCCACTATACACTTCGGGAAGAGCTCCTCCCTAACCCCCGCCTCCCTTGCCTCCAGCGCCCTGGCCTTCATCACGAGCTCTATGAACCTGCCCTCCGGCGGCTCCAGCTCCCTCAGCCTCCTTAGCAAATACCTCGGCAGCGCCTCCTTGAGGAAGAGCCTGAGCAGCCTCGCGTCCATGTACACCCAGCCGCCAAGGAGGAAGGAGTTAACTAGCTTCAGCCTCTCCTCCCGCGTGCCCGCCACGAGGGAGAGGTAGCTGGGGGCGCTTATGGCTACCTCTAGCCTTATCCTTACCTCCTTGCCCCTCTGTATCGCCCAGGGGATCTCCAGCGCCTCCCGCTTCACCTCAGCCCCCATGGCGCTCGCCAGCCCCACCAGCTCCTCCAGGCTAGCGCCCTCCAGCAACGCGTAGAGCCTCTCCCCCTCCCTTCTCAGCGCCCTCTCCAGCAGCCTCGTGCTGCCCGCCTCCCTGAGCGCCATAAGGGAGAGCCAGAAGGAGAGCACCTCCTCCTCTGCTCCCCTCGCCTCATATGCCTCCCCTCTGGCTATGGCTTCTAGCCTCCTCACGCATATCTCGAAGAGCTCCGAGGCCGCCTCCTCTAGGGCGTTATGGCTCTGGAAGGTGGCAGCAGCGACGTCCCTAGGGTCTGCAAGGAAAGGGTACTTTCTAAGGCTCATGGTCCCCTATTATATTTCTTCTCGCCGCCCCTTAAGCGGCGACGCCCATGAGGCTCTCGAAGAAGATAGCGGAGTGGGCCTCCTCCTTCAGCTACAAGGAAATTAGCACAGAGGAGGCGGAGGAGCTCAAGAAAAGGGTGGTAGATAGTTTTGCAGTGGCGCTGGCTGCCTTCCACGAGGGGCCAGTAAGGGTAGCTAGGCAGCTGGCCGAGCTCACAGCCTCCCAACAGCTCTCTGCAACGATCTGGGGGACAGGCAGGAGGGGCTTCCTGGAGCAGGCGGCCTTCGCTAACGCCTGCGCGGTGAGGTACTTGGACTTTAACGACACGTACCTCTCGAAGGAGGCCCTCCACCCCAGCGACATGATCCCCGCCCTACTGGCCGCCGCGGAGGCTGCCGACGCAGATGGCAAGAGGCTTCTGGAGGGGATGGCCGTGGCTTACGAGATAGCTAGCAGGCTAGCAGATGCGTTCAGCGTGAGGGGGAAGGGTTTCGACCACGTGACGTACATAGCGATAGGGGCTGCTGCGGGAGTAGCTAAGGTGCTAGGGCTCGGCGAGGAGGCCACGGAGCATGCCATCAACATAGCTACCACGATAGCGCCAGCGCTGCGGCAGACGAGGGCGGGGGAGATAAGCATGTGGAAGGCCTGCGCTGCTGCAAACGCTGCAAAGGAAGGGCTGCTGGCGGCCCTTCTGGCCTCCCTGGGCATGACGGGGCCCTCTCCTGTCTTCGAGGGAAAGTTCGGGTTCTTCAACGTGATCTCCAAAGAACCCTTCGACATACAGTTCGGCAAGCCGCTGAAGGTCATGGAGAACAGCATAAAGAACTGGCCCGTCGAGTACCACTCCATGAGCGCCGTCGAGGCGGCCATAAGGGTGAGGGAGAGGCTGGGGCCCATAAGGGCAGAGGAGGTTGAGTCCGTGGAGATCAAGACCTTCACAGTTAGCTACAAGATCATAGCGGAGGACCCAGAGAAGTGGGACCCAAAGACAAGGGAGACTGCTGACCACAGCCTCCCATACATAGTAGCTGCGGCGCTGCTCGACGGAGACGTGTGGGTGGAGAGCTTCAGCCCCCAGAGGTTCCTGGCGAAGGACGTGAGGGAGGTCATGAGGAGGACAAGGGTCGAGGTGGACCCAAAGTACGATGAGGTCTACCCGAAGGGGATACCTAACAGGGTGGAGGTGAAGCTAAAGGACGGGAGGAGCGCGGCAGAGGAGAGCGTCTACCCGCCGGGGCACTTCATGAACCCGCTGAGTAAGGAGGGGGTGGAGAGGAAGTTCTGGAGGCTTCTGAAGGAGAGGGTGGCTGGGGGGGAAGAGTTCCTCTCCCTCGCCTGGAGCCTAGAGAGGCTGGACAGCGTGGGCAGCCTAGCCAGGAGGCTCAGGATCTTCTAGCCCCTCTTCTTCTTAGGCACCTCCCTTGTCACAGCTTCCCTCCCTCTCGCGGCCACGAGGCCTCCCACGAGGCCTAGCACGAGGCCTAGCACCAGCAGCCCAAGGGAGATCGTGTTCTTCCCAGCTAGGCTGCTCCTCAGGTCCGCTATCTCCTTGTCCTTTATCTTCATCTCGTTCTCTAAATAGCTTTTCAGCCCCTCCAGCTCCCCTATCCTTGCCTTCAGCTTGTCCACCTCTCTGCTGAGACCCTCTACCTCTGCCCTGAGCTCCGCCATGGACTTGAGGGGATCCCTGTAGGCCAGCGTCGTAATGTTAGTCAGGTGGCCCCTGCTTGCGACGATAGCAGCCGCGTCGAGGCCCGCCATCGAGAGGATCACGGGGTTATAAGGCAAATACGAGACGCGGAAGGCCATGGTGAAGCTCTCCTCGGGGGCCAAGGTGACCTCCTGAGTAGAAATCAGCATAGCCACGGCGTTGCCTATCGTGGCGTCCCCTAGCCTCAGGCCCCTGCTGAAGTTCACGAAGAGGCTCTTCGGCCTGAGCGGCTCTATGCCCACCACCTGCCTAAGGCTCTTGGGGTTCTTTGGGTCTTCGAACAGCGCGAGGGCTATCGCGTCTGCCTCCACCGTGAACCTCATGCCCGCCGTGCCGTTAAACACCTGAGCCCTGAGCCTGTCTGTGCCGGTGTCTACCACGATCCCTGCCCACTTGGCTGGCTCGCTAGTGTAGACTATGAGGTACACGAGCGGACCTCTATATGGGCCCCTGAGCGTGACGCTCTCCGAGGAGGGGTTCTCGAAGGTAACGTAGTACTCGAGCGCTGGGCTCCAGAGCCGGGCCTTTACGGTTACAGTGAGCCTCAAGGGGCTTATGTCCCTCTGCGCTTCCTCGCTGGGGCTCATGTTAATAACGATGAGCTCGCTGCTGTTGACCGCTACCTCCGCTCTCCAAGGCAGGTATGTCACGGTGGGGAGGGCAGCCGTGAAGGCTCTGTTGTCGAGGACGAAAGAGTACCTCCCCGTAACGTTTCTCGTGAAGGCGCTGATGACGAGGGAGGGCAACGGGTAGGCAAGCTCCGTCATGTCCCTTTCTCTCCCCTCGTCCACAGTCCTCCACGTCGTGACTCCTCCCCCCGTGCTCAGCCTTAGGTTGACGCTCACTAGAGGCCCCGTTATCGAGACGTTGTCTGGATCTACAGCTAACCTTAACGCCAGCGCCTCTGCCGGGAGGGCAGAGAGCAGCAGCGCCAAGCTCAAGAGCGCTAAGCCCCTCATGCCGACCGCCTCCTCCCGCCCCATGTTTGGAGCCTATAAGAGCTAGAGAAAACGGTGCCGTCGCGTGAGGAGGATATCGTTCTGGAGCAGCGATGCCAGCTCTAGCCTTCCTCGTGGGGCCGCGCTGAGCCCGAGCGACTAGAGGGCTTATAACTTCGTAGATACTTAGCTATAGAGAGGTACTCCAGAGCCAGCTCCACCGCCCTGTGGTAGCGCTCATCGCCCCTGCTGGGCCTCACCTTCCTCTTCCGGAGGACCGTGCGGTAGAGCTCCCTCCCCTCTCTATCTATTACTGCCACATATCCCCTCACTCTCCCCCTAGGCCCCCTTACTAGCCTCACTTGCACTGCCAGCTCCCCCTCCCCTACCTCTGCCTCCACCTCCCTCGCCTCCCCTACCGCATACAGGGGCTTGACAGGCCTTGTCTCCCCTGAGGCCTCCCTCACCTTCCCATCGCTGCTCACTATCAACGCTATCTTCCTCTCTGCGTGTAGCCCGCTCCTGCTCCTGGAAGCCTCAACGAGCAGCCTCACGGGCATGCCATCTCCCCTTAGATAAGCCCTCCCGGACTCTCACGTCGGGGAGCCCTATTGAAGGTGAGGGTGCTCGGCCTGGGCGTAAGCGGCTCCTTCCTCGCGTACCTGCTAGCCTCGAGGGGCTTCGTAGTGGAGGGCTACGACCTGAGCAAGAGATACTTCAAGGCCTGCGGGGATGCCATGGCCCTTAAGGAGCTCAGCAATAGGGTAGTCAGGGCCACGGAGAGCGAGCTCTCTAAGCCAAAGGGCTTCTCCATAATGCTAGAAGGGGAAGAAGTAGCGTACCTCAGCCTCAAGCCCCCTCCCTGGACCATAGTTAACAAAGAGAAGCTCGTGGAGGCGCTAAGGGAGATGGCAGCAGCGGAAGGGGCTGTGCTGAAGTACGGAAAGTCCCAAGGAGCGACGCTCGTGGACGCCAGGGGACCCTTTGCGGCAAGGAGGGAGGAGCTCACTAACGCCGTTGTTATAGTGGCAAAGACGAAGTGGGAGCCGAGGGAGGTCTCCCTAGATCTCACGCTTAGGAGGAGGGGCACCTACTGGGTCTTCCCGCTGGACGATGACGGGAGGCTCGTTAACCTCGGGGTGGGCTTCGATTCCTGGAGGAGCGCTGCGCTCCTGAGGCAGCTGGCAGTAAAGCGTTTTGAGAAAAGGTTCGGGAGGCTGGAGGTGATCAAGTCGGCAGCAGCCCCAATAGCCCTCTGGAGGCCTATAAAGCTCAAGGAGGGGAGCTCCTTCCTCGTGGGGGAGGCGGCCGGCTTCGTGGGAAGGCTGAACGGGGAAGGGAACAGGATGGCCCTTTACAGCGCCGCGGCCCTTGCGGAGGCCCTCGAGAGGGGGAGCGGAGCTCTGCAGAAGTATGCCCAGCTAACGGGGAGGTTCGCGAACGAGGTGATGGCCTCTGCGCTCCTCCTTGACCTCCTGGGCTCCCTCCCCTACGCCGTGGCAAAGGAGGCCATTACGAACGCGCCGAAGGCCCTCTGGGAGAGCTGGCTGAGGACAGAGTTAACGTTCCAGAGGCTCCTCTCCCTTCTCCCCGCTACAGCTCCCTCACTTTTTGCAAAACTGCGAGGACGGCCTCGAAGGTGGAGGCCTTCCCTCTCTTACTAATTGTGTAGCTTATCATCCCCTCCGAGACGGAGAGCTCCAGGCTCACTATGGCGTCCCTAACTATAATGACGCTCCCCTCCTCCCTC
The DNA here is from genome assembly GCA_026413755.1 of Acidilobaceae archaeon. Lineage (GTDB taxonomy): Archaea > Thermoproteota > Thermoprotei_A > Sulfolobales > Acidilobaceae > DSZV01. The sequence goes on along the minus strand of JAOAKH010000001.1, from coordinate 124,236 downwards.
TCCACCACCTCGGGCCTTAGGCCGTATAGTTCTAGCTTGTTCACGAGCTGGGACAGGGTGATCTTTGGCTCCTCAGGCGCTGTCCCCTTCTCCAGCTTGCTCAAGGCCTCGAGGGCCCTCGAGGCCACCTGGGGGCAGTCGCGGTACTCCTCTGCCAGCCTTTTCAAGATGTCCTGTACGAGGGGGCTCAGCCCCACGTTCTTTGCGAACTTAACTATGTCAGCCCACTCCTCGCTGGAAAGGAAGTCAGCAAGCCTCTCCGGGCTACCGCCGTAAACGCTGAACTTGTACTTGTCCTCCCCCCTCGCGAGCCTCTCCTTTATTTCCTCCATTAACCTCACGGGGGTCCTATCTGCGTAGTTCATGAACACCCTGTTCGCTATGTGCCTCAGGAAGTCCTTCCTAGCCCTGCACTCCTGCAAACCCCTCACCTAATGCGGAGGAGGCTATAAGGGTAATAAGAGGCCCGCCTGAGGGAGATCGCTTGAGGGCACTGCATATAGCTTACTACCTCCTGACAGCTCTAGCAGCGCTCGCCTCCTCTCTCCTCGTCTTCCTGGAGGCCTTCTCGCTCGCTGGCGCATACGGCAGCGCCTACGTGACAGACGAGATCTACTACGTGGACTCCGCCAGGAGGCTGCTGGAAAGGGTCTTCGGGTTGGAGCAGCCGGGGGAGTACAGCGGGAAGACGAGGGAGGACTACTACAACCTAGAGCACCCGCCGCTCGGGAAGTACATTATAGCCCTCGGCATGCTCCTCTGCGGCGACCAGCCCCTCTGCTGGAGGCTTCCCGGCGTGCTGCTGGGGAGCCTCATGCCTCTGGTGCTATATGCAGCATACGCCTCCTCCCGCCACCCCGCAGGGCCTGCGGCCGGCGCTGTGGCGGCGATAGCCCTCGCGGCTGACCCCATAGTGGCTCGGTCTGCGAGCGTGGCAATGCTGGACATATATCTCTCTTTCTTCACCGCCCTCTCGATAGCCCTTGCGGTAAGGGGCAACTACTTGCCCTCCCTCCTTGCAGCTGCGCTCTCCCTTAACGTGAAGATAAGCGGCGCAGGGACGATGCTAGGGTCCGTGATGAACCTCTATAGGCTGGAGGGCAGGAGAGAGAGGCTGAAGCTCCTCGCCATAGGCGCCATCGCTACGGCAGCGCTCTCCCTCCTCCTCCACGCCCCCCTCATGGCACACTTTGGGCCGCTGAGGATAGCGGAGGAGACCGTGGGAGCGGTGAGGTGGCACCTCACTAGCAGGCCCCCAGACGGCCCTCCCTCCTCCAGCCCCTCCGGCTGGATACTCAACGTGGCGCCCTTCGTCTTCTCCTACGATCCCCGGCCTGTGCTAGCGGAGGTGAACACCGCAGTGCACCTGGTAGCCCTGGCCTTCAGCGTTTACGCCCTCCTGCTGGGCCTCTGGGGGAGGCTGGAGCAGAGGCTCAGCTCCCCGCTCTTCTACGCGGCGATAACTCTCGCATACTGGTCTGTCTTCCTTGCCGGGAACAGGACCCTCTACAGCTTTTACGCGGTGCAGCTGTCCCCCGCGGCCGCTGGAGCTATAGCCGAGCTCGTGCTACTAGCTTGGGACAAGAGGGGGCTGAAGGGTTGAGGGTAACGCTCCTGCAGCTAGGGCTGTCCGAGCAGCCCGTGAGGGAGGTCCTGGAGGCCTTAAAGGGGGAGGAGCTGGGGGACCTCCTCGCCCTGCCGGAGCACTGGTTCTCCGCCACCAGGAGCGGGAGGAGCATAGAGGAGTACGAGGAGGCACTGCTCGATCTCCACGAAAGGCTCAAAGTAGATGTGCTAGGCGGGCTGAACACCGTGCTGGAGGGAGGGGAGCTGAGGAGCGTGGGGCTCGCGGCTATAGGCGGTAGGTCTGTGAGGATGTGCGAAAAGGTCCACCCCTCCAAGGCCACAGGCGAGAGGGAGCTGGTAAAGGGGGGCTCCCTCCTGGAGCCCGTTAAGTACGGCAGCTGGGTCATAGGGTGCGTGGCCTGCGTGGACATTTTCTACCCGGAGATATCCAGGAAGCTGGCAGTGATGGGGGCCAGCGTGATCTACAACCCAGCTAGCATAACCCTCGACAGGCTCGCCAGCTGGCACTCGGCGCTGAGGGCTAGGGCAATAGAGAACGTGGCCTTCGTCATAGGAGTCAACTCCTGGGGTAACAAGTACCCCGACGGGCGGCTCACGGGGGGAGCGAGTGCCGCGTACTCTCCTTACGGCAAGCTGAAGGGGATGCTGGGCCCAGGGAGGGCCTCTCTCACGGTGACGCTCAAGGAGGAGGAGCTGGAGGAGGCCATGAGGCGCTGGGCCTTCAGGGAAGATCTAGAGAGGTACTATGCGCACTTATATACTAGCAAAAAAGGCTTGTAAGCTTATAACCTTTCCCGAGAAGTATAATCTTGCCCGTGATAGAAGATATGAGCGGGCCTAAGGTAGTCCAGTTCCAGTACACCGACTTGCTGGGCTTCCTCAGGGGAGTGGAGGTCCTCTACGACCCTGCCAACGGCAGCGAGTTCCCAGCCTCTTTTGACGGCAGCAGCGTTGGGATGGCTAACGTGGAGGAGAGCGACCTGCTGCTGAGGCCTCTCCTCTACAGCCTGAAGCAGGTCCCCTGGGCACAAGAGCTCTGGAGGGTCCTCTCTACTGTTCATAAGCCCAACAAGGAGAGGCACCCCCTAGACCCCAGGCTTGCAGCAGAGAGGGCGCTACAGTACGCCAGGAGCCTAGGCTACGAGCCTGTGCTCGGCGCAGAGCTGGAGTTCTTCCTCGTGGAGGAGGTGAAGGTAGAGGTCTTCAACAACTACTCGGGCTACGGCGTGCAGATACGCTCAAAGGAGAGCCCCGCCTCCGGGAGGGCGTACTTCGGTATGGCTAAGTTCTCATATCACTCCGTGGAGCCCATGGACTCCCTGCTGACCTTCAGGCTAGAGTACTCGAAGGCCTTAAGGCACTTGGGCTACTCGTGCGAGGTAGCTCATCACGAGGTGGCGATATCGCAGGTGGAGTCTTCGCTCGGCGCAGGCGATCCCCCCTTCGTGGCAGATGAGATAGTTACTGCCAAGTGGGCTGCAAGGAACGTGGCGAGGCAGCTGGGGCTGACGGCGGTCTTCCTCCCGAAGCCCTTCTACGGCGACAACGGCAGCGGCATGCACCTCCACCTGAGCCTCTGGAGCAACGGCAGGAACCTCTTCTCCAACGGAGGCCTCACCCAAACGGCGAGGTACTTCATAGGCGGCATCCTCGAGCACGCCTCGAGCCTGGCAGCCATAGTTGCGCCCACAACAAACAGTTACAGGAGGCTGGTGCCGGGCTATGAGGCGCCGGTCTACAAGACGTGGGGCTTCTACAACAGGACTGCAGTGGTGAGAGTGCCTGCAGCTACGAGCGAGAGGAGGACGAGGGTGGAGTTCAGGGCGCCAGATCCTACTGCCAACCCATACCTCGCTGTGGCTGCCACGCTCCTGGCGGGGCTTGATGGCATAGCTAAGAAAATAGATCCAGGCGAGCCATATGCTGGGAACGCCTACAGGCTAAGCGATGAGGAGCGGAGGAGGCTGGGAATAGGCACCTTGCCGGCGAGCCTGAAGGAGGCGCTGGAGGAGCTCGAGTCAGATAACGAATACCTGAGGCCCGCCTTCGGCAGGGAGCTGCTGGAGAGGTACATGGAGCTGAAGAGGAGGGAAGTGAAAGAGGTCGAGATGAGGCCCCACCCCTACGAGTACTACCTATATCTTAACCTCTAGCCTCCCTCCTCTGGGGAGCGGGATGATCTCTCTGGAGAGGCTGCTGAGGATAGATTACGCTAGGGCGGAGAGGCACCTGGGGGAGTTCTTGAGGAGGGAGCTGGAGGCCTCCGGCAAAAGGGGCTACGTGCTGGGCCTCAGCGGCGGCGTAGACTCGGCTGCCTCCTTTGCTCTAGCGGCGAGGAGCGTGGGGAGGGAGCGCGTGCTCCCCATAATAATGCCGGACTCGGCGGTAACCCCAAAGAGGGACGTGGAGGACGCAAAGGCTCTGGCTGCCCAGTTCGGGGCAAAGTACCACGTGATAGATATAGCGCCCATAGTAGACGTCTACAGGGGCGCAATACCGATATACGAGTCTGAGGGAGCAGACAGGGTAGCCCTCGGGAACCTGAGGGCAAGGATCAGGATGAGCTTGCTCTACTACTACGCTAACAAGCTCGACTACCTGGTGCTGGGCACTAGCGACAGGAGCGAGCTGCTAATAGGTTATTTCACGAAGTACGGGGACGGCGCAGTGGACGTAGCTCCCCTAGCTGTCCTCTACAAGACTCAGGTGAGGAGTTTTGCGTTGCACTTAGGGGTCCCAGAGGCTATAGCCATGAAGCCCAGCTCGCCTAGGCTGTGGGAAGATCACGAGGCAGAGAAGGAGCTCGGCATGAGCTACGAGGAGATAGACCTCGTCCTCTACTCCTACTTTGACCTGGGGGTAAGCAGGGAAGAGATACCAAGGCTCACAGGGGTGAGGGCAGAAGTGGTGGAGAGGGTGCTTACGATGCATGAGAGGAGCGCCCACAAGAGGCTCGGGGCAAAGCTCCCGGAGCCGCTGAGGTGAAGCTCCTCGTCTTCCTCCTGCTCTCCCTAGTCTCATTGCTAGCGGACATGACTTACGAGGGCGGGAGGAGCATCTCAGGCCCATACTTGGAGGCGCTGGGGGCCTCGCTGCTGGTGGCGGGCAGCCTCAGCGCCGGGGAGCTCGTGGCGCACTCCTTCCGCTCCGCCGGCGGCTTCCTTGCGCAGAAGCTAGGGAGCAAGTCCTTTTGGCCCCTGCTCTTCTTGGGCTACTCTGCCAACCTCGCGATCCCTGCTTTAGCCTTTGTCCAGAGCTGGGAGCACGCCTTCCTCCTATACATGATAGAGAGGGCAGGCAAGGGCCTCAGGGCACCGCTAAGGGACGCGCTGATAGCGGAGGTCTCCGCGGGCATGGGGAGGGGGAGGGCCTTCGCGCTCCACGAACTTCTCGACCAGCTTGGCGCAGTGGCGGGCCCCCTCGCCGTGGCCCTCCTCGCCGCGAGAGGCTACTCTCATGCAATGATCTTCCTCGCCGTCCCCGCGGCCCTCTCGCTGGCGCTCCTCTTCGGGGCCTACTACCTATACCCTGCCCCTCAGAGCGCGCGGGCAGAAGGCCTGAGCGTTAGGGGCACTCGCCTGCTCTTCATCTCCATGGGCCTTGCCATGGCCTCCCTGGCCCACTGGGGCCAGGCGTCGTACGTTTTCAGCGAGATGGGGGCACAGGTGGCCTTCCTCTACGCGATAGCTATGGCCCTCGACGGCCTCCTTGCCCTCCCCATGGGAGCGGCGCTAGATCGCTATGGGCTAAGGGCCCTCTCTCTCGTGCCGACCTTGGCCCTCCTCTCCACGCTCTCCCTCTTCTACGGCAGCCCCCTCCTCTTCGCCCTCCTCTGGGGCGCTGCAATGGCAGCCGTGGAGACGTTGCCGAGGGCTGCGGTAGCCCTCGTGACAAAGCCCGGCGAGAGGGGAGCTGCGTACTCCTTGCTCTACTTCTACATGGGGCTAGGGTGGGCAGCGGGCAACGTGGCAATGTCCTTCCTGGGTCCCCTTGCTCCTCACTTCGCGCTCCTACCTTCCCTCCTCTCGTTACTCCTCCTCCAGGTAGAAAGGAAAAGAGAGAAAAAGGGAAGCTAGGAGGGGTTATACGACAGGGAGCTCCCAGGCGCCTGCCTCTAGCAGCAGGAGCCTCAGCGCAAATATCACGAATATTCCTATCAGCCCGGCGACTATTGGAATGTATCTAGTCCTGAAGTAAAGGTTTGCCGCAAGCCCTACTATCGCCAGCAACGCCAGCAGCAGGGAGACCTGGAAGAGGCCGCTGTCGAGCACTGTCTTGGCAGAGACATTGGCAGCGGGGCTACCGAGCAGGGAGATCAGCAGGTGGGCCAGGTATATTACCAGCAGCAGGGAGAGGGAGGAGATCAGCGCTAGGCTCACGCGCCTGTCCTGAGGCGTTATCAGGGAGTAGAGGGAGGAGCCTCCCGTTAGCCCCATGAGGAAGGCTATGGCTGGGATTGCGGCGCTGTGCCAGAATGGGATGCCCCTCTCATATGACATGAGGAGCCCTGTGTATAGCGCCACGAAGGCGCCCGCAAGCACCATCAGTATGCCCACAGCGTTCATTAGGGCAGAGTTGGCTGCCAGAGGGCTGAGCCTGCCTATGAGAGGCAGCCTAGCCAGCTGGCTCAGGAGGAGGAGCGCGAAGACGGCAGAGAGGACTATTAGGGACGTCATACCTATGCCGCCGTATACCATCCAGCTCCTGGGCTGGGGGCTCAGGAAGAGCAGGTAGGAGGCCTCCGGCTTGAGCAAGTGCAGGTTCAGTATTATGAGGGAGAACACCGGCAGCACGGCCGCCACTGCAGCGCCTATAAGTGCCTCGCGGAGGCGGCCCTCCCTATAGGCAAGGAGGGCAAACAGGGTGGCAAAGCTCGCTATTGCCAGGAAGGTCATCTCCACAGCTATGTCAAAGCCCCAGACCTCGTTGAACACTATGTTCTCCATCCCCCTCACCTCACGTAATATACGAGGCCCTCCGTCTTCAGGTCAGGCCTCAGCTGCTTTGCCTTGCCGCTCCTGACTAGCTCAGCCACGGGGTCGTTGGGGTCGTCGAGGTCTCCGAACATCCTTGCCTTTGGCGGGCAGACCTCCACACATGCCGGAATCCAGTTGCCTAGCTCCTTCCTATGGTAGCAGAGGGTGCACTTGTCCACGGCCCTCTCTGCCACAGCCCACTTGTTAGGCACTGGCGGCTCGAAGAGCCTTACCTTGAGCTCTGTCTTCGCGTACCTCTCCTCCACGCTCTTCATGTTGAACTCCTTCTTCGCCTTCTCCTTGTCCCCTGCCTTCACCTTGTACCTAGCTCCATAGGGGCAGGCTATGATACAGTATGCGCAGCCTATGCACTTGTCCTTGTTTATCAGCACCACTCCCTCCTTTGTCTTGAAGGTAGCGCCGGTCGGACAGACCCTCTCACACGGCGTGTCCTGGCAGTGGAAGCAGAGCACCGGCATGAAGGTCCTCCTTGGCTGCGGGTTCTCTGTCTCTATCCAGGAGACCCAGGTCCTCAGGCGCTGAGTGTGAGACCAACCCATGGGCTCATTGTCTGCTGTGGTGAACAGCACTCCGTGCTCTATGGAACACGCAGCTACGCACGCCATGCAGCCAATGCACTTCTTAGGGTCTATCACGAACACGGGCCTCACGGCCTATCACCCCCCGAACTTGCTCACTTTAACCACCCCTGTCCCTAGGGCGTAGCTGCCGCCCAGCTGAACCGTCACGAAGGGAATGAAGTAGTTGTCGTCCGTCACTCCGAACTCTGGGTCCCTGAACTCCCTTATCGTCTTTAGCCTCACGGTCTCCCTCTTCGACTCAGTAGGCCATCCGTGCACCATATATAGCACGTCTGGCCTCACCATCGTGGTCACCCTCACCTTGATCTTCATCTTAGGCACCTTCTCCACCCCCGCAGCCTTCAGCTGCTCTAGCACCTTCGGCACTGCGGGCTCCACGATCACCCAGTCGCCGTCCTTCACCCCGATCCTCTTCGCGGTCTCAGGATGTATCCATGCGCCGTAGAGGTGCTTTGCAGTTATCTTGTTGAGCAGGGGGTTGTTCTGAGAGCTCATGTGAGTATGTGTGAACGGGCTGTGGCGGTACACTAGGAACAGCTCTCCCCTAGCTGGGTCTGGTTCCTTGAGGCCGTTGACCTCGTGGCCGGGGGTAGCAGGTAGTCTGGAGCCCCATACGTAGTCTGGGAGGGCCTTGCCGGCGTACAGAGGTATGGGGGAGAACAGCTGATCTACGGGGCTGCTCTCCAATATGTCGGGCCTCACCTCCAGCGGGTCCCTCTTTAGCACGTCCTTGATCTCCCTTGCCAGCTCCACGCTGTAGATCTCTATCCTGCCGGTGGGAGTTGGGAAGGGTATGTCGAGTCCTACCCTGCTGCTGTGGTGATACATCACCCAGAACTCCTTCTCCCTCTTCACGTCGTACTGGAAGGCCTCCCAGACCGGGACTGTGACCCTCACCTCCCTGCCGAGCGCCCTGCTCCAGAGCTCGTCCACTATGGTCGTGGTAGTTCCCGTGAACCTGAACAGCAGGTAGCCGCCCGCCTTGTATATGTCGTCGATGGTTAGCCTCCTAACGGTGCCGTCCTTCTCCCTTATCATGACCCTCCTGAATATATTGTTCACGAAGGTCTCCAGCCTGTCCAGCGGGAACTTGCCCTCCTCGTCAAGCATAGTTACGGGCATGTTTGCAGAGAACTCGGTGCCGTCCCTTGCCTTGACGCCCATTTCCTGCAGCTTCTTGGCCACCATAAGCAGGACCTCGAAGCCTGTCCTGACGTTGAAGGGCCTCACCTCCCTCTTGATCTTGCCCTCCTTGTAGAGCCTGTAGTACCACGGGAACCTCACGCTCACGGCAGGGAATGGGCTGAAGGTGCCCACCAGTGGCAGGTCCAGCCTCTCCAAGTAGGTCATGTCCGGTAGCACTATGTCAGAGTAGAGCGCAGTGTCGTTGAACACCACATCGTGTATTACGGCGAGCTCCACCTCCTTGAAGATCTTCTTGAACATCTCCACGTTCGGGTTCTCGGGTATTGGGTTAGTTCCGAACATCATGATGACCTTTACCTTGTAGGGCTTGCCGTGAACCACTGCATCGTAGAGCGCCTGCACCTGGTGGTATGGGAACAGTATCGGGTACCCTGCGGCCGCCATCATAGAGGCCCACTCTGCAGTGAGGGCCCTGGGTATAGCGGGGGCCCCTCTCTCAGCGGGGCCTGGGAGAGGCGGCACCAGCGGGATTATGTGTAGAGGGCCTGCGAACTTGGAGTTGTAGGCTGATATGGTGTCTCCCCTTATGCTGTAGAACGGGTTCCCGCTCACCGTTAGCTTTAGCCTGGCGTAGAGAGCTGCGTGGGCTCCGTATAGATGGGTGGCCACGAAGAGGCCTCCCGGCCTCTGGATCTTCCCATATAGGGCCATTAGGATGTCCATGGCCCTCCGAATCTGCGCAGAGTTGCTGAACCTCGGGTCGTGCCAGCCCGGATCGAAGAGGGCCCTCTCCTCTACTATGGTCTTTATCGCCTGCCTGAGCCTCTCCACCGGCACGTCGGCCTCCTTTGCAACAGCTTCAATGTAGTCTACCACGCCGCGGGCCTTTGCTAGCGCGTCGAGGTTAGCGGTGACCCACTCCCTGAGCAGCGTGAGGACGGTCTTTGCCTCCACCTCGCTCCCGTCCTTCAGCCTTATCCTGAAGGTGCCCTCAAGCGCTGGGTCCATAGTAGCGTCGTCTGGGGAGGGCCTCCTGGTCCTGGAGTCTATTACGGTAAACGCAACCCTCGCCGGTGTGGGCTCCGGCAAGCCGTGGTGAGCCCAGTCCACCTCTGCAATGGGTATGGGGAGCCCGGAGAGCCTGTGGCCCCTAGTCACCACCACCAGGTGAGGAGCGTTAGTGTACCTCTTGAGGTACTCCACGTCCATGTAGTGCGGGTTCTCCAGCACAAACCTTATGGCCGCGAGGATAATTGCAAGATCAGTGCCGGGCCTTGCAGGAAGCCATATGTCAGCCATCCCTGCTGTCTCTGAGAACGCGGGGTCTATCGCTATTAGCTTAGCTCCCTCTCCCCTGCTAACCCCAAGCCTCCAACCGCTCGTGACTACGCCAGAGCCTAGGTTGTTCCTTCTCACCACGACTATTGCCCTAGCGTTCAAGTAGTCGGTAACCGCGTGCGCCGCCTGGTGGCCGTGAACGCCGGTGAGAGTGTGGCCGAGGATCGTTGCAGTGACGCAGGCGGGCATGTCGAACTGGATCTCGTTGGGGGAGCCAAAAGCGTCAAGGAACCTCGCGAGCGGCACTCCCAGCCTCATGGAAGCTATGGGGCCCCAGGCGCCGTAGAGGAAGACCAGCGCGTGCCTCTCCCCAGCATCTGCGAGCTCCTTCAGCTTCCTCGCTATTATCTCAGCCACCTTCCACCAGTCGTCCACCTCCACGAAGTCAGCCTCGGTCCCCCTCACCTCCTTGAGCCTTCTGTGCGCTTCCTCCCAGCTTATCTTGCCCTCTATCCAGTCCAGCAGGGGCTTCCTGACGAGGGGCTTAGTTAGCCTGTCCGGGTTGAGGAAGGCGTTGTACATGCCAGATACTCCCCTAGAGCATATGCCCATAGAGCTGGTGGGTGCGTTAGTGTTCGGCCTTATCCTCACAGGCACGTTGTTAACTACGTCTACATAAATAGCGCACTGAGCCATGCACATGCCGCATATGCCGGGGACCGAGTGGGCCTCAAATGGCTCCACGTCCTTCACTGCGGCCAAGAGGGCCTCGTAGGGCTTGTAGCGGTGGACTATGGGTATGGAGGCTGCGGCAGCGGCAACGCCAGCGACCTTAATGAAGTCCCTCCTGCTTAATTTACCCATACCGCACACCACCTCTTTTAATCCATCAAAACCTTATATATTTTCTATAGTTTAACAATGTTAAATACTTTTGCCGAAGTCATATTAACCTTTTGATAGCGTCAGAAGGGGAGAGACGTTGATCCTCAGCAGCTCCCCCCGGCTCGGCAAGGCCTTTGCAGACCTCGGGGAGGCCCTTAAGGCGCTAGAGGGGGCAGAGGAGCCTGCCCTCCTGGCCTTCGAAGAAGCTTGGAGCAGGGCAGAGGAGGTCTTCGAGTTCCTGGAAGGCAAGGGGCTCAACCCCTTCGCGGTGGACCTGCTTGACCTAAAAGCTGAGGCAGAGCTGGCCGCAGGGGCCTTTAGCACCGAGGCCATAGCCTCGGCCAGGCACAAGAGGCTCCTCTCCTCCCCTGCCATGCTTGCGCCAGTGCGGGTGGGCCTGGGGAAAAGGGTGAGCAGGAGGGCCCTGCTCTCAAGGCCCCTCTCCGCCATAGCTTACGTCAACGCACCGCTGATAGATGCAGAGACGTGCAACGTGCTGGACCGCTGCCAGCTATGCGTAGAGAGCTGCCCTCACGGAGCGCTCTCCGGCAAGCCCCCGCAGGTGGATTACGACAAGTGCACCATGTGCGGCCTCTGCATAGCCCTCTGCCCCATAGAGGCCATAGCTACCCCCAGCGTGAGCACGGACGCTCTGGAGGAGTTCGCCAGGGAGCTGAGGAGCCAAAGCGGCTCCCCAGCGCACCTCCTCATAGCGCCCCTCAGGCTGCTGAGGGAGGTGCCTAGAGAGGGGGCAAAGCCCACGGTAGTGCTGCCGGTGACAAGGGCAGAGGAGCTCTCTCCGCTGGACCTCCTGAGGCTTGCCCACAGGGGCTTCAGGCCCCTGCTGCTCTCAGAAGGCTTCGGAGAGGTGAGGAAGGTCTACGAGAACCTAAGCGCCGTGGTAGACCTAGCCTCCAGCCCCTCCGAGGCGGGGGAGCTGCTGAGGAGGCCTGTGGAGCTGGCAGATAAGGGGGAGCAGAGGAGCTACAGGGGCTTCGTGAGGGAGCTGCTCGCCGAGGGGGAGCTGCTCTTCCCAGGCTACGCCGACGTGGAGGTGGAAGAGCAGGCTTGTACGCTATGCGAGGCCTGCGCGAGGTACTGCCCCACGGGGGCGCTGAGGGTGGAGAGGAGGGGGGACTCGATGGAGCTACTGCTCGTGAGGGACGAGTGTATAGGCTGCAGGAAGTGCCAGCAGGTCTGCCCGGAGGGTGCGATAAGGCGCGTGCCCTGGCTCCTCTCCTCGCCTGCCGAGAGGCTCTTGGCAAGCTCCCTCATAGCAAAATGCATTAGGTGCGGGGCAGAGCTGGCCTCGGAGAGGATCATAGCTGCTGTGGAGAGGAGGCTGAGGGCCGCGGGAGCGGAGCAGGCCCTCAAGAGCCTTAGGCTCTGCCCCGTGTGCAAGGCAGAGGCCCTCTTCGACTAGATCATGGTGCCCCTCGCCTCGTAGAGCCTCTCCAGGACCGCAGCGACCCTCCTCGCCAGATCCTTCAGCTCCGCCGCCTCCCCCCTCATGCCGGCCCTCCTCCTCGCCCTCCCGACCACTATGGGGGGCCTCTCGTGCCCCACCTCCTCCTCGCAGCTCCCGAAGCTGACGTCGAGCCCCAGGGCCCTCGCCACGCTCTCCTCTGCAGGGCCTGCGTGATCTAGGCTCAGGCCGGCTGCCTGCCAGTAGTTGATCACTGCTATAGCCACCCCCTCCCTCGAGAGCTCCCTCGCGGCTGCCTCCAGAAGCCCCGCGTTGCCGCCGTGCGCGTTGAGAAGGGCTATGCGCCTGAAGCCCGCCCTGATCAGCGACTCTAGTATGGAGGAGATCAGCTGCACATATGCGTGCAGCCCTATGCTAACAGTGCCTTTCACCTCGCTCCACTCCGGCGAGAAGCCGTAGTGAAGCGTGGGCAGGATCACGCAAAGCCTCCCCTTCCTCTCTAGCTCCTCGCAAGCCCTCCAGGCCAGCCTCTCCGCGACGAGGGAGTCGAAGCCGAGCGGTCCCTCGCAGTGCTGCTCAAGGCTCCCCAGCGGGAGGACTGCTATAGATTTCTCTGCTACCTCCTCCGCTTGCCGAGAGCTGAGCCTAGAGTACTCTAGCGGCACCTGTAGCCAGCCTCCTCCAGGGCGTTGAGGGCCTTCAGAGCTTCCTCCCTGGGACTCTGGGCCCTCGTTATGGCTGAACCTATGATCACGATCCTTGCGCCGGCATCTAGGAACTTCCTGACCTCCTGCACCCTTATGCCGCCCGCTACCGCCAAGGGCCCTCTGAAGGTCTCGGAGGCCTCCTTCACAAGATCCAGGAGGGCTGAGGCAGTTATGCCCAGCCTCCTCTGCACGTCAATGCCGACGTGGAGGAGGAGCACATCTACATGCCTCGAGAGCCTCTCGATAGCCGGCCTGGGCTCGGAGGCTATTGAGTCTCCATAAAGCGTTAGGCCCAGCTCCCTGGAGGCCTCAGATGCCTCTGCTATCGCCTCCTCAGAGTGGGAGAGGACGCTGAAGGCATCCGCGCCCCCCCTCCTTACTATCTCTGCCTCCACCCTTGCCGCGTCCACCGTCTTGGTGTCAGCTACGATGACCGCTTCAGGCCTCAGGGCCCTCAGGGAGGAGAGGGCCACGAGGCCCCAGGCCTTGATGAGAGGGGTGCCGGCCTCGAGGAAGAGCCGAGGGTCGTTAGGGAGGAGGGAAGCAACAGATAGGGCCTCCTTGAGGTCTGAGAAGTCCAGCGCTACCTGGAGGGCCGCGCCGCAGGACCTCAACCTTTCAAGGGTCCTCATGAGCTCTCCCCCTTCTTTGCGCAGGGAGAGCCTTTGAGGGCGAGCGTGAGACTCAGGCTCCGCGGAGCCGAAGGAGGCGGGGGAGAGGTGCGAGAGGGCGAGCCGTCTCTCGCCAGCCTAAGGAACGCCGTTCCGACAGGAGCAGCATTTTAGCCAAGAATATATAGTCCATGTCTATAGGGCTCCCCCTTTTCCTGCGGGGGGAGAACTATGGAAGAGGCGCTGATCCTTATAGGAGGTTCACAGGGTTCCGGCATAGAGACCAGCTCCCTCATACTCTCCTCAGCGCTAGTTAGGGCAGGCTACGGCGTGCTCTCTAACAGGGAGTACTACTCTAACATAGTGGGGAGGCACAGCTACATCCACCTGAGGGCATCTAGCTCACAGCTCCCGCGGAGCCTCACCTACCCTGTAGACCTGGTGGCAGCCCTGGACGCTGAGTCCGTTTTCTTCCACTTCGACGACGTGAGGAGGGGCGGCTTCCTGGTATACGATAGAGATCTCTCGAAGACAAAGCTCCGCGGCATCATAAGCATGGAGCCGGAGAGCAGGGCAAGGGTGGAGGGGAAGCTGAAGGCCATAGGCGCGGGGGAGGAGCTGGGATCTCTGGCCTTAGCGCTGGAGGGGCTGGGCGTTAGGTCCATAGGCCTCAGCTACGGCTCCATCATAAGCTCCTTTGCAGAGAAGCTGGGCATAGCGAGGGCTGAGGCGCAGAGGTTCAGGAGCAGCATAGTAGTTGGGGCCGCGGCAGGCTTGCTGGGGCTGCGGCAGGAGGCGCTGGACTACGCGATAGACAGGAGGTTCGGCAGGAGGCCTGCGCTATCCAAGGCCAACAAGCTGCTCACGGCGTTGGTGGCGGAGGAGGTCAAGTCCCTTGTCGGCTCGCCGCTAAGGCTAGATGAGCCCAGCATAGGCGAGGAGGAGCTGCTGCTCGTCTCCGGGAACGACGCGGTGGGGATGGGGAAGATAGTGGGAGGGCTGAGGTACCAGGCGTACTACCCGATCACGCCTGCTACCGACGAGTCTGTGCTCCACGAGACCTACGAGGCGCTAAGGGTGGAGGGGGAGAGCCTGGGCTCCATCGTGGTGCTCCAGACGGAGGACGAGATAGCTGCCGTCAACTCTGCCATAGGGGCCGCCCTCGCTGGAGCTAGAGCTTCTACCTCCACTAGCGGCCCAGGCTTCAGCCTCATGGTAGAGGGCCTAGGCTGGGCCGGCATGAACGAGACGCCGCTCGTGATTACATACTACCAGCGCGGAGGGCCCAGCACGGGGCTGCCCACCCGCGGCAGCCAGAGCGACCTGCTCTTCTCCCTCTTCGCAAGCCACGGCGAGTTCCCGAGGGCCGTGATCAGCAGCGGCGATCACTTAGAGGCCTTCTACGACGCCATCTGGGCCTTCAACATAGCAGAGAAATACCAGGTGCCCGTGATCCACCTGCTGGACAAGTTCCTCGCAAACATGGTAACCTCCATGCCCCTACCCGACTGGAGCAAGATAAGGATAGAGAGGGGGAGCACTCTCTTTGAGGCAAACGGGAGCGTGAAGCGTTTCGACAAATCTAGCGTCGTGTCCCCTAGGCCTGTAATAGGCTCGGGAGCAGTGATTTGGTATACAGGCGATGAGCACAACGAGTGGGGGCACATAACTGAGGACCCCGTGAACAGGCTAGAGATGTACGAGAAGAGGTACAGGAAGCTCCAGCTCATGGACGCTGAGATACCAGAGGAGGAGAGGGCTATTTACTACAGCCAGGGCGACGAGGACTTCCTGCTGGTGGGCTGGGGCAGCACTAAGGGGCCTGCGCTTGACGCGCTGAGAGAGCTGAGGGAGGAGGGCCTCGCGGGGGCCTTCCTCCAGCTCAAGGTCTTCGAGCCCTTCCCCGCAAGGTTGGTGTCGAAGGTGATCTCCTCCTTCAAGCCCGACAGGGTTATAGCGGTGGAGGCCAACATAGGCGCCCAGGCGGCGAAGGTGGTGGCAATGCACACGGGGCACGTTATAAGGAAGCACGCGCTGAAGTGGACCGGGAGGCCTATATACACCATGGAGCTAGTGCAGGCAGTGAAGAGGCTCCTGGCGGGGAGCGAGAGGGAGGTGATGAGCTATGGCAAGTAGGTTCAGGACGGACGTCTGGATAGACTGGTGCCCTGGCTGCGGGGACTTTGGGATAGTTGCAGCTATGCAGAAGGCCTTTGCAGAGCTGAACATAGAGCCGGAGAAGCTGGCAGTGGTTTCCGGCATAGGCTGCAGCGGCAAAACGCCCCACTTCATATATGCTAACGGCGTGCACACGTTGCACGGCAGGGGGATAGCCTTCGCTACCGGCATAAAGCTCGCCAACCCAGAGCTCACGGTGGTGGTGAGCGGGGGCGACGGGGACCTGCTTGGAATAGGCGTGGCCCACTTCGTAGCCCTCGGCAGGAGGAACCTTGACATAACCGTGATCCTTCACAACAATCAGGTCTACGGGCTCACGAAGGGACAGGCCTCGCCTACGCTGAAGAAGGGGGACAAGCCGAAGAGCTTGCCCGCACCTAACATTCAAGATCCCGTTAACCCCATAGCGCTTGCAGTCTCTTCCGGCTACACGTTCGTGGCAAGGGGCTACGCCATGTGGGTGGATCACCTGAAAGAGCTGATCAAGGCAGCGATAGCTCACAGGGGGTCTGCGCTCGTGGAGGTGCTGCAGCCCTGCGTCACCTACAACGACCTCTACACGGGCGACTACTACAAGGACAGGCTATACAAGCTGGAGGAGGAGCCGGGCTGGGACCCTGTGGTGAGGAGCCCCGCCGAGCTGGACGAGAAGGCAGCTAGAGCGATAGTTAAGTCTATGGAGTGGGGCGAGAGGATCCCGGTGGGTGTGTTCTTCGTGAACCCTCTGGCCGAGACCTACGAGGAAAGGATAGCCAAGAGGAACCCGGGCTTCTCGATAACGCCTCCGGCGAGGCAGCCCATATCGAGGAATGGCGGCGAGCCGATAATATCGAAAGAGGAGTTCAGGAAGCTGTTCTCAGACTACATAATAATAGTGAGGGGCTAGACGGGCTCGGCCCCCACGTTGAACTTCCTTCTCCACTCTGCCAAAGCAGCCTGCTCCTCTGCGCTGAGGTCCCTCCCAAGTTTGTACCAGCCGGGCCTGTTCTTGTACTCCTGGGGGGCCTCGGGAGTCTTGTAGATGCAGTTAACTGGACAGGCCTCTACGCAGCTGAAGTCGTCCTTACACTTCTCCCATATGAGCCTGGACTTCATGTTCTCGTCGAACTCAAGGGCATCGTAGGGACAGACCTCTATGCAGGCGCCGCAGCTTATGCAAGTCTCCTGATCGATCACAACCCTTACGTACTTGAGCAGCTCCGCCAAGGGCAACACCTCGTTAGCTGATATCCTTACGAGTTAAATATCTTAACTATAAAACAGGAGCGGCTCAGCACTCAAGACCCTCCTCACCGCTCAGCCACGCCGAGCTCCTCACCGCCGCGATCAGACGGGGGGTAAAGATTAATTAGGCTAACTGCTCCCCCTCTTGAGGGCGCTGGGCCCGTAGCTCAGCCAGGATAGAGCGCCGGCCTCCTAAGCCGGCGCGGAGAGAGCCGGCGGTCGGGGGTTCAAATCCCCCCGGGCCCGCCACGCTGGCTGCTGGGCTCCTACCAGAACGTCGTTATAGCCCTCGGCTTCCTCCTCTTCCCCCTTATGTTCAGCCTATAGCCGCAGCGGGGGCACCTGTTGTCCTCAGTGAGCTCATAGCCGAGGACATAGAAGCCCCTCCTCTCTATGACCCGGAGGCCGCAAGAAGGACAATATGTGTGCTCCAGCTCATGGCCGGGCACGTTGCCTATGTAGACGTGCTTCAGCCCTTCTCCCCTTGCCGCCTTTGCCAGCCTCTCCAAGGTCTCTACGGGCGTCCACCCCACGTCGTGCAGCTTGTAGTCGGGGTGGAAGCGGAGGAGGTGGAAGGGGGTCTCGGGGCCTAGGTTTTCCGCGATCCAGCGGGCCATCCTCCTAACTAGCCCCTCGTCGTCGCCGTACTTCGGCACCACCAGGTTAGTGACCTCTATCCACCACCCCTTATCTCTCATGGCGAGCAGGGTCTCGTATATGAGGTCCGGGTCCCTCACGTTCATTATCTTATCGTAGAACTCCTTGCTCCCCCCTCCCTTGAAGTCCACCGTAGCTGCGTCCATGAGGTTCCCCAGCTGGTCCACTGCCTCTGGCGTCATGTAGCCGTTGGTTACCATGGTGTTGAAGAGCCCCCTCCTCTTTGCAAGCCTCGCAGTGTCTTCCATGAACTCGAAGAATATTGTGGGCTCATTGTAAGTATAGCTTATCCCGTCTGCGCCGTAAGCAAGCGAGACCTCTACGACCCTCTCGGGGGAGAACTGGGTGCCGTAGAGCCCCTTCTCCAGCCTGCTCTGGCTTATCTCCCAGTTCTGACAGAACTTGCAGAAGAAGTTGCAGCCCACTGTTGATATGCTAGCTACAGCGCTCCCGGGGTGGAAGTGCATGAGAGGCTTCTTCTCTATGGGGTCTATGTTGAAGGCCGTGAGGAGGCCGTAAACGGCCGTGTACAGCGTCCCCCCTCTGTTCACCCTAACTCCGCATACGCCGTACTTACCAGGGGCTATGAGGCACCTCCTGTGGCACAGGTCGCAGATCACCCAGCCCTCCCTCTCCGCCCTCCTCCACAGCCTTGCCTCCCTGAAGTTAGAGCGGAGCACCTCTGCCCCCAGAAAAGGGAGGCCTTCTGGAGGCTAAAACGAGAGGGGGAGCAGAAGTAAACGATCCTGATTACAACAATGAATGTAATGTATAATATGGGAGGATATGGGGAGAAATGGGAGAAGGGCTGGTGCTGCGTGACGCCTACGGCAGGCCGCTGAGGAGCATGAGGCTTCTTGTTACAAAAGAATGTAACTACCGCTGCTTCTTCTGCCACCTAGAGGGCGACCCGCTGGGAGGGCCTGCCCTCGTTGGCTCCCGCCCGCCGGCCCTCAGGCCCGAGGACTACGAGGTGATAGCGGAGGCAGCGCATAGGCTAGGGGTGAGGAGCTTCAAGATAACCGGCGGGGAGCCGCTTATCAGGAGGGACATAACTGAAGTGGTGAAGGCCGTCAGCTCAAGCGCCCCTGGAGCAGACGTTTCAATGACTACCAACGGCCTCCTGCTAGAGAGGTATGCTAACGAGCTGGCAGAGGCAGGCTTGAGGAGGGTAAACGTCTCGATACACAGCCTGAGGAGAGAGAGGTATAAGTTCATAACAGGCGTGGACGGGCTAGAGAGGGCGATCAAGGGCCTCGAGGCTGCGGTGAGGGTCGGCATTAGGGCTAAGATTAACGCCCTGATCCTCGCAGGGGTTAACGAGGACGAGGTGTTCGAGCTCATAGAGTTCTCCCGCAAGGTAGGGGCCGTGCTACAGCTCATAGAGCTCATACCGGTGGGCCTGGGGGCGAAGCTGCTGAGAACGCACCGCTTCTCCCTCAGCAAGCTGGAGGAGAAGCTAATAGAGATGGGCGCTAAGGCAGAGGTGAGGGAGCTCCACAATAGGCCCGTCTACCTCCTCCCGAACGGGGGCGCGGTGGAGCTCGTGAAGCCCAGCTCGGCCCTCTTCTGCGCCGGCTGCGACAGGCTGAGGCTCGACGCAGATGGGAAGCTGAGCCCCTGCATAAACTGGAGGGGGGAGAGGGTGGACCTGCTCTCCCGCATAAGGGGCAAGCAGAGGGAGGAGGCGGTGGAGGAGGCCATGAGGGGCATATTGGAGGCAAACTGGCTCAGGAGGCCCTTCTACCTCCCCAAGATCGGGGAGGACTCCTTCCCCAGGGGGGAGCTGAGGGCCTTCCTGCCTAAGAAGGCCTCTGACCTGAGGGCCCTAGAGGCACTATTAGCCCAGAGAGCAAGATCAGTAGGCCGGTAAGCCAGGCGGCGTATGCCCAGGAGATCCCCGCTATGCCCAGGAGGATCCCAGCGCTAGCTATTACGGCGCCGTAGAAGACCAACTTCGAGTCGATCCTGAATGGGCAGCCCCTCTGCTCCCTTCCTGGCACAATGCCGACCACCACGAGGACAGCCGTGAGGGCTGCCATGAGGCCCACTAGGGGGTCGAGCAGGGGGACTAGCGCGCCGAGGGAGAGCACTAGCGTATGGAGCCTGCGAGAAATGAGGTAGGCGAGAGCCGAGAGCGACAGCACTGAGAGGGGGAGGGCTGGGGAAAGGCCGGCAGCGTAAGCAGAGACGAGCGCGAGGGAAACGAGCGCTAACGAGGCCGCAGGGGGGCTCTCGCGGAGGAGGAACAGAAGAGTAGCAAGGGAGAGGGCGAGGGAGGGGAGGAGGAAGGCCTCGCGGCCGCTGAGCTGTAGGAGCGAGAGGAGTGCCAGGAAACCTGAGAGGGCCAGCAGGCCGTAGGGGGCCAGCTGCACATATGCCTTCAAGCTCTCACCTTAGAGCAAGTAAAGCAGGTAGCGCTCCGACGGCAGGAGTAGGTATACTATCGCTAGCGTGGGGGTAGCGAACTTGAAGATCTTGAAGGCCTCCTCCTTGCTGGGGCTCCTGTAGAAGCTTGCCACCCTCGTTACGGCGAGGGCTATGAAAACGGTAGAGAGGGCAGCCGTGATTATGCCGAAGCCGAGCAGGTAAGCTAGGCCCCAGACTGAGAAAGCCATGATCAGCAGGTGGGCTATGACGAGGGAGGAGAAGACTTTGGGGCTGTACTGGAGCGAGGCCACAGGCACTCCGGCCTTCCTGTAGTCCTCCTCTGCGGCGTATGCAAGGAACCAAACGTGGAGGGGCTGCCAGGCATATATTACTCCCGCGAGGAGCAGGCCCGGCAGCGTTATAGCCCCGGCGCCCGCAGCCCAGCCGCCCAGGGCCGGCATGACGCCTGCTATGCTGCCGAACACTATGCTGAAGGGCGTGTAGCGCTTAGTGAGCTCGGTGTAGCCCACTATATCGAAGTAGAGCCCTGCCAGCACGGTGAACAGCACGTAGTTGTTTATGGTGGATGCAACGAAGGCCCCCACCAGGATCATGAGCGATGTGATGAAGGACACCTCAGCAGCGCTGATCCTCCCGGCGGGCAGGGGCCTCTTGCTGGTCCTCCTCATGATGGCGTCTATATCTGCGTCTAGGTACATGTTCAGCGCCGTGACTCCCCCCACTGCGGCGAAGCCCATGATGGCCATCTTGGCGAGGAGCACAGGGTCGAGAGGACCTCCAGCTACGAAGTAAGCGCTGAACATAGTGAGGAGGAGCAAGGCAGTTTGCCTCGGCTTGGTCAGCTCCAATATATCCGCTAGCTTCCCCAAGGGCTCCACCTGCAGAAGTAGATATATTAAAATGCCTTAATAAAACGCATCAATATGGGGCCTCTATGCGCTCCATAGTTAACGACGTCCTGATAGCCGTGAACGTGAGCATGTTCCTGCTGTCTGTCCTAACGCCCTCTCTGCTCGCTCCCGGCGCCTCAGGGCCGAGGGAGGCTCTGCTTAGGCTCTCGCTCATCCCAGCGGCCCTGCTTGAGGGCGAAAGGCTCCACACCCTGATCACTTCCATGTTCCTCCACGCAAGCCTCCTCCACCTGGCAGCAAACATGCTCTACTTATACATATTTGGCGGGCCTGTCGAGAGCTCCCTTGGGCACCTGAGGTACTTCCTCCTCTACCTCCTCTCCGGCATAGCCGCCTCCTTCGCCCACGCCTTTTCCCTCCTCCTCTTCGACCCCCAGGTGCTCCGCCTCCCTGCCGTGGGGGCTTCCGGCGCAGTCTCGGGGGTTATAGGAGCATACATGGCCTTCATGGTAGCGGGGAGGCTGAAGGAAGGCCCCACGCCTGCCGTCATCGCGTTCCTTGTCCTCTGGGCCGCCTACCAGCTCCTCTCTAGCTTCAGCGCCGTCTTCGGGGGCACTCAGATTGCCTTCTGGGCACACATAGGAGGCCTCCTCGCAGGCTACGCTCTAGCTATCGTGCTTACTCCTGCAGCGCCACGCCGGCCCCTCCTCCCTCAAGAGAGCTAGCTATCGCCTCCGCCAGCTCCACCGCCCTCCTTGGGTCTGGCCCCTCCACGCTTACCGTAAGAGATCCCTCGAGCTCTATCGGGGGCCGCGAGGCGGCGTGAGTATATATCGAGGCCTTCACCAGCACCTCCCCGCAGGCCGCCAGCACCCAGGAGGGCCTCCTCACCACGCTGCAGCCTGCAGCTGAGAGGCGGGCAGAGAGCGTTAGCAGGAGCGAGGGGAGCGCCATGATCTCCGGCACGAAGGCCTTCAGTTTTAGCCTATACATGAATCCTCTCCTATATAAAGGGGAGCCGTAATATTTTAGCTAGGTGGCGCCTTGAGGGAGCTCCTCCCCATAAAGGCTTCGCTCTTCCTCTCGCTCTCAGCCTTCAAGCCGGGCGCCACGAGCAGGCTATCGCCCGCCTTCGAGAGGAGGCTGCTAGAGGCCGCCGTTATGCTCGAGGAGGCAGAGAGGGCCTACCTGAGAGGGAGGGAAGTGAGCGAGGGGAGGTCTTCCCTGCAGGCCTTCAGCCTGGGCTCAATGCTCTACAGCGCTTCGAGCGAGGTAACTAGGGCCACAGGCGAGAGGCCCACGCTGGGCTTGCTAGCTGCCTCCCTAACGCTCTCTTTCCTCAAGGGGCTAGCCGACGGGTCAGGGAAGCCTTTGCGGGCCAGCCTGAGGGCTCTCCTCTCCACAGCCCTTTACAGGGCTAACGTGGAGGAGTCGCTGAGGCTCCTGGACGCCGTGGAGGCCTCGGGCGACGGGGAGCTGAATGCTCTGCTCGAGAGGAGGGGGATAAGCAGGGGCTCCGTGAGGGTAAACGCGCTCTCGCCTGGCCAGATATACGAGGCGCTGGGGGAGCTGGAGAGCGGCTTCTGGCTTAACCTGAGGGACCTGGAGAGACTGCTCTCGCTAGCTCGCGTGGCTGAGGGGGAGAGGGGAATGGCTGCGGGGGCTCAGAGGGCCTACATGGCCCTCCTGGCAGAGAGGGGCATTATATGCAAGGAGGAGCCGAGGGAGATGCTGAAACTAGATCAGGCGCTCAGGGAGAAGGGGGGCTTCGACAGGCTGGTGGGAGCGGCTTTCCTAGCCCTCTCCCTTGCTGCCCTCGAGAGGTGGCCTTGGAGAGCGTAATATATATTTTCATATCGCCTAATACGAGCTGGCGATGGTCTTGGAAGTAAAGGAGACGCTCAGGGAGGCGTTGGTGAAGCTCATAGAGGCCGCAGCGACTAGCCTTCCAAGGGACGTGGAGGAGGCGCTGGTGAGGGCCTACGAGATCGAGAGCTCGCCCGCGGCGAAGAGTTTCCTGAAGGCTATGGTGGAGAACGTAAAGATAGCGAGGAAAAAGAAGCTCCCCATATGCCAAGACACGGGCGTGGTGCTGTTCTACGTAAAGGTAGGGGACAAGTTCCCCTTCACCGGCGCTCTCCTCTCCTCCCTGCGGGAAGCCACAGTGGAGGCCACGAGGAGGGTGCCGCTGAGGCCCAACACCATAGACGTCTTCTCAGGCAAGAACCCTGGAGACAACACGGGGAGGAACATGCCATGGGCAGAGTGGGAGGTAGTGGAGGGAGAGGAGGCGGAGGTCACAGTAATGCTGAAGGGAGGGGGGAGCGAGGTAGTGGGGAGGGCGAAGACCCTCGTGCCCGCGGAGGGCATAAAGGGGATCATGAAGTACGTTATAGAAGCTATATACGAAGCTGGCCCCCAGCCCTGCCCGCCCGTGATAGTCGGGGTGGGCATAGGGCCCACCGTGAGCGTGGCCATGAAGCTCGCCTCCAAGGCCCTGCTAAGGCCTGTGGGGCAGAGACACGAGGACCCAGAGGTTGCAAAGCTAGAGGAGACGCTGCTGAGGGCGATAAACGACATAGGCTACGGCGCCCACGGCATGGGGGGCAAGGTCACTGCTTTTGACGTTCACATAGATTACGCCGCAAGGCACCCTGCGTCGCTGAGCGTTGCCGTGGTCCTCGGCTGCTGGGCCACCAGGAGAGCTAGCATGAGGATAAAGAAGGACGGGAAGGTGGAGTACACATCTCACCCCGAGCTCAACGAGGTGTGATCATGATCAGGCTCAAGACCCCCCTGGGGGAGGAGGTAAGGGAGCTCAACGTAGGGGACGTAGTTTACCTCACAGGAACAGTAGTCACCATGAGGGACGCAGGCCATAGGAGGGCAGCGGAGCTCTTCGCAAGGGGGGAGAGCCTGCCGGTGGATCTGAGGGGGCTAGCGCTTTACCACGCTGGCCCCGTGGTGAGGAGGGCTGGAGAGGGGTGGGAGGTGGTAGTCATAGGCCCCACCACAAGCACCCGCATGGAGATCTACGAAGCAGAAGTGATAGAGAGGACGGGCGTCAGGATGATCATAGGCAAGGGAGGCATGGGAGCGAGGACGGCAGAGGCCTGCAGGAAGCACGGGGCCGTTTATGCCGTCTACCCCGGCGGCGCCGCTGCCCTGCAGGCAGAGCAGGTCGTGAGAGTTCTCGGCGTCCACTGGCTGGACCTAGGGGTGCCGGACGCCATGTGGGTGCTGGAGGTGAAGGATCTAGGGCCCCTCACGGTAGCCATAGACAGCAAGGGGAGGAACCTGTACGAGGAGATCTACAGGGAGGCTAGGAGGAGGATAGACGAGGAAATATATCCAAGGCTGGGGATAAAGTAGAGAAAAAGGCTACCTCCTGAGGAGGAAGGCAAGGCCTACGCCCACGATGAGGGCCAGGACAGCTAGCGCTGCGGCTATCGGGGTGTCTATGCCCCTGATCTCAGTTGTCGTGGCGGTCTCGGTGACCACCTGAGTGACCACCTGAGTTAGGGTAACTGTGGCGGTCCTAGTCTCGGTCACCACCTGAGGCCTCGAGACTACCTGCTCCATGAGGACTATGAGGTTCCTCACTAACACGTGGCCGTCCAGCGCTACGCCCCTGTGCACCGACTGCGTCATGTGAGCATAGCCTCCGTAGGGGGTCTCTGAAGAGGCAATGATTATCCTGTTATTAGGCATGAGCTCTGCCAGCATTAGCGGGAACGGCCCTCTGCTGACTGCGGCAGGACCCAACGGATCATAGAAGACTGGCGGCAGGCCTCCCCTCTCCTGCGGGTTGTTGTCCACCACGCGGGACTCGTTGGTGGTCCTAACTATGATGTAAACGTTCCTCGGCTTGAGGTCGAGCTGCTTCACCGGGTTAACTGGTCTGTTGTTAACTAGCACGTACAGTCCTCCAGGACCGTGGAAGAGGGCTCTCCTGTGCTTCACGTCCTGCATTATTATGCCGGCTATCTCGGGGCTCGGGTCTATGGTGCCCATTACCCTGTATGCGGCGCCGCCTATGTTGAAGGTGGGCTCCTCAACGCTTATGTGATCGATCCTGATCACGCTGCCAAGAGCCTCGAGCACCTGGTTCATGAACTGCTGGGCCCTCTCGCTGCCCTGCGCCGGGTAGTCGCTGTCCGCAGCTATCCAGAGGGCCCTGTTTGGCTGGGAGAACCAGGCCCTAAGTGCCTCCAGCTCCCCGCTCCTCAGCAAAGCCTCTGGCTGGCCGATGATGAGTATGTCCACGTCCCTCAGATTCTCAGCATTGAAGCCCCCTGCCCTTATCTCGTTGAACATCCTCAGCGTAGCGTTGGGGATCCTCTGGAGGTCTGAACTATCGAAGATTATGAGGACCTTGTAGAGCCTCCCCGTCATGTTAGCCAAAGCCAAGATCTCGAGGCCCGCAGGGGACTGCCTGTGGCTTACGTCGAAGGCTATTACTAGCCTCCCTCCCTCAGAGGGCAGCGGCACGAAGGCCACGAGTAGCAGGGCCGCAAAGGCCAGGGCGGCTAGCTTCATGCTCCCACTCAGGCTAGGGGGCCCCTGGAGGAGCCTTAACCGTTATCTCAAGTTAGCTATATAGAAGAATATAGATGAAAACTCCAGAAAGAAATAAAGCCCTAGGGACCCGTTACGCGTGGTGGCTTCAGTGAAGGGGTCTCTAGCCCTAAGGGCGGCTGTAGCGGTCGGAGCACTGGCAGTGCTCATAGCAGCCCTCCTGGTAGCTCCCTCTTTCTTACGAGGGCCCGAGGCTCAGCCCACCCCTACTGCTCCGGCCACGCCGGCCCCCACATTGCCGGCGCCTTCCCCCACGCAGCCCCAACAGCCTGCAGGCCCCGTGACTCTCACTATAATAACAAGGCACCCGGGCGAGATCCAGCTCGCTGCAAAAAATGAGTTCCTGAAGAGCGAGCTGGCAAAAAGGTACAACATAGTCGACGTTGAGTTCTACACCGTGGACCCTGTGGCCTGGGTTTCTGCTATACAGAGGAGAGGAGACTTCGACATAGCTTGGGGTGGAGGGCCCACCCTGTTTGATAGCTTGCTAGCTAGGAACTTGCTCTCCCCTCTGGAGGGAGACCTGGTGGCCTCAGCGATAGCACAGATACCCGACACAATAGCTGGGGCTCCCATGAAGAGGGTGATTGGAGGAAAGGCGTACTGGGTGGCAGCTAGCATAGCCAGCTTCGGCTTCACGGTTAACGCGGACGTGCTCAAGAAGTACGGCTTGAGGACCCCTACGAGCTGGAAAGACCTAGGCTCCCCTGAGCTCGCTAGGCCCCTTGTGACTGAGCTGAAGCCCATGGTCTCCATAGCAGATGCCACGAGGTCCACCAGCCACACGCGCATGTACCAGATTATCCTCCAGGCCTACGGCTGGGAAAGGGGGTGGGTGAACCTCACTGCCATGGCTGCAAACTCGCTCATAGAGGGCGGCAGCACGGAGGCAAGGGACAACGTGATAGCAGGCAAGGTGGCAGTCGCTATAACTATAGACTTCTTCGGCTACACGGCCATGCAGGCTAACCCGGCAACGAAGTACATCATCCCGCCGGGGGAGACCATAATAAACGGAGACCCCATAGCATTGCTGACGACCAGCAAGAACCCCGAGGCGGCAAAGGCCTTCATAGCCTGGGCTCTCACAGAGGGCCAGAAGATATGGTTCAGGAGCGACATAAACAGGCTTCCCTCTAACCCCAAGGCCTTTGAGCTGCCAGAGGGGGCGGTAAGGAAAGATCTCAAGGAGGCCTTTGAGGCGGCCATGATGGCAAGGGGGATGCCCTTTGACGACGAGAAGGCTATGAGGACAGAGAGGGCCATGCAAGCGTACTTCAAGGCAACGCTAGTGGATCTGGACAACCTGCTCAAGGAGGCCTGGAGGACGCTAGTGAAGGCATACTTTGACAGGAAGATAGACGAGGCAAAGTTCAAGGAGTACCTGAGGAGGCTCGGGGAGCCGCTGGAGTTCAGGGACCCCACGACTGGCAGGGCCGTGAAGTTCACGGAGGAGGAGGCAGCTAAGATCACGAGCGCCATTCTGGCAGACCCAAGGCTCGAGGAGAGCTACATGAGGGAGTGGAGGAGGGCTGCGGAGAAGAGGTACACGGACCTCATTGCAGAGCTCAGGAGGCTGGGCTAGTTGCTGCTCCGCAGGATCGCCTACGTCTTCGACTTGCCCCTTTTCGCTCTGCTCTCCTTTACTCTCTCCCTGTTTGCCCTCTTCCTTGTAGCGCCGCTCTCCTTCTTGCTCCTCAGGCCCCTCTCGTACCTCTCTGCCGAGCCCTTCCTCGACCTCCTCCACTACCCTTACCTTAGCCTGCCGCCTCTCGGAGAGTGGTACGTGGTCGCGGAGAGAGAGGGCTATAGCCTCGTGAGGCTCATGGGCAAGAACTACGGCGTCATAGCTAACTCCCTTTACATAGCTACTGTCGTAACCCTGCTCGCTACCACAATAGGGGTAGCTGTGGCAAGCGTCATGGCCCGCTACGAGTTCCCGGGCAAGACTCTGCTCAGGATCTTCTCCGTCGTGCCCCTTCTCTACACGCCTTTCGTGGGCGCATTTGTGCTCTACAAGATCTTCGGCGACGGCGGCTTGCTGGGCAGCTTCATGCTCTCAATAGGCCTCCCCTACTCGGTGGAATTTGCCGGCATAGCTGGCGTTATAGTAGCGCAGACAATAATGTTCTGGCCCATAGTTTACCTCAACACGCTAGCCTCCATGCTCCAGATAGACCCTACGCTCGAGGAGCAGGCTGAGAACCTGGGCGCAAGGGGGCTAACGCTCTACAGGAGCATAACGCTCCCCTTGAGCCTCCCCGGGATAGCAGCTGGTGCTGGGCTCGTCTTCATTTTCTCCCTCGAGGACCTGGCGGCCCCCCTGGCCTTCAAGGTAAGGGACGTCATGTCGGTGCGCATAGTGGAGAGCATACTTGCCTCAGGAAACATAGAGGAGCTGGGCACTGAGGTCGTAGTGGTGGCGGGCCTGCTGCTCCTCGTGGCCCTCAGCTGGTTCCTGGCAGTGAGGCACTACGTGAGCCTCAGCCAGTATGCTATGCTGTCGCGCGGCGGTAGGTGGAAGCCCAGGACCTTCAAGCCAGGACCTCTCATGGCCGCTCTCATATACCTCCTCCTCTTTCCCCTCGTGCTCTTCAGCGCCCTCCCGCAGATAGGCGTCTTCGTCTACGCCTTCTCAGAGAGCTGGAGAGGGACCCTCCCGGAGGGCTTCACGCTTGAGCACTTCTCTGCCGTGCTCTCTGACGACAACGTAATGAGGGGGCTGAGGAACAGCGTGCTCTACTCCCTACTAGCGCTGGCGCTCATAGTTGTCATAGGCACCACGAGCTCATATATAGTTAGCAGGCTGAGCATAAGGGGGATCTCCGCCCTAGACGCCCTGGTCATGAGCCCGCTCGCCATCCCGGGGCTCTCAATAGCTATGGGGCTGCTGGTGCTGTATGGGGCGCTCTTCAAGGACATGCCGCTGGNCCCATATATCAACCCTGCCTTCCTCTTAGTAATAGCCTACGCCATAAGGAAGAGCCCCTTCACGACTAGGGCCGTTTATGCGGGCCTCCAGCAAGTCCACAAGGCGCTGGAGGAGGCAGCCATGAACCTGGGGGCCTCGAGGACGAGGACCCTCTTCACCCTTGTGCTCCCGCTGATAGGGCTCAACCTCCTCGCGGGCTCCCTCATAAGCTTCGTCTATTGCATGAGCGAGGTGAGCACCAGCATAACGATAGGGTCCCTTAATAGGGAGCAGGCCCCCCTTACGTACTATATATATGACTACATAGTAAGCGGCTATGGAGGAGGAGCCTTCGTTCACCTGGCCTCGGCCATAGTGGCGCTCATGATATTGGTACAGCTGGCAGCTATAACGCTCTCTAACTACGTGCTCAAGTATAGGTACGCTTTCCTGGGGGTGTGAGCGTGGAGGCGGTGGTGCTCGAGAACGTGAGCAAGTACTATGGGAAGTTCAAGGCCCTCGACAGGGTCTCCCTGAACATAAAGAAGGGGGAAATATTCACGCTCCTGGGTCCCAGCGGCTGCGGTAAGTCCACCACTCTGAGGGTGATAGCCGGGCTCGAGATCCCCGAGGAGGGGAGGGTTTACCTCGAGGGGGAGGACATAACTTACAAGAAGCCCTACGAGAGGAGCACTGCTATGATGTTCCAGAACTACGCCCTCTGGCCCCACATGACCGTCTTCGACAACGTGGCCTTCGGGCTCAGGATGAAGGGCTACAGTAAGGAGGAGATAAGGAGGAGGGTCAAGTGGGCCCTGGAGCTAGTGGGCCTGCAGGGGCTGGAAAACAGGTACCCCCTGCAGCTTAGCGGAGGGCAGCAGCAGAGGGTAGCCCTGGCAAGGGCCATAGTAGTGGAGCCTAAGGTGCTCCTGCTCGACGAGCCGCTGAGCAACCTTGACGCGAAGCTAAGGGTAAAGGTAAGGGAGGACATAGTGCTCCTGCAGCGTAAGCTGGGCACTACGATGATATACGTAACACATGATCAGGAGGAGGCCATGAGCATAAGCGACAGGATAGCCATCATGAACAAGGGGAGAGTAGTGCAGGTGGGCACGCCGAAGGAGATATACCACAAGCCCTCGAACTTTTTCGTCGCGACCTTCATGGGTAGGAGCAACGTGCTGAGAGGCATCGTCAAGTCCTCCTCCAACGGGCTCTACAGGGTCTCGGTAGGCAGGCTGAGCCTGTATGGCGTGGCGCCGGGGGAGAGGCCGTCCGTAGGAGAGGAGGTCTTCGTCGTCATAAGGTACGAGGCCGTTAGGAGGGCCGAGCCGGGAGAGGAGGTAAACGTGTGGGAGGGAGTGGTGGAGAGGGCGAGCTTCATAGGCCTGGCCCTTCAGGTGAGGGCTAGGGTCGACAGCGGCACATCTCTGATAGCTTACCTGCGCGGAGAGGAGAAGGTGGAAGAGGGATCCCCCATAAGGCTTGCCGCAAGCCCAGAGGACGTGAAAGTCTACTCGCTCTCTGCAGCGGAGGAATAGCTATATAGATCCATATACTTTACCTCTTTTTAGATCCGCGAGGGAGCCCCACGCGGTGGCACGCGTGAGGCTCGCAGCCATAGCCCTGCTCGCGATCCTGCTGGCCCCCGTCGCAGCAGCGTACGTCCCTGGCGTAGCCGCTGCGAGCGAGCCCTACGTAGTCTTGCCCTCCTACTTGCTGCCCGCTCTAGCGAGGCCAGGGGACTCGATAAGCGTCATGGTCAGAGGGGAGGTGAGCGTGAGGGAAGCCCTGCTCGTCAGCACGCGTTCCTCACATAGCCTCTCGCTCGAGGGCAGCGGGAGGGCCGAGCTGCCGATAGACCCTACTTACACTCTTAGAGGCCAGCAGCTGAGGTTCAGGGTACCCCAGGATGCTCAGGACGGAGTGTACACTCTGATCATAAGGCACGAGAGAGGGGTCATGTGGATGCCAAACGCTGTGATAGTCGACAGGACAGGGGGGCCTAGGGAGAGCATAAGGGTAGTTCACGTGACCGACACGCACTTCGGCGCGGAGCAGGGAGGCCTCCCCAACAACTTCAAGCACACCCGCTACGTAGCTCTCCTCAACACGCTAGTTGAGAAGCACGGCGTAAGGCTGGTCGTGTACACAGGGGACCTCATCGACGTGGGGAGCGACGTGCTTGCCTACAGGGATTTCTTCTCTGCAGTCAGCCAGGTCTTCGCGCCGCAGCTAGCTCTCACGGGCAACCATGACTGGTCGCAGGTGCCCGACACGAGGGCTCTCGTGGAGATGTACTACGGCAGGTATGTAGTTCCGCTCCTTGTCTGGAACTTCAGCTACGGTGACTTCATGTTCGTAGCGATAGACACAAAGCTAGAGGGCTACCCTGAGATGTGGCAGCTGGACTGGCTTGAGAGGACCGTCGCGGGCAGCCCTCACAGGGCTGTGGTAATACTCATGCACCACCCCTACTTCAGCCAGGCGGGGACCTACAAGGGGAAGCCAGACGAGATAAGGGGCAGCGTCTACAGTAGCTGGAGGACTGCCTGGGAGCAAGGGAGGAGGTTCATAGAGATAGTGGAGAAGCACAAGAACATAGTTGCAGTGCTGGCAGGTCATGTGCACAGAGATGCAGACGCGATCTACGAGAGGGCAGACGGCTCCAGAGTATATTTCATAACTACGGTTACCTCAAACCACGGATACCCTGCGGGCTACTACTGGGGCGTGAAGCTGCTGGAGATAAAGAAGAGCGGGGAGGTGAGGGTCATTATACCGGGCGGGAGGAGCTACTCGCCCACCGCCGGCAGCATAAACACCGAGAGCTTCCTCGTCTTTGAGGTAAAGGACAGCAGGAGCACAGCCGTCTCCTGGTTCTGGAACGTGACTGGCTTCACAGATATGAGCGTGGAGGAGGTGGTGCTGCCCTTCTACCTCAACAAGAGCCTCCCCATGGACGCGTACAGGCTCTTCGGCTCCGCCGGCGCAGTGCGCAGGATAGAGAGGTACGACTTGGGGCTCTACTATCTCTTCAAGGTCTACGCAGACCTCAGGAGCCCAGGTAAGCTAACGGTAGCTTCGTACGAGGACAGACAGCCGCCCATAGTGAGGGTGCCCTCGGTGCCCTCGGTAGCGATAAACAGGCCTCTCGTCCTCACGCTAGAGGTACTCGACGAGGGGTGGGGAGTGGAGAGGGTCGCGGCGGAAGTGAAGATCAATGGGAAAGCTGTAGCTGTGCTCAACGCCTTGAGGACGGTAGAGCCGCAGCAGTTCAGGCTAGTGTACGTGCCGAAGTCTTACGGTAGCTATGAGATAGTGATTAGGGCAGTGGACCTAGCGGGCAACTCGCGGGAGGCGACGATTAGCTTCATCATAGAGGATCCAGAGAGAGCTGCTCAGCCCACGCCCTCTCCAGCGCCCTCTCCCACAGGGACTGCCCCCGCTGAGCCAGTTCCAGAGCCGAAGCCTACTGAGGCGCCCGTCAGGCCTCGGGAAAGCCCGCTAGTTAACGTGCTCCTGGTGCTCCTCGTAGTGCTTGTAGCTGCAGGCATAGTTGCCTTCCTCCTTAGGCGCTAGCTTATTAGCCCACCCCCTTTTTTCTCGAGGAGATGATCGGGGAACTGGTAGGGCTGCTGTCCAGCGCTGACGTTAGGCTCCTCATGCTAGCGCTGGCCATTTACATATCCTCAATATTTCTTGCAGCCCTGAGATGGACCATAGCTAGCGGTGCCCCCCTTTCAAAGCTCCCCTCCTTCCTGGAGGCCCTCCTCGTGGGCACTTTTGCCAACAACCTAATCTCTCTCTCAGGCGCCGCGGGAGAGGCGACGAGGGTAGGGTGGGCGAGGCTGAGGACGGGGCTGCCGCTCCCAAGGCTTCTAGCGGGGGCTCTAGCGGAGAGGGCGGGGGACCTGTTAGTGGGAGCCCTCTACCTCCTCGTGGCGCTCCATGCCTTCAGCAGCGTGCTCCTCGTTTCTGCTCACCTGAGAAGCCTCCTCGGCGAGGCAGCGAGGGCCGTGAGGGAGTTGGCCTCGAGGCCAAGGCTCGTGATGCCCCTGCTGGCCCTCACGCTGCTTATATGGCTCCTGGACTCCCTGCGCATATTACTAGTGGCCTTCTCCTTTGGAGTTCAGGCCAGCTTTCCCCTCGCGGCTGCCCTGACGCTGATAGGGGTGCTAGCGAGGCTGCCGCCAGTGCCCGCGGGGGTGGGCGTGCTAGAGGGGGGCTACGCCGGGGTAATGGTAGCCTATGGGCTCTCTTTAGGTCAGGCCGTGAGTATAATATTAGCGGAGAGGCTGATAACCACCGTGCTCCCGAGCGTTGCGGGAGGGGCGATAACTATATACCGCGGGGGCCTTGGCATCGTGAGAGCCCTGAGGGGGGCGAGGCTTGAGGATAGCCTTCGTGACTGACAGCTACAAGCCAAAGATAGGCGGCATAGAGAGCGCCGTGAGGAACATAGCATACACGCTGGCAGAGGAGCATGAGGTATACGTCATCACCAGCTCGAAGAGGATAGGGGGCTACAGGGTAGAGCAGGACGGCCCGGTAGAGGTCATAAGGATAGACGCGGGGAGGCTTTACTACAAAGGCGTGACGGTGAACCCCTTCTCCCTCATTGCCGTCATGAAGGTGCTTAGGGAGCTGAGGCCCGAAGTAGTCCACGGGCAGGGGCTCTTCTCACTGCTCTCCCTCATGGGGGCCTTTGCGGGCAAGAGGCTGAGGCTGCCCTCCTTGCTCACCGCGCACTCCTTCATAGGCAGAGACACGCCGAGGTACGTCGTGGGCACACTCAGGTTCATGGCAAAGCGCGCAGATCTTGTCACTGCGGTGAGCAAGGCCGTGGCAGAGGAGGTTTACAGGAGGCTGAGGCCGAGGGAGATAGCAGTAACGTATAACTGCATAAGGTTGGCCGAGTGGAGCAGGGAGGACCCCCTGGAGCTCCCCGGAGACCCCGTGGTGGTCTCTGTGCTCAGGCTAGTGCCCCGCAAGAACCCCCTGGCCCTCCTGAAGGTGGCAGAGCGCCTGAAGCAAGAGGTGCCTAGCGCCGTCCTCTACGTGGTGGGGGACGGCTATCTGAGAAAGCCTATGGAGAGCAGGGCTGCCGCCAGAGGACTCAACAACCTAATGTTCCTCGGCGCTGCCAGCGGCGACACGCTAAGGAGGGTGCTAGCAGCTTCTCACCTCTTCGTCCTCCCTACGAAGCTGGAGGCCTTCGGCCTCTCCGCGCTGGAGGCAATGGCTATGGAGGTGCCGGTGGTGGCGATGAGAAGCGGCGGCGTAGCGGAGGTGGTGGAGGACGGCGTCTCCGGCCTCCTCGCCGCAGACGAGGAGGAGCTGGCAGCGCTTACGGCAAGCCTCGCCGCAGACGAGGCCCTCAGGAAGTACATGGGGGCTAGGGCCAGGGAGAGGGCGGAACTCTTTGACTGCTCCCGCATAGCGAGGAGCTACATGGCTGCGTACGAGAGGGCCTTTGAGGTATGCGGGGCGAGGAGAGTTGAGGGCAGTAGTAAGCTTTGACGTAGAGATGGACGCCCCTCCTTACCTAAACAGCTGGAGGGGGATAGACGAGGGGCTCCCAAAGATCTTGGAAGTGCTAAGGGATTATCGGGTGAGGGCGACGTTCTTTACCATAGGCATGCTAGCCAGCGTGAGGCCAAAGGCCGTATATTCCATAGTTGAGGAGGGCCACGAGCTGGCATGTCATGGTTACGATCACCGGCGCCTTGACAAGATGCCGCTGAGGGAAGCAGCAAATAACGTGAGGGCCTGTCTCAAGGCGCTGAGGGAGTTCTCTGAGGTGGAGAGCTTCAGGGCCCCTAACCTGAAGCTCCCCCCGCCGCTCCTTCATGTGCTAAGGGAGGAGGGGGTGAGGGTGGACTCCAGCGTCGCATGGTACAAGCCGCCCTTCCGCCTCAGGCCCAGCGTGGAGGCAGGGGTGCTGAGGGTCCCGGCGAGCTATCCTAGCAGCGCCCTCAGGCTCCCTTGGAGGCTGCTGAAGGCCTTGTTCCCGAGGGGAAGGGAGTACGTGATCTTAGCTCACCCCTGGGAGTACGTGGAGCTAGTGGCTCACCCGAGGCCCGACCTAACGCTAGGCGTGGGGAAAAGCGTGGAGGAGAACTCCAGGAGGCTCATAGCTCACCTCAAGGCCTTGGGCTACGAGCTGGTTCCCATTAGGGACTACATGACGAGCGGCTGACTTTCCCTCAGCCTCTCGTATAGGTGGAGGGCTATAGCCAGGTCGAACAGAGCATAGCCCACGCTCTTGTATGCCCTCACGTCCCCCCAGCTGCAGACCTCTCCTCTAAGCGCCCTCGAGAGCTCTAGCAGGGCCTCTGCTGATCTCCACTCCTCGCTCTCCCCCTTCACCCCCTCCTCGCTGTCTACCAGCAAGCACCTGCTTCTCTTCACCGTCGCCTCGTCCAGCTCCATCACAGGCTTGGGGGCTCCCACGCTCGCCACGAGGGTCCCTGGCCTCAGCATCTCCCCCCTTATCACCGGCTCCGTGCTGGTCGTGGCAGCCACTATCGCGTCTGCCCTCTCGTGTATTTCCCTTAAGCTTGCAGCCCTCCCCCCTAGCTTTGCTGCAAGGGCCTCTGCCTTTGCCCGCGTTCTGCTGTTCACCAGCAGCTCCTCGTAGCCGAGGGCCTCCTTGATCACCTTTGCGTGGTGTTCTCCCTGCACCCCTGCCCCTATTATGCCCAGCGTCCCTCCCCTATAGCCCATGAGCCTAAGGGCGAGGGCTGTGGCTGCGGCAGTCCTCCAAGCTGTTGCTGCCCCCGCGTCGGCCTCTAGCAAGATGTCCCCCCTAACGGGGTCTATGAGGAAAAGCGTCCCTCTCACGAGCGGCAGTCCGTGCTTGGGCGCCTCTGGGAAGACGCCCACTATCTTTACGACGTAATACCCCTCTCCTGCCGCCGGCATCACCCCAAGCCATGAGCCCCTGTGCTCCACGGCTACTCGCGCGGGAGGCCTCGGGGAGCCTATCAGCACCCTCTCTATGATCTTCACAAGCGCCTTGGGCTCCACGAGCGCATTTACTTCGGCAGCAGAGAGGAGGTACATCCTCTCACCGCCCGCAAGATCTCAGCCAAAGTTATATTAAGATCTACTTGAACCTGCTAAAGGGGGAGGAGTTGATAGGGCCCTTTAGCGGCTCAGAGCTGCTGATTATCCTCCTTATAGTTCTCATTGTGCTAGGGCCGAGGGCAACAAGAGACCTCGTGAGGAGCCTGGGGAGAGCAGTAAGAGAGTTCAACAAAGCCATGGATGAGGCGTTGGGCAGAGAGGAGAAGAAGGAGTAGGGGTAGAGGTTGGAGGAGCCTATTATACACTATTTCCTCGTAGAGGACCTGAGGCCTTTCCTTTACCTTGCAGCCCTCCTCGCTGCGGCCTCCCTAGCGTACAACCTGCTCCAGGCCTACAGGAGGTGGACTGTCGGGGGAGAGAAGATTTCCATAAGGCCTTCCCTAACTAACATAGTGAAGTACAGCCTTCTCCAGAGGAAGGTGGTTAAGCACGGCCTCCCAGGCGCCATACACTTGCTCATTTATCTCGGCATCTTCTGGCTCTTCATCATGACCACGCTGAGGGCTCTAGATACCTACTTCTTCAACTTTCTGACGGGAGATATTTGGAAGGCCTACAAGCTCCTAGGCAACGTCGCCGGGGCTGCCGTGACGGTGGGCATCCTAGCGGCCCTCTATAGGAGGGAAGCAGGCATAACGCCCGGCCTCCCCAAGGACCGCGTTTATTACTTGGTCTATGCCATGCTGCTCTTCATAGTCCTCAGCGGCTTCGCCCTCAACGGCTTCCTGGCTGCGGCGCACAGGGCGGCCTTTGAGTCGCCCCTCTTCGACCCTATAGGATACCTCTTCTTCCTTGCCTTCTCTCAGCTCTCCTTTGACGAGATAAGGACATACTATAGGGTCCTCTGGGTCGCTCACATGATCGCTGCCATGAGCGCGATAGCCCTCATACCCTACACTAACCTCTGGCACATCGTTGCGTCCAACCTCAACATAGCCCTCGCAAGGCCAGCGCCCCCCGTGGGCTCTCTGCGGTCATATGCGGACATCGATGAGAGGCTGTCGAGCGGCGCAGGGGTAGGGATGACGAAGCTCTCCGCCTCCAGCTGGAAGCAGAGGATGGACTGGGACGCCTGCACCAGCTGCATGAGATGCACAAATGCATGCCCAGCCTATGCAGCTGGGAAGCCGTTGAGCCCCCAGAAGGTCATGACGACCCTCAGGGACCTCATGTATGCCGGCAGCTGGGACTCGAAGGTTTGGGGAGAGGGAGGGGTAGAGGAGGAGGCGATCTGGAGCTGCGTCACCTGCGGGGCTTGCGTGCAGGAGTGCCCAGTGCTCATACACCAAGTTGACAGCATACTAGACATCAGGAGGGGGATGCTGACGCTAGGAGACCCCTCTGTCCCAGAAGGGGTGCTGAGCGCCCTCAGCAGCATGCAGCAGATGGGCAACCCTATGGGGGCCTCGCCGGTGCAGAAGGAGGAGTGGCTGGAGGAGCTGAGGCAGAGGCTAGGAGACGTTATAGCTAAGGAGGGCGAGGAGTACGACTTCCTCTACTGGCCGGGCTGCGCAACAACGTACGACCCTAGGATAAGGGGGGTGGCGGAGAGCCTGCTGAGGCTACTGAAAGGCCTCGGCTACAAGGTGGCAGTGATGCCAGATGCAGTCTGCACAGGAGATCCTGCGCTCAGGATGGGCGAGGAGCTGCTCTTTCTAGAGAAGGCCTCAGAGTTCCTCTCTGCGCTCTCCAAGTATAGGTTCAAGAAAGTGCTCGTGAACTGCCCGCACTGCTACACGGCCCTTAAGTGGGAGTACAAGAGGTACAGAGAATACTTGAGGCAGAGGTCCGGTGGGGAGATCTTAGAGAGGTTAGACGTGGACCACCATGCAAGGTTGCTGGGAGAGCTCGCAAAGAGGGGGAAGATAAAGGGAGGAATGCTAAGAGCCTTCGTAACATACCACGATCCCTGCTACCTAGGCCGCTGGAACGGCTTCTACGAGGAGCCCAGGGAGGTACTCAAGAGCATAGAGAGGCTCAAGCTCTTTGAGATGGGGAGGAGTCGGGAGAAGAGCTTCTGCTGCGGGGCGGGCGGTGGCCAGCTGTTCTACGAGGTGAAGAGAGGAGAGAGGCTCAGCAAGCTCAGGAGCGAGGAGGCGGCAAAGGCCCTCGATCAGGGCCGCGGGAGGAAGATAGTAGCAGTTGCTTGTCCTTTCTGCAACATAATGTTCAGGGGGGAGGCGGAGCAGTACGGCTTCGAGGTAAAGGACGTGGCAGAGCTGCTGGAGGAGAGCCTTCAGGCCACCCAGCAGGCAGCGTAGTGCCCCTCCCCTACCTTCAGCAGCCCTGGCTCCTCCTTAATGCACTTCTCCTGAACGCCAGGGTTCTCGTCAAAGGCAACGCAGCGCGGCCTGAAGCGGCAGCCCTGGGGGATCTTTACGGCGCTCGGCACCTCGCCCTTGATCGGCACGTTGCGGAGGACCTTTCTGTTCTCCGGCACCACGTCTGGGACTGCGCTGATCAGGGCCTTAGTATAGGGGTGGCGAGGAGCCTCTATGATCTCCTCGGCCCTAGCTACCTCTACTATCTTGCCAAGGTACATTACTGCTATCCTGTCGCATATGTAGCGAGCCAAAGCTATGTCGTGAGTAATGAAGATCACCGACATACCCCTCGTCTTCTTCAGCTCGTCTAGCACCTGCAGTATCTCAGCCCTGATGGAGACGTCTAGCATGGAAACAGGCTCATCTGCCAGCAGCAGCGAGGGGTTCAGCACGAGGGCCCTAGCTATGGCTACCCTCTGCCTTTGGCCTCCGCTAAGCTGGTGGGGGTAACGGTACATGAAGTCCTTGGGGTCCAGCTTAACTGCCTCAAGGGCTCTCGCCACCTTCTCCTCCCTCTCCTCCCTTGTGCCTATGCCATGAATGACCAGCGGCTCCTCCACCACGTCGTACACCTTCATCCTCGGGTTTATGCTGCCGAAGGGGTCCTGGAATATGAGCTGTATCTCCCTACGAAGCAATTTGTTTGCGCGGCCTCTGGTGGCGTATAGATCCACGTACTCCCCCCCGACTACTGCGTTGGGCTGTAGCTTGCTGATCTCAGCCAGTATCTCCTCGTGCGGCTTGAAGAGCACCTTTCCTCCCTTCACGTCGCTCCTCTCCACCAGCATCATTATTGCCCTTGCAGTGGTGGTCTTGCCGCAGCCGCTCTCGCCCACGAGGCAGAAGGTCTCGCCCTTGGCAACGTTGAAGGAAACACCATCTACTGCCCTCACGAACTCCTGCCTGCCTAGCAGCGTGTCCAATATGCCCTTCCTCACCGGGAACCAGACCTTCAGCCCGTCTACCTTCAGCACTTCCATGACCCTCACCTCCTCCTCAGCCTGGGCTCAACCATGGTCTCTAGGGTGAAGCCTAAAGCCACGAAGGCGAAGCTGAAGAGCCCTAGTAGCAGCCCCGGTGGCAGCACCCACCACCACATATGGTATGCTATGCCCCTGTTTGCCTGCGCGTCTGCGAGGATCCTCCCCCACGTGGGCAAGCCGTGATCTATGCCTATGACGCTTAGGGCGGCCTCGGAGAGTATGGCGTTAGGCACGCTGAACACCATCACTGCCATGGCGTACGGAATTAGCTGCGGTATTATGTGCCTGAAGATTATCCTGGCAGACGAAGCGCCCAGGGCCTTGGCTGCCTCCACGTAGGGCTCCGCCTTTATGCTAAGGGCCATGCTCCTTGCAATTATAGCTACCCCTCCCCAGCTGAAGGCTATTAACACGAACAATATGATAGCCAGCGCAGGCCACCCGACGAGGCCCCTCGTCTGTATGGCTATCCCCACCAGTATGAGGAGGGGCAGGATGGGCACGTTGCCTAATATATCCACGGTCCTCTGCACGACTTCGTCTATTCTCCCCCCGAAGTAGCCGCTAACTACGCCGAGCACTAGGCCGAGCGAGATTGTCACGAAGGCCACCAGGAGCCCTATTGCAAGGGCCACGGGGAAGCCGAAGAGGACCCCCTGGAAGAGGTCTCTGCCGTAGTTATCCGTGCCTAGGAGGCCGTAAGAGGTGCCCAGCACTCTCACCTCCGCCGTTATTTTCAGATCGCCGTTCCTAACATAGCTCTGGATCTCCCTGGGATCTATGCCAGTGAGCATCACCACCACGGTTATCTGGTGCTCCCCAAGGAGCGGCTCGAAGTCCTTACCCGCGGGCTTCCCAAAAACCGCTATGTAGTATAGGGTCCTCATGGCATCCTCAGTGAGGTTGAGCCTGAAGTGGCTGATGTATGCGACGGCAAAAGCCCCCTGATCTATCTTAACATAATCCAGCGCAGCTAGGCTCGCCCTCTCTTCGACTACTTTTAGCACTACGTTATCAGGCCTGGTTATGTACTTGAGCACTATTGCCCCTATCCTAGTCTTGTTAACCCTTGGCGAAGCCTCTACCTTGAAAAGGGTTACTACGTCCTGGGGGTAAGCGGCACTGTCGAGCTCATAGGTCGTCCTGAAGACCATGGCATATCCTATGAAAACAGGCCTCCTGACGCCGAGCGCTCTTTCTGCCTCCGGGGCCAGCCTATAGATCGCGTCCGGAGCCAGGACTATGCCCTCCCTCTCGGGCCTCAGGTTTTGATATACTGCCGTGTCTGCGGCGGGCACGCCCAGGAGCTCCACCCATGCAGGCTGCGCGCTCCTGGGGTTGAAGACCCAGGGAGGCCTCGTGGGGTACCTCCACTTCTCGGGGAAGTCGCTCGGCAGGGCGGTAAGGGAGTATGCAGACATAATTACCAGGAACAGGAGGATGGCCAGTCCTACCTTGCCCAGCCCGTAAGAGAGTATCTCCCTAAGGCCCTCCCTGAGGGAGCTGAGCAGTGAGGACAGAAGGCCTTCATCTCTTCTCCTCATCACAGCTTCACCCTCGGGTCGAGCACCACGTATAGGATCTCTAGAATGAACCTGGCAACTATATACACGAGGGTGGTCACGTATACAAGGGCTAACACCATCTGACTGTCGCCAGTAGATAGCGCCGTGTAGTAGAGCACTCCCATGCCGGGCCAGTCGAAGACGCTCTCGGTGATGATGAAGCCCCCTATGCTGCCCGCAAGGCCAAGGATTATGAAGGTGAGCACAGGCCCCGCTATCACCCTAAGCACGTATCTCCTCACCACCCTGCCCTCAGACAGCCCTCTTGCCCTGGCTGCCGCCACGTAGTCCTCACTCACGACTCTAATCGCTACTGCCCTCACGGAGTACAGAAGGCCACCTAGGGTGGCAAAGGTGACCACTAGGATAGGGACGTATGAGAAGTAGGCTATCCTCGCAAGGGCAGATATCATGCCTGAGAGGTCGAGGGAGTAGAGGCTGTCGGCAAAGGTTCCTATGTGAGCTATAATGGGCCTGTAAGAGGTGGGCGCGACGTCAAGGTAGAAGCCGAATAGGAACACAGAAAGCATAGCTAGCCACCAGAGCGGGAAGGCGTTGGTTATGGCAGCATAAGTAATAATGCCCTTGTCTAGGAGGCTGCCCCTCTTGTATGCTATGTAAGGTCCCAGAGGTATTGATATGAGGGCAGCAACTACGTAGGCAAGCGTGATCATAATTATAGTCCTGGGGAGAGCCACGGCTATTGCCTCCCCTACCTTGAGAGGTCTCCTGAGGCCCAGGACCCCTGCTACCTCATCGTGAGAAACGTAGAGGTCTAGCACGACTAGCTTAGGGAGTATAGCGACTGTCCGCACGTACCACGGCTTATCGAGGCCGTATATGCTTATGAGCTGCTTCTCGTATTCTTTTGATAGCCTCTCTATCTCCTCTGCAGGCACCCTTGCCGCTGCTAGGCCCTGCCTGAAAGCCCTCACCTCCTCGCTAACCAGGGACTTCAGGATTACCTCGTCGTACCCCGTAGCTCCTAAGATAATTGCCGTGAGGAGTAGCACCACCACCAGGGTGAGCGTGAGGGTTACCCCTCTGAAAGCTATTATGCGAAGCGATCGCCTATCTAGGGGCACCCGTTACACCTCACAGAGAAGAAGAATCGAAAACTTAAAAAAGGAGTTAGGGAAGTGGGATTACTTCCTGGTGTAGATCAGGGCCGCTACGGCTATCAGCAGCAGCAGGTTAATGGCGCTGACTATCAGAGCCCACCTGGCGTTGCTCTGCGCAGCGTCAGCCACCTGCCTGACCTCGCCTATCTCGTTGGTCACCTTGCTCTCTACTGCAGTTATCTGCTGCTCGGTGGTGCTCCTCAGGTCCCCTATCTGCTTGCCCACCTCTGCGCCCAGAGCCCTAATGGACTCGCTGGTAGCCCTGCCGAGGTCGGAAATGGAGGCCCTCAGGGTGTCGGAGAGGGCCCTTATGCTAGTAGCCATCTCGGCTGACAGCCTGGCCGTGACCTCGTCTATCCTCCTCGAGAGCGCGGCGTTGATATCCTCGAGCCTCTTATTCAGCTCCTCGACGGACTTCTCCACCTCGCCCAGCTGGCCTATGAGGCCTGCGGGCAGAGTCTGGATCCTCACCACGCTCTCCACAGGCACAGCTACCTCGCCAGAGGTAGCTATCACAAATACCTCGTAGACTCTGAATGGCAGCAGGTTCTCTGTTACCTTCTCATCGAGCCTAATGGAGAAGACCCCGGCCCTCACTTGCGTTGCGCGGCCGCTGGCCACTACGCTCAGAGTCTCTGGGTCCCTGATTATGTAGAATACCTCGATATCTCCGCGGCCCTCCACCCTCACCGTTATGTCAGCTCTGCCGGGCACTGGCACCAGTGGGGCGTCCACGCTCACTATCTTCACAGGAACTGCCTCTCCGAACACCCAGTCCCTAGGACCGAACGGATAGGTGGGGTCTCTGTTAGCAGTCAGTATTAGCCTCTGCTCCCTCTCGCTATATAGTGTAACAGCGTAAGGACCGTTGGAGATCCAGACGGTGCCTGTCCTCTCAAACCAGCTCCTAATGGCAGCAACCCTGGCAGTCCACTCCTCCCTAGTTATGAGAGGAGCAGCACCTGGCGGCGTCACATAGGAGACGTACCTGTCGTAAGATATGTTGCCCTCCACGAAGCGCCTCACTATGAGGTCTGCGTCTGACCTCAGCACGAGGCTCAGGTATGGTAGGCGTGCAGCCCTCGCCCTAATGAGGCTCAGCGCCCTCTCCTTGCTCACGTAGCCCACGAAGTCCTGGGCTGCTACCAGCTCGAATGGTAAGCTAGTAGCCAGAGCGTTGGCGGCCCAGTCAGCTATGTACATCCTATCGAAGTGCCAGAAGTTGACGAAGACCTCTATGTTGTTGCCGGAGACTCTTATAGCAACTATCGTATCGAACACCGGCTTCGCTACGCTCACGTAATCGCTCTCTATCCTAGCCTTCTCCGGGTCGTAGGTAGCGTCTAGGTAGAGCGCCAGCGCTCCTAGGAAGTCTCCCATAGATATCCTGCGGCCATAGTGCCAGTTGGAGTTGAGGAAGAGGGACATGTCAAAGACTACCTTGCTGGTGGCGTTCACCCTGCCCAGCTCTCTCGCAGGTACCCAGCGGTCC
The DNA here is from genome assembly GCA_026413755.1 of Acidilobaceae archaeon. Lineage (GTDB taxonomy): Archaea > Thermoproteota > Thermoprotei_A > Sulfolobales > Acidilobaceae > DSZV01. The sequence continues at coordinate 81,651 of JAOAKH010000001.1, read as the reverse complement.
CTAGCTGCGTCAAACCATATGGCGTCTGCAGGCACCCTCAGGGTGCCCGTGGGGCCAGCGGTCTCTACGGAGACTACCCTAACCCTGAAGGGTATTGGCATGCCGCTGAACGGGTGCCTCCAGATGGTGAAGTCAAAGGTACACCTGGCGGGGTCGACGCTATACACGTCCCTGAAGCCTCTGTAGGTGTTCCAGGCAGTAGATGGAGTGAAGACCCACAGATGACCTACCTTTATGTCAGTCCTGCCAGGTATGTGCCAGCCGCGGCAGTTGTAGGGGCTCCGCAGGCCTGCGCCTAGATCAACGGTGAGGCCCTGCACGTCAGCCCTCACTGGCCACCTGTCCTGAGTAGCGAAGCCCCAGATCCTAATGGACTCAAGTATTCCGAGCTCCGTTCCCTTCCTCAGAGCGTCGATCCACTCCTCCTTGCTCCTTACCTTCATCAGATAAGCCATCTCTGCGTACGCCGTCGCATTCTTACCATCTATGGTGAGCTCGTGAGCGTAGTTCCAGAAATCCTTCTCTCCCCAGCCAGGCAGGTAGCCGAGGAGCTCAGAGGCGAACTGAGCCAGATTTCCTGGGTCGTACCTGTCCAGACCTCCCTTGCCCCAGCCCTCCGTGTAAAAGGACCACTCGAAGTCTATCGGGTTAGTACCGTAGACCCTATCTATGGCAGCTCTGAAGTCTAGCTCCACGGGTATGACGTTGAAGCCCAGCTTCACTAGCTCAAGGGCAAAGGCCCTGCCCAACAGGAGCCTCTCGTCCTCGACCCTAATGATGCCTATTATGTCAACGGTCTTGCCCCTGTAGACCCACTTGCCTCCCTGGAAGTCGGCGCCGGCGGCAGTCATTATGTCGAAGATCCTCCTCTTGGCCCTCTCGAAGTCGTACCTGAAGGCGTACTTAGCTATGACGTCGGCTACCTCGGGGTAAATGGGGTCGTCAGGCCCGTAGAAGCTGTACTTGATCTGGGCAAAGCCCCTGTAAACCTCCCTTACTATCCTCTCCCTGTCGAACACATAGTTTAGCTCAAACCTGATGTCCCTAATGCAGAACGGGTTGAAGACGATCTTGTCGCTCCTAAAGACGTTGCTGAAGTTGGTGGGCAGCGGGTCAACTATTCCACATAGCTCCACATGAGTTACTGGGGCGCCTCCCTCTATGACGTGCTTCACGCGTGGGATGAGCACAGGGTTAACGCCAAGCCTCAGCGCCACAGTGTCTCTGTCGAGCCTGCCGGGGACCTTGACTATCTGAACAGGGGCAGGGTTAAGGACCAGGTCCGTGAGGCCTGCAGAGGCGCTTATGACCCTTATGCCGGGCGTAGCTGCCAGCCTCACAGCCACGTCAGAGGGGATTCTACCGAAGATATACAGGTCTATCCTGCCCGCCGTTATGAAAGCCTCCACGTCTGGTAAGTTAACCCTAAACCACTCAACCCTCTCGACAGCTGGCCCTCTGGCAGGCAGCTGGGCTTCTGCGGGGAGGAAGCTAAAGATTGGTAGGAGGAGGAGAGCAGCTAGCAGCAAGGCCAAAGTCTTCTGATGCCTCACTCAAACCACCTGTCAAGGTATTTACGAGCTGGCTTGAGCTTAAAAGTTTAACGTAAGGGGATTAGCCTTCTTCCCGCTGGCACAGCTATGAAAAGGAGGGAAAGGAGGAGGACTAGGCTAGCCAGGTCTAGGAGGTAGCTTGGGATCTTTTCCCTTACGACGAGCACGTTATATGCAGTAACTACTTCGCGCGGCCTCTCCTCGAAGGCGCAGGCGTCCGAGCATGCCAGCTCCCTCTCCCCCGCGGGCGAGCTCCCCCTCAGCATGGTCACCTTCAGCCTGTAGCTACCCTCCCCCCTTACCTCCACCTTTACCTCCTCAAGCACGAGAGTGATCAAGAGCGAGAGCCTCGTCCCCAACCCCTCGTAGTTCGCCTGCAGTATCCCCGGCTCCCTGGCGAAGACCTCCTTCAGTGGTATGTTGACCATGGGGGCGCTCAGGAAGATTATGGGGAGGCCGAAGTTCATGCCCGGCGGGAGGTCGAGGCATCCCTCCTCCCTTAGGAGCCCTCTCACTTCTCCTTCCTCAAGGGGTATCGAGATGGAGGCGTTCTGAGGGACAAAGGGGGAGCTGTAGCAGAGCTTATAGTCTAGCAGGAGCGTCACGTTGTAGCCCTTTGCGCCGGTGGGGTAGCCGTTCTCCACCAAGAGCGTGGTCTCCAGGTTAACTCCAGAAAACTTTGCTATCTGTATTGCTATCGCGAGGAGAGCCAATAGGACCGCCAGAAGCCTTCTTGCCTTCACCAAGCCCCCCAATAAGGCACTTAGGAGCTCTTATACCTGTTGTAACTAGAGGCGCCATGCAAGGACTTGAGAAGGTGGCCCTGGGGTTCCTGGGGCTACTCCTGTCTCTCCTCATAGCAGTTTACGCGGGGGGGAGGGAGAGGGACCTGGAGGTCAGGGAGGTCACGTTCCTCACGGACTCGCAGGGTAGGGCCTACAGGCTCTTCGGGCTGCCTCTCGGGCTCGTATACGTTAACGTGTCGGTGAAGCTGGAGAACCTCGGCAACTCCAGCGCAGAGGTAAAGGTAAGGGGGAGGCCCCTCCTCTTGCCCCCGCTCGCAAAGGCTTTCCTGGAGCTCGAGGACCTCACCGATCTGGTGCATGTCTCCTTCGAGGGGGGCAGGGGGGAGCTGAGAGCTACTGTATACGCAAGGGTGAGGGAGGGAGTCAGGCCTGCCCTCTCGCTGCTCGCCCTAGTGCTCATACTCCTCTCCCTCATAGTAGGGGCTTACGGGATAGTGGAGCACGCCCTGAGGAGGGCTGGCTAGGCCTTCTTTGGGAGCTCGAGAGTCCTCCCCGGCGAGACCTTCTCCAGCCAGCAGGCTACCCTGTGGGGGCCCTCTATAGTCAGCTCCTCTGGGTCCTTTGAGCACACTTCCATAGCCCACGGGCACCTCGGAGCGAACCTACAGCCCTTGGGAGGGCTCACCAGGTCAGGGGGCTGGCCGGGGATGTAAATGAGGCTCTCCTTGGGCCCTTTGAGCTTCGGCACTGCCTTCATTAGGAGGTACGTGTAGGGGTGCCTCGGCTTGTAAAATATCTTCTCGCTTGCGCCGTACTCCACTATCTTCCCAGCGTACATTATTGCCACCTCGTCCGCAAGCTCGGCTATAACCCCAAGGTCATGCGTAATGAGTATGACGCTGATCCCTTTCTCCCTCTGCAGCCTCTTCAAAAGGTTCAGGATCTGTGCTTGGACCACTACGTCAAGAGCTGTGGTGGGCTCGTCTGCAATAACTATGTCCGGCTCGAGCGCCAGCGCCATGGCTATCACCACCCTCTGCTTCTGGCCCCCGCTCAGCTCGTGGGGGTACCTCTTTGACAAGCTCCTGTCTAGCCCCACGCTCTCCAGCAGCTCGTACATTCTCTTCCTCGCATCCAGCTTGCTCATGTTGCCATGGTACGTCAGCACCTCCTCTATTTGCGCGCCAGCTGTGTAGACGGGGTTGAGGCTGTTCATAGCGCCCTGGAATATCATGCTTATCCTCTTCCACCTCACCTTCCGCCTCAGCTCCTCCTCGCTCATCTTAGCTATGTCCATGCCGTCGAGGTATATGCTGCCCCCCGCTATCTTGCCGGGCGGCGGCACCATCCCGAGGAGGCTCCAGGCCAGAGTGCTCTTGCCGCACCCGCTCTCGCCGGCTATGCCGAGGACCTTCCCTTTCTCTAGCTCAAAGCTGACGTCATCTACCGCCCTCACGGGGCCCCTTAGCGTGAAGTAGTAGGTCTTTAGGTTCTCCACCTCTAGCAGGGCCACCCTAGGTACCCTCCGCCCCCTCCCTCAGTAAAGCTAATAAGCTAAGTCTTATCTCCTCATGGGCTCCCAGTCCCCCCTTGAAGACGCTTAGGACTCCTAGCTCCGGGGAGAGGAGGAAGGGCCTATCCCCATCTGCGCTCGAGACCACCACAACGAGCCCCCCTCTCTTCGCGAAGTCCCCGAACTGCTCGCTCACTAGCCTGTTCACCTTGCTTGCCACGAACCTCATGGAGCTGAAGTCGAAGGCCTCGTAGCTGACGTTGATGGGCCATATAGAGACATGCGCCCTGATCCCCAGCCTCCTCGCGAGGTCCTCTAGAGCCCTCGGGTCCTCGAGACGCCCCAAGGGAGCTATGAGGATCAACGCTCCTTCCCGGCGCTCATTCCGAGCTTAAAGGCCTTAACGTTTGTCTCCGCCCCTTTGCCTCTCCTCAGCAAGGCTTCCACGCTCTCTGCCTTGAGGAGCTTGCCCAGCTGAGTGCGAGCTATAGCATAGCCGAGGAGCACCACGTTGGCGGCCCTCACGTCTCCTAGCGCTTCGGCAATGGAGGCAGCCTCCACCGCGTAGACGTTCAGCCCCATGCTCCTTAGCTCAGCCACTATTTCCTCAGCGCTCGGCGGCCTCGAGCCGTATGGCTTGATAATAAGCTTGTCTGTCACCACCTCTCCTCCCCTCCGCATGTAGCTGGAGTACCTCAGGGCCTCGAGGAGCTCCATGCTTATCATGAGGTCTCCCTCCCCCTCCGGCACAAGGGGCGCCTCCGCTTCCCCCAGCCTCACGTGTACCACCACGCTCCCTCCCCTCTGGCTAAGGCCATGAGTCTCTGCCACGAGCGCTCCAAGGCCCGAGGCAGCCGCTGCCTCCCCTATGATCCTCGCTAGCGTGAGGATCCCCTGACCTCCTACTCCTGTGACTATCACGTTAAGGCTTTGCAAGGAGCATCTCCCTCCACTCCTTCTCCACCTTGCTCTCAGGCACGATCGCCTCGAACGGGCACACTTCTGCACAGACCCCGCAGCCAGTGCAGAGCCGAGGATCTATCTTCGCCTTGCCGTCCTGCGTAGAAACTATTGCAGGGCACGCGAACAAGTTGTAGCATATGGTGCAGGCCTTACACCTCTCCTCTAGCACCGTGTAGACGGGCCTAGAGATCCCCTTCTCCCTGGCCTCTGCCATGGCAGTGAGCACGCAGGGCCCCCTCGCCACGAGCACATGGAGCTTGCCGGAGGCTGCCTCCCTAAGCGCCTCCGCTACCCCCTTGTCTACCTCCTCCAAGGAGAAGGAGCGCACTGTGGTTATGCCGTCTGCGCCCGCAGCCTTCGCTATCTCCTCTGCGGATACCCTCTTGGCCTCCCCCCTCAAGTTCTCGCCGCTGGAGGGATTTGGCTGGTGGCCTGTCATGGCTGTGGTGCCGTTGTCAAGCACGAGCACTAGCATGGGGGCGCTGTTATATGCAGCGTTCACCAGCCCCGGCAGGCCTGCGTGGTAGAAGGTGGAGTCCCCTATGGTGGCCACGACCAAGGCGTCCTTCACTACGTGCGAGAAGCCAGCCCCTAGCCCCAGGCTGCCGCCCATCTCCACTAGGGTGTCCTGCGAGCTGAGCGGCGGGTTTATGCCTAGGCTGTAGCAGCCTATGTCGCCTGAGTAGATTAGCTTGAGCCTCATCTTCGAGGCCACCTTCCTGAGGGAGTAGAAGACCCCCCTGTAGGGGCAGCCCGAGCAGAGGAGGGGAGGCCTCGGGGGGGCAGAGATGGAAGGCCTCATGACCTCCCTTGCCGGCGGGCTAAGGCCTAAGGCTCTAGCGATGCCCTCGGCTACTTTCTCTACCTTTAGCTCCCCGCTCAAGGGTATGTGGCCGCTCCTCTTGCCCGCCACGCTAAGCTGTAGCCCTAGGTCGAAGGAGAGGAGCTTTAGCTGATCCTCTACGACGGGCTCCCCCTCCTCGATCACCACCGCCTTCTCTTTCCCTACGAGCTCCTTAGCTAAGAACTCGCGCGGGAGGGGGACGCTGGTGGAGATCTTTATCAGCCTCACCTCCCCCAGGAGGCCCAGCCTCCTAAGGGCCTCCCTGGCGTACCTGTAGCCAGTACCTGCCCCCACCACTACCAGCTTTGATGTCTCCGGGCCTTCCGCGGAGTTGAGAGGGCTAGAGGAGAGGAGCTGGGAGAACCTCTGCCACTTGGCTATGAGCTCCTCCCTCCTCTTCCGCGCGTTTGCCGGCACTAGGGCCCAGCGGGAGGGGTCCCTTTTGAAGCTCCCCACGAGCCTGGGCTTCCTGAGCTCCCCAAAGACGTGGAGGGCTCGAGTGTGGGAGACCCGCGTGACGGTCCTCAGGATCACGGGGTGCTTCTGCTCCTCGCTGAACTTAAGCGCCTCTAGCGCTGCCTCCCTCGCCTCCTGGGCACCTGCAGGCTCAAAGACGGGCACGTAGGCGTGGAGCCCGTAGATCCTGTTGTCCTGCTCGTTCTGGCTGCTCCACATGGCCGGATCGTCTGCAGAGACCACGAGGAAGGCTGCCTCCACGCCAGTATAGGCGCTGCTGAAGAGGGGGTCTGCTGCCACGTTCAGCCCCACATGCTTCATGGCGACGACGCTCGGGACGCCTGCTATAGCTGCCCCATATGCCACCTCGAAGGCTACTTTCTCGTTAACGCTCCACTCCACGTAAGGATAGCCCAGCTTCTTCGCCGCGAAGGCTATGGCCTCGATTATCTCGCTGGAGGGCGTCCCAGGGTAGCCTGCCGCCACTCCCACGCCGTACTCTATGCACGCGCGAGCTATCGCGACGTTGCCTAGCGTGAAGACGCGGGAGCCCGGTGCTGCCAGCACCTCTGGGTAGCTCATCTCTATTCCCATAAATCTATCAGTGGAGAAATATAATAGATAACGCTATATTAGGGCAAAGGAGCGAGGGGCGCGGGTGACCTTCGTTGCCCTCAGTGGAGCTAAGGGTAGAGGACGGCGTGGGGTTCGTTATCCTTAACAGGCCAGAGAAGTTGAACGCGCTCAGCACAGAGCTCATGGAGGAGCTGATAGCTACGCTCCAAAGGGCCGAGGCTATGCCGGAGGTGAAAGTGATAGCTATAACGGGCGAGGGCAGGCTCTTCTCGGCTGGCGCAGACCTCTCGGAGGTCCACAGAGCCCCCACGCCGGAGGAGGCGGAGAGGCCTTTCAAGACCATAGCCAGACTGGTGAGCGTGCTCATGAGCCTGGAGAAGCCGCTGATCATAGCGCTAAACGGCGACGCTTACGGAGGGGGAGCAGAGATGATATGGACTGCTGACATAGTGCTGGCCGTGGAGAGCGCAAAGCTTGTGTGGGCAGAGGCCAGGTGGGGTTATAATGCGCCTGTGCTGCCGATAATAGGCCCCTGGGTCCTCGGGCCCTCTAGGGCTGCCATGCTGGCCATGACTCTGGAGCCGCTCACGGCAAAAGAAGCTCACAGCTTGGGCATAGTGGCTAGACTCGCGCCTGATCAGCAGGCCCTCAGGGAGGAGGTGAAGAGGGTGGCGAAGGCAATAATGGAGAACTCGCCCCAGGCTATAAGGTCCATAAAGAGGCTGCTGAAGCTCTCCAAAGGCTCGGCGCTGCTGGAGCTGGGCTTCAGCGAGCTCCAGAGGCTTGCAAAGGGCAGCGAGGCGAAGGAGGCAGCCAGGGCCTTCGTGGAGAGGAGGAAGCCCTCGTACTCCTGGTGACTTTATAACTCTCTACTCCCCTCCTTTCTCGGTGGACAATGGAAGAAGAGAGGAGGGTAAAGATCAGGAGCGAGGAGGACAAAATGGCCTCCATTATAGCCGAGAAGGTCTCCCTCATACTTTTCAAGGGCCTCCTACCGGAAATCAGAAGGATCAGAGAGAAGGTGGAGAGGCTCGAGGAGGAGGTCTCTGCGATAAAGTCCATGTTGGAGGAGAGGGGCGAAAGAGGTGGGAGGAGGGAGGGGGGAAACGATGCAGTCAGGAGGACCCTCGCGAGGGAGGGCTTCCTGGTGGTGGGGGAGGCTAGCAAGAGGCTAGGCCTCAGCCCCGCCGCGCTGGTGGAGGAGGCAAGGAGGGCTGGAGCTGTGGTGCTCGACGCAGGAGGCGACGCCGTGCTCATGACCCCTGCTGCGCTTGAGGAGTTCTCCCAGCTCATGAGAGAGGCGAGGTCTCGAGACCCGGAGGAGGCAGCGAGGCACATGGGCAAGTTCGCCAGGGCCTTCGAGGTGCTGAGGAGGGGAGGGATGATAATATATGACGGCAAAGAGGGGAGGTGGAGCATGATTGAGTAAGTTCCATGCAAGGCTCACCCAGCTCCCCGACGGCTCCCTCATGGCAAGCATAGTGGACGAGGAGCTGCTGGGGAAAGTCTTCAGGGACGAGAGAGGGGTTACCATAGACGTGAGGAGGAGCTTTTACGAGGGGGGACTGCTGGAGGAAGAGGAGGCAAGGGAGCTCATGAGGGAGGCCAGCGTTCTGATACTGGTGGGCCCCAGAGCTGTGAAGATAGCCATAGACATGGAGCTCGTGAGCCCCGAAGCCGTGCTGTGGGTGAAGGGAGTAGCGTACGCGCAGGTCTTCAAGGTGACTTACTAGGCTGCCTCAACAGGATTACCTCCACCTCGTCGCCCTCGTCGTAGCCCTCCCTGTCCTCGGGGACCAACAAGATCCCGTTGCCCCTGACTAGGGTGCTGAGGACGCCGCTGCCCGTCAGCGCCAGGGGCTCCACGTATAGCCTGCCTCCCTCCTCATATACCCTCACCCTCACGTAGCTCCTCACGTTTATGGGCGTAGTCACCCTCCTCGTCAAGATCCCCTTTACTACTGCCTTTGGCTCCTCCTCGCCGCCCACCATGCTCAGCAGAACGGGCTTTGCCAGGGCCTCGAAGCCCACTATTGCAGCGACGGGGAAGCCCGCGAGCATGAAGACCGGCTTGCCGTTTACGACGGCAGCGCTGTTAGCCCTCCCAGGCCTGAGGAGGACGCCGTGGATGACCAGCTCCGCGCCCAGCTCCCTCACAGCCTTTACCGTGAGGTCCGCCCTCCCCACGGAGGCCCCTCCTACGGTGATCACGGCGTCGTGCTCCTGCAGGGCCCTCGATATAGCCTTAGCTATCTCCCTCTCGTCGTCGGGCACTATGCCCAAGTACCGCGGGGAGAAGCCGTAGAGGGAGAGGAGGGCAGATATGGAGTACCTGTTGCTGTTTATCACCAACCCCCTTCTCGCCGCCTCGGAGGGATCTAGCTGGCCTAGCTCCACCAGCTCGCTCCCCACGTTGAGGACCGCCGCCCTGAGCTCGTAGACCTCCACGGCGCTCAGCCCCATTGAGGCCAGGACCGCTATGTCCCATGGCATTAGCCTCGTGCCCCTCCTCAGCACGACCTCGCCTTCCCTCACGTCCTCCCCCACCCTTCCCACGTTCCCGTATGGCGGTACGGCCTCCATGACCTCGAGAAGCTCCCCTACCCTCCTTGTCCTCTCGTACATGACCACCGCGTCTGCTCCCGGCGGCAGCTGCGCTCCAGTGGCTACTTCTACTGCCTCGCCAGGCAGCACGGAGAACCTCGGCTCCTCGCCCGCCCTAAGGAAGCCCTTCACGCGCAAGATCGCTGGGCTCGTGGGGGAGGCGCCGAAGGTATCGGAGCTCCTGACTGCATAGCCGTCCACCACAGCCCTCTCTACTGGCGGAATGTTGAAAGGGGAGACCACGTCCTCTGCCAAGTACTTCCCGAGAGCTTCCTCTATGCTCACCCTCCTTTTCCCAGGCCTGTGGACCACGTGAGCCCTCAGGAGCTCCACAGCCTTTTGGACCGGCGTGAGCTCCTTGAAGCCCCCCATCATGGCCCTGTCTTCACCTTCCTCTCTACGACCACGTCGCATATGCGCGTGCTAGGGTACTGCCCCTCCTCGTCCTTCTCGTAGGCCTTCACCATGTCCCAGATCGTGAGGAGAGCCACGGAGGCCCCCGTGAGGGCCTCCATCTCCACCCCCGTCTCTGCCTTGCTCTTCACCTCCACCCTCACCTTCACGTAGTCCTCGCCGTACTCAAAGCTGACCTTAACGGAGGATATCGGTATCGGGTGGCAGAGGGGAAGTATCTGCGGAGTGCCCTTGACGGCCAGTATCGCAGCCGTGGAGGCCACGGCCTCCACGTTCCCCTTCTCCACCTTGCCCTCCTTTATCCTCCTCACGGTCTCAGGCTTGAGGAGTATTTTGCCTGAGGCCGCCGCCTCCCTATGTACTGCCGGCTTTAGGCTCACGTCCACCATGTTCGCGCCCAAAGGCTCCCCCGGGCTAGCGAGGGAGGCGATAATAAATTACTCTATGTAGCCCTCTAGGCCCCGCCCTCCCCTAGGCCCCTCCTCCCTGCCCAGGAAGTCCATAATGGCCCTCACCGTCTGCGGGCCTATGCCTGGGACCTTCATGAGGTCCTCCGGCCTTGCCAGCAAGAGGTCCTGTATGCTCCTGTAGCCCGCCGCGTATAGCCTCCTGGCCCTAACTCGCCCCACCCCCGGTATTGCCACCAAAGGCAGCAGCTCCGGCCTTACGCCGTGCCTGATCCTCACCTCCATGAGCTTAAGGCCCTCCGCAAGCCCTGCGGGGGCCTCCAATAACTTCACGATCCTCGAGAGCCCCGAGGAGATCCACGAGGCGTTGTCCACGAGGAGGGCGACGTCGCCAGGCCCCACGTTGTACTTCTTCAGGATCTCGTCCTCGGGCACCTCCTCCACCCACGCCCTGAGGACCAGCGCCGCCTTCACCGCCTTGACCTCCGAGGGCTCCTGCCAGTCTATGGCGTCGAAGAGCTGAGTCGAGAGCGAGAGCACCTCGTCCATGAGCTCCTCCTCCTCCCTCTTGCTCACGGGGAAGGTGGTCATGTCTGGCATGAGGGATATGAGGAGGGCGAGCTCGAGCTCGCTCGCCCCCTTGATCTTCCCCAGGGCCTCCCTCAGCCTTGGGACCGTGAGGGGGTCCAGGTAGTTCCTCGCCACCTCCTGCCCAAGGGGCGTCGCCCTGAGCTCGTCTGCCCCCTCCACGAGCCCCCACGACCTCAAGTCCTCAAGGGCCTTAGAGGCCTTCCTCTTCACTTCCGAAGGGGAGCTCTGGTAAGCGTATAGGGTCCTCTCCAGCACTGCATATATGGACTTCTTGCCCCTCACGCCGGACGCCACGAGCCCAAGGACAATGTGCCTGAGCTCCCTCAGGCCTTCGAGCCGGCTCTCTGCCCTCTCCGGCTCCCCCCTCACGTATTCCTCCAGCAGCTCCTCTGGCTCGTCGTCAGAGGAGGCCACTATAACTGCCTCCCCATACGGGTCTAGCCCAGGCCTCCCGGCCCTGCCCGCCAGCTGCTTGTACTCCGCGACAGATATGGGCTTCCAGAGGCCCTCTTCGTACCTGCTGTACTCCTCCACTACCACCCTCCTCGCCGGCAAGTTAACGCCAGCCGCTAGGGTGGGCGTGGAGTAGATCGCCGCCAGCCCCCCTCTTCTGAAGGCCTCCTCTATTGCCCTCCTCTGCTCATTAGAGAGGCCTGCGTGATGATATGACACCCCGCTGAGGACAAGCTTCTGCAGCTCCTCCTTCAGGGCCTTTGGACCCTCGCTCATGGCTATTTCCGCAGCTGCTTCTCGCGCAGCCCTCTTGTCGAAGGAGAGCCTTGAGGAGAACCTAGAGGCCCTCGTGGCCAGCTGAACCACCCTCCGCCGGGACTGCGAGAAAACTATGACCTGCCCCCCTTCCTCGGAGGAGTCTATAACCAAGTCCAGGTCCGCCAGGCCCGTCTCTTCCTTTACCTCCTTCACCCTCCCGTCGGAGTAGTATATCTTTCCTCTCTTGTAGACCCCCTCGTATAGTGGTACAGGCCTCCAGCTGTCCTGCACTAGCTTTGCCCCCAGCCACCCCGCTATCTCCTCGGCGTTAGGGATCGTGGCACTCAGCCCCACCAGCTGAGGCCTGGAGGAGGAGAGCACTCTAGCCAGGAGGGACTCGAGAACAGGGCCTCGCTCGGGATCGCCTACGTAGTGCACCTCGTCTACAACGAGCACCCTTATCTTCTCCAGCAGCGACGGCTCGTTCCTGAGAAGGGAGTCCAACTTCTCGTAGGTAGTTATGACGACGTCCCCTCTTACGGCCTTCTCCTCGTAGTCCCCTATGCTTATCCCCACTTCGTAGCCCATGGCCTCGAGGACCCTGAAGTCCTCCCTCTTCTCCATGGCTATGCTCCTGAGAGGGACAGTATAGAACGCCTTCCCGCCCCCCGGGACGAGGGAGTTTACTATGGCTATCAGGCCCACCAGAGTCTTGCCAGAGGCTGTGGGGGTGGAGACCAGGACGCTCTCCCCCCTCTCCACCCCCGCCTCTATTGCCTTTGCCTGAGGAGGGTAAAGGCTCGTATAGCCCAGCCTCTGCAGGAGCTCTTGGGTCCTAGGGGTGACCATGGCTCATCATACTGCCATGTAGCAACCGTTGCCCTTGTCGTAAATTATCCCTTCTCTGTTCATCTTGCTCACCACCTCCTCCACCTTCCGCCTCTCTACGTTTCTCTTTGACATCTCAGCGACTATGTCCTCCAGCTTCACACACTTCCCCTCGGTGCTCCCCCTCTTTATGAGGTCAAGCACTTCTGCCATTAGCCTCCTGGTCGTGAAGCCTGTCCCAGTCATTATGGTGCTCACGTCCACTACTCCGCTCTCCACGTCCATGCCCACGCTCGTGAGGTACTCCGTCATAAGCCTTATGGCCGCAGCGGCGTCCTCCTCCGTCACCTCCTCCCTCAACGCCATCCTTGCATGCGCCTCCGCTAGCCTTACGAGCGACTCTAGCTGCCTTGCCGTGATCGGCACAGGAGCTTGCCCTCCCTCCTGGTGGTGGAGCGCGGCGCTCCTCACCTCTACGAAGAACTCCTCTAGGAGCTGGCTTGCTGCGGGCGTTAGCTTGGGCCTCACGTACCTCCTTGCATATATTATGTACTTCTTCAGTAACTCGGGCTCGATCTCGGGCTTCGCCCTCTCCGGCTCCGCGTGGACGCCCAGTATGTGTTTCACGAGCTTCCTATCCCTTTCTATGTTGATTGTGTCCCTGATCACGAAGATAAGATCGAACCTGGAGAGTATGGTGGGAGGGAGGTTAACGTTGTCTACAAAGCTCCTATTTGGGTCGTAGAGGCCCAGCTTCGGGTTCCCCGCTGCCAGTACAGAGGCGCGAGCGCTCAGCCTCGCCACTATGCCGGCCTTCGATATGCTTACCTGCTGCTGCTCCATGGCTTCGTGTATGGCGACCCTATCCTTCGGGTCCATTTTGTCTATCTCGTCTATCACAGCCACGCCGCCGTCGGCAAGCACTAGCGCCCCCGCCTCGAGGAAGAATTCGCCCGTCCTGCTGTCCCTCACGACGGCTGCGGTGAGGCCTGCCGCAGTGGAGCCCTTTCCAGTAGTGAACACGGCCCTAGGGGCTATCCTTGAGGCTGCCTGCAGCAGCTGGCTCTTTGCTACTCCCGGATCTCCTAGGAAAAGCACGTGTATGTCGCCCCTTATCCTCGTCTCGTCCTTGAGCACCTTTGGCTGGCCGCCGAAGAGAAGGAGGGCTATGGCCTCCTTCAGGTTCCAGTAGCCGTATATGCCGGGGGCTATGCTCGATATGATCTTCTCTTTAATCCACGGATCGGACTTGAGCTCCAGTATCTTCTCCTCGTCCTCCCTAGTTATGACCACCTCCTCCAAGGCCCTCTCCGAGGCCCTCACGCCCACTGCCTCTACGTAAAGGTCCTGGTAAGGGCTCCTAGAGTCCTCGTCGTACAGCCTAACTATGCCCGTGATCGAGACCCTGTCGCCAGGCCTCACTGAGTCCACGAGGTCCTCAGTTAGGTGCACAGGTATGCTCCTCGGCATCTGGCCGCCGGGCACGTCCTCCGGCTTCTCTTGCACAACTATCTTCTGCCAGTCCACTAACAGGGAGCGCTCCCTCATCAATATGAACCTCCCTCCGCCCTCGCCGCAGACTGGACAAACTGTGGGCCTATCCACCCTCTCCCCTACCTCTTCGTCGCCCGGAGGCCACTGGAACTCGCCTCCGCACCTGTCGTGCCTGAAGTACGCCTTCAGGAGCTTGCTCTTGTGGGGGTGCATCCTGGTTACTATGCCCTCTATCTCCACGAGCTTCCCCACATGTTCGCTCCTAACGTTCCTGATCTTGGTGACCTCGTAGAGCCCCACTACCCTCACTTTGTACCTCTTCTGGTCCCCGGCCAGCCTTGCTAGCTCCTCGCTGAAGGCCTTCAGCACTACGCCCGGCTTGTCCACCAGGTCCTCTGCGAGGGCCACGTCGTACCTGTAGAGGTCCCCGAACTCGATCACGAGGCTCCTGGCACCGAAGTTGAGCATCCTCATTAGTCTCTCCTTGTACTTCAGCGAGCCGCTCTCGTCGCGGAAGCTGGACACGAACTCCCTGAAGGCGTCCCCGTATGCTATAGCAGCGATCTCCTTACCCAAGCCCCTCACCCCTCGCGAGGAGTCTCACGTGGTTCTTCCAGGCCTCTATTCCCTCCAGGAGGTGCTCGAAGAGCGCCAGCTCTTCGGGCGTCATTCTCTCCCTCATACCCCTCTCCCCCGCCTGCGCCAGCCTTAGCATTTTCCCCAGCCTCATCTCGGCCAGGTCTACCAGGTTCCTCTCCACCCCCTCCCTTTCTCTGATTACCCCAGAGCTGGGGCTCTCCCTTATGGCGCTGTTGAGCAAAGCCACCAGCTCCCCCGCCTTTAGATAGAAGTCGGGCTGCAGGTGGACGAGCTGCGCAGCGCTCTCCCCCCTCTTCTCCTTGAAGTGGTGCTGGTTTATGTAGCCTACGTCCATGACCGCCTCCCTTACCTCCACGTACCCCTGAGCCCTCAGCAGCCTTGCCTGCCAGCGTGGCAGTTCCAGCTCGTCCCCCCTCCTAGCGTTTATGATGCCAGATGGAGTGGGCAGAGCCGGGTAGTCCTTGAGGAACTGCACCCTAACCCTCCTCTGCAAGTACGATAGCTTTGCCAGCTCCAACCTCTCCTTTATGGCCACAGAACCCCCCGCATAGAAACTCTTTGCGAAGGGAATATATGTAAGGGGGAGCTCGGGGGCCGAGAGCTCTTAACCACGCAGCTCCCCTTATAGCCTCAGGGACGTCCATAGGGGGGGCTATGCTTGAGCGTGAAAGAGCTCTTGTGGGTCGAGAAGTACAGGCCCAGGACGCTTAGCGAAGTGGTGAACCAGAGGGAGGTGGTGGAGAGGCTTAAGCTTTTCGTGAAGGAGAAGAACATACCTCACCTCCTCTTCGCCGGCCCGCCTGGAACAGGGAAAACCACCGTAGCGCACGCGCTAGCCAGGGAGCTCTACGGGGAGAACTACATACAGCACCTACTCGAGCTAAACGCTTCCGACGAAAGGGGCATAGACACCATAAGGAACAAAGTAAAGGAGTTCGCCAGGAGCAGGACGGCGCCCGGGATACCATTTAAGATAGTGCTGCTCGACGAATCCGACAACATGACTGCCGATGCCCAGCAGGCGCTCAGGAGGCTCATGGAGCTCTACACGGCCTCCACGCGCTTTATTCTCATAGCTAACTACCCCTCGAAGATCATAGACCCGCTGCAGAGCAGGTGCGCCTTCTTCCGCTTCGTGGCGTTGAGCAGGGAGGACGTGGTGGGGAGGCTGAAGTATATAGCAGAGCTAGAAAACGTGGAGTACGAGGAGGAGGCTCTCGACGCCATATATGATATCTCTGAGGGCGACATGAGGAAGGCGATAAACGTGTTACAGGCCGCGGCAAGCCTTGGGAAGGTGACGGTTAACTCGGTGTACAGGGCAGTCGGCCTCGCGAGGCCTAGGGAGGTGAGGGAGATGCTGGAGCTCGCGCTCGCCGGCAAGTTTGAAGAGGCGAGGAAGGCCTTGAGGAAGCTCATGATAGAGTACGGCTTGAGCGGAGAGGACGTGGTGAAGCAAATGCACAGGGAAGTGTTCAGCTCGGAACTAAAGATCCCAGAGGAGCACAGGGTGCTGATAGCGGACTACATAGGGGAAATACACTTCAGGATAACGGAGGGGAGCGACGACGACATTCAGCTCTCTGCACTCTTGGCTTGGCTCTCCCTCCTAGGCAAGAGGGCTAGACGTTGAAGGAGCTCCCCTGGATCGTGAAGCACAGGCCGAAGAGGGTCGACGAGGTAGTAGATCAGGAGGAGGCAAAGAGAGAGATAGGGCTCTGGCTCGAGGCCTGGCTCAAGGGTTCCCCGCCTAGGGAGAAGGGGCTCCTGCTCTACGGTCCTCCAGGCGTGGGGAAGACCAGCCTCGTGGAGGCCTTCGTGAAGGAGAGAGACCTAGAACTCCTTGAGCTAAACGCGAGCGACAGTAGGAGGAGGGAGGAGCTGGAGAGGATCGTGGGGGTCGCCGCAGCAAGGAGGCCCCTCAGGAAGAGGCTCATGGTAATACTGATGGACGAAGTAGATGGTATAGATCCGCGAGCTGACGAGGGCGGCATAGAGTTCTTGGCCTCTGTGCTAGAAAGGACAGTTAACCCAATAATAATGACCGCCAACGACCCCTGGAAGGAGTCGCTCAGGCCCTTGCGGGAGAGGAGCAAGCTGGTAGCCTTCAGAGAGCTCACGGAAGCTCAGGTGGTGACGCTCCTGCAGAGTATATGCGAAAAGGAGCGGCTGAAGTGCGATAAGGAGGCCCTCGGGCTCATAGCCCGCAGGAACAGAGGGGACGCGAGGGCAGCGATCAACGACCTGCAGGCGGTGGCTGAGAGGGGAGAGGTGAGGCTGGAGCTCGTGGAGAAGCTCGTAAAGGGGAGGGAGAAGAGCCTCGACATCTGGAGGACGCTCTCAGAGCTCTTCTACGCGGAGGAGGGCTGGAGGGCGAAGAGGGCAGTTACTCAGAGCGAGGAGGACTACGAGAGCCTCATGGCCTGGATCAACGACAACATACCGAAAAAGTACAAAGATCCAGAGGACCTCTACCGAGCTTACGATGCCCTCGCAAGGGCTAGCCTCATGCTGAGCAGGGCGAAAGCTACGGGCGAGTGGAGCTTCCTAAGGTACGTCTTCGACCTCATGGGGCCAGGCGTGGCGCTGGCGAAGAAGGGGGAGGTCAGCAAGGAGAGGTTCAGCTTCCCCGAGAGGATAAGGGCTATGGCCGAGACGAAGTCCATGAGGGAAGTTAGGGAGGAGCTGGCTGCACTCCTGGCAAAGAGGCTCCTGACCTCGAAGGCCACTGTGAAGACGGAGGTGCTGCCATACCTCTTCGTTATCTTCCGGCAGGGGAGCCCGGAGGCCGCTGCGAAGCTCACGCTCGGCTACCCCTTCTCCAGCGAGATGCTGAAGCTCCTTGCAGGCGCCAGGGCTAGCGAGATAGCGGCCCTGGCAGAGAAGCTAAGGGGGACTAAGGGGGAGGGGAGGAGGGAGGAGAAGAGGGAGAGGAGAGGCCTCGACAAGTTCCTCATGTGAGCCTGGCGCACCCCCTGGAGAGGGGGCAGAGGCCGCACCTGGGCTTGCTGGGCTTACAGTACTCCCTCGCTATGACGGTCAAGGAGGCGTGGAGGAGCTTGAGCCTGTAGAGATCTCCCCCCAGCGCCCTCTCTATCTCTTCCTTTGCCCCCCTTCCCAGCTTTGCACCATAGCGCGAGAGCACCCTCCTCGCCTGCCTCGAGAAGGGGAAGACCGGCTTGTTGAGGGCGAAGAGGAGTATGGAGTCCCTCGTCTCCCTACCTATTGGGGCCCTCGCGACCCTCTCCTCCAGCCCCCCACCGCCCGAGAACGCCTCTGCCACGAGCTTCAGGTGCTTCACCTTTAGCTTCCTGAGCGTGACGCCTCGTAGGGCCTCCTCTATCTCCTCCTCACTCGCCCTCGCGAGGGCCTCAGGAGAGCCCAAGCCTCTCCTCAAGAGCTCCTCCATAGCCCTCTCCGCCTGCTCCCACCTGTTCATCCTCACCAGCACCGCCGTCACAGCTATGTGGAAGGGGTCCCTGTAGCCTGCCCACCACTCGGGGCTCTCAGGAGTAGAGGGGAACCATTTGTGCCTCCTCAGCTCCCCCTCGAAGCCCCTCAAAGCTTCCAGGACCTCTGCTAGGATCTCCCTCTGAGGCCTCACCGCCGCTCCCCGGAGAAGTGGACCGGCCGGGATTTGAACCCGGGACCTCCGCCGTGCGAGGGCGGCGCTCTTCCAGGCTGAGCTACCGGCCCAGGCAAAAGATGTCGCCGAGCTAATTAAGCTTGCTGCTTCTTCGGCACCGCTATCTCAGAGGAGGGCGCGTATGCCCCTCCGGCCCAAATGTTCCCGCACTTCCTACACTTCCATATGCCCACAGAGACCCTCTCCACAGTACCCTTCGCGCCGCAGAACGGGCACTCGTGCTCCGCCTTCATTTTAAGCAGTATTTCCTTCACTCTCTTCCTTACGCTAACGCCGTACCTAGCGCCGTACTTCCCTACCGGGCCTACTACCTTGGTCCTCCCCATCTCAGCTCCCCCCTCTCGCCTGCTCCAATACCTTAAAGTAGATCTGCGCAGCCTCCTTTGAGACCTTTATGGCCTCCTGTAGCTCCTCCAGCTTCATGCCGCCGCTCCCCGTCTTCTGTGCCCCCACTATCCTCAGCTTCTCATCAAAGGCCAACACTAGCCTGTAGTCCGAGATCACCTCCTCCTCGAAGTTGGGGTCCACTATTATGTAGCTCCCCACCTTCGCTGTGGTAACGGTAACTACCATGTGGTCTACCTTGATCTTCCTCCCGCCGACGCCCCTCCTTAAAGATATCTCGCCCGTCTCCAGCTCCTCGTAGTCTGGGAGGTCGGCGTTCATGAGGGCCGCCATGGCTGCTAGCATGCTAGCGTCGAAGAGGTTCCCGTCGTGATCTAGGACATATATGTCAACCCACACGTTCCACACCTTCTCCCCCGGCCTTATCACAAGGGACCCGAGGTCCACGGCCTTCACCTCTCTCAGGCTCCTGTCTATGACCCTAGCAAGCTCTATGGCGTTCTCGTCAGGGGGGCCCGGCTCAAATATGGGGGAGGCTAAGGGGACGTTCTCTGCGTGGACCACCAGGACTCCCTGGTTGGGCGAGTCCTTAAAGGGGGAGGTGACCTCCACCTTGACGCCCGCCAGCACCTGGGTGTTGCCGAGCTTCACAAGCGCGGAGCCCTCCGCCTTATCGAGGACCCCTACCTTGATCTCCACCTGCCTGGGGGACCTTATGCTCCTCCCGTCGTCCCTCACCCCTCTCTTGTAGAGGCTGAGGTAGGACTGCCTCTTGAGGGCAGGGATGACGGGGAGCCTGAATGGAGTTACGCTCACTCCTCCACCACCTCATAGCTCTGCTTGAGGACCGTCTTCTCCATAGCCACGAGCTGTTCTATTGCCCTCAGCGCCATGGAGAGCCCCCTCTGCACCTCCTCCTCAGTTAGCACGCCGTTGAGCTGGAACAGAGTGATGAGCCCAAGGTCTGGGGCTGCCGCCACGGGCATGTCGGCCTCCCCGACGGAGTCCTCCGCCTCGTCAACGTCGAGCACTAGGGCGCCGGCTATCTTCCCCACCGCAACGCTGGCCACGAGAGCCTTCATAGGGAGCCCTGCGTCTGCCAGCGCCAGAGAGGCAGCCGTGATCCCCGCGGCCCTCGTGCCGCCGTCTGCCTGCAGCACCTCCACGAAGACGTCTATCACGGTCCTGGGGTACTCTGAGGTGATCACCACGTCCTCCAGCGCCTCCCTGATTACCTTCGAGAGTTCCACCTCCCTCCTGGAGGGGGCAGGGCTCTTCCTCTCGGTGGTGGAGAAGGGCGCCATATGGTACCTGACCCTCAAGATTGCCTTCTCGGGCAGCACCATGAAGCGCTGCTGGGGCTCCCTGGGGCCGTAGACTGCCGCAAGCACCTTTGTCTTCCCGAACTCCACGAGGGCGGAGCCAGAGGCGTTGGCTAGCACCCCCACCTTCATGCTAACTGGCCTCATCTCGTCGGGCCTCCTGCCGTCGTGCCTCAGGCCCCTCTCGTCTATCCCCACCTTTGCCTTCATATGCCCCTCCTCCTCCTCTCCTCCTCTATGAACTTAGCCACCCTCTCCGTCAAGCCTGCTGTATGGGACTCCCTCTCTATAAGCCTTATCGCCATTATTGCTATCGCCTCTAGCTCCGGGCTAGGGCAGTCCACGTGGACCCTGCCGTTCACTGCAGGGAAAACGGAGCAGCCGGTTTTCTCCTCGAGGAGGCTCGTCATGCTCCTCTTCTTCCCTATTATCCTCGGGATCCTGGCAGGGGGCACGTCTATCACAGCCCCCTTTATGAACCTCCCGAGGCCCTCCCCCTGGACGCTCAGCAGGGGGCTCCTGGTCTTGTCGAAGGCCACCACTTTTGCCTTTACGTACTCCCCTGGCTTAAGGATCTGGTAGAGGTCGTCCGTCGAGGGGTTGAAGGACCTGCCTAGGAAGTCCTGTGCATAGAGGAGGGCCTGGTAGGGGGAGTTTATGTCCACCATCCAGCTCGCCGCGCTCACTGACTCCACTAGGCCGATTACTACGTCCCACACCTTCGGCACATATATGCTCTTCAGAGGCACGAAGTAGGCCTTACCCTCCCTCTGGGAGATTATCCCTACTACGGTGGCTACCTTCTCCCCTCCCACTTCCATAACGAAAGGTCTCTCCGCCTCCACCCTCTGCTCAAGCCTGTCGCCAGGCAGGGCTATTTGGCCATAGGCCTTCATCACGTCACCACCTTCACGTTTATCATTGCCCTCCCCTTAGCTACTTCCTGCACTTTGTTCATGACGTCCACCTGGGCCCCCGCGGGGATCTCTAGCTCGAGCCTAAGGCTCCCGTCCTTAAGCCACTCGCTCCTCTTCACCTCCCCCAGCCTCTTCGCCTCAGCCATGGCCCTTCCGGCTGCGTCCGAGGGCACTGTTATCTCCAGCAGGGCCTTCGCTATCTTTATGGGCATTATGCGGGCCAGCTTTGACACTATCTCTATTGCCTGGCTCTCCGCGTCTTTATAAAGGTCAACCGATATCCCCGCCTGCTCCATGGCCGCCTCTATTCTCTGCTCAGGTATGGGGAGCTTCGTCTTAGGGTCTATGGCGTTCCTCGTAATGTATGCTATGACCTTCCTCCTCTTTGCCTCGAGCAGCTTCCTCCTCTCCTCCTCCGTCAGCTGTATCTTGCCTTCCTTGAGGATCTTCTCCGCTATTACCCTCACGTCCTCTGTCCCGAAGGCCTTCCTCAGGCTCTCAGGACTGGCCTTCAGGGCCCTCTTGCTGTCCTTGAAGACCGTGTCGGACCACAAGACCTCGTCTATCTCCACTTTCTCCCCCTCCTTGTATCTGAAGGCGCTCTCCGGCCTTACGAGTATCTCGAACCTCTCCCCCTTGATCTCGATCCAAGCAATTACGTAGCTCTGCTTCTTCGACAAAGCCCTTACCCCGCTAGGGGGCTAGAGGCCCCTTTCGACCCTTTTAACGTACTCGATCAGCTCTGAGGTGGTGAGCTTTCTGTACATCCTCTCCTTAGCGTCTACGTAGCCCACCTCCACTAGCTCGTGGAAGGTAGGTATCAAGATCTCCCTCTTCTCCTCCCCCCCTGCAAGCCTGCTCCTGAGCAGCGCCTCTATAGAGAGCTCTATCATCTTATCTATCGTCAGGTCCTCCCTGTAGTTCTTCTCGAAGAACGCGTTCACGAAGTTGTCCCCTATGCCTATGGCCACCGCCTTGTAGCTGAAGTACTGCCCTCCCGGATCCGTGCGGTAGAGCTTGACCTGGCCTCCTGGGTTGACGCCGCCGAATATGAGAGCTACGCCAAAAGGCCTTACGCCGCCGTGCTGGGTGTATGCCTGCTTTATGTCCGCCACCGCCTTAGAAAGGTACTCCACAGTTGCCTGCTCCCCGTAGATCAGCCTGTGCCTTATAGCCACCACCCTCACGTAGTCTATGAGCACCCTCCCGTCGCTCCCCATGCCTGCAAAGGCCACTCCCACGTGGTCGTCCACCTTGTATATCTTCTCCACGTCAGCCACGTCCAGCATGCTTGAGAGCTTCCTCTTCTCTGCGGCAAGCACCACCCCGTGGACGCTCTTGACGCCCAGGCTGGTCCAGCCCTTCTTAACTGCCTCGAAAGCGTACTTCACCTGATACAGGTCTCCCTCAGGCGAAAATATAGTAGCAGCCCTGTCGTAAGCCATTACCTGAGGCGTCGTGAAAGCCAAGCCCCTCACCTACTTTTTAGCGGCGCCCTCTAAGGCTTAAATAGGAGGAGAAGGCCTTGGACCTCTTGACGGTAGCCCTAGGAGCCCTCGCGGGGTTCCTGGCGGGGGCCTTTGGAGGCTACGCGGTGAGGCGAGTGGGACTGCCCGAGCTCCCGAGGCTACTGTTCAGGAAAAGGGAGAGGAGGAGGTACATAGTTTTCGAGGCCCTCACCTCTGAGAGGCTGGGTAGGGAGGAGGTAGGGAGAGCCTTTGCCCTTGCAATGAAAGAGCTGTACGGAGAGCTGGGCCTCATAGCGAGCAGGGCAAAGCTGATCGAGTACGACGAGGAGAGAAGAAGGGGGGCGGTGAGGGTGAGGAGCAGCTATAAGGACCATGCGCTCGCGGCGCTGGCTTACGTCAGGGAGGTTGAGGGCAAGAAGGCCAGACTCGTGCCCATAGCCGCCACCGGGAGCCTGAGGAGAGCGAGGAAGCTCATCTTCTAGCGCCGCTCGCCACTATCTTTATAACGTCGTTCTCCTTCACCTCGTAGAGCTCCCCCACCCTCTGCTTGGTCTTCGCGTTTATGGCATAGAGAAACGTGTCGCCCAGCTCCGTGTGGATCTTGTATGCTACGTCCCTAGCCGTTGAGCCCCTTGGCACCAGGAGCACGTCCGGCAGCACCCTTCCCTGCTTGTCTGTAAACCTGTTGTGGTCCTCCACCGGGTAGACCGGGATGAGCGAGAGCCTGCCGAAGACGGCCTCGTTTATCGCCTCCTGCACCCCCGTAGAGCCCCACCTCCTCATGAGCTCCGCCACCCTATCCAGCACCTTACGCAGCTCCGGCGGCGGGGAGGAGGTCAGCGTGAACTCCCTGTCGCCCGGCAAGTAATCCAATATCCCCTTCGAGGCTGCCTTCCTGAGCACAAGCTCCGCCAGCGCGCTAGTGGGCACCACGGGGACCCCTTTGTAGGCCTCCCTTAGCCTCTTCACGTTCTCTTCTGCGGGGCCCACGTCCAGCTTGTTCGCCACTATTACCATGGGCTTCGAGAGCTCCCTGAGCCTAGAGGCGAAGGCCCTTAGTTCCTCCCTGCTCCAAGAGGAGAACCTCTTGTTCTCCAGGCCCGTCGCCCTGATTGCCTCTGCCACGTGCCCCCTCGTGACCCCTAGCCCCGAGAGCCTCTGGGCTATAAGACCTGCTGAGTCTGCTCCCGAAGAGGCGTCCAACTGTCTCGCTAACCTTTCCCAGTCCTTCGCTATAATGGAGAACAGCCACTCCTCGAACTCAAAGACCATTTGCCTCACTTCCTCCACTGGGTCATAGCTCCCCGGCCTCACGGGCCTCCCCTCCTCGTCGGTGGAGCCGCTGGCGTCCACCACGAGCAGTAGCACGTCGGCCCTCCTCACGTGATCGAGGAACCTGTTCCCTAGCCCTCTCCCCTGGTGAGCCCCCGGCACGAGGCCCGCCACGTCCACCATCTTGATCGGTATGAGCCTCTCGCCCCTCTTGCAGAGGCTGTTGGAGGCGTCGCAGCCAGGGAGGCCCAGCTCTTTGTGAACGCAGGCTTTCCTAGCATAGGTTACCCCAACATTAGGTTCTATGGTAACAAAGGGCCTGTTCTCTATGGGCACCGATATCTCTGTGGCGGCAGAGAAGAAGGTGGACTTGCCGGTGTTGGTCTTGCCCACTATGCCTATGAGGACGCCCGTAGGCTCCAAGGGTCTCCCCCAACAAAGGCGCCCCTAGCTTAATATTCTGTCTAGCACGTACGCAGGAACTGACGTCATCCAGGACTTGGCCCTCCAGCTCGGGATCCCCATGGAGGCCAAGAGACCTATGGCTGCCAGGGGGCTCCAGAGGTCCTCTGGCATCTCCGCGTCGCTCGAGATCACAAGGTTAACGTCCAGCAAGTGGGCCCTGTGGCAGGCTTCGTAGAGGTACGCAAGCCCGCGCCTGCTCCTCGCCTCCCTTAGCGAGACCTCCAGGGCCCCCCAGCCCCTGGCCTTGAAGAGCCTGAGCTCCGATTTATCTATGAACTTCTCCAGCCCCGGCTCCACCCTGATCAGGTGCACCCTCTTGTTCACAGAGGAGTACCTCAGCGCGTCTAGGCTCAGCGCCCTCACCGCCACCAGCGCTCCTCTCCTCACCTCCTCTAGCGCTCTCCTCACCTCCTGCCTCGTGGACCCCTCCACTGTCACGCGGGGGACGGCCGCGATGCCCAACCTCTTCGCTTCCCCCTCTACGGCCTCCCACATCAGGCCGTCCCTCAGCTCAAGCGAGAGCCTTGAGAAGCCCAGCTCCTTCGCCCTCCTGAGGAGGCCTATCGCTGCCTGCTCGTCCCTCGGCCTGAGAGAGAGGTCTACGTAGATCCCAGAGCCCCCCCGTATAGCTCCAGCGCCTCTTCCCTCCTGCCCGAAAAGTTGAAGCGGACCCTCACCACGTCGTCGGAGTCCTCTAGGACTATTCTCCCCAGGAAGGCCTCCTGCTTGCTAATCCTGAGGTACAGGTCCCCTCCCCTGTCCACCCTGTCCTCGAGGGTGGCCCTAAGCAGCTGACCATCCCTCTCGCTCAGCCTGCTGATCAGGTGCTTGAGGACCTCCTCCGCCCTGATGCTGAGGGTGGCCGTGAGGACCTCTATGGGGTTCCCGTAGTGCCCCTCCAGCAGCTCCCGCTCCACGCTAACGAAGCCTCTCAGCTCCTGAGGGAAGACTTCGAGGAGGGCCTTCAGCACCTTCTCCCTGCTCTCGGTAGCGTGTACATGCACCCTTGCCTCTACAGAGGATATCAAGCAGGTCCCCTTTCAGGAGGGGTCAGGACGGTTATCACTCTTCCGGCCTTATGAGCCTTGCGCCCCTGCTGGCCTCGTGGCGCCTATCCCTCTGTTTTCTCCTCCACTTCTGCCTGTGAGTCCCCTTCAGCCCTCTGGACTTCCTGAGACCCCTCATCTTCTTCCCTGCGCTCGTAAGCCCCCTCTGGGGCCTCCCCCTGTGCTTCCCGCTGCTCACCCATTTCAGCTCTGGGTCGCTCTTCACCGCTGGATGGTGGGGGTCTACTAGGATCACCTCATACCAGGCGTAGTTCCCGTCCTCCCCCACGTAGTAGCTATTTAGGACCACCATGTTCCTGTACTTCACCTGGGCCCTCTCCTCAGCTATGAGCCTGAGGCTCTTCGCAGGCGCGAAGCCGTAGACTCCCATCCTCTTGGGCCTTCTGCCCTTGTTGGGCCTCTGCTTCCTCATCCCTCCCTTCCTCACCCTTACCCTGACCACTATCACCCCCTGTTTTGCCTTGTAGCCCAGCTCCCTCGCCCTCTCAGGCCTTGTGGGCCCCTCTACCCTCACTATGGTCGGCTGCTTCCTCCACTCTATCAGCCTCTCCCTCATGAGGAGGCCGTGCTCACCGTCGTAAGGCCTCTTCCACAGCTCCTTCATGTAGTGATAGGCGGACCTTGCCATCCTTCTTCCCCGCTAGCCTCCCTCCGGAGCCTTATAAGCTGCCCAGCAGTTGTACCTCTCCCCCGTCTCCACGTCCCTGCTCACCACGCAGCCAGGCCAGATCCATGCGTACGACCCGATCTTTACCCCAGGCATTATTGAGACGTTGATGCCCACCTTTGCATGCCCTCCCACGAAGGCCCCCAGCTTCCTCATCCCGCTGCTCACCCTCTTGCCCTTTATCGTGACCTCCACGGGGGCCTCGTCGAACCTGAGGTTAGCAGCAATAGCCCCGGCCCCCAAGTTGACGTGCTCCCCTATTATGCTGTCCCCCACGTAGTTCAGGTGGGGGGCCTTGGAGCCTTCCATGATAAGGGAGCCCTTCACCTGAGTGAAGGCCCCCACGTGGGCCTCTCGCAGTATAACGGAGTACGGCCTTATGTGGGAATGCGGCCCTACCTCCGCGCCCCTAGCTATGTAAGCGGGCCCCTCTATTGCAGCGAAGGCCTTCACCTCTGCCCCCTCCTCCACGAACACCTTGCCCTCAACGGAGGCCAGGGAGCTCACCTCGCCCTTCACCTCCTCTCGCAGCTCAAGGTCCAGCGCTATCCTATTAGCTACTAGCAGATCCCAAGGCCTCCCCACGTCCCTCCAGACTTTTAGCCTCCCCACCCTCACGTCCTCCCTAGCTGCCAGTATGTTCAGGGCGTCCGTAACTTCGTAAGCGCCCCTCGGAGAGGGCTTGAGGGACTTCAGGACCTCCAGCACATCGTAGCTGAGCTTCAGAGCCCCTGCAAAGACCAGGTTACCTCTCGCCTCCCCCTCAGCTGGCTTCTCCGTCACCCTGAGCATCACCTCATCCCTCACCTCCAGCACGCCGTATTCCCACGGGTTCTCCACCTCTGCTGCCAGAAGGGCAGGGGAGGGGAGCCTCGAGAGGAGCTCGTAGCCCTCCCCGCTCATGAAGACGTCAGAGTAGATTATAGTGTACTCCCCGGGACCCCCCGCCTGCATGGCTTTAGCTATTGCATCGGCAGTCCCGATGTCCGGCCCCCCTTGATCTATTACCTCTGCCTCAAAGCCACACCTCCTAATGCCCTCCCTGAGCTCCCCTATCATGTAGCTGCCCGTCACGATCACCCTATCGTAAGAGGCGTGCCTGAGCGCTAGCCTCAGGTGCCTGCAGATGAGCGGCTCGCCTAGGATGGGCAGCAGTGGCTTTGGCCTCGTCTCCGAGAAAGGCCTGATCCTCTCCCCCTTCCCGGCCGCGAGGAGGACGAGGGCTTTCAGAGCTACGCAGCCCTCCTCTCTATGGGGGAGATCACTACCGCCTTCTCGGGTCCGTTAGGTCCGGGGACCCAGAGGAGCTTCGACTTAGCTATCTCTACCTTCCTCAGCGGATAGATCCTCCTAGCAGCCGCCTCCGCCTGCTGGGGCAGGCTCCCCTCCTTGTCGCCGTAGATCATGGCAGGGATCAGCTCGTCCAGAGTCATCTCTTTTATCCTCTCCACGAGGAGCTCCCTCATGGCCCTCCTTATGGCCTTCTTCTGGCTAGTCTTGCACTTGAAGCGCGTCCAGGCTATGGTGGTCAGCCTCAGCCCATAGCCATCCTTAGTGAAGACGTCAAATATGGCAGCCACCTTTGAGCTCCTCCTCCTCGTTAGGTTCCTCAGGTAGTCTCTCTGGAGCTCGTGGCCCTTGAAGCGGGTGAGGGCTACCTGGCCCTCCACCTTCACTATCTGGAAGTAGAGCTTCACATGAGCGTACGTTAGGTCTCCAGTTATGTCGAAGAGGCTCGTCTCGATTACCCTGCCTATCAGCTTGTCCGGGTCGTCGGCAGGCGTGACGCCTAGTATCATGTTTGCGAAGAGCGGCGGCGTCTGCACCTGGTACCACTTCTTCAGCTTCCACTTGTCTCTTACCGCCTTCGACACTACAGCTCCCCTCGCCCTCCCTTCTTTGAGCCTTATATAGCTCCTATCCCTCCAGCGCCTCGAGGGCTGCCCTCAGGGAGAGCAGCAGGTCCTCCAAGGTGTTCCTAAGGCTGAGCAGCCTCGACGGCTCCTCGCAGCCCATGCTGATCACGCACTCGAGAGCGCCGGGAAGCTCGGAGCAGCTAACCGACAGCCAGGGCGGCGCCGCCCTGTTGTCGGGCCCCACGGCCTCCAGGAGGGCCCTGGCCTTGTCGCTCTCCACCCTCAATATCGCTACGCAGCTCTCCCCAGCCATACGAGGCCCTCCCTCCACTCCCCTACCCTCCTAGCCCCTCCGTAGCCTAGCGCCTCCTCCACCTGCAAGGGAGAGGCATAGAGCCCGTCCTCTCCCTTGAAGGCCAGTACGGAGTCCTGCTCCACGAGGCCCATGGTCCTGAGGGCCCTCCAGAGCAGCGTGGGCGAGTCCCCCTTCGAGATTTGGACCTCATAGACCTTTGCCTTGTAGTTCCCCCTTAGCCTCGTCACGCCCGCCCCCACCAGCTCCGCCAGTCTCCTGCCATATGCCTCCAGCCTGGCCTCTGCTAAGGAGTACTCGCCCTGCACGTCGGCCATCGCGGCAGCAACCCTGCTCAGGTCCCTCAGAGCCTCCGCCGCGTATAGGAGGGCATGGGAGGCCTCCCGCGGGTCGCTGATCGCAAGAGACTTGTTCTCAGATACCACGACCCCACCTACTATCGCCTCCGGCCTAAGCTCCACCTTGAAGGAGTCCTTCACGTAGTCCAGCACCGCCCCCGCGAGGGCTTCTAGCTCCTCCCTCTTAACGTTCCTCATCTCCCCCTTCAGCATGCTCCCTACTCCATAGGCTGCAAGCACGCTGCAGTCCCCCCTGCCCGTTATGCCCGGATAGTAGGGGTCGAGCGTGAGCGTCATGGCAGTGCAAACGTCTCTCTCATGGGGCTTGTAGGTCTTGAGGACGGTCTTCATGGAGAGGGAGAGGTTAGGGTTGGCTTTCAGCTTCTCAAGGAGCAGCAGGTCTAGGCCTGAGAACCTGCCCATTTCGCTGACGTACCTGCTGGCGTAGGAGCCGGCGAGGGCCATGAGGAGGAGCTCCGAGTCCAGCTCCTCCCAGGCTATCAGGGCCACCATGGCGGCGTGGCTCCCCTCCCCGTCCACGTAGGTGGTACCGTGAACTGGTATGGCTTTCAGCTCGCCGGAGAAGAGCGCAAGGGCCTTCCTCTTCACCTCCTCGGCCTTATAGTTAAGCTCCCTATAGCCGACGAGCACGCTATCTGCTTCTATGACCTTCGGGGGCTCCGGCGAGACCTTGAGCGCTGCCCTAGCCCCTAGCTTTGAAGCTATGAGGAAGAGCAGGCCCGAGGCTATGAGGGCGTCGAGGGAGGGGTAGGAATATACGCGGAGGAGGGGCGCCTCTTCCACGAGCGCCTCCAGTGCCTTCCTTGCAGCAGCGCCGTCTTTCTCCAACGTGAGGGGGGAGAGGGTGAGCTTTAGCACTAGCCCTCTCCTGCCACCAGGAGCTTAGCCCTTTCTGGGCTGTACTCCCAGTCCTTCGGCAGCTTGCCCACACGCTTGTAGTACTTCGCCAGCCTCCTGATCTTCGACTCTGTGTCCACTAGCCCCCTCTTTGCGTGGGTGTCCTTTGGGTGCTCGTCCAGGTGCCTCCTTATGTTGACTGCCTTCTTCATGAGGCTGAGGAGGTCCTCGGGTATTTTCGGTGCCTGCCCCTTCTCCTCCAGCACCTGCGTCACCGACTTGCCGAGTATAGGCTTAACGAGCGGTATGCCGAACTGATCCCTCAGGATGAGCCCTATCATGCTCGGCTTGTAGCCCTTCTTAGCCAGCTCCTCTATTATTAGTTCTACCTCCTCCGGCGTAAAGCTGAGCCAACTCGGCGGCTGGGGCCTCGCTGGCCTCGTGGAGCCGGACTTGCCCTTTTCCTTCCTCCTGTTCAAGCTTCTCTCCCAGCTTCCCTCTCCCCAAGGGCTTAAAAGCTATGAGCTCTCCCTCCTTGCAGCTGGGAAGAACATGAAGCTAGAGCTGGCGAAGAGGAACGCCGTGGAGATCATAACTGAGGAGGAGCTGGCAGCAGCGCTGGAGAGGAGGCCTAGAGGGTACATAGGCTATGAGCCCAGCGGGCTCGTCCACGTGGGCTGGCTTGTCTGGATGTTTAAGGTAGCGGACCTGGTAGAGGCGGGCGTGGACTTCACGATCCTGGAGGCCAGCTGGCACGCATATATAAACGACAAGCTGGGAGGGGACATGGAGCTCATCAGGGAATCCGCCCGGCTCGTGAGGGAGTACATGAGGTCCTTAGGCATGCCGGTGGAGAAGATCAAGTTCGTGGACGCAGAGGAGATCGCTTCTGACGAAAAATACTGGGCCCTCGTGTTGGGAGTGGCGAAGAGCTCGAGCCTGGCGAGGATAAGGAGAGCCCTCACCATAATGGGCAGGAGGGCTGAAGAGGCGGAGATAGACGCCTCAAAGCTGATCTACCCTGCCATGCAGGTGGCAGACATATTCTATCTTAGGCTTGACATAGCCCTGGGCGGGCTGGACCAGCGGAAGGCCCATATGCTTGCCAGAGATGTAGCAGAAAGGGCTGAGCTGAGGAGGCTATACTCGAGGCTCATGGGGGAGGAGCTGAAGAAGCCCGTAGCGATCCACACGCCAATAATCACCGGCCTCCAGGGGGCAGAGAGGATGGGAGGAGGCGAGGTGGACGAGCTATACGCGGAAGTAAAGATGAGCAAGTCTAAGCCCGAGACAGCTATATTCCTCCACGACCCGCCGGAGCTCATAGAGGAGAAGCTCAGAAAGGCCTACTGCCCAGCGAGGGTGATCGAGCAGAACCCGGTGATAGAAATAAACAAGTACGTCCTGGCTGCGAGGGGGAACTATAGGCTAGAGGTGGACAGGCCTGCAAAGTACGGAGGCCCTGTTACCTTCACAGACGTGAGGGAGATGGAGGCAGCCTACGCAAGGGGGGAGCTCCACCCCCTCGACCTGAAAGCAGCCACGGCCAGAGCCCTTACAGAGCTCCTCAGGCCTGTGAGGGCTCTGGCCGAGAGGGGCGATGTGAGGGAGATCATAGAGAGGGTCTCGAGGAGCGTGACTAGGTAGACTTTTAAAGATCAAGTTGCCCTCTGCTCCTGGGTGAGGGCTTGAAGTACCTCATAAAGGCGAGGATAGAGATAGACGGCAAAGTAGACAGGCACGACGTCATAGGCGCGATCTTCGGCCAAACAGAGGGGCTCTTAGGCCAGGAGTTCGACCTAGAGGACCTACAGGAGAAGGACAAGATAGGCAGGATGCAGGTGGACTTGAAGCAAGTGGGCAACAAGACTGTAGGGACGATACAGCTGCCCAGCAACCTCGATAGAGTAGAGACTGCCGTCCTCGCGGCAATGCTGGAGGTGATAGACAGGGTGGGCCCTTACAGCGCGAGGGTAGTGGTGGAGGACATAAAGGACCTGAGGACGGAGAAGCTCAAGATAGTCATAGAGAGGGCAAAGGAGATAATAAAGAAGATCAAGGAGAGCGAGCCCGACATAAAGGAAGTGTTGAGGCAGGTGGAAGGGGAGGCGGAGAGGGCCCCCAGGCTGATAGAGTACGGCCCGGAGAGGCTTCCAGCAGGCCCAGACGTGGAGGGGGCTGACACGCTGATAGTAGTGGAGGGCAGGGCCGACGTGATAAACCTGCTGAAGTACGGCTACACGAACGCAATAGCTATAGAGGGGGCAAAAGAGACCCTGCCGGAGAGCGTGAAGAGGCTGGCCCAGGGCAAGAAGGTGATCTTGTTCGTAGACGGGGACCGCGTGGGGGAGCTCATAGCTGCCAGCGCCGTGGGGCAGATGAAGGTGGACTACATAGCCAGGGCGCCGAAAGGAAAGGAAGTGGAGCAGCTCACTGGGAGGGAGATAGCGAAGGCCTTGAGCGAAATGGTGCCCGCAGAGGAGTTCCTCAAGGAGCTCAAGCCCCCAGAGCAGAAGGAGGTAAGGCAGGAGCAGAGAGTTGAGGTGAGGCCCGAGCAGAGGGCTGAGGCGAGGCCGGAGCAGAAGCCGCTAACAGTGCCCGAGGCAGAGGCGCCGCCCGAGGAGGAGAAGCCGCCCCAGCCCCCTGAGGTGACGGTGGCGCTCCCCAAGGCCGTGCTAGGGGATATAGAGAAGCTCAAGGGGACCCTCGAGGCAGTGCTATACGACCAGAACTGGGGAGAGGTGGGGAGGGTGAAGGTGAAGGACCTCTTCGGAGCCCTGCAGACCCTGGAGCCTGGGAAGACCTTCGCCGTGGTCTTCGACGGCATAGTTACTCAGAGGCTAGTGGACCTCGCGGCGGAGAAGGGAGTGACGTTCCTCATAGGGGCTAGGATGGGGACTAAGATCTCCTACAGGCCTCCGAACGTGAAGGTGCTCACCTTCGAAGACATCACATGAAGTCCTTCAGCGTTCTCCTGGGCACCAGCTGCGACTCCTTAACGCCGAAATACCCTAGGATCCTCATGGCCGCTGGTATGATCTGCTTCTCCACGTAGTACTCCCTGTCTATTTCCTCCCAGCTCGCCATGAAGTACGGCTTTGCCCTAGTGAACAGCGGGCCCGCGCCCTTCGTTATAACGTAACCCACCTTTGTGCCCGGCTCCACCCTTATTCCCTGCCTAACCATGAGCTTTGCTGCAGCCACGTGGGCCTGCTCTGCCTTGTACTCTGTGAGCCTCCTCGTTATAGTCTTCCATATCACCAGCTTCTCCAGACTGACCTTCCCCTCTTTCACCTTCCTCGCCACTTCCTTCACGTACTCGACCGCCTTCTCCACGCTCCCCGTCTTCAGCACTATCTCCGCCACAGCCGTCTGAGTTTCCTTCGCCAGCTCGCTCCAGTCGCCCCTCACGGCCTCGAAGCCCACCACGTCTATCTTACCGTCCACCGTGAGGCCTACGTACCTCTTCTTTGCCTCCGTGAAGAAGACTTTCCGGTAGACTTTGTCCACCTTTATGTCGAAGCCCAGCTCCCTCTCCACATAGCTCACAAGCTGGGCCACCCTGTCGCTGTTCCTCACGAAAAGGCTGTCCGTGTCGCCGTAGATCACTTCTATCCCTAGCTCCCTCGCCTTGGCTATGGCAGTCTTTATGAGGCTCCTCCCCCATGCAGTTACCGCCTCCGCGCACTCTCTGCAGTACCAGCGCGCGGAGGTCCAGCCGAGGTAGCCGTAGCTAGCGTTAGCGAGTATCTTTATCGCCTTCTGCCTCTCGTCCAGCAGCCTGTACTCTGGGCTGTCCTTGGGAAGCCCCTCCATGGCCTTCCTTATCTCCTTCCTCCAGCGCAGGAACCTCTCTATCGCGGACTTGAGGAACCCGGGCGGCTCTTTCCTGAACTTGTGGCCCACCTCGGGAGCCACGTATACGTCCCCCTCCTCTGCCTTCGTGTCGGGGCCCACGTTGTACTTCACCATTATGTTAGGGTACATGCTGGCGAAGTCGAGGACTGCTACGTCCACATGTATGCCTGGCTTCGGCTCCAGGACTATTGCTCCCTCGTAGCTCTCCTCGTCCTTCTCCTCCCTGTTCGGCACCAGCTCCCCCCTCTTGAAGGCCTCCCTCATGAGCCTCCACTCCAGCCTGTGGCCGGTGCTGGCGCTCATCACCTGATCTAGCGGTAGCCCGCTGATCTGGCTCATCTGAGCCCCGAAGGGCAGGAACTTGAGCGCAAGCCCCATTGTCGATATCACGTCATGCTTCAGGTACTCGCGCAAGATCTCCCTCTTTGCCTTGTCCTTCCAGTACTCGCCTATTTGCCACCACTCCAGGAGCACTCTCTTCTCCTTCGGCATAACGCCTAGGTAGTCTGCCACCTCGTCCAGACTCTTCACCTTCACCTCCCCTATGCCTACGGCGAAGTCTAGCAGATCTACGTTAAGCCTCCCCGGCACTGAGAAGTGGCCGTAGGCGCCGCTCTGAGGCTCCTCGCCGCCCCTCCCCACGGAGAGCTTTACCCCTAGGAGCCTTGAGCGCTCCAGGAGGTAAGGCCAATCGAAGTTGTTCTGGTTGTAGCCGACTATTATATCAGGGTTGTAAGCCTTCACCTCCTCGACGAACCTCGCTATGAGCTGCCTGTCGCTCCCCTCCGCTTCCAGGACCTTCAGCTCCCCTTCGGGGTGGGTCATGAGGCCTATCATGATCACTGGGTCCCTCTTCGGGTCGGGGCTCCTCTGCTCGTTGTAGACCTCTATGTCGAAGGCCAGCACCTTCAGCCCCTCGAGGGGGTCCACGTTTGCTAGGCTCTGCTCCTCCTCTATAGGGCTCTTCACGAGGAACGCGGCATCTGTGCCGTAGGGGTTCTTGATCTCCTCCACCTCTGCCGAGTACCACCTCATGGGGTACAGGTTGAAGTCTATCAAGAACCTCATGGAGAACCTTATGTCTGCCTCAAGCACCTCCTCCACGCCGGGGATCTCCTTCACCTCCTCCCTGTACTCCCTGACGCTAGCAGGCACTAGCGTCGTGACCTTAAGGGCCCTGGCGGGCTTGCCGTAGTAGAACCTGTTCACTTCCTCAACAGAGACTATTGGGCTGGAGGACTTGGAGAGAGCCCTTATCTCCCTGGCTACCCTCTCTAGCTCGCTTGCCAGCACGTAGAAGTACGGCCTGAAGCCGTCATAGCATATTGTGACCCTCCTGCCGTCGCGAAGGCGGGAGAGCATAAGTATCCTTGGCTCCCTCCCTACGAGCTCGTAGGAAACGTCGAGCAGCTGGAAGGTGATCCTCAAACTCTCCCCGCGTAGTATAGCGCGGGGGCTCTTATTGAGTTATCTCCCTAAGCCTCCTCCTTACCTCCTCCAGCGCCATCTGCTCGTTAGGTTTGGCGGTCTGGGGGTCGAAGGGGTACCTGCTGAGCAGCAGCTTCACGCTGCCGTCCTCTAGCCTCGCGAAGAGCTGCGGCAGCCATGCCATGCCCAGATCGTCCGTCTCGCCGTGCTCTATAGCGAAGACGTAGTCCTCCGATAGGACCTCCAGCTCCACCCCCAGCTCCTGACTCAAGCTCCTTGCGAGCTTGAGCCAGTCCTTGTGAAGCGGGTGGTGCTCGGCAGTGTCGAGTATGACCCTGGAGATCTTGGGCAAGCTCCTCACCGCCCTCCCTACCCCTTTGGACCTTTTATCTTGATCTCTTCGCAGACCCCCTTCATGACCAGGGCGTCCCTCTCAAGCACGGGGCTCTCGCTTATCGTTACTGCGCTGTAGCCCAACTCCAAGTACGTCTTGCAGACTATCGCCCACTCAGGCCCTCCCGGCTCGGAGAGCGTTAGGTGCTCCCTCTCCCCTCCCCTCCCGTACTTTATCTTCGAGAAGTGGGAGTGCAGGGGGTTGACCGCCTCCCTCCCCAGCTCCCTCTCAACGTATTCCAGCACCTTGATCACGTCCTCCTGCCTCACCACGAACTTCCCTTCGGACCTAGCGTATAGGTGGGCCCAGTCTATGCAAGGCTTACACCTCCCCACCTGTCTACATATCTCTACTGCCTCCTCAAGGGTGCCCACCTGGCTGCCTTTCCCCATTACCTCCGGAGATACTTTGGCAGTCCTCAACTCCACGCGCGAGAGGGCCTCCCTGTAGCCCTCTATGACCCTCTTCAGCGCGCTCTCCCTGCTCTCATGGCCTTTATAGTAGCCGGAGTGAACTACAACAGCCTCTGCCCCCATCCACTCCGCTGCCAGCAGCGACTCCACGACCCTCTGCACGCTCCTCTCGAAGACCCCCTTGTCCTTGCTCGCCAGGTTTACATAATAAGGAGCGTGAAGGCTCATGACAACGTCGTTCGCGCTCGCCTCCTCCCCCAGCTTCCTTGCCTTTGCCTCGCTTATCCTAACCCCATGCACCGCCTCGTACTCCATGGCGTCTAGCCCAAGGGACCTGAGGTGCGCCGGGATCCCCTCTATGGGGCCCTTGTAGTCTATCGGCACCCCCGCCGGCCCGAACCTAAGCCTCAAGGCTTCCTCCCCACTGCCCTCTCTAGCTCCTCGGCGAGCCTTATGTAGAGCTTCTCCACGCTCATGTTGTTCCTGTATGTGACCGCCTTTGCCAACTCCTCATGGTACTTTGCCCAGCCGGGCATGCTCGGCCTCAGGGCGACCACCCTGTAAGCCATGCCCCCGCGCTCCAGGAACCTCAAGGCCAGCTCTACCTTGTGCTTTGGCCTCACGGCGGCAGACCAGAGGAAGAGGGCTGCCCTCGGCTCCTCCTCCAGCTCCGCCACTTCCCACGCCTCCTCCACTGCCGCGAGGAGGTCTGCAGACTTGCCGAGGAGAGGGACTACGTCGTAGGCTTCTGGCAGCAGCTCCCAGCTCTCTGTGGGGTCGAGGATGGGCACTGCGCGCTCGCCGAAAACTATAAGCGAGACCTTGTGCCCCAGGGGCCTTCGGAAGGAGGAGGCCGCCCTTAAGAACTCCCTCACTAGGGCGACGTCGACTTCCCTCGTCTTCTCTGCGGCTATCACCAGCAAGGGCAAGAGGTCTCCCATGGGGAGTAGGAGAGCTATATATTTAACAGGCGGGCCGTCAGGGAGAGGAGCTTTTGCCTTGAGTCCACCAGATGGACCTCCGCGCCAACCTCCGACGCTGCCCTGAAGTCCTCCGCCACGTCCCCTCTTAGCTCCCCGTTTAAGACAAGCACAGCTAGCTTCACGCCGCTGAACCTCGCATATAGCGCGGCCGCCTTAAGCGGCACCCCCTCGGTGATCCCCCCGTCGGTGAAGACTAGGGCCGCCTTCTCCCTTTTCCCTCCCCTGAGCAGCTTGACGGCCTCAACTACTCCATCCCCAAGCGCAGAGCCCTCCTTAACGAAGTTCACCTCAGCGAGCGCCTTCATGAGGGACCTGTAGTCAGAGGTGAGGGGGAGGAGAGGTATGGACCTCTCGTGGAAGAGGGCTATGGCCACCCTCGTTCCCGCCTGAATGGCCCTGGAGGCAAACATCGCTATTGCCTCCTTACTGGCCTCGAGCCTGCTGGGCGTCAGGTCTGCGTACCTCTCTCCCATGCTTAGCGAGACGTCAAGCGCGAACGCGATGTCCCTAGGCACTCCTGAGCCACCCCCTCTCCAGCTCTGGGGGCACCGCTGCCGGAACGGCTTTCACAGACATTATAATCTCCCCTAGCTCCTCCACCCTCTCCCCCTTCTCCATGACTGTGGGTATTAGGGAGAGGCTGCTGTAAGCCCTCAGCCCCATCCTGCGTGCCCTGAGCCTGACCCTAACGTCGTCGGAGAGCAGGATCGCTCCCATCTCCCGCGCCCTCTCCATTATGCCCCTCTCCAGCGGGGAGATCAGCTCGTCCCCCTCCTCCTGAGGCTCCACATCTATTTCCTCCCAGCTGCTCCTCACGGGGACCCCCAACCTAGCCATCTTCACCTCGAGTATCTGCGCAAGGGGAGCCAGCTGCGCCGGCAGCAAGGCCCTCAGGCCGCTCACCGCTAGGGCCCTATGGAGCATGCTCTTGTATAGGACCAGCAGGGCAGAGGGGTCCACCATTACCCTCCCCTCTAGCTGCGCCACGTCCTCGCTGCGCAGGGCGCCGAGGGCTGGGAGGACGCCGCGGGAGAGCATATATTCTA
The DNA here is from genome assembly GCA_026413755.1 of Acidilobaceae archaeon. Taxonomy (GTDB): domain Archaea; phylum Thermoproteota; class Thermoprotei_A; order Sulfolobales; family Acidilobaceae; genus DSZV01. Next base: position 44,694 of record JAOAKH010000001.1, on the reverse strand, counting down.
TCATCCCCTCCACGCCTACCCCAGCTATGTCTGCCACGTAGTGAAGGCTTGCCTCTTTTGAGACATATGTCTGCAGCGCTACCTCCCTGAGGTCGTGCCTCTCCAACAACGTCCTCACGGCCTCCCTCACGGCCTCGGCTGCACTAGGGTAAACGCCCAGCTCCACCAGCCTCCTGAGGCGTCTCTCTAGGGCGCCGGAGATCTCTACGCTGATAACCATAAGTACCCAAGAGAGAAAGGGGAGAAAAACATAAAAAGGTTATGGAGGGCTAGAGAGCCTTACGGCCTCCTGGCCACGAAGATGGAGTAAGCCAGCAGGGCTATGGCTATTATGACCAGCACTGCGTTGATGACGCCCCAGTTCCTGGAGCTGACGGCCAGGGCGTCCTGAGCGGAGGCTATCCTGCTCTCTATGCTCGCCACGCCGTCGTCCACTGCCCTCTTCACGCCGTCGACCCTGCTGTTAATGGAGCTCTCCGCCGCTGCTACCCTGCTTGCCACAGCGTCCCTTGCGGAGGCCAGATCAGACTTAGTGGCAACCCCCGCCATGGCAGCGTTTATGCTGTCTACCACGCTCCTGACTCCTACGACCCTATCGTTAACGGTAGCGGCGATGGTCCTCACCTCTGCCAGCACGCTCTGCACAACGGTCACGCCGGCTCCCACGGCAGCTATGTCCGTCCTGGCCCTGCCCACTTCTGCCACGATGGAGTCCATCCTGCTGAGAGACTCGCTCCTGAAGGCAGCCAGCGCGTCGGAGAGCGCCCTAGCGGAGGCATCGACCCTCCTGTCCACGGCCCTTATGAGCTCTGCCAGGGCGCTGGCGTTAGCTCTTACTACTCCAATTATGGCGTCCCTGCCAGCAACTATGGAGGCCCTCACTGCAGCGCCCTCTGCTACCACCACGTCCCTTATGCTGGCATTAACGGCCCTTAGCAGGGAGGCCAGGCTACTTATGTCGGCCCTGACCACTGCTATGCCGCTTGCTACTCTGGCATCTAGAGCTGCGAGCCTGGAAATTATGTCGCTGGTCCTGTCGCTTATGGCTATGAGGGCAGTGAGCTGAGCGCTCGCCTTCTCGTCAACAGTGATCAGCAGGGCCCTCACGGCCGCAATGTCGCTCCTCACTGCAGCAATGTCGCTCCTCACGACGCTGAAGTTGGCTGCAAGCCCTGACCTAAGGGCAGCAATGTCGCTCCTCACCAGCCTTATTAGGCTGTCTAGGGCACTTAGGTTGCCCCTGAGGGCAGCCGAGATCTCCTCACCTATGCTCCTAGGTGGCACGTAGAGGACCTCTGCGTCTACTGCCACGTCCACTGGGGCGAGAGGCACGAACCTGCCGCTCGCCTCAGCAATGAGCAGCACGAACCTGCCCTTCACTGCAGGCCCGAAGGCCTCCACGGGGTTGAAGAGCGCGTGGTATATGGCCCTGTCCTTCGTCACGTTGAGGAGGGATATGGTCCTCACTATGGGGGCTGCTTCGCCTATCCTGAGGAACGCCCTCACTATCACGCTGGAGATCTGGGCAGGCCTCGCTATCTCGCTGCCATAGAACGCCACTGCCCACAGGTCTACTGGAGCGTCGCTTACCTGGGAGCTCTCCACAACTAGGTCGACCCTGAAGGGCGGCGGCACCAATAGCACTACCCTGATCTCCGCGGCGATCTCCTCTCCTGCAACCTGAGTGTACACCCTTACAACATATGTGCCTGGCCTAATGTCGGGCCTGTCAAAGTTTATCCAGCCTTCGAAGGAGCCCAGAGCGTTGGTCCTCGCCCCAACGGGTAGAGCTGCAGGGCCCGCCGAGAGACGTATCCTTGTCTCTCCGAGCGCAGGTATGTCGTAGAACACATCGGCGTTTGCTGGGAAGCCAAAGCCCCTCACGCTCATGTTCATGGGCGCCGGCAGGAAGACAATCTTCCTGAACACTCCCTCGGCGTCCCTTCCGGCAGCAGTCTGCACTATCCTTATCCTGTCCTCATCTCTGGCAGAAGAGACGAAAGAAGCAGCGCGGTCAGATATGTTAACTCTGTAGTTACCCCTTGGCACCTCAGGCACTGGGAAGTTGATCAGCTCAAGGGAGCCGCTGCCTGTCCTCTCAACGACAACCGGACTAGACCTGGCGCCGTCAAAGAGGCTCACGTTGAACCTTAGGAGATCTGGGCGCATTCCGTATGCAAGTATGTTAACTACCCTCCTCTCCAGCGGCTCCCAGTCGGCCCTGAAGACGAACCTCTCAGCGCCCAGACCCAAACTGGCCACAGCTCCCCTAGCTGTGAGGGAGGCAAGAGCTACCCTAGGCTCCACGAAGACCCTAGCATCGCTGTAGTTAGCTCTATCGCTGAAGGAGTGGCTGTTGAACGGCGCAGCCACGGTAGCGTTGAAGATTACGGGCTGACCTGCACGGATCACGAGGCTCGGCGGTATCTGGAGCACGGCAATGAAGGAGCCGTTGGCGAAGTCTCTGTAGAAGAGCTCCCTCACGGGCGTGGCGTTAACTCTTATGTCCGGCTTTCTGACGAACTGGAAGCCCACTCCCCTCATGACGAAGATCTCTCCTGGGACAGCGAGGGCAGAGGCGTTGCCGGGAACTATGGCTCCAGCGTTGTTGAAGGCGAAGGTCTGTATTGCGGGCAGCACGCGGGCCCTAGCGGCTACTGGGCTGAGGTTGGGCAGCGCCACGGGATCTACTGCCCTAGTGGCGTTAATGCTCACCACAACTATCCTGCCGCCGTACTGGGCTGCAGGTATGTGGCCTGAAATAGTGCCGTTTGGTCTTGCAGCTGGCACCGCTGTCCTGTTGACGAGAAGCCTGCTAAAGACTTCATCCCGGACAAATATTGACACATCAAGGGCTCCAGGCCTTATGTTGCGATAATCGATCACCACCCTGTCGCCTGGCGTGATTCTCCCAGACTCCAGGTCGAAGAAGTTGCCCCTGCCCAAGTCGACGAACCTGTAGGCCACGCTCGGGTACATGTTGATCTTGTACGGAGCCCCTATGCTCACTATGGCCCTTGGCACCTGCACCTCATCAGTTGTTACGCCGATTACACTCCCAGAGTCTATGATGACCTTCTTGCTGCCGGCAGCCAACAGCCTAGTGCCGTTCACCGCAACTGCCGAGACGTTGAAGTCCTGGAAGCCCACGCTAATGCCCTCTATGCTTCTAGAGCGTAGGCACATCAGCGGGAAGTCTCCCCGGAAGGTGCCGTTGATCTCCAGTACCCTGCCCCCTGCGCGGTATCTGTAGCTAAGGCCTTCCAGGAAGTCGCTATAGAGGTAGCTCCCCGGCGCTATACGCACGGGGAAGATGATGGGTACCTTAACGGTGACGTTGGCAAGCACCCGAGAAAGGCACGGATGCCTCAGCATCACGACAGCTCCGCTCACGTTGTCCCTCCTTATGGCGAAGTTGCCCGCCACGCCCAGCGCCGAGAGGTTAACTATAACGCTCACCCTGTTGTGAGGCTTGAAGGCCCCAATGCCGTGCGTGGTGAAGTTGAAGAACGCTAGGTCCCTCACGGGCTCCTTCGTCACTGGGTGCACAAACCGTAGGGCCCTCTCTACGGCAGCCTCGTCCCTCACGATCCTGAACAAACTGGAGAAGACGGCTGTTATGCCGCCTCCGGGCTGAGTTATGGTGGAGGCCTTCAGGACTACATCGCCTACGAAGTCGGCAGGCAGGTCAGCGGGTATGATCAGGAGGCCCGCCACGAACCTGGCATCGACGGCGTCCTCAGGTAGGATCAGCCTCTGAATGAGTATATCGTCGGGCGATATAGTCGCCTCTGGCCTCTTGCTCAGGAAGAAGTACAGCACAGGTCCTGCTAGAGAGGGATTGGTCACTGCTTCCCTGTCCAGCACGAAGACTATGGGGCTGCCGGGAGTAACTACCCTCGCATAGACCTCCAGTGCGACCGCCTGCGCCCTTACCTCCACGAGAGTTCCTGCTAGCGGCAGCAGCAAGAGAGCCAACACGAGAGCTGCAAGTAGTCTTCTCAAGCCCTTCACCTTAGTCGCTAGAAGCTGAGGGGAGAGGGTATTTAAGGGAACAGCCCCTTCAGCTCCTAGCCCCTCACCCCCCTCTTTCCAGGTCACTCCACCCTAACTATCATGAACTCCCCCCCGCTGACTGCCAGCGCCCACCCCCTGCCCCCCCAATTGTAGGGCACTTCTTGCCTGAGCGAGGCCCTCACCTCCATGCCGTCCCACTTCAGCTCAAAGAACCTCACGGGCTTGGAGAAGTTAGCTGCCTCCCGGATCACCCACGCGTAGCCGTAGCGCTTCGATCCATCTGTCACGAAGAGCTCCTGCGAGGCCCCTAGCAGGAGCAGCCTCTCCCCTACCTTCACTAAAACTGGGCCCGCCCAAGGGCTGGGAAGGGGGGAGCTCACAGTGCTCCCCCCCACATCCGCGTGGCATCTATAGAAGTACTGTGAGATCGCGTAGACCCCCCTGAGCGGCGACTCTGGGCGGTAGAGCCTGAGGATCACCTGAGCGTCAAAGGGCAGGTAGAGGGGGGAGCTCAGCTCCCTGGAGAAGGAGACTGGTCCGCGGATCGTTGCCTCCACCTGAGGTCCAGAGGGGAGCCCAGCGGAGAGGGCCCTAGAGATGGCGTCAACGCCTGAGAGCCGCAGCTGCAGGAGCTCAATCTTAGTGCCAGCGGGCAGCGTGAGGTTCAGCTCCACGAGGGGCTCGTAGACCCTTGCCTCCCGCAGCTCCAGCTCTAGCTGCAATTGTAGCAGCGGGAAGTGGCGCGGGATGTCAGCAAAGGGAACGTTACGTTCGGCCTCAACGTAAGGGCTCCAGATCGAGACTACTATGCGGCGAGAGCCCTCGAAGGTCACGCTCCCCTCTCCTGAGAACGTGTATGTGCTGCGCGCGCCGAGGGAAGTGCTGATGGTGTCGCGAGCCACGCATACCCTGAACTGCGAGGTCCCGCCGGGAGAGTACATGGGCAGCAGTAACTCCCTTGTGAGCTCTCTCGAGTACTGCCACGACACCTCTTCCAGATGCGCCCTAACTGCGGCACGGCCGGAGAAGGAGACCCCTAGGGGGCCCTCCAGCGAGAGATACAGCACGTTCCTCCTCGCCTCTACCTCTTCGTCGAAGAGGCTTACGCAGCGGGCCCAGACGTCTACTCTACCCACGGGAGTCTCGAGGCGCGCGAGAAGCAGCTCGCCGCGGCCTCTCCGCCCATCTACGTAAAGGGTGCAGTCTCTTGACATCTCTAGCCTCATATCTAGCCTTACATCTAGCTCTACGCTTCTGTACCTCTCCCTTGCTGCTAGCACTACAGCTATATCTCCCAGCAGCGGGTCCCTGCTCGGAAGCACATGAGGGCTTTTGGCGGCGCAGCCCTGCCAGTCGGTGCTGAGCGCGAGGCCAGAGGAGAGGAGGGCAATGAGGCGCACTGGCTGGCAGGAGTAGCTCTCCAGCAGCCTAACCCTGCCGCTCTCATAGGTGCCGCCGGGCAGCTTGAGAAGAGTCCCGTTCCTAAACTCGAGGAGGAAGAACTTCACGTCCACGGGCCTCGGCGAACTTATTATCGCGCTCAGCCCCTCCCATGCCTCTAGCTTTATAGAGATGGGCGTAGAAGCGTCTGAGAGCAGCTCCCCTATCCTCGCAGCGCTCTCCTCGCTGGCCCTCTGGAGCCTGTAGCTGACGCCTATGGCTGCCGAGAGCGCAGCAGAGAGGATCACCGCTATGATCAAGGCTCCCAGGAGCCCGCTGACCCCTCTTCTCATAGCTCTTCCCCGGTGGGCCTAGATCTGAAAGGGGGCGGGGAGAGGAGGGCGTACAGGGCTGTGGGGGGCCGGAGGTGCGCACATGAAGCTGAGGCTGCCAGAGAGGCATAGGCCGGACTTCGCGGCGGCGTGGGGCAGGGTAGAGAGGGAAGTGCCGGCGGAGGGCAAGCTGGTCTGCGTGGGGGACTACGTTTCTTCCCTCTGTGCTAAGAGGGGGAGCTCCGTGCTCGTGCTGGACGGCGTCACGAGGAGGACAGAGGCCTTCGAGGCGCAGCTGCCCGGGGGGCTGCCGCGTTACAGCGTTATAAACGAGAAGGGCACTCTGTCGCTGGAGGCCTACGCGCTGTTGTGTAGCGTGATAGAGCGGGGGGAGAGCGCGGTGATCGAGGTGAGCGGCGAGGAGGACATGCTGGCCCTAGCTGCCATATCTTGCCTCAGGCCCGGCTGGAGCGCCGTCTACGGCATCCCGGGCAAGGGGTCCTGCATAGTACCATATGATCCTGTTACCGTGAGGGTAGCGCAAACTAGGGTGCTCCAGCTAGTTCCCTGAGTGGCCTTATTATTAGCTCCCTCACGGGGTGGCCCTCTGGGAGCGGCCCGAACCTAGGCGGCGTCCAGCCGGGGAGCAGCTCCCTTATCTCCTCCAGCCCCACCTTCTCATACCTTATAGGCCTCAGCGCCTCTATTGCCATCGCCCTCCTCGAGCCCGCGATGTATGCCTTTGCGTCCCTCGATATCCCCCTTCTCTCCGCCAGCCTCCATATTTCCTCAGGGGTCCCCACGTACACCCTGCCCACGGTGAACTCGCCCACTATGCTCCTCACCTTCTCCCCTGCGTATAGGATCACGAGAGAGCCGGGAGGCGGGGGGGAGATGCTGTCGGCCCTCCTGAGCTCCAGCTCCTTCTCACCGCTCAGGAGGGCCTCTGCGTAGCGGGGCTTTATGCTGAGGAGATACCAGCGCATCTGGCTTACGCCTCTGCTAGCTGGGGGAGCACGTAGTCCGGGGGTATCTTGTACTCCTTAGAGGCGAGGAGGAGCAGCACGTCCTCCGCTTCAAGCCTGAGCAGGAGGAGGGGGGAGAGCAGGAAGGAGACCCTGAAGGGGTAGCCTGCCATAGTAGCAAGGGCCCTAGCCCTGACGAGAGATCTGGCGCTCCTCCTTGCAGAAGAGAGGACCTCCTGGACGCTCTTCCCCTCTGCCCTCACGGAGAGCCTTCCCCTCAGCTCTGCTGCTATTCCGAGCGCCTCCGCCTCTGCCGCATAGAGCTCCAGAAGCTCCTCCCCCGCTAGCCCGCAGAGCTCCCAGTCCATGAACTCTTCAAGGAACCTCTGCGGGACATTAAGGGACTTGGCGAGGAGGAGGGAGGAGAGGGCCTTCTCCTCCAGGAGCAGGCATATGATGCGCTCCGCGTCCTCCCTATCTCCGCCGAGAGTTAAGAGGGAGTTGGAGTAAAGGGAGAGCGTCGCCAGGGGCGTGGCCCAGAGCGCTACAGGACCTCCTTTCAGCTCCTTGAAAGCCTTTATAGCCTTGCCCACATATGGAGCTGCAAAGCTCCCCGAGACGGCCTCTGAGAACTTCTGAGGAGAGAGGAGGGCCTCCGGGTCCTCCAGGAGGGCACGCACGATGCTCCCCTCTGCGAAGAGGGAAGGCAGCTTCACGTCAGGCCTCTTCTCAAGGAGCACTGACTGTAAGAGGATCATTACGTCCCTTAGCTCCTCCTCCCTTTGCAGGGCCATGAGCAGCTCAGAGGCAGGAGCAGGGGAGGCCTGCGCGAGCCTCTTCAGCTGCCTAAAATAGCTCGACCAGACTGAAGAGTAAGCCTGCGCGAGCCCCCTCGCCTCCCCCAGCCCCGAGTATATTGAGTCCCTGAGGGAAGAGAGGGCCTCGCCGAAGTCTGCCGCGAGGGCGGCCTCCCTGATCACCTCGGGCCTCAGCAGCCTGGCCTTTATTGCCCTGGCTATCACTATTGCCTCAGCGTAGTCCCCCGGCTCCGGCAAGCTATAGCTCCCCCAGCAGTCTCCTCAGCTCCTCTGCCACCCTCTCCGCAGCCCTCTCCATGTTTGCCTTAGCCCTGATCTCCAGCCTAGAGAGCTCCTCCTCTGCCCTCTTGCTGTACTCGGCCCTCAAGGCCTCGGACTGCCTAGCTACCTCCTCCCTAGCCCTCGCGGTTATCCTGCTCAGCGCTTCCTCCACCTCCCTTCTCACAGACTCTATGATCTTCTCGTTCTCCTTTAGGAGCTCGTTGGAGAGATACACAGCTTCCTCCTGGGCTCTCTTGAGCTCCTCCTCAAACTTGCTGACCGCCTCTGCGAGCCTCGCCACGCTCAAGGCTCAGCCCGCGCTCCCTGAGATCTCATAGCCTATAAGCTATAGGGAGGACTCGAGGACAAGCATCAGCACGAAGCCGAGGAAGAAGCCAAGCGTGGCCTGCTTCTCCCTCCCGCTCCTATGACTCTCTGGGAGGGCCTCGTGGCTCACCACGTAGATCATCGCCCCTGCCGCAGAGGAGAGAGCGAAGGGGAGGGCCCAGGACGCGTCGGAGAGGAGGAGGGCAGCCAAGAGCGCAGCGAGGAGCTCGCTGAGGCCGCTCAGAAAGGAAATGAATATAGCCGTGAGGGCGCTCCCCGTGAGGGCCATCAGGGGGAAGGCCACCGCAAAGCCTTCCGGCATGTCCTGCATAGCTATGGCTATGGCTACCTCCACGCCGTCCCTTGGGCTGTGCGCGGAAGCGACGCCTATCGAGTAACCCTCCGGGATGTTATGAATGATTATTGACAGCGCCACAAGCCAGGCTGCCTTTATCTTCCTCTTCATCTCAGGAGGTCCCTCGAAGCCCTTGAATAGGTGCTCGTGAGGTATCGCCTCGTTCAGAGCCGCTACGGCGGCAGCGCCAAGGAGGAAGGCCACGAGGGAGGCCGCGAGGCCCCCCCTCTCCAAGGAGGGCAGGAGGAGGCTCACAAAGCTTGCCACCGTCATGACGCCGCTCCCAAAGGCGAGGCCGACGTCGACAAGCACCTCCCTCCTCTCCCCCCTGGAGAGGTGAGGTATGAGAACTAGCATGGCCCCCAGCGTGGTGCCGAGGGTCGCCAAGAGGCCCCCCGCCAGCGCAACGAGCGTCTGCTCTAACCCTTTTCACCCCTTTTCCACGCCCTCGGGTAGGTGCCGGGCTCAATAACTACTCTCAGCGTCTCCGCAACTATGCCCCTCTCTGCGCTCAAGATCTCCTCCGCGTCCATCAAGGCTCTCGCTACCCCCACGAGCTCCCCCTTTAGGCTGAAGAGGGCCACCTTCTCCCCCCTCCTCACCCTGTCGCTGACCAGCGCCACCCCCGGCGCCGCTAGCTTGGCGCCGCTCACTATGCTCTCCACGGCTGTGTCTCTGAGCGCCACCTTTGGGAGGGCGCAGCACAGCCTCTCTCCGGGCAGCACTGCCCTCCTGAGTAAATCTTCCCTCCCCTCCACCCTATAGGCGTACACGGCTTCGGAGAGTTCCTGCATCCTCACTATGTCCTTCTCGCCAAAGGGCCCGCTCCTGACCCTCCTCAGCTCCCTCATATGTGCCCCCACGCCGAGGAGCAGCCCTATGTCCCAGCAGAGCTTCCTCATGTACGTGCCTGCATCTGAGGTCACCCTCATGAGCACGAGCCGCCCCTCACGCTCCAGGATCTCTATTTTGTGGATCCTCCTCACCCTCACGGCTCTCTTCACGTTGCTCCTCAGCGGAGGCCGCTGGTATATTTCTCCCACGAACTCCTCCGTCGCCCTCCTGAGCTCCTCCTCCGCCACGGCCTTGTGGAGCTGCATAACGCAAACGTACTCCTTCTCTGAATGCATGACTAGCCCCACCACTTTGGTCATTTTCTCGAGGGCCACCGGCAGCACGCCAGTAACGTGTGGATCTAGCGTGCCGCCGTGGCCAGCCTTCTTTACCCCGAGCAGCCTCTTTGCCCACGCAACCACCTCGTGGCTAGTGGGGCCCGCGGGCTTGTCCAGGTTGATCACGCCGTACTTTATGTGCTCCTCTATAGGCCTCTGCCAGGGCAGCCTCCCGTACTTCTCGCTCGTGGGCTCGTCGAGCTTCACCAACAACCTCTCCTCAAAGCCGCACTCCCTGCTCAACCCCTCAAGGAACTTCCTGCCCTCCGCAGTTACGTCCAAGGCGGCCCCTGGTAAGCGCCCCCTAGAAGGCTTAATAGTTCTTGAAGCACTCGGTGGGGCCCGCTGGAGGAGGTGGAGTTCCGCGGCTCGAGGGTGCTCGTGAGGAGGAGCGAGGAGGGCCTCCTGGAGTGCCCCCTCTGCAAGTCCCTCTTCTACTCGCGCGAGGACCTCTTCCGCCACCTGCTAGCCCACGCAAAGGGCTACGAGAGGAAGCTCGTGAGCCCAAGCGAGGAGGAAGAGGAAGAGGAGTCAGAGTGACCTGATCGCGGCCGCCACCTCCTTTGCGAGCTTCTCCTCCAGCCTGAGCGAGCATTCCCTGAGACATCTTTCCCTCTCCAGCCCCTCCTTCCCGGCGCACTCGCTGTATAGGCAGGTCCTCCTAGCCTTCGTGGCGTCTATGTAGTACACGACCACCTTCCCCAGCTCTGCCTTTAAGACTACCTGGAGGGACCCCGCTGCCCTCAGGAGCTCCTCCACTTCCTCTGTCCTTACTGCTCTCCTGTCCGCCACGTAGAACCTCAAGGCCTCGAAAGACCGAGCTACTTCCTCCTTCAAGTTCACTGCAACCCCTTGCAGAGGTTCCGTAATAAGCTTTAGTGGGGTTAAGCCCCTGGAGCCATGAGCGAGCCCATAGCCTTGAGAGAGTTCGAGCTAAATTGCCCGCAATGCGGCAACAAGGTGAAGGCCTCCGTCTACGCGTACGAGGTCCCCTACCTGGGACCCTTGCTGATCTCCGTAGTTAAGTGCGAGAGCTGCGGCTTCAGGAGGAGGGACGTGGAAACTGCTGAGGCCGGGGAGCCCGTGAAGATAAAGGTGAAAGTGAGGGGGGAGAAGGAGCTGAGATACCTAGTGGTGAAGTCCGCCAAGGCCTCAGTGGCTATACCGGAGGCGGGGCTGGAGTACACGCCGGGGCCATATGCACAGGGCTACATAACCACTGTGGAGGGCATACTGCACGAGTTCTTGGGTGCCCTTGACGTCACGTGCGAGGGAGGCAGGTGCGAGGAGATCAGAAGGTGGCTTAACGAAGCCGTAGAGGGGAGAGTAGAGTTCACTCTCGTGATCTGCGACCCGGAGGGGAAAAGCAGGGTGGTGGGAGAGGCTGAAAGGGGTGCTATTGACGAGGAGTGCCCTCTACTCCACTGACACTTTGTGCCCTCTCTCCCCCTCCTTCCTCTTGATCCTCACCTCTAGCACTCCGTTCTTGTAGGTAGCTCTCGCGCTCTTGGGATCGACGTCGCTGGGCAGCTCTACCCTCCTGTAATACTTCCTCTCCTCTGCCTGCGCCCTTATGATCACTTCCCTATCCTTCACCTCCACGTCTATGTCTTCCTTCGAGACGCCAGGAATGTCTGCCACCACGACCACCTCGTCGCCCCTTTCTATCACCTCCACCAGGGGCTCGATCTCCTCCCTAATGAGAGGCCTGCCCTCCTTCATGCCAAGGTTGCCAAAGCGCTCCACCCTGGGCACGCCGTCGGGGCCTATGGTGATTTTCATCCCGTAGAAGAAGGGCCCTCTTCTGAACCTCTTCTCCTCCCGTCCCTCCTCCAGCCCCCTCATGAGCTCCCTCATCATCTCCTCCATCATCCTGTCTATCTCGTCGAATATGTCGAAGAAGCCCCTCCTCCTATAAGGCCTAGACAAGGCTGTCCCCATTCATAAGTTTCCTGGGGAGCCTAAAGCCTTTGTGGGATACTAGCGAAAATTATATACTGGAAGCTCTGAATTAGGGCGGCGAGCGGCATGAGGGTGGACTACGACGTAGTTATAGTAGGCCTAGGCCCAGCGGGCGCCTCCCTTGCATATATGTTGAAAGACTCTGGGCTGAGGGTGGCGGGCGTAGAAATGGGGGACTTCTCGAAGATCTGGGGGAAGCCGTGCGGAGATGCCATCGGCGCAGGGAACTTTGACAAGAACGGTCTGCCGCACCCCTCGGGAGATGCACTGAAGCAGGTAGTGAGGGGGGCCCTCATTTACAGCCCCAGCGAGGAGGGAGTGCTGAGGCTCACGGGCGGAGAGGGCTACATGATAGACAGAAACAAGTACGGCATCTCGCTCCTCAGGGAGGCCTCGCGGGGGGTGGACTTGCTGCTGGAAACCAAGGTAAGTTACCCCATAATAGAGTCCGGGAAGCTCGTGGGCGTGAAGGCAAGGGGCGAGAAGGGGGAGCTGGAGCTAAGGGCCAAGGTGATCGTAGACGCCACGGGCAGTGCGGCCTCCGTAAGGAAGAAGCTGCCCCCGGAGTGGCCTGTAAGCGTAGACGCTCCAGAAACCGACTTCTCCGTGGCCTTCAGGAAGATAGTGGAGCTGGACTACGAGATAGAGGAGCCGGAGTTCATAAGGATCTACTTCAACGTTAACGTAGCCCCCGGCGGCTACTGGTGGTTCTTCCCTAAGGGGAAGAGCTTGGCAAACATCGGCGTAGGAGTACAGCTGGGCAGAGGTTACGAGAGCCCAGCGAAGATCTATAGGGAGGTGCTAATGAAGAGGCCCGACGTGGGCAGGGAGGCGAGGGTGATAAGCGAGGCAGGAGCAAGGCTCCCCACCAGGAGGCCGCTCGTCAGCATGGTCTGGGACAACTTCATTGCGATAGGCGACAGCGCCTACACCGTTGACCCCGTCCACGGTGGCGGCATGGGGTACGCCATGACGGCGGCTAGGAGCGCGGCAGACGCCATAGTAGCTGCTTTCGAAGAGGGGGACTTCAGCGCTAGGGGGCTCTGGAGGGCTAACATGGTATACATGAGGGGCCTCGGGGCCGTACAGGCTTCCCTGGACCTACTTAGGATGTTCCTGCAGACGCTAACCAACGACGAGATAGAGTGGGCCATAAGGAAAGGCCTAGTAGGGAAGGAGGAGATCGTCTCTGTATTCGAGAGGGGCGAGTTCAGCCTCACAAGGCACTTCCTAGATGCCCTGGAGATGGTGGTGAGGTTCCTCGGGAAGCCGAGCCTCCTCACAAAGCTCTTGAGGGCCAACGACTACATGAGGAAGATCAAGGAACTGTACCTGCAGTACCCCGAGGGCCCGGCAGGGCTAGCACGCTGGAGCTCCCAGGTGGAGGCCCTCGTGGCAGAGTACAAGAAGGTCATGGAGATACCTTTCTGATCTCGCCCGGCAGCTCCCTTAGTCCCAGGTACAGCACCCTCTTGTCCCAGCTCTCTAGTGCCCTCACCTCAAGCCTCCCTCCCTCGTAGAAGGCCCTGCCGAGGAGGTACTCAAAGGAGACCAGATACCTGCCGTCTGAGGCCTCCACGCAGGGGGGATAGAGCAGGGAGCTTGCCTGACCCCCCTCGACCTTCACCTCGGCCCTAGTAGCTCTCCGCGGAGTGGGGAGGGAGAAGTAGCTCCTCAGGGGGTCGCAGAGCTCCCCCTCCAGCGGCACTCCTGCCCAGGAGACATAGGTGCCACCTAGCTTATTCCTTCTCCAGCCAGAGCTAAGGGGAGGGATCGCAGATATGCCCCCTAGCTCCGCCCTCTCCCCCTCCCCTAGCGAGAGCAATGCATAGTACGCCCTCTCTGCAGCCCGCGAGCCGTAGACGACGAAGTCCACGTCAGATATGGCCGGGTTCTCAGCCCGGAGGGCCAGGGAGCCGGTGAGGCCCAGCTCCGCGGGGGAGAGGCCCCAGGACCTCAGAAAGGCCAGCGCCTCTAACATCTCCCTCCCCAGCCCCTTTGGAGGGCTAGAGAGGGCATGGAGGAGAGCTTCCCTCGGCCTCACTATCTGCCACGCCTCCTCGCGCGGGAAGTACGGCATTAGGGCTCCGTAGAGACCGTCCTGCCTTGCCCTCGCGAAAGGGATCACGCTCTCCACGCCTCGAGGGCCGTAGGACCATATGAGCCTGCAGAAGCCCACGCTCCCCTTCAAGGGGCTGTCGCGGCAGAGCTCGTACTTCGGAATCGCCGCCACCATTCCTGGAGGGGAAGGTATGCCGATCACTTGGGCCACCAGGCCTCGTGAGAAGATCAGGGAGCCGTGTTCAGGCTCTACCGCCGGCCTCATGCCTGAGGGGCCTCAGGAAGCCGTCTATGTCGGGGGACCCCTTTAGCACTCCCCCCTCCAAAGTGAGCCTAAGGGAAGCAAAGTACCTGCCCTCCGGGAGCTCCGCGTACCTCGTGTGCCAGCTCTCTAGCTCCACCTCCTCTCCCCCTAGCCTAGCTCTATACCGGGCGGGAGTGAGGTGGGCCTCCCTGCCCTCCACTATCTCCACCTCCCCCACGTATCTCCCTGCATACACTACCGGCCTCCCACAGGGCTCCTCCTCGAGGGTCCTCAGGGCCCTTATGGTGTACGGCCTGCCCCTAAAGCATGCGTCCAGGAGCTTTAGTCTATAGAGCTTCAGGTAGTCCTCCCAGCTTAGAAAGTCTCTCACCTTCTCGAACCTCCCGCAGGGCGCCACCAGCCCCTCCTCCCTCAGGTCCTTCAGGGCAGAGTAGAAGTCCCCGTATAGGAGGAGGTCCACGTCGCTGCCGGGCCCTTCCGCAAAGACGGCCCAAGAGCCTGTGAGACCCGCCCATTCAGGGCTCAGGTAGTCTAGAAGCTCTAGGACTTCCCTCCAGAGGTCCCCCCTCCTCTCCCTCAGGGCCCTCTCTGGATCGATGGCCGTGGCTTCCCCCTCCTTCACCAGCGGGGCCTCCCTGCCTATGCAGTCCACCCAGCGGAGGGACCAGGAGGGCGCGTTTGAGAGCTGATAGGGCTTCAGCCTCTCCCGCCCTCTCCTGTAAGGGGTAGAGACTATGTAACCCACAGGGTGCCTATAGCCCCTGGCTATCCAGATCTCCTCCACGCCCCAAGCCCTGACCCTCAGCGGCCAGCCCTCAATGGGCCTCATAGCTCTATGTTGGCGTGCCTGGCCCTCATCTCCTCCTCCTTTACCCCCAGCCTTATCATGAGGGCATAGACGACCCCGTCAAAGAATACGACGGCCGTGTCCTCGAAGAGGGTGCCGAGAGGGGCGAGGGGTTCATGGATCCCTAGGATTTGCCTTGCGAAGTAGTCCGTCATGGAGCTCATTTTCGTCCTCCCGGGCACCCTTATCACCAGATCTGACAGCTTCCCTAGCGGGCTATCGGGGTAGCTCGTGACTGCCACCATATATGCCCCCACTCTCTTGGCTGCCTCGGCGGCGGTCATTATCAGCTGCGTTCTTCCCGAACCAGAGATCGCTACTACCACGTCCCCTTCCCTTATGCTAGGGACTATCGTGTCGCCCAGCACGAAGGCGTTGAAGCCGAGATGGAGGAGCCTCATGGCGAAGGCCCTCCCCACCAACCCGCTCCTCCCCGCACCCATGACAAGCACTTTGTTCTTCTCGCGATATGCACGGATCAACACCTCGACGAAGGCGTCGACGGCCCTTGTGTCTAGCTCCTCCGTTGCCCTAAGGATGAAGCCTGCTATCTCCTTCATGGCGAGGACCGCAGGGTGCCTTCCGTTTTCCTCCACTCTGATCCCCATAGCTCTACGGACGCTGACCTTATAAGGCGTAGAGAGGGCTAAGCTCGAGGTGTAAAGCGTATTGTGTACGTATATAACACGCTGGGGAGGAAGCTAGAGCACTTCTCTCCAGCGAGTCCCCCCTTTGTAGGCATGTACACCTGCGGCCCCACTCCGTACGACTACACCCACATAGGCCACGCCAGGACCTTTGCCTCGTTCGACGCGATAAAGAGGTACTTGAACCTGAGGGGCTACTCTGTATATCATGTGCAAAACATCACCGACATAGACGACAAGATAATAAATAGGGCAAAGGAAGAGGGGAGAGACTGGAGAGAAGTAGCAGAAGAGTACACCAAGGACTACATGGAGATGTTGAGGGCACTGAGCATAAGGATCGACGTTCACCCTAGGGTAACGGATCACATAGCGGAGATAGTCGAGTTCGTGAAGGGGCTGATAGAGAAGGGGCACGCCTACGTCGCTGAGAGCGGCAGCGTTTACTTCGATGTGGACAGCTTCCCAGATTATGGTAGGCTAAGCGGCGCCCTCAACAAGGAGGCGTGGAGGCAAGAGGAGCATGTGAAGGAGAAGAAGAACCCATACGACTTCGCGCTCTGGAAAGCCGCAAAGCCCGGCGAACCCAGCTGGGAGAGCCCCTGGGGGAGGGGCAGGCCGGGGTGGCACATAGAGTGTAGCGTCATGAGCAGCAAATACCTCGGCTCCCGAATAGACATCCACGGAGGAGGGGTAGATCTGGTTTTCCCGCATCACGAGAACGAGAGGGCGCAGAGCGAGGCGTACTTTGGCTCAAGGCCCTGGGTGAGGTACTGGATGCACGTCTCATATCTTACCATATCTGGGGAGAAAATGAGCAAGAGCCTGGGCAACATAATCCCCTTCAGGGAGGCAGCAAAGAGGTGGGGGCCTAGGGTCCTGAGACTCTGGTTGCTGAGCTCCCACTACAGGAGCAACCTAGACTACAGCGAGAGCGGGCTGGAGCAGGCCTCAAGGCTATACCAGAGGCTGAGGGACGTGGCAGAGAGGCTCCAGAGGAGGCTCGCTACGAGGGAGCCCTCCCACTACTTAAAGGAGGGCGATATGAGGCTTTTGCAGATGCTAAGGGCTGCGCACGGCGCTTGGCACGAGAGCATGAGCAACGACTTCAACTTCGGGGCCGCCATGAGCAGCGTGTGGGAGCTGACTAACTTGTACTACAGGGAGCTGGAGGCCAGCGAGAGCCAAGCAGTGCTGCTGTACGCATACAAGATGCTGGAGGAGTTCAACAGGGTGTACGCCGTGCTGGACGACATCATGCTAGGGGAGGGCAGCGCCAGGCTGGAGACGGAGCTCATAAACCTGCTCGTGGAGGTGAGGTCGGAGCTGAGGGCCAGGAAGATCTACGACCTCTCGGACGCCATAAGGGAGAGGCTCCAGAGGGTGGGCATAAGGCTCTTGGACTACAAGGATAAGACGGAGTGGGTGAGGGAGTGAGCCTAGACAAGATAGACATAGTGAGGTACTCCCGCCAACTCCCCCTCCTGGGAGCAGGGGGTCAGATTAGGCTCCTAGGCTCAAGGGTGGCAGTGGTGGGCCTGGGAGGCCTCGGGAGCCTCATCTCGCTCTACCTCGCTGCGCTCGGCGTGGGAAAGCTCATACTTATAGATCCCGACAAAGTGGGGCTTGAGAACTTGAACAGACAGATACTCTACAGCACGAGCGACATAGGTAGACCCAAGGCGAGGGCAGCGGCAGAAAGGATAGCTGCTCTCAACCCTCTCGTGGAGGTGGAGAGCTACGAGGAAAGGGTAACGGAGGAGAACGCAGAAGAAGTCCTGGAGGGCGCCGATATCATAATGGACGGCCTCGACGAGTGGAGGTCAAGGCTAGTGCTAGATCAGTATGCTTGGGAGAAGGGGAAGACCCTGGTGCATGGGGCGGCAGAGAGGTACTACGGACAGGTCACCGTCGTGGAGCGCGGGAGGAGCAACTGTCTTGCCTGCATAGCCCCAAAGCCCCCCGCAGAACGGGGCTGTAGCGGGGTAGTGGCGCCTACCGTTGGGATCGTGGCCTCAATAGAGGTCATGGAGGCCTTGAAGGTCATGACAGGTATAGGGGAGCCTGCGTACAACAAGCTCATAGTTGTGGACGCGAGGAGGCCTGCCATAGACGAGATAGCCCTCAAGCATATGAGCTGCGAGGAGTGCCGCTCAAGGATTCGCTAGAGGCGTATCTTTCTCTTTATCCTGTCCAGCACAAGACCGGTAAAGCTGACCCTCCTCTGCCTTATGACCCCCGCGTCCTCTAACAGAGCCTTGGCGGCCAGGTAGCCCGGAACTCCTGTAACTCCTCCCCCGGGGTGACAGCTGGCCCCGCCTAGGTACAAGCCCTTTATGGGCGTCCTGTAGTGGGAGAGCTCTGGAAGGGGCCTGCTGACCCAGAGCTGGTCAGGCGTCATGCTGAGGTGAAATATATGACCGCCCGGTGCCCCGAAGAGGGACTCGTAGTCCGCGGGCACGAGGAGCAGGAACTTCTCTGCCCTCAGGTCTTCGAAGTAGCGCGAAAGGGTCTCGAGGGCCCTTGCCCTGAGCTCCTCTCTCCTCCCCTCCCAGCCTCCCGGCACGTCGTTCCTCGTGTACTGCATGAAGACCGAAATTATGTGCCAGCCCTCCGGCGCAACGCTGGGATCTACGTAGCTCTGGGTGTTTATTGACATCCAGGGCTCGCTGCTGAAGCCCTTCACGAGGGCCTCCCGGTAGGCCCTCTCAGCATACTCCACGCTCTCGAGCACTAGGGCTGAGGAGGAGAAGATCTTGTCTGCTGCGCCCCTGTACTCCTCTTTCAGCCTCGGGAGGCCCCTTGATGCTATGATCAGCTTAGAGGAGGCCCCCACGGACCTCAGCGCCCTCAGCCTCCTGGCAAGCCCCTTCTCTATGTCCTTCACTAGACCCAGCAGCGTGACCCTCGCGTCGACGGTGCTCAGGACCCTCGGGGCCTCCACCAGCTTTCCGTTTACTCTCAAGCCCTCCACCTTCTCGTTCTTCACCACTATCTCCTCCACTCTAGCCCCCAGGTGGACCTCCACGCCGAGCTCCCTGCAGATCTGGGCCAGTATTTCAGAGAGGGCCCCCATGCCCCCCGCCACATATGCCCACTGACCTCTCTTGCCGGTTATGGCGCCCATGTAGTGGTGAGCCATGACCAAGGCGGAGCCGGGGGAGCTAGGGGCCACGAGCTCGCCCACTAGCGCATCTTCCACGAGGAGAGCCTTCACCTCCTCGCTCTCGAAGAACTCGTCCAGGAGCCTGGAGGCGGGCGAGAGGAGCAGCCTCGGCAAATCTTCTACGAGAGAGCCCAGGCCGAGGCTAGAGGCGAACCTGGTCGCCTTGCTTGCCACCTCTAGAGCCTCCGGGAGGCTCATGGGAGGGCTGGAGTATATGTAGTCGAGCACCTCCCCTACGAGCTCCCAAGTCCTGCTCCACTCTAAGTACCTCTCTGCGTCTCTCTCTGAGAAGCGCGCTATTTCCCTCCTCATCTTCTCCAGATCCGACCACGAAGATATGGTCCTCCCCCCTGGCAGGAGGACCGTCATACCGGGCTCCTTGGGAATGAGCCTTAGCCCCCTTTCAAAGAGCCCCAGCTCGCTGGCTATGCTCCTGCTGAACAGGCTAAGCACATATGCCCCCAGCGGCACCTTGAAGCCCTGCCAGAGCTCCGGGCTGGCCGCCATACCGCCGAGGAAGTTATTTTTCTCGAAAAGCCCCACCCTCAGGCCGTGCTTTGCAAGGTAACAAGCTGCAACTAGCCCGTTGTGCCCGCCGCCTATTACTGCTGCGTCGTACTTCACCTGGCCCCCTCTCGATAACTTTCAAAGCCTTTAGCCCTTAGCCTTCCCCGGGGGGCCTATGAGGACCAGGCTCCTCTTCCAGGAGGACAGCTACCTCAGGAGCTTTGAGGCAACTGTCACGAGGGTGGTCGGTAACTCCGTCTTTCTCGACGCAACGGCCTTCCACCCAGCGCCCCATGGAGGCCTCGACAGCGACGCGGGGGTCCTGGAAGTAGGGGGGAAAGAGGTGAGGGTGCTGAGGGCCGAAGTAGCGGGCGAGGAGGTGGCTCATATCGTCGATGACCCCTCGCCGCTGAGTGAGGGCGTAAAGGTAGTAGGGCGCATAGACTGGGGGAGAAGGTATAATATGATGAGGCTCCACACTGCCTCTCACGTCCTGGCTGCAGTGCTGTTCGAGCGTTACGGCGCCCTCATAACTGGGGGCCACATAACGCACGAGTATGCTAGAGACGACTTCGACATAGGGGTGGAGGACTGGAGGGAGGCGCTGGAGAGGGGGATAAGGAAGGCGAACCAGCTTATAGCGGGCTGCGCGGAAGTGAAAGTATATTGGCTGGAGAGGGAGAAGGCCCTCTCCATGCCCGGCATGGTAAAGCTGGCAGAGAGGACCCCGCCGGAGGAGAGGGTGTTGAGGGTAGTCGAGATTTCAGGCATAGACGTCCAAGTGGACGGGGGGCCTCACGTCAGGAACACTTGTGAGATTGGAGAGATAGTTAGCGTCAAGCTAGAGAACAGGGGCAAGAGGAAGAAGAGGATCTACTACACCCTCAAGGAGCTGGCGCCGCTCGTGAGGATATGATCAGCGATCAAAGGCCTCCTCATTGCAGCGCTCAGGGCAGGCTACACTCTTCACCGAGCATACAGGTTCCTTTCAGCGCTTATATTTGCACTTCTCGTATTCTTTTTTCAGATCTACCTCCACCACGTCCCCTCCTGGCGACAGCTCTCTGAAAGTCCTGCCGGGTATCCTGTAGAGCGTGGTCCCCGACCTTTCCCAACACCTCTCCTCCAGCCACGCCTTTGCACAGGTCATGTTAGCGAAGGTCTCCACGTCCCAGCAGTTATCGACCGGCACTTCCGGCAGCAGGACCCCTGCGAAGAGCCTCCCGCCCACGGGCCTCTCCACGTATAGGCCGTGCTCCCCTATAACGACCTCCTCCAAACTTTTCACTGGCTCCTTCTTACCCAGGACTGTCAGGCTCACCGTCACCTCCTCCAGCTCTCTCTTCCTCAGAGGCGGGAACCGGGGGTCCTCGAAAGCGGAGGAGATCGCTGACTCGGCCACCGCGATCCAGAGGGGCATAACGGCCTCTATCATGCCCACGCAGCCCCTCAGCTCCCTGCGCCCTTCCCTCTCCTTCTCCAGAGTTACGAAGACGGCCGCGTACTTCTCCATGCCGGACCTCCTGAGCTCCTCTATGCGAAGCCTCCCAGAGAGCTTACTCTCTATCGCGCTCCTCGCTAGCCTAACTAGCTCCCTCGCCAGCTCCAAGCTTACCTCGCTCGGCTCAAGCCTCTCCATTCAGGCCCCTCAGCTAAGTCCCGCCGGAAGGAAATATCTAAGGGGCGAGAGGAAGAGAAGCAGGAGGTCCGTCGCGGAGAACGGAGCTTCGGGCTCCCCCCACCGTAGCTGAACTGGGCAGACCTAACGTCATTTCCAAGCGTAAGCCCTGTCGGGGCAAGAGAGTCAAAGGGAGAGGAAGGGCTTCAGCAGGGAGCTGGGCATAGCAGCAAGGCTACAATGCCACGGAAACTACTGGCCCTAGAGGTCATGCGGCAGGCGACCCCTCCTTGCGGCCCGCCTTCTCGGTGGAGCACAGAGTCTACCGGAGGGCGGACGGCTGCCTCGAGCGCCTCGAGTAGCGCCAAGAGCGCGACGTCTCACTCTAGGAGGTTGCCCTTTCCCCAAAGGAGATACGTGTCCTGAGCTTCAACTCCTCTCTTGTTACTGCGACGAGGGCCCCTTATATAAGCAAGGGTGGGAGAGGGGCAGAGCTGACAGAGGTGAAGGAGTACAGAGTATACTCTGTAGCCTGTCCTCAGGGGGAGGCAAGGCTCTTGGAGCCTCCAGAGAGCGTAGGGGCCCTGCTGGAGCTGCTGCTGCAGTTCCCCTCTGTCCTGCCCCCGAAATCCCTATATGGCCTCATGAGAGGCCTCGGGGTCAGAGTGGGGGTCGCTAGGGGAGGGGCCCTGCTGTTCCCTGAGCTCCAGGCAATGGAGGGAGCGAGCCTCGAGGAGCTCCTGGAGCTGGCCTGCAGAGAGGGGCTCACGATAATATCGAGGGAGCTAAAGGGCGCAGAAAGGGGCAGGCTCAAGCTGGTTGCCGGCGCCAGCCAGCGGTCGCTCTCTGCGCTCGAAGCGGGCCTCCTAGACGCTTTCTCTCAGCTCTATGGGGGCCTCAAGCCCAATGAGGGCCAGAGGGCTGCCTTCAGGGTGATCCCAAGGCTCCTGGAAGAGGGCGGGTCTCTGGTAGTTATCATGTCCACGGGCTCAGGCAAGTCTGCCATATTTCACGCTTCCTCCAGACTCGCCTCAGGGCTCCTCGGCTCCTACTCCCTTCTCGTATCCCCCCTAAGGGCCCTCATGAGGGACCAGGTAAGCAAGTCCTCCAGACTCGGGCTCAGGGCGGCCTTCCTCGACTCCTCAGTCCCGGAGGAAGAGAGGGAGAGGCTGCTCGCCAAGGCCAGGAGAGGGGAGCTGGAGCTCCTCCTCGTTTCCCCGGAGAGACTGCTGGAAGGTAGGGTACGCAGGCTGCTGGAGGAGAGCCCCCCGGCTCTCTTCGTCCTAGACGAGGTCCATGCAGTGGTGGAGTGGGGCTACTCGTTCAGGCCTTCCTACGCGTATGCGGCGAAGGTCATATCTTCCTTGAGGAGACGCTTCCGCCCGCCCGTAATAGCCCTAACGGCCACCATTTCCCAGAGGTCCCTCCTGGAGGTCCTCAGGCTCCTAGGCCACGAGGAGCCGCCCTCGGAGGACTACGAGGGCCCTTATAGGCCGGTAGTGATCAGAGCTAGGGCTATCAGGGGGGACATAAGCTTCGAGGTCCTGCCTGCGCCTCAGGGGTACGAGAGGTTAGAGGCCTTAGAGAGGGTAGTGAGGAGGAACGTGGAGCTCTCCAGAGCCGCGTGGGACAAATGGCTGGGCTTAGTGTTCACCAGCTACGTCTCGAGCTCTATCGCCAGGTGGGCTAATGTGGACACTATAGCCGGTTTCCTCAAGCGGAGGCTCGACGTAGAGGTGCTGAAGTACCACGGCAGCATGAGGGACGAGGAGAGGCTGAGGGCAGAGGAGAGGCTGAGGGGGCTAGAGGAAGGGGTGCTGGTCTCCACGAAGGCTTTCGGAATGGGGGTGGACCTGCAGAACGTGAGGTGGGTAGTTCACTACATCATGAGCGACTCCATAGAGGAGTACTATCAGGAGGTGGGGAGGGCTGGGAGAGACGGCAAGGGGGCCGTCGCCACCCTCCTATATAACCCAGCCGACGCAGACCTCAAACTGTCCCTCTCCTCCGCGCCCAGGCTCAGCTTCGTCATGAGGCTCCACAACACCCTTGCAGCCATACTGAAGGCCCTCGAGGAGCCGGGCTATGTGATCCTGCCAGACGACGTGCTGGGGGCTCCCAGGCAAACGCTTAGGGCCCTGGAGGCCCTCAGAGGAGCGGGCCTCCTGGACTACCACGTGATCTCTGGGGCGGAGCCAAGGATCGCGGAGAAGGGCAAAGGGTATTACATGAAGCTGAATGAAGGCATATACGTGGCATTAGTTGGCGAGCGCTCTGTAGAGTACTCCGCGTGTCACCAAGCGCCTCTGTACTCCCCCGTAATGATATCTAGCGGTGCGTCAGTGCTGGCGAGGACGGGCAAGTGCATAGGTCCCTGGAGACCCCTGAGGAGCAAGAGGCTCATAGTGGTAGAGCCCCTAGGGGAAATGGAGGTGACGGCATCCCCTCCCAGAGAGCTCTTCGTGTCGCTGACGAGGGAGAAGGCCCTGGAGGAGGTGAGGGTGGAGAGGCTGAGAGAGCTCGTGGAGAAGGTCATGGTGAGCGAGGACAAGAGCAAGGCCATGAGAGAGGGGGTGGAAAAGTACCTAGAGGAGGACAGAGCATTCTCAAGAGTAAGTATGGAAAGACTCGCCTTGGGCATAGTTAAGTGCGCACGCTGCTATGAGAGGGTAGCGGGCCTCGTGAAGGAGGCAGAGGAGTCGCTAGGGAGGAGGGGTGTGACGCTATACTGCGACGGGCAAGAAACATGCGAGGGGATATATAGGGCGTACTCCATGCTCTTTGGCTCCCCCATGAAGGTAAGGGGGAGAAACATGGCTAGCCTCTCCGCCCTCATAGGATCGTATGGAGCAGAGAAGCTGTGCGACAGGGGGCTCATCGTGATGGCCTCCAAGTCCACCCAGACTGCGCTCAGGCTAGCGAGGGTGCTGGAGGACTACCGCTATTTCTCTGCCTTCCTCTGGTGAGCCTCCACGAGCCTCCTGGCCAGCTCCACTGTCCTCCTGATGTTGTTCCAGTGGCTCCCTTCCCAGTACACGCTGCCACATATGCTGCAAACGTAGAAGACCTTGTATGTCTTGAGGGCAAGAGGCGGCACCTTGTCCTTAACTGCCTCTTTGTCCTCTACCCTGGACAGCTCCTTGTTGCACTCGGGGCACCGGCTTACCGAGGGGTCCGCCCTCACCTCTAGCCCCGCCTTCACGACCACCTCGGCTATCTTCTCTGCAGTCCCCGTAGACTCCACCAGAATAGCCTTGAGGGAGGCCTTCTTTGCCTTAGCGTAAAGCCTCCTGTCCCGCGTTATTATTATCCTGTCCCCCAACGAGGCTGCCTCTAGGATCTGCTCGTCCTCATAGCCTTTAGAGTACGCCACGTCGTAGCCCATTATCCTCAGCCACCTGGCCAGGTCTCCAAGCATAGTGTCCGCTATGAACTTCTTCAAGGCTCTCCCAAAGGGTAGGCCGGGCATAAGCTATAAGCTCGAGGATCTCTGGGAGGAGGCCTTGAGGGTCGAGATCGTAAGGGAGGCCGCAAAGGCCTTCGGCAAGGCTGCGGCCCGTATGGCTACCAGCCTCGAGCCCGACGCCTTCGTTAACCCGGAGCTATACCCGCCGAGGGAGGCCAGCAAGAGGGAGGTCACGGCATACTTCCTCGTCATGGTAGCCATGGACCACAGGGCGAGTAGGCCTGGAAGGCCGTACGAGGGCTACGTAGAGGGAAAGCTATACCACGGGTCGGAGCTACTATATAGACTGGGGAGCAAGAAGCTCTCCGAGGACCCGGGCTTCTTTGATGCTACAAGGCTGGCGAGGCTCGAGCTGAGGGAGCTGGAGGAATGGCTAACTAACGGGGAGAGGATCAGGAGGCCCCCAGACTTAGGATTGAGGCTAGAGCTCCTGAGGGACATAGGGCAGAAGCTGCTCAGGCTCTACGAGGGCGACCCCTTTGCGCTGGTGCTCGAGTCGAGAGGTAGGCTGAGGGAGGGAGCCGGAGGGTTTGTGAACCTACTGAAGGCTTTTAAGGCCTACCAGGACCCGGTGGAGAAGAAGGCATTCCTACTGGCCAAATTCCTCGAGAGGAGGAGGGTGCTACACATAGCCGATCAGCACAACAAGGAGGTCCCCGTGGACAACCACCTCGTGAGGATAGCCCTCAGGATAGGGCTCGTCAGGGTTGACGAGGAGAGTCTAGAGAAGATAGCTGCAGGGGTGGAGCTCGGGAGCGAGGAGGACGTGATGCTGAGGCTGGCCGTTAGGATAGCATACAAGGAGGCAGCCGCTGCGGGGGCCGTGGACCCATTCCTTTTGGACGACATACTCTGGGCCTTTGGGAGGCACTGCTGCACAAGGGAGAGGCCGACGTGTAGGGGCTCCTGCTCTGAGGGCTGCCGCGCGGTGGCGGGCTGCAACGGGGGCTGCTCTTTGGCTCCCGTATGCTCTGCCTTCAGGGAGCCGAAGCTCATGGTGCCCGAGCACAGGTTCTACTCCCACTGGTACTGAGCTCTTTAAGTAGTTAGGTGCCCCATCATATATAGTTGGGGAGGATCATGTACAATGCAGTGCTAGTAAGATACGGCGAAATAGGTGTGAAGGGCAGGATAGCCAGGAGGAGAGCAGAGGACGCCTTGGCGAGGGCGCTGAGGGAGGCGCTGAGAAGGAGGGGCGTGGAGAGTAGGGTGGAGGTGACGGAGGGCAGGATAATCATATGGTCCCCCTCTGACGTGGAGCTTGCCGTGGAGGCTGCGAGGCGCGTCTTCGGCGTGAAGAGCGTGTCGCCGGCACACTCCTTTGGCTTCGAGGGCTTGGACCACCTAGTGAAGAGGGCAGTGGAGCTCTTCTCTGAGAGGGTGAGGGAAAAGAAGTTCATGGTGAGGGCGAGGAGGGTGGGAGATCACGACTTCACCAGTAAGGACATAGAGAGGGTCCTTGGCGCAGAGCTGCTAAAGGCGGGCGCAAAGAAGGTGGACCTCGAGGACCCAGAAATCACAGTCTACGTGGAGCTCAGAAGGGAGAGCGTCTTCCTTTATGACACGATAATAGAGGGCGTGGGGGGAATGGCCCCAGCGACGGAGGGCACAGTGCTTGTCCTCTTCAGTGGGGGCTTCGACTCGACGGTGGCTGCCTGGAGGCTCATGAGGAGGGGGGCAAAGGTCCACCTCGTTCACTACGACCTAGGCTATCCCTATGTGGTAAAGACTGCAGTAAAAATAGGGAAGAAGCTGGCAGAGTGGAGCTACAATTATAAAATGAAAATGTATATCGTAAACTTCAAGGGGCCCCTAATGCTGATCAACTCTTTGGTCTCGCCGCACTACCGCGTCCTGGTGCTCAGGAGGCTAATGATGGAGCACGCAGTGGAGCTGGCTAAGAAGATAGGAGCAGAGGCGATAGCTACAGGGGAGTCCGTAGGTCAGGTGGCCAGTCAAACGTTGAGGAACATGATGATGATAGGCGGGGGGCTCGCGCTGCCTGTGCTGAGGCCTCTGGCGGGCAGCGACAAGGAAGAGATCATAAAGGAGACAATGAAGATAGGCACTTACGAGCTCAACGAGAGGCAAATAGAGGTCTGCGGCCTTCACCCGCCTACGCCCCACGCAAATGAGGAGAACTTCTGGAGGGAGTACGAGAAGGTAACGCCGATAGCAGTCCCCGAGCCCATAGAGGTGGACATAGGGAGTGAGGAGGCAGACCTTGAGACAAGCGCTTATCGCGTGGGGAGGGGGGGCAGTTAAAGCCTTCCTCTCGGACGAGCTAGTGCTGGAGTTCCGCAACGCGATCATATCTATAGGACACGAGCACCTGAGCGTCACCAGGGCTTTTGAGGTGAGGGATTATCGCGTTAACAAGAGGAGGTACTTTTACGTCCACCTGCCGCCCCTGGAGCCGCTGGAGCTGAGGAGCGTTCGGAGAAGGGCAGAGCTGGGGCCTTTCGAGGTAGCTAGCCTTGCAGTGGGCCCCCTCGACATAATCGCCATTAGGCCCATGGGCAAGTCGTTCTTCGAGCTAGTAGCTGTGAGCAAGGACAGAGTTATGTTGGAGCCATCGCCGGGGAGAGATGTGCGCCAAGTGAGGGAGGGAGAGGGGGCTAAGCTCTTAGTGTTATAAGAACGCCCAGGCCTTTCTCCCATAGGTCCACTATGGGCTTTGACATACTGCTGACCGGCTCTGCGATCTTTACGGGCGAGAGGGTGTTGAGGAAGGGTTACGTATACGTGAAGGACGGAAAGGTAGAGGGAGTGGGGGAGGACGTGGTGCCAGAGGAGTATACGTATGCCACCCTCCTGCTGGGCGGAGAGGGAAGAATAATAGTCCCCGGCCTGAGCGCCCTTGCGAGTATAGCCGCCTATCCTATGAGGTTCAAGAAGCCCACCATGGCAGAGAGGGTGCGCTTCTACAAGAGCTCTGACCTGAAGACCCTCATAACGGCCTCCCTGCCAGCAGTTTACGAGCTTCACATGAGCGGCGTGACTCTTATAGTAGCAGAGGGGATAGGGGTGGAGCTCCCCCTGGAGCTCTCCAGGCTTGTGGGGGGCTTCTATGGGCTCGCGGTGCCTGCGTGTAGCGGTGTAAGACCGAACTACGTCCCTGGCATAGCTGCGATAGTAAGCATAGCGGGCGAGGGCTGCGAGGGAGAGGGCGAGATAAAGGAGATAGATGGCAAGGGGAGGTCGAGCGCGGGCCCTGTCCTCAGCTTCTTTAACTCCGTGTCTTACAGCGCAGGCTCCAGCCCAAGCCCCTGGGAGGAGAGCCTGGCCTTGAGGAAGTTCCTCTCCCTCCCGCCGCCGGCAATAAAGCCGGGGAGGGTAGCTGAGATAGCGGTCTTCGACGCAAGCAGGCCCCCCGCAATGCTGCTAGACCTCGCCTCAGACGAAGAGATAGTGAAAGTCTACAACAGCGGGGCGAGGCTCGAGAGCCTCATAGCAGGGGAGGACGTGCTGGTAGACACGGGAGAACACCTTTACATAGCTGAGAAGCAGTTCAGAGAGGCTAGGAGCCTCGCTGAGAAGTTGAGAAAATAAGTTTTCCTCTCAAAAGTCACTAGGGGCCATAGTGTCAACTCTCTACGTTGCAGATCTAGAGGCCGTTATAGACGGCACCTTGCTCAGCATAGTGGAAAGGGGGGAGGTAAGGGGGAGACTCTTCATCCACAAGACCGTAGTAGATTACCTTACCGCAGAGGCCTGGGCCGGCAGGGGGGTGGGCTTCACGGGGCTAGAGGAGCTGAGGAAGCTCCTGAGCCTACGCCAAGAGGGGCTGGAGATAGCGGTAGTTGACGAGGAGAGGCGGGGGAGAGAGCTGGACGTGAGCTATGTTAAGTCCCTCGTGAGGGAGTACGCCTGGAAGACGGGCGCAGTGCTGATCACCTCTGACCCCGTGCAGGCAGCCTCCGCCCAGGCAATAGGGGTCAGGGTGCTCTTCTCCTCGAAGGGAGGCCCAAAGAGGCTAAAGATAGAGTCCTTCTTCGACGCAAAGACTATGAGCGTTCACCTCAAGGAGGGGGCGCCTCCCCTAGCAAAGGTGGGCAGCCCTGGCAGATGGGTCTTTGTGAAGCTGCGTGAGGAGCCCATGAACAGGGGAGAGCTGGAAGAGATGGCAAAGGAGATCGTGGAGGGGGCTAGCAGGGGGGGAGGTTACGTAGAGATAGACAGGTTGGGCTCTACCATAGTGCAGCTCGGGGATTACAGGATAATCATAGCCAGGCCGCCCTTCAGCAATGGGTGGGAGATAACGGCGGTCAAGCCCCTAGTGAAGCTGAGGCTGGAGGACTACGGGCTCCCCGAGAAGCTCCTCAGGAGGCTTATGGAAAGAGCAGAGGGGATCTTAATAGCGGGCGCCCCAGGCATGGGCAAGACCACCTTCGCCCAGGCCCTCGCTGAGTTCTACTCTAGGCAGGGAAAGATAGTAAAGACTGTGGAGTCGCCAAGAGACATGAAGCTGCCGCCCGTCATAACTCAGTACTCCAAGACCTACGCAGATCCGGGAGAGCTGCACGACATATTATTGCTCTCCAGGCCCGACTATACGGTCTTCGACGAGCTTAGGGGGGACGAGGACTTCAAGCTCTACGTCGATCTGAGGCTCGCAGGTATAGGCATGGTTGGCGTAATGCACGCCACCAGCCCAATAGACGCGATACAGAGGTTCATCAGAAGGGTGGAGCTCGGGATGATACCCAGCATTATCGACACAGTGATCTTCATCCACGAGGGCAGGGTGGAGAAGGTATACGAGGTCTCCATGGCAGTGAAGCTCCCCTCGGGGCTCAGGGAGGCGGAGCTCACAAGGCCGGTTGTGGAGGTGAGGGACTACATGACAGGCGAGCTAGAGTTCGAGATTTATACCTTCGGCGAGCAGACCATGGTAGTTCCGGTGAAAAGTGCGAGGAGAGGGTTCGGCATAGAGGAGAGCGTCAGGAGAATTTTGCCAGAGGCAAGCGCGGAGGTGAGGGAAGGAACGCTCATAGTGAAGATACCTAGGCTTGCCAGCAAGGTGACGGCAAGGAAGATAAAGAAGTTGAAGAGCCTTGCAGAGAGCCATGGACTAGAGCTGAGGATCCTGCCGGAGTGAGAGCATGCCATCAAAGCGTACTTCCAAGATGGAGAATGAGCTAGCAAACTACTTGTGGAAAAAAGGGTACATGGCAGTGAGAGCCGCGGCTAGCGGGGCCGGCGTGAGGGAGAGGTTCCAGCCGGACATAGTAGCTGCAAAGGAGGGGGTCTTACTAATCATAGAGGTCAAGGAGGTCAAGAGCTCAATGAGACCAATATATGTTAGGGCCGAGCAGGTAGAGGGGCTGAGGGAGCTGGCGAGGAGAACGGGCGGGAAGGTCATATTTGCCGTGAAGATTGCTGGCGGCGAGTGGAGGTTCCATGCCTTGGAGGAGCTGAAGCAATTGAGATCTAGCTACAAGCTGGAGAAGCCGGATGGAGGCCTGAAGCTCAGACAACTGGAGGAGAAGCTCTTCAAGAGGAGCAAGAAGATGTCTGAGTTCCTTTAACGCGGGTTTATTAGGACTAATTTTGTATAGTTCTAAAAGGAGATGGTCCTTGAGGAGCGAGTCCTCCCTGGGTGTGCAGCTTAGTAGGGGAAGGGTCACGGCGCTTCTAGCGTTCTTCCCTGCTGCCCTGAGCACTATAGCTTACGACAACGAGGGTGCGAGGCTCCAGGCGCTAGAGGAAGAGCTGAGCTTCGTCCCACTTCAGGTCGCGGACTTGTTCAGCGTGCTCCTCCTCCTAGTCCTGGTAGCAGTGTTCCTCATAGCCCTCTCTGTACGCGTGGTCAAGGAGTACGAGAGAGCGGTGGTGTTCAGACTAGGGAGGCTCGTAGGGGTAAAGGGCCCAGGCTTGTTCCTCCTCATTCCCTTCGTGGACTCCATGGTAAAGGTGGACCTGAGGATAGTCACCATAGACGTCCCAGAGCAGCGAGTCATCACTAAGGACAACGTCACCGTGGGCGTAGACGCAGTGGTGTACTACAAGGTCATAGACGCAGAGAGGGCTGTGACGAAGATAGAGAACTTCGCCTATGCCGTCCTCATGCTGGCTCAAACTACCCTTAGGGACGTCATAGGCCAGCTCGATCTCGACGAACTCCTCATGAGGAGGGAGGAGATCAACAAGAGGCTTCAGGAGATCTTGGACCAGCTCACGGACCCCTGGGGCATAAAGGTAACTGCGGTCACTCTCAAGGAAGTCAAGCTGCCAGAGACTATGCTAAGGGCTATGGCAAAGCAGGCTGAGGCAGAGAGGCAGAGGAGATCGAGGGTAATAGAGGCAGAGGGGGAGAGGCAGGCTGCGACTATAATGGCTGAGGCGGCGATGATGTACGAGAAGCACCCGGCCGCAATGAGGCTTAGAGAGCTACAGACCCTCATGGAGATAGCAAGGGAGAAGAACATGGTCATAATCACGCCAGCCACGCTAGGAGGAGAGGCTGCGGCCCTTACTCTATCCCTCTTGAGGCAGCAGGTGCAGGCAAAGGAGGAGAGGTAGAGTTCATGAGGACCCTTCTCCTCCTATTCTTGCTTTCTTTGCTCGTGCTCCCCCTTTCTGCAGAGGGCAGCGAGCTGGGCCCGAAGTATTGTGGAGAGGTAAAGAAGACCGCGGGGATAGTTAGGGAGGAGAACTTCGACAGAAAAGCAGGGCCCAGCGTCCTTGTGATAAGAGTGGAGGGCGTCATAAGCTCCTGGACGAAGCAGTACGTAACGAGGGCCCTCGAGGAGGCGGCGAGAAGGGGAGTGCCGCTGCTAGTAGAGCTGAACACGCCGGGAGGTCTCGCGGACGTTTCAACAGACATAGTGATCGCTATAAGCAGGAGCAAGGTGCCCGTAATAGGGTACGTGGTGGACAAGTGGGCAGAGAGTGCTGGCACGCTGATACTCATGTCAACTCACGTGGCAGCCATGCAGCCGGGCACGATAATAGGCTCCTTGCAGCCCATAAGCTACGACCCAACTACAGGGAGGTACATGCCAGTAAACGATAGCAAAATAATAAACCCTATAATTAAGACCCTCTGTGAGCACGGCGGCTCTAAGGGGAGGAACACCACTGCCATGGTGAGGTTCGTGCTCTTTAACGATAACTACGGCGCCGAGGAGGCAGTAAGGTACAACATCATCGATTTCGTTGCCGCGAGCAGAGAAGAGCTCATAAGGAAGGTGAATGGGCTCACCATTGCCGTCTATGGCGAGGAGAGGGTGAGGCTGGAGCTCAACGGCTCCTACGAGATCCTCGACATGAGCCTCTCCGAGAGGATCCTCAGCGTCCTCTCAGACCCTCTCATATCGGGCCTCCTGCTCTCCATAGGAACCATAGCGCTCATATTCAGCATAGTCTCAGCTAACTTGCCCGGCATGGCGCTCGGCGCACTTCTGCTAATAGTAGGTCTGCTGGGGAGCGGCCTTAACCCTAACATAGCCTCCCTTGCGCTCATTGGGCTGGGCGCGCTCCTCCTTTTCATAGAGCTGAACACGCCCGGCTTTGGGATAATAGGAGGCGTGGGGATAATCATGATAGCCCTCGGCGTAGTGATCCTTCCGGCAGTCCCTGGCATAGATGGCTTCACCGCCTCCCCTGAGTATATGAACAGGCTGCTCCTCTACGTATACGCCATGGGCATAGCCGCAGGGGCCGTCACAGCCTTTGTGTCATACAAGGTGATCAAGGCAAAGATGGCTCAACCTTACCTCTGGAGGTTCGAGGGGGCTAGGGGGGAGGCAGTGGACGACATATCACCCAACAAGCCCGGCTTCGTTATAGTGGAGGGGGAGTACTGGAAGGCTGTCAGCGAAGAGGAAATCAAGAAGGGTGAGGATGTGGAGGTAATAGAGAAGGTGGGAGCCGTGCTGAGAGTGAGGAGGGCGAAGAAATAGCTCCTCCTCCCCACAGCAGCCGCCGGTGCCCCCTCCTATAATAAGGCCCGCATAGAAGGGAGCTGAATGCTAGACCAAGTCCCATGGCCACTGAGGCTGCTGCCCGCTCTAGCTGCTCTGCTGCTCTCCCTTTACATCCTAGGGATAATAGAGCTGAAGTACCTCTTCCTCGCCGCGACCTTCGTCTCTCTGCTGCTCCTTGCGCTCTTCCTACGCTTCCCCCTCCCTTTCCCGAGCCTTCGCAGAGGGGAGGGAGGGGAGGAGGGGGACTACAAGGCTTTAGAGATCGAAGTAAGGGGGGGCAAGGAGGAGGTGGGCAGGGAGCTCGCAAAGGTGGTAGTAGATAGGGCTCACAAAAGCAACGTCAGGTTTGCCCTGGTCTCGGTCATGGAGGGGGAACTGAGGAGGTCCCTTCTGATACTTTCCTCTCGCGACAAGAAGGTCCTACATATAGAGGCGGAGGTCCTTAAGACCCTTCTCTCCAGTCTTGTGGACGGCGTGAGGGTCAGCGAGGCGGAGGGGGAGGAGCTTAGGGTGCTTGCTGCCTCCCTTCACCGCCTCGGCCTCCACTCGAGGGGCACTTTGCTACTTTCCGACAACTCGATAGGGGAGAGGCCCTTTCGCACGTCAAGAGGCGAGGGCTTTACGCTAGGGGAGATCTTGGACTCCCCTACCCCTCAGAGCTTCCAAATCAGGTCAAAAGACCTAGAGGGTCATGTGGGGATCTTCGGCTCCACGGGTTCTGGCAAGTCCACCACGCTCTCCGTTATCGCGCAGAGAGCTTGGGAGGAGCTCGGCATCCCCGTGATACTGTTTGACTGGACAGGAGAACACGCCTCGCTGCTAAGGGAGAGGGGGGTCTCGTTCATAGAGAGGGATCCCATGAGGGGGGAGGCCTCCATTAACCCCCTTGACATACAGGACGTAGACGCGCTAGTAAGCGTCGCAATGAAAGCGCTCTCCCTCACGCCCCCGCAGGCATACATGCTAATGAGGGCGCTGGAGAGAAGGAGGACAAACTCGCTCAGGGAGCTAGAAGAAGCTGTGGACGACCTGCCGGAGGAGTCGAAGTGGGACAGGGAGGTGAAGAGGGCGCTGCTGAGAAAGATATCCATGCTTACAAGGGGCTCCTATAGAGCTTTCAAGGAGAGCTCTCCCCTCGAGACTTCTGGCATAATTGTCGTCAGAGTGGACGCCATAAACAACGTCATAGCCAGAAAGTCCTACGTACTCTTCTTCCTGTCAAAGCTCTTTGTGGAGAGGTCTTCAGGCGTCAGAGGCCCTAGGGTACTAATAGCCATAGATGAAGCACATAACGTCCTCGGAGGCGAGGAGTCTCCGTTCGTGGAGCAGCTCTTCTCTGAGTGCCGCAAGTACGGCATAATGCTTGCCATAGCTACGCAATCTCCAGCCCACGTTCCGAACGGGGTGCTGCTGAACACCAACAGTAAGGTGGTTCACGCGCTCAGGAGCTCCCGCGACAAGGAGGTCATAGCACAGACTATGGGGCTTAGGAAAGAGCTAGTAGATATGCTAGACAAAATAAGGCCCGGAGAGGCTCTCGTTCAGACTGTTACGAGCCCTCTACCTGCCCTCGTACAGGTCCAGCTCCCTGGTCAACCTAGAGGCGAGCTCGAGCGCCTCAGGGTCGGAGAGCCAGTCGAGCCTCACCCCCACGTCCCAAGAACTGAGCTTCTCGATCACCTCGGAGACCTGAGGAGAGCTCCAAGCCGTAGCGTCTAGCTCCACCGTGAAGCTGTCCATGTCTTCCATAACTATCTCCTCCGCGATCACGTTGAAGGCCTCCGCCAGCACGTTTTCCACAACCTTCCTTCTCCCCCAGCCCCGCGCCAGGAGCCTTCTCATTAGCTCCTTTGGGTGCACTCGGAGCAGGACTATTACAGCTATGTGCTCTTCTGCCGCGCTAACCCAGAGCTCTGGATGCAGGGTGCTCACCACGTAACAATCCCTCACGCTCTCCACAAACTCTCTGATCGCCTGTCGAGCCCTCTCCTCTTCTATTACCATGGCATCTCTTCCCGTGAGGTCCTCGACGAGGGCCCTCGAGAGGACCTCCTTCTCCTCCGCGCTTACGCAGCCCAGCTCCTCTGCCAGTGCCCTTGCGGTGGCGCTTTTGCCCACGCCAGGAGAGCCGGTGATCAGGAGTATGAACTCGCTCATTACCCCCTCGCGCAGGAACAACGTAAAGCTTATATAGAAGCGGGCCTACGTAAGATATCTGGAGCGCTAAGGAGGGGTGGTGATATGGCCTCTAGGCTTCCCACTACAGAGTCCGTGGGCATACCAGTAATAATACTGAAGGAGGGCACCAGCAGGACCTATGGCAGGGAGGCTTTCAGAGCGAACGCTATGGCAGTGAGGGCCATAGCTGAGATCTTGAAGACAACCTACGGTCCCAAAGGCATGGACAAAATGTTGGTAGACAGCCTGGGTGACATAACTACGACGAACGACGGCGCTACTATCCTCGACAAAATGGACCTGCAGCACCCTGCAGGGAAGATGTTAGTGCAGATCGCAAAAGGCCAGGACGAGGAGGCAGGGGACGGCACCAAGACTGCAGTTATATTTGCAGGGGAGCTCATAAAGGAGGCGGAGAAGCTGCTAGAGAAGAACATACACCCAACCATAATCATTGAGGGCTACAAGCTAGCCCTGGAGAGAGCCCTCAAGAGGCTGCAGGAGGCATCTAGGCGCGTCACGATAGACGACGTTGAAATTCTAAAGAAGGTGGCCATAACTAGCCTTAACAGCAAGGCCGTGAAGGAGGCAAAGGAGCACTTCGCAAACCTCGCAGTAGAGGCCGTAAGAGCTGTAGCGGAGTGGAGGGGCGACAGATGGTATGTAGACCTAGGCAATATACAGATCATAAAGAAGCATGGCGGTAGCCTCCTTGACACTCAGCTGGTGAGGGGCATAGTCCTCGACAAGGAGATAGTTCATCCCGATATGCCCAAGAGGGTGGAGAATGCCAAGATAGCCCTGCTCGACGCTCCGCTTGAGATAGAGAAGCCCGAGATAGACCTGGAGATCAGCATCTCCAGCCCCGATCTCGTAAGGAAGCTGATGGAGAAGCAAGAGAAAATACTCGCTGCAAAAGTAGAGAAAATAGCTGCCACGGGCGCCAACGTCGTCATAACGCAGAAGGGCATAGACGACGTGGCGCAGCACTTCCTGGCTAAGAAGGGCATCCTGGCGGTGAGGAGGGTTAAGAGGAGCGACATAGAGAAGCTCGCGAGGGCTACGGGAGCTAAGATAGTGACCGACATAGAGGACATGACGCCTGAGGACCTGGGATATGCTGAGCTGGTAGAGGAGAGGAGGGTGGGAGAGGACAAGATGGTCTTCGTAGAGGGGGCAAAGAACCTCAGGAGCGTTACGATAGTGGTTAGGGGAGGCTTTGAGAGGCTCGTGGACGAGGCAGACAGGGCCCTTCACGACGCTCTGAGTGCAGTTGCTGACACGCTAATGGACAGGGCCGTAGTAGGGGGCGCTGGAGCCACCGAGGCCGAGCTAGCCAAGGACGTCTACGAGTACGCCAGGACCCTGCCGGGCAAGACTCAGCTAGCCGTGGAGGCCTTCGCGAGAGCTCTGGAGGCTATTCCCCAGATCCTAGCATTCAATGCTGGCCACGATCCCATAAATGTCCTGGTGAAGCTAAGGAGCGCCCACGAGAGGCCTGAGGGCATTTTCCTCGGTATAGACGTGGAGACTGGAGGGCTCATAGACACCTGGGAAGCCGGCATACTCGATCCCGCTAGAGTGAAGGTCAACGCGCTGAAGGCAGGCACAGAGGCTGCGTCGCTCATACTGAGGATAGACGACCTAATAGCCGCGAAGAGGATGGAAGAGAAGGAGAAGAAGGAGAAGGAAGAGGAGAAGAAGGAGGACTAACTTCACATATTTAGGGCTTTTCCCTCCTCACCCTTTCTCGGGTGCAGAGTTGGGAAGGGTTAGGAGCTCCCTGGTGAAGAGGACGGCCAGAAAGCTTCTGGAAACCTATGCGGACGTGTTAACTGGAGACTTCGAGCATAACAAACGCGTCGTAGGACAGTTGCTAGAGCTGAAGAGCAAGAAGCTAAGGAACCAGATAGCGGGCTACATAACCCACACAGTTAATGCGGCGCTGAAGAGAAGAGGTGCCGCGAAGAAGGAGGAGGAGTTGCCAGAAGAGATATAGCGGTGTCCTCCTGTGCTAATTAGGGTAAGGCTACTAGGACAGCTCACGCAGCTAGTAGGGAGAGAAGTAATAGAGGTGGAGGCCGATAGTTGGAGGGAGGCACTGAAAAAGCTGAGGGACAACAGCGCGCTCTCTCAAGCCATTGAGCCCAACGGAGACCCCGCGCCGGCGTACATGGTTTTCGTGGACGGCGTGGACTACAGGCTGGCGGAGGACGGGCCTGCCAGGGAGGTGATCCTGCTCCCCATAGTCCACGGGGGCAGCGTGAGGTTCCTCTCCTGGGAGGAGGTAGTGAGAGCCTCATCGGTCGTGGCGGAGCGCGTGAGGGAATCGCGCTATGTGCCAGAGGTGATAGTCGGTATACTGAGAGGCGGAGCGGTGCCTGCCATAGTCATAGCGGACATGTTGGGGGTAGAGGACGTGGGCGTTATAGAGGTAAAGCTGTACACAGCCCCAAACGCGAGAAGGGAGAGGCCTTTCCTTAGACAACCTCTTCTACTAGACGTGAAGGACAAGAACGTGCTCATAGTGGACGACGTGAGCGACACGGGTCTCACGCTGCAGCTCGCCCTGGACTACATAGAGCATCACCTGCCGGCGGGCGTGAAGACTGCTACCCTCTACGTGAAGCCTTGGACGAGGCTCGTGCCCGACTACTATGCAGAGAGCACAGACAGCTGGCTCGTCTTCCCATGGGGAGTTAATGAATACGAGAGGTCCAGGAAGGGTTGAGGGCGACCATCTCCGTGATAGAGGCCGGAGGGGGTAGGTTAGAAGTTCTCCGTGTAATGTTCGACGAGCCCCTTCGGGCTAGGCCACTGCGCTCTCCAAACGAGTCCGTGCTCATGGCGGGCCTCCCGAGAAGTGTGAGTCCCTGCGCTGCGGCCCTTGCATACCTCTACGTCTTGGAGGATCTGCAGATGGGGGCAAGGGTGAAGAACAGGTCTATACTGTTTGTCATGAACCTACTGGGCCTCAAACAAATAAAGGACGTGATAGAGAGCGTCGCCGAGTTCCGATCCATAGTGGTCGTGGGGCCTGAGAGGGGAGTGAGCTCCTCCTTGGCCGAGATATCTGCGGAGCTGGGGATGGAACTGGCGCTGTCGCAGGAACCCCCTCACTGCTCTATAGAGGAGCTGGAGAGGATCACGTCACAGAGGACAGATAGGCTATAAGTTCAAAGATATTAAGACTTGCGCACATAGAGTGGTGCTTGCCTTGAGGGAAGTCTACATAGTGGACGGCGTTAGAACGCCAATAGGGAAGTTCGGGAGGGGCCTGAAGGATTACTCCGCCGTAGACCTCGCCGCATTCTCCATCAGGAAGCTGCTGGAAAGAACTGGAGCAAGCCCTGATGGTATAGAACTGGTGCTCATGGGGCACGTTATAAGGGCAGGCACGGGGATGAATACTGCCAGGCAAGCTGCGATAAAGGCAGAGATCCCGGTAGGAGTCCCCGCGTACAATGTCGACATGGTCTGCTCCAGCGGAATGGCTTCCATAATAACTGCCTCAGCATACATAGCGAGCGGTCAGTACGACGTGATCATTGCTGGAGGCATGGAGTCTATGAGCAGCTCCCCCTTCCTCGTGAGCTCTAAACATAGGTGGGGCGTGAGGCACTTCGTGCTCAGCAAGGGCAAGGGGGAGATATATGACTCCATGGTCCACGACGGCCTTTATGACCCTCTGCTAGGCTACGTCATGGGAGAGGAGGCAGACATAACTGCCAAAAGGTATGGGGCCCAGAGGGAAGAGCTGGACTGGATAGGCTATGAGAGTCACAGAAGAGCAGCAAAGGCCTGGGAGGGGCCTATGGAGAGGTACGTAGCCCCGTTCCCTAGCAACCCGCCTCTCGAGAAGGACGAGGGAATAAAGTGGGACATAAAGCTGGAGGAGGTTCGCGCACAGCAGCCCGTCTTCAGTAAGGAGGGGCTCCACACCGTGTTCACCTCAAGCCAACTGAGCGATGGAGCTGCCGTCGTCCTGCTCGCCTCTCGAGAGGGCCTCAAAAGGCTGGGCTTAGAGGCCAAGGCGAGGGTAGCAGGCCACGCGCTCGCGGCAGTAGACCCTGTGGAGTTCCCTGTAGCTCCCGTACACGCGGTGAAGAAGCTCCTCTCCCGCATAGGCTGGAGCGTCGAGAAGGTGGACTTCTGGGAGAACAACGAGGCCTTTGCCGTTAACAGCTACCTCATGAACAAGCTCCTGGGAGTCCCGTACGAGCGGCTTAACGTTCACGGGGGAGCCATAGCCGTAGGTCACCCCCTGGGCATGAGCGGCGCCAGGATAACCCTTGAGCTACTTAACGTGCTCGAAACGAAGGAAGGCAGGAGGGGCGTGGCTTCTATCTGTCATGGCCTCGGAGGCGCCACTGCCATAGCCCTCGAGATCCCCTAGCGCCTCCACCACTGCTGCGAGGCCTGATGCCAGAGGAAGGCCTTCTCGTACTCTCTCTTCACGTCCTCGGAGGTCAGGTGTAAGTACAGCTGCGTCACCTTCAGATCGCTGTGCCCCAGGAGCCTCTGAAGGGCAGAGAGGTTCATTCCTCTCCTCAGGGCCTCGGTGGCAAATGTGTGCCTCAGCTTGTGGGGTCTCACGAGCGCAGGGTCAAGGCCTGCCCTCTCTGCCAGTTTCTTCACCCTCTTGTACAGTGCCTGGTACGACAGGTCCAGCAGCCTGTCCCTAGAGCCCTTCCTCACGGCGCTCAAATACTCTGCCAGCACCGCCCTCCCCACCGGGCCTAGCATCACTGCCCTCTGCTTCCCGTACTTACCTATCACCCTCACAACGCCGCTGCTCAAGTCTACATCGCTAACCCTCAGTGACAGGAGCTCAGAGGCGCGGAGGCCGGACTCCGCCATGAGGGAAACGCATATGAGGTCCACTAGGTCCTTCGTCGCCTCCATGAGCCTTTCCACCTCCTCCCAACTAAGGGCCCCGCTGAACCCTCTCCTCGATCCTGGCACGGAGGGGGCCTCTACGCCAAGCCATTTCAGGAACCTCCTAACGAACACGGAGTAGTAATGTACTGTAGACTGCTGCCTTCCCGCCCTTATCTGCGCCAGCCATCTCAGGTAGTCATCAACCGCGACGCTGCTGGCAGGCCTCTCCTCACCAGCGAAGCTCACAAAGCTCTTGATGGCAGCCCAGTACGCTTTGACGCTCTTCTCGCTAAGACCGAGGCCCTCTAGGCTAGACCTGAAGATTTCCGCCGCCTCCCTCAAGGTCACATTACCAGATCTTAGCTGAGGCAGTTGCGCCCTGCGCAAAAAGGCCCCTAAAGGAGTAGCTCATCTGGGGCTTTCTCTCCTGAAGCTAAATAATACCCCGTGCGACTCCCCCATCTTAAAAACCTTTGGAACAGCGGTCTCGTAGGGGTTTGTCCTTGAGCAAGAGAATAGGCTTCCCTAAGAGGGCAGAGGACATAGAGAAGTTGATGGAGGAAATTTCAGAGCATGAGCATGAGGAGCACCACCATCATCACCATCACCACGAGGAGGGAGGCGAGCTGAGAATGATAGTCGACTCGCTCGGGGCAAAGGTTTCGCTGCTGGAGGAGAGGCTAAGCTCTCAGGGCCTCGAGGTGGCAAGGCTGTACAGGGTCATAGCTCACCTCGTGGAGGCCCTAGCCACGGAGAGCGAGGAGGAGAGGAAGAGAGCCCTCAGGGAGGCCATAAAGGCGCTGGAGTGATGTATATGAGCTCAAGAGACCCGGAGCTGAAGCCTTCTAGCGTCGTTCCCGTGAGCACCAAGATGACCGAATTCGAGAAGACAATCCTAGATGCTGTGGCAGTAGAGTGCGGCATTACTAGAAGCCTCGCCGTAAGGATCGCGGTTGTCATGTTCCTGGAAAAGGCGATAAAGAAAGATCTCAATGACGAACTCAAGCTAAAATTGGCTCCGGGATACTTAGAGATGTTCGAGATGGTATATGCAGACCTCAAGAAGCAGGCGGGTAAATGCGCGTCGATGATGAGAGGCGACGGAGCCGAGCAAAAGCAATGAGGAGGAACACCTCTCTGAGACAACTTGTGCCCTGCCTGACCGGTGTGCCCTCATTGTCATCCCCTAAGAAAGGGTCTCAGGCCACGTGAGACTGGCAGGGCAAGTATGTAGGATCAGTGCTGAGGCTTTATCCCTAACCTTAAATTAATATAGGGGAGGTGTCCTCTGGCAGAAGGGAGAAGTACTTGAGGGAAAAGGACCACATAGACTACGCTCACGAGCTCGACATAGTGCTGAAGCCCGACGCGGCGGTGCCCCTTATAGGCAAGGAGTACGGCCACTTCTCGGGCCCCGGTATCCCCCTCTTTAGCATAGGCGGCGGCTTCTTGAGGCAGGCTCTCCAGCAAATCTTGGTAGGCTTTCATGCAAGGAGGGGCTACTACATAGCCGAGACTCCCATACTTGCCAGCAGCGAGCTCTTCAGGCTGTCGGGTCACATGGACTTCTACAGAGAGAACATGTACGTCTTTAACATAGAGGATAGAGAGTTCACGGTGAAGCCCATGAACTGTCCGTACCACCTCCTTATCTTCATGAGCCACCTAGCACGCTTCAGAAGCAGGGTGAAGCTCCCCTTCAAGATCTTCGAGGTGGGCAGGGTGCACAGATATGAGCCCAGCGGGAGCCTCTACGGGCTGCTGAGGGTCAGGGGCTTCACCCAGGACGACGCACACATAATTACTCCCGAGTCAGAGACTGCAAGCGTTATCGCCGGCGTCTTCGAGGAGATGAAGTCCCTCCTGGAGCTGGTTTTCCGCCTGCCTATGGACGAGGGCAACGTGAGGATAAGGCTGAGCGTGTCAGATAGGTCGCAGGTGGGCACCCACTTCATGGGCACTTTAGAGGAGTGGGAGGCCGCAGAGAGGGCTTTGGAGGACATAGCGAAGAGGAT
This sequence comes from Acidilobaceae archaeon, assembly GCA_026413755.1. Lineage (GTDB taxonomy): Archaea > Thermoproteota > Thermoprotei_A > Sulfolobales > Acidilobaceae > DSZV01. The sequence continues at coordinate 3,523 of JAOAKH010000001.1, read as the reverse complement.
AGCAGAGAAGTATAACGTTAAGGTGAACGTGGGTGTAGGAGAGGCTGCTTTCTACGGGCCAAAAATAGATCTCATGATGTCCTTGAGGGGGAGCTCGGGAGTAAAAGAGTGGCAAATGGGCACAATACAGTTTGACTTCAACCTGCCCAGGAGGTTCAAGGTATACGATTATGTGAAAGAAATCTTAGGCGACATGAAAGTCTTCGTGATCCACCGCGCGCTGCTGGGCTCTCTGGAGAGGTTCTTAGGAGGTTATCTTGAGCACTACAAGGGTAGACTTCCCTTCTCCCTCGCGCCCCTCCAGATAGCCGTGCTCTCCATAAGGGCTGGGGAGGAGGCGGACGCGGAGGTCGAAAAAGTCTCTGCAGAGCTTAAGTGGGCGCTGCTGCAGAGGGGCTTGAGGGTTGCAGTAAAGGAGAGCTCCAGGACAGGACTCTCCGGAGACGTGAGGTTCCTTGAGTCGACCCTCAAGCCTCCCGTTATCGTTTACGTGGGGCCGAAGGAAGTGAAGGAGTCGACCCTTACCGTAAGCGTCTATGACCACGCGTCCGGGAAGAGGCGTAACTTAAGCGTAAGGTATGGCAGCGACCCTGCAGAGGGGCTTATGGCGGTAGTGGAAGAGCAAGAGAGGGAGGTGAAGGAGGCCAGCGGAATAGCCCCGCGGATACCTGCCGACCTAACGCATATGGTATAACTATAAGTGAACGTAGGGGGGCACGTCGCAGTCCAGCCCCATTATCTCCTCTACGTGTTCGTGATCTAGCTTCTCGTACCTTTCGCTGCTCCCCACATCGTACCAAGGCCCTTCATATATAATTGCCCTCACCTTCATGCCGGCCTTTATCATTGTAGGCAGTAAGTGCCCTACGATATCAAAAGAGTAGCCAAGGGACGCGCTCTTCATAGCTCTCTTTACGCTGTCTACCCTTAGGGCCATGATCCCCACGTTCACATTCACCTCCATTTCTGGCTTCTCCTCTATGGTTACTATCCTCATGTCCTTCCCGAGGCGGGCCACCCCCACCGGGACGCGATATTTGTTAGATACTACGAGCGTTGCATCTGCTCCCTCCTCTCTATGCCTTCTGAGAAGGTCACTCACGCTAACGGGCGCGAGGATATCCCCATACCATACCAGGGCTACCTTTGACTCCTCCAAGACCCCCTCATCCAAGGCCCTTCTCAGGGCGCCTCCTGTCCCGAAGTAGGGGGGTTTATCAACCACATACCTCATGTTTACCCCAAATCTAGAGCCGTCAGCGAAGTAGTTCACTATCTGCCTCCACCTATAGCCGACGAGGACTATGATCTCCTTGAGGCCCCCCCTGCTCAGCCACAGGATTATGTGTTCCAGCAGAGGCCTCTCTGTCTTCCCCACGGGGACCATGGGTTTGGGTATATAGTATGTTAGAGGGCGAAACCTCCTTCCCTCCCCGCCCGCTAGCACGACCCCCACTGCCTCCAAAACATGTACCCTTTCTTTGGTCGCCGGGGACGGGTAATAACGCCAACCTGCCTAACTGTTTTTAGGTTCGAGCAGTTCTTCCTCCGCGGAGGGGTAACGTGGAGAGAGCGAAGAGCCTGTTAGTGGCCTGGAGGAGGATTCTAACTCTATCTAGGAAGCCTGACACTGAAGAGTACACCTTGCTCCTGAAGCTAGTGCTACTGGCCTTCGCCTTAGTGGGACTCATGGGCTACACTATTCATATGATATACGTGCTCCTCACTGCGGGGTGACCCCCCATGGAGGCACGGAAGTCCCGGTTCTACTCCCTATACGTCACTGGGGGCATGGAGATAAGGACAGCCCTAGTTATAGGGAAGAGAGCTAAGGACATGAACGTAGATCTCAGGAGCATTGTAGTGCCACCTGAGGCAAAGGGGTATATATTCCTGGAGGTAGGCGATCCGGGAGCCTTGGTGCTCCTCCTCACAGGGCTAAGGCACGCGAAGAGGAAGAGGCCCGTTATGGTGAAGGAGGAGGAAGTTTTAAGGATAGCAAAGCCCGTGGTGGAGCTGCCGACTATATCTAAGGGGCAGTTGGTGGAGGTAATCGGAGGTCCTTTCAGAGGGATGAAGGGAAGAGTAATAGAGGTCTACGAGGCCAGGAAGGAGGCTGACGTGACCTTGCTGGAGACCGACTACAGGATGGTGGTCACTATATCCCTGGACCTCCTCAAGCCCGCTTCCTAGCTACTTCCCGAAGTTCCTCTGCCGCGAGTAGAACCACGCCAGGGCCTCCTCTAGCTCCCTCTGGTTGAAGTCGGGCCAGAGAGTAGTTGTGAAGTAGAGCTCGGCATACCTGGTTAGGAGTGGGAAGAAGTCGCTGAGTCTCCACATGCCCCCTGTCCTAATGACCAAGTCCATTTGCGGCACCCCCTTTAGGGGCCTTATACCCTTTTCAAACATCTCCTCCTCCCAGCTAGCGCTATAGCATAGGCCCACGTTAACGGAGAGCTCCCCCTCGAGACTGCTTACTTCTTTCACAGCCTCCCTCACGCGAGGGGGAGTCAACTCCAGGTCTCCCACGACCCTAACGGAGAAGGCGAATCCCCTAAGGTACTTGCCGCTCCTTAGCTCCGCTATGGCTCTGTCCACTAGCTTGAACAAGATCTCCCTCTCATAGCTCTCCCTCTTAAGACAGTTGTCCCTGCTCATGGCGAAAAGCGTGATGTGCCTTACGCCCTCGTCTGCCAGCCTCTCTACCGTAAGCTTCATCACCTCGTACCCTCTGGCGTAAGCCTCCGCGATGCTTGTGCCCCTCGCCCTGGCCCACCTCCTGTTGCCGTCAGGTATTATGCCCACGTGCAGCAGAGACTTCAAGACGGCTCCCTCCTTGCCTGGGACCACCTAGCCCCTCTTAACTCTACTTATGACCTCGAAAAGCATTGCTAGCGAGGCCCCTACTACGACCAGGGGTATGAAGTTGCTGTCCAGTGTCGCCCTATAGAGGGCCTCTGCGGCCCCCACCTCTCCTGCTGAGAGCGAAGCAGCGAAGCGTGCACCTAGGTCGTGGAAGGCAGCTGCAGAGAAGAGGAGAACTACTATGACAGCCAGGTGGTTGAACAGCCTGGAGCTCCACATAACGAGGGCCTGGAGGGCATACGACACGAGGACGTATAGCGCAGCGCCCAAGAGGATGAGCGGAATGCCGGCGCTAAGGGACCTAGATAGAGCACCGTATAGTCCTTCGTTAACGAATGCATGATAAGTGATCGAGAGCCCGCTTGCCAACAGCGCTATCGCAATAATCAGGCCCGCAAGCTTCATGTGAGGCATCTCCTTTACGCTCTCCGCGAATTTGCCCGCTGCGGTGGAGATGTGCCTCTCGAGGCCAAAGCCCTTGGCTATCATAGCCATCCCCAGGAGGAGGAGCATGAAGGAGAGGGCCTCCAGCAATAGGCCGAACATGGAAAAGAGGGCTAGCACAAATATCATTATGCCGGGTATTCCTAGTGTGTACTTAGAGAACCGGGGATCGCCGAGGGCCTTCCGAGCGTACCTGATCACTAGTGTATAGCTG
>JAOAKH010000019.1 GCA_026413755.1 Acidilobaceae archaeon | reverse complement strand
GGAGATACCTGAGGACGTGAAGAAGCATATGCATAGGCACAACGTGCTAGCTGTGTATGCTAACGCTTTCCTCGTCATAGGTTTCGTGCTTCTTGGCATCAGCGGCGTCTCTATCATGTTCTTTACTCCTGCGGGAGAGCTCCACAGGCTCATGATCGTGCTCCACAACATCGGGTTCTACGTTATCATGCTGTTCGTGATGAGCCACATCTTTGCCACCTTACATCCGAGGAACTTCTGGCTAGCCTCTGCTATGTTCGGCAACGGCATGGTGTCGGAAAAGCGGGCTAGGGAGGACATGCCTGCCTACTTCAATGAGAGGAAGTAATCTTTTTCCCTATTTCCCTTTTTCTCCAGGTGGTATTTCGCATGGCAAGTGAGCCGAAAGTCTTCGAATCTGACGTGAAGTACCTCGAAGGAGACGACGGTCGTCCGCCCGTTGCAATAGATGACAAATTAGATCTTTATGTTAACGGAGCCTTGTACGCTACCCTTTACATGAACCCAGCACACATAGAGGAGACTGTCGTAGGCGTGCTCTTAGGCGATGGGTTGGTGAGGAGCACAGACGAGATCGAAAGCGTGGAGATAGATGAGAGGAACAAGAGAGCAGCCGTCAGAGTGAGGAGACAGCTGGAGGCGAGGAGGGTCCATCTGGAGGACTGTAGCCCTGCCACGCTGAGGGCAATGAGAGTAGGCTTCGACCTAAAGGTCCCATGGAGCAAGATAGTGGAGGTGTACGTGGACTTCAATAAGAGGACCATATCCGTGACGAGAGGGCTGGCAATGCACACCTCGGCCCTTTACGAGCTGGAGGGGGGCAAGACAGTAGTGGCTCACGATACGAGCAGGCACACCTCTATAGCCAAGCTCATAGGCATAGCTCTCAAGGTGGGGGCACGTTTTGACAGATCTCTTCTGATAACCACAGGGAGGGCCTCAGCAGACATGGTCGTGAAGGCCGCGAACGTCAAGTCCCCCATAGTGATCTCCACCAGAGGCCCCCTCTACAGCGGCCTTACAGCTGCATCTCTCCTGGGCATAACCCTTGTCTCTTACTTGAGGAGGGGAGAGCGAGTAAGGGGCCTCGCCGTGATGACCTACCCTGAGAGGATCTTGAGGGACGGCTAAGATATTTATTCCCTCGCTCCCGCTTAATTCTCGGCCGCCGTAGCTCAGCGGGAGAGCGCCCGGCTGAAGACCGGGCGGTCGGGGGTTCGAATCCCCCCGGCGGCACCTCAGCTCTTGTCTAACGCTGCTTCGCCTCCTGCCGAAAAGCTTAAATCTTGTTAAGCGGAAAAAGCCCCAGGTGCTGAACGCTTGCCCAAACCAGAGGCTCTCACGGGCATTCACGGCTGGGGTGCTTATGTTCCTCGCGCCAGGATCTCCATGGTAGACATAGCGAGGCAGTGGGGGTGGAGCGATCACCAGTGGAAGGCCCTAGGAATGATAGAGAAGGCCGTGGCTGCATATGACGAGGACGCGACGACCATGGGGCTTGAGGCTGCCCAGAACGCCGTGAGGAGGGCGGGCATTAAAGGCGAAGAGGTGGGGGCTGTCTTCTTTGGCTCGGAGTCAAAGCCATATGCAGTCAAGCCCAGCGCCACGATCATAGCTGAGGCCCTCGGCATTACGCCCGTAACTATGGCGAGCGACCTCGAGTTCGCCTGCAGGGCCGCGAGCGAGGGCATGAGGGCCTCCATAGGGCTCATAGCTTCCGGCATGCTCAAGTACACGCTAGTGGTGGGGAGCGACACGGCGCAAGCGAGCCCGGGGGACGTGCTGGAGTTCACTGCCTCCAGCGGGGCAGCAGCATTCGTGCTGGGGAGGGCAGAGGGGGCCGCCGCGGTCTTCGAGGGGAGCTACACTTACGTAACGGACACGCCGGACTTCTGGAGGAGGGAGGGAGCCCCATACCCTAGCCACGGCGAGGGCTTCACGGGGGAGCCGGCCTACTTTAAACACATAATGGAGGCCGTGAAGGGCCTCTTGTCAGAGCTGGGCCTCAGGCCCTCCGACTTCTCCCATGCTATATTCCACCAGCCTAACGGCAAGTTCCCTGTGAGGGTAGGAGAAATGCTGGGCTTCAGGCAGGAGCAGCTGAAAGTAGGCTTGGTCACTCCGCAGATAGGCAACACGTACAACGCGAGCGCCCTAATAGGCTTCGCGAGGGTTCTCGACTACGCTAAGCCCGGCGAGAGGGTCCTCCTGGCTCCCTTCGGCAGCGGCGCTGGGAGCGATGCATATAGCATAGTGATCACAGACGCAATAGAGGGGAAGAAGGGGCTGGCTCCAACAGTGGATCACTACATTAGAGCAAAGAGGGCGATAAGCTACTCGCAGTACGTCAAGATGAGGAGGATGCTGGTGAAGTAACATGTACGTTACGAGGGCCGTCATGGAGAAGATCGATAGGCACTACGAGAGAGGCGTTAAAGATCTGGCGGCAGCCGTGGCGAAGAAGGCGCTGGAGGGGATCGACGGCGTAGACTACGTCCTCGTCGCCTCCAGCCTCTCATACGTACAGGAGCCCCAGCTAGACCTAGGGGCTCACATAGCTTACAGCCTTGGCCTGAGGGGGGCTAGGGCGATCAGCGTGGAAGCAGGGGAGGCCTCTGGGCTAGCTGCCGTGGAGCTCGCCGGAGCCCTGCTGAAAAGCAAAGCCTCTAGGGTGCTTGTGATCGGAGTGGACAAGCTCACGAACTTCACCTCCGCAGAAACATATGCACAGCTATCCCTCCTGTACGACGAGGGGGTGAACATGTACAGCTCCGGCTTTGGCAGCGTGGCAGGGATCCTCATGAGGCTATACATGGAGAGGTACAACGTGGACAGGTTGACAATGGCCCACTGGCCTGCCCTCATGCACGCAAACGCAAAGCACAACCCATATGCTATGCTGCGCTTTGCGATAGCCCCCGAGAAGGTGCTGGAGGCCATGCCTATGGCAGACCCGATCACGCTCATGGACAGCTTCCCCCTTGGCGACGGAGCCGCAGCCATACTTCTCGAATCCAGGCCGAAGGAGGCGCTGGCAGAGCTAGCGGCAGTGGAAGCTGCAGTAGGCCACCCCAACGTTGCCTGGAGCGAGGACCCGCTCCACATAGAGTCCCTCGCGCTGGCATATGGCAGGCTCTCTGAGAAGCACGACCTGAGGGAGGTGGACGTGGTGGAGCTCCACGACTCCTTTACCATAACTGCTCTCATGATCCTGGAGTCAATAGGCCTTGCGGAGAAAGGGAAGGCTGCAGAGGCTGTAGCTAGCGGCCGCTTCTCCGTTAACGGCGACGTGGCAGTTAATCCCAGCGGCGGGCTGAAGGCGAGGGGGCACCCGATAGGCGCCACCGGCGTCTACCAGGTGGCAGAGGTAGCGCTGCAGCTAGCAGGCCAGTTCCCCGGCTTGAAGGTGGAGGGGGCGAGGAAGGGGTTGGCAGTCTCGCTTAACGGCTTCGGCTCAAGCTCATATGTAGCGTACCTGAGGGGTGTGGAGTGATGCGCGTGAAGACTCCGCCCGTGGTGTGGAGGTCCAGGAACCACCGCTATAAGCTTGTGGGCAGCAAGTGTAAGGCCTGCGGCGAAGTGCGCTTCCCGCCGGTCCACTTCTGCTCCTGTGGCGGCGAAGTTGAGGAGGTAGAGCTGCCCAGGGCGGGCAGGCTTGTAAGCTATAGCATAGTATATGCTGCCGACGAGGAGTCTAGGGAGAGGAGCCCGGTCATAATGGGCCTCATAGACCTGGGCGTTACGAGGGTTGTTGCTGAGATAGTGGACGCCTCTCCGGAGGAGGTGCACAGCGGCATGCAGGTGGAGGCGGTGTTCAGGAGGATAGGGGAGGACGGCGAGACGGGGGTAATAGCGTACGGCATAAAGTTCAGGCCCGCGGTGGGCTAGCTTGGAGCTAGAAGAGAAGCTGCAAATGCTCGAGGCGGGGGAGCTGTCCTTCAGCAGGCTAGAGGAGCAGCTGGGTAACCCAAACCTGGCTGCCCTCGTCAGGAGGAAGTACCTCGAGAGGAAGCTGAACGTCAACCTCTCTGCCCTCGGGAGCACCATAATAGACTTCAAGGAGCTATATGGGAGGAACATAGAGAACGCCATAGGCGCCGTGCAGATCCCTGTGGGCGTGGCGGGGCCGCTCAGGGTGGAGGGGGACTACGCAAAAGGAGAGTTCTACATTCCCCTCGCCACTACCGAGGGCGCCCTCGTGGCCAGCGTGAACAGAGGGGCTAAGGCGGTGACGCTCAGCGGCGGAGCTAGGGCAAAGGTGCTGAGGGACGGCATGGCTAGGGCCCCGCTCTTCTGGACGCCGAGCATAGAGGAGGCTGCCAGGTTTGCAGAGTGGGCTAGGAGGAACGTGGAGGCCTTCAGGGCTGCGGCAAAGGAGACAACTAGGCACGGGGAGCTCCTGGAGGTGCAGCCCTTCGTTGTGGGTAACCTGGTCTGGCTCAGGCTGGTCTTCAGGACGGGGGATGCGATGGGAATGAACATGGTGACCATAGCCAGCGACAGGATATGTAAGCTGGTGGAGAGCAGCTACGACGGCGAGGCCAGCTGCATTGCCCTCAGCGGCAACATGTGCACAGACAAAAAGCCCGCAGCGATAAACAGGCTGCTGGGTAGGGGCAAGTACGTGGTGGCCGAGGCAGTCGTTAAAGCCCAGGTGGTCAGGGAGGTGCTGAGGACTGAGCCGCACTTGATCCACTATGTCAACTCTGCTAAGAACTTGCTCGGCAGCGCCGCCGCGGGTAGCGTGAGCTTCAATGCCCACTACGCTAACATAGTGGCTGCGATATTCCTCGCAACCGGGCAAGACGCTGCGCAGGTGGTTGAGAGCAGCATGGGCTACACGTGGACGGAGATGAGGGGAGAGGACCTCTACATATCTGTCACCCTCCCGAGCCTTGAGGTCGGCACAGTAGGAGGAGGTACTAGGCTGCCCACTCAGAGGGAGGCCCTCAGCCTTATGGGGGCGGCGGGCAGCGGGGATCCGCCGGGGGCTAACGCGCTTAAGTTCGCAGAGATCGTGGCCTCAGCAGTGCTGGCGGGGGAGCTCAACCTCCTGGCTGCCATAGCGGCGGGCCACCTTGCAAGGGCTCACGAGAGGTTTGGGAGGGCCAAGCATTAAGGCTCAGGCTGCGGGCCTCCTGGGGAGGGAAGTTGGAGGGCTACAGCGCATACCCGCGGTTGTCTGAGGACGTACCCATAGGGCCGCCGAGGCTCACGAGGTTTGAGAAGGCGAGGATAATATCGATAAGAGCCCTCCAGCTCGGCAGAGGGGCTCCTCCCCTCTTGCCCAGCGGGAGGGCGGAGAGGCCGTCGAGGTGCATCGATTGGGTTAGGCTCGAGGAGCTGTTGAGAGACGCTGAGACTGCTGAGGAGAGGCCCTTGCCATATCTAGAGGACTTCTGCAGCCAGGACCCGGTGCTCATAGCAAAGGCAGAGGTGGAGTTCGGCCTCCTGCCGATATCTATAGTCAGGTACACTAGCTCCGGCCAGAGGGTCAGTATCCCTCTCTCGAAGCTCCTCGAGGCATCTAGGAAGGTAGGCCTGAGGAGGAGGTCCTCCAAGGGGGTGAAGGTTGAGCAACCTAGAGCTGTGCAGGGCGATAGTTCGTGAGGGCTTCGAGGTCCTTAGCGAGTCCCTCTCTGAAGGGAGGGCCGAGTTCTTGCTAGGCCTGCCCAGATGGGGGGACCTGAGGGGCTCCCTCGGGAGGCTGTACCCGCGGCTCACCTCGCTCGGCTGTCTCCCGGCGCTCCAGCGAGACTCGCGAGGCCTCGTGCTATATGTGCTAGAGAGAAGGGAGAGAGACAACGTGCTAACTAACCTCGCCCTAGCCTTGGTGACGTTCTTCACAGTCTTCCTCTCAGGGCTGGCCCTCTCGCGCGCAAGTGAGACGATAGAGGGCGCGGGGGGAATTGCGTGGAGCCCCCTGGCTTACGCCCTAGGCCTATTAGCCCCGCTGATCCTCCACGAGCTAGGCCACTGGAGCTTCATGAAGTTCTACGGCACCCCCGCCAGCCTCCCCTACTTAGTCCCAGCGCCGCCCCTCCAGCTAGGCTTCCTAGGCACCTTTGGGGCCGTGATCAACTTGCGCTGGCTCCCCCCCTCCGCGGACGCCCTCTCAGTTATGGCAATAGCAGGCCCCCTTGCGGGTTACCTTGCAGCCCTGCCGCTTGCCTTCTACGGCCTCTACACCTCAGTCCCGGCCGCAGAGCTCCCGGAGGGGACGATCTCCCTTAACCTCGTTCCTCTGTCCTTCGTGCTTATGTACTCCCTCCTCCACGGGCAGGGAGGGTACATCCTGCTCAGCTCGCTTGCCTTCGCCTCCTATGTGGTGTTCTTCGTCACCTTCCTTAACCTCATTCCCATTGCCACGCTCGACGGAGGCCACGTGATCAGGGGGGTAGCTGGCGCGAGGGCTCACTACATAGTGAGCAGGGCCTTCATAGTAGGGCTAGTGCTGCTGGCAATAATAAACCCGAACTTCTTCCTCTTCGCCCTGCTTGCCCTCCTCCTCTTCTTCCTCACGGGCGGCAAGCACCCAGGGCCGGCCATGATGCTGGAGGGGAGCGCAAGGGTCAGCCTCCTCGTTGCAGTCCTGTACGGCGTGCTTTTCGTCCTTACCCTCCCGCTCCCGGTGTGAGGCTTGAGCTGCGAGCCCCCGAAGGGCTTTGTAGCAATAGTGGCGGAGAAGCCCAAGGCTGCGGAGAAGATAGCTAAGGCGCTGAGCCCTCGCCCCACTAGATGTACAAGGAACGGGGTGCCCTACTGGGTCTTCGAGAGGGAGGGGAAGGTACATGCAGTCCTCCCAAGCTCGGGCCACCTCTTCGAGATCTTCACCAAGAAGAAGGGTTTCCCAGTGTTTGACTACTATTGGGGCCTCCGCAAGGAGGGCTACAGGATGAGGGCTTACTACCTCCTAAAGAGCCTCTTGCCGAGGGCTTCGGAGTACATCAGCGCGTGCGACTACGACGTGGAGGGGAGCCTCATATGCTACCAGATAATAGAGGAACTGGGGGACGTCAAGAGGGCCAGGAGGGCGAAGTTCTCCTCCCTCTCCCCGCCCGACATACAGAGGGCCTTCAGGAGCCTCGAGCCCATAGACTGGGAGATGGCGGAGGCGGGGAGGGCAAGGCACGAGCTGGACTGGATATGGGGGATAAACGTCTCGAGGGCCCTCATGGAGGCCTTCCGGAGGGGGACTGGCAGGAGGGCCTCCCTGAGCGCAGGTAGGGTGCAGAGCCCTACGCTTGTTGAAGCTGTCAGGAGGTGGAGGGAGCTAAACCTTTTTGTCCCCGAGCCCCGCTTCTTGCTCCGGGTCTCCCTCACAAAGGACGGGGAGGCCTTCGAGGCGACGGCCTCCTTTGAGAGCGCTGCGGAGGGGAGGGGGGCAAGGGAGGAGCTGCTCAGGGAGGGCTACCTCCGCGTCTCCTCTTTTGTGGAGGAGGAGCTGAGGAGGAGGCCCCCTCCTGCCTTCAACTTGGGGGACCTGCAAAAGGAGGCTGCAAGGCTATACGGCATGTCCCCTGCAAGGACTCAGAGGATAGCGGAGGAGCTCTACCTCGACGCCCTCATAAGCTACCCGAGGACTAACAGCCAGAAGCTACCCCTGACCATAAACTTCTCCGCTATAATGAAGGGGCTAGAGGCCGTTCCAAAGCTCTCGCCGCTAGTGAGGGAGCTCATGAGGGAGACGGGAGGGAACTTAAGGCCTGTGCAGGGCAAGGAGGACGACCCAGCACACCCTGCGATCCACCCCACGGGCGAAGTCCCTCCTGAGGACTTGAAGGAAGATCACTGGAAAATCTACGAGCTGGTGGTGCGCAGGTTTCTCGCGGCCTTCGCTAGTAATGCGGCGCTGAGGAGGAGGCACGCAGAGCTCGTGGACGCGCGAGGGAGGAAGTACGTTTCAGAGGGGCTGAGGGTGACCTCGCAGGGCTGGATGAAGTACTACCCGTACGACGCGCCCCAGGAGTCCCTCGTGCCCCTGCTCAGCCGCGGCGAGCTGGTAAGAGCGACGGGCGCGGAGCTCTCCGTCACTTGGGGCTCCCCTAGGCAGAGGATATCAAAGATCTCGCTCGTGAAGTGGATGGAGGAGGTCGGCATAGGCACCGAGGCCACAAGGGCAGAGAGGGTGGAAGTGCTCTACAGCAGGGGATACCTGAGCGCCGAGAGGGACGGCTCTGTCGTCACGGAGCTGGGATATCTTGTGGCGAGGGTGCTCCAGGAGGCCTTCCCGGAGCTCTCCTCTGTGGAGCTCACGAGGAGGTTTGAGGAGAGGCTCACCGCCATAAGGGAGGGGAGGGCTGGGAGGGCAGAGGTGATCAGGGAAGCCCAGGAGGCAGTGGGCAGGGCCTTGGAGGGCTACTCTAAGAGGCTCGCGATCGTTGCAGAGAGGCTCTCTGTGGCGGCGGGCGTTAAGAGGGCCGCAAGGACGTGCCTCCTTTGCGAGAGGGAGGCGGCTTCGGGGCCCCTTTGTGAGCCGCATGCGGAGGCGCTGGCGAGGCTCAGGAGCTCTCTGCCGGGGGTGGCGGAGAGGTTGGGGGTGAGCAGAGAAGAGGCCCTCGAGGAGCTTAGCAGGAGAGCGGGAGGATGGGTGAGGGAGGTAGCGGTTGCTGCGAGCAAGCGCAAAGATCTGGGGAAGCTACTGCTATAGTCTCACCCACTTGAGGAGGAGGTACTCTACTTTCCCCCTCCTGGGGAAGGCCATGACGAAGGACTTCCTCACGCTGTGGCCTACGCGGCTAGCCCTCACTATGTCTGCTGGATCCACCTTCTCCCCCTCCTCGTAAACGTGAACGATGTAGGGGGCGTGCTCCAGCCCCGGCCCCAGCCTGTAGACGCTGAAGTCAGCGCCGAACTTCAGCCCCGACCTCACCACGAGGCCAGAGCTCCTGAGATCCTTGTAGACCGCGTATACTGCTGCCCCTCTCTTCGTGGAGTTTACAAGCTCTCTCAGCCTCTCTAGACTCACCTCCTCTCCCTTCTCGTCGAGCACTTCTAGCTCTCCCCTCTCTGCCAGATATAGGGCCTCGAGAAGGCTCAGCCTCAGGGGGACCCTCTCTCCGCCTTTCGGTTTTTCCACGCCGAGGGGGGTGCCGAAGAAGGCAGAAGAGTATAGCTTTACGGAAGAGTCGAGATCTACCACAAGCACGAAGCCCTTTACAAGGTAACCTCTGACTTTCAACTTCTGCGCACCCGCGGAAGGCTCAGGGAGGCAGCTAGCGCGAACTCCTTGTCGAGGGAAGCTATGACGTCTCCCACCACCTCCACCCTGTCTGTGCTCCCGTCAACGATGGCTCCCTCCCTTCCATATGCCTCTCCTCCGCACTCTCTCAGGAGACCGAGGGAGGCTGCCACGTCCACGTTCCTAAGGCTCCCCCTCGCGTCAGCAAAGAGCTTCAGGTTGCCTGCAGCAACGTAAGCTATCTCCAAGGCTGCGCTCCCCAAGTTCCTGATCTTGGCGTTGCTCAGCCTACTCCAGATCACCTTGAGGAGGGAGGAGAAGGACTCTGGGTCTTCTGAGTACAACACTACTACCTCATGGTCCCTCTGCCTCCTCTCCAGAGGACATCCCCTCCCCCTGGCGAAGGAGAAGGGCTCGCCGTGGAAGACCGGAGCTACGGCGCCGGCAGCCACGTCCCTCAGCCTTGGGCCCACTGCGAACGCAATGGAGACAGCGGCTATGGGGATACAGGCAGCGTAGTTAGAACTCCCGTCGAGAGGATCTATGATAGCCCTCAGCTCCCCCTCCCCGAGGCTCCCCCTCTCTTCAGAGACTATCCTCAGCTCGAGCCCCTCTCTTGTGATGAGATCTATTATGTAATCCTCAGCAATCACGTCAGCCCTTATTGAGTCTCCTCCCACTCCTCTCGTGAAGCTCGAGCTACAGGCGTTCTCCCTGAGTAGCCTTGCAGCCTCGAGAGCTGCTCTCTCTGCTATCTTTCTAAGCTCGTCTGGGTCGTGCTCCACAGATCTTCCCCGTCTCTCTACGGCGCTCCTTCCCAATTAAGCTGTCCTTCTGCCATGTATAGACTATAAAGCTTAAAATAGGGAAGTAGGCGGGATATCGTGGGGCCCTATGGACAGAAGAGCTGCTGTAGCTCTGCTCCTAGTGGCGCTGCTCATTCTGATTAACTTCAATACTTTGACATATAGGGCCCCGCTTATAATGAGAGTTTATCCGTCTTTCGATGAGAGCTACCTCTGCTTCGGGTTTCAACCAGGCATAGTGGAGGGTCTAGACGTTAGCGTGCTGGCGAATGGTAAGATAGGGTGTAGGAGCGTAGGGGAGGACGTTTTCGAGAGCCTGAAGGTATTTGCTTTATTACCTCCAGGCGCTTACATGATAAAAGTGGGGAGAATCTACGTTAGCACTGCAGTCCCGCGCCTAGTAACGATGTACGTTGAGGAGGGAGTAGAGGGAGCGGAGTTGAGGGCCCTCTTCAGGGGTAACGGGAAGGTTTACGAGCTCCCAATTAGGGATAGGGGCACCATTGCCTTTTCGGTCCCCGTGGGCACCACTTCCCTCGAAGTATGGATTTACCTCAACGTCACCGCTCCCAGCATGGAGAGGTTCAGGATAGGAGCATACGTTAACAACCAGAACGGTGGATCCTGATGATGGGGAAAATTGCGATACTTGTGATCGTAGTGGTGACGGCACTTGCAGCGGTTGCCGAGGAGGCGGTGCTAGTGCCCCTCGACACCTGCTCTTATGAGGCCCTCCTTTACGCCAAAGAGAGAGGGTGGCTAGATTACCCTATTGTGATGCCAGCTGACCTGAAACAGCTTAGCTCGAGGACGAAGATAGCGCTGATCTCTGCATATCCCCCCGAGCCCCAACTGAAGCAGGCCGTGTTGGAAGTTGCAGGGAACACAAAGCTCTATGCATCTTCTGATGTGCTTGATCTCCGCTCAGAGCGACTGTTGAGGAGCGACCTGCTGCAGCGCTTCTGCTGGGAGGGCGACGAGGGCTCTCTGAAGCTGGCCCTGGAGCCCCTTAAGGAGAGGGAAGAGCAGGCGCTGATGTCAGTGGTCTTGCTCTCTGCTGCCGCAGCCCTGGGCATAGCAGCCCTTGCCCACAGGGAGATCTCTGCTAGACTCGCCGAGACTGGAGCCATCATTGCCGTGTTCTTCATGAGGCTTCGGAAGCGCGGAGTTCTCACGAAGGAGGACATAGAGTCGCACCCTGTCAGGGTTGCCATTCTGGAGGCCCTCAGAGCCTCGCCTCAGAGCTTCTCCGACCTGCAAAAGAAGATAGGGGTAGGGAGGGCAGTGCTAGAGTGGCATCTCGGCACGCTCAAGGCATATGGGATGATAGAGGAGAAGAGGGTGGGCAGATCTAGAGTCTTCTTCCTTGCCTCGACAGAGTGACTATAAGGTTTATATATGACGTATCGCCTCTATTCGAGTGGAGATAAGAGATGAGGAGGAATAGATATGTAGTAGCAGCGGCTCTGTTGCTGGTGGCCCTCGCCATATCAGCCAACGCTACAGCATTCGTCTACAGGTGGCTGATGGGTCAAGTAAACATAGTTCAGGGCGAGCCAGAGCAGGCAAGGGGCATCCTGTGCACAGGCTTCTACTCCAGCGCCGCTCAGGAGGGCATTAACCTGCCGTCTGCCGGCACCAACTACAACGCTCCCACATATGTGGGCCAGGGCATCCAAGTAAAGCCCGGAGCCGTCGAGTGCAGGTGGTACTACAACAACAGGCAGTACGAGCTCTATGAGTCCATAGAGGCTTCCTTCTCGCTCACCGTGGGTAGGTGGTACATAAGGGACTTCTACGGCTTCGGCTACTACAAGAGGAACCCGGACGACCCCGAGCAGGTCTTCGTGAGCATCAGGGTAAGCAATGCACTGGATGAAGCCGCCGGAATTGTAGCGGCAAGGCTGTTCGTCTACAACGCGCAGAACAACCAGGAGGTGGCTAACTTGAACCTCAAGGTTCCGTCAGGCTTCACGGAGCCCATAGCTCTCCCAGCAAACGGCGCCTTCAGGCTGAGCATCTACATAGAGTCAGACAGGCCGGTGCAGAACGCTGACTTCAGGGTTGACTTCGCTGTATCGCCCAAGCCCGAGCGGCACGACTAACCTTAGATACAGACTATAACTTTTTTATACCCCCATCTCCCTCATTTTACATGAGACGGAAATGAGGAGCAGATATTTGCTAACGGCGGCTCTAGCGCTCGTGTTGCTGGTGGTAGTAGCTAACGCTACCGCATACGCCTACAGGTGGATAAGCGGCAACGTTGTGGTTGCGCCGCCAGAGCGTGCCCAGGGAGCTGCATGCACCGGCTTTTACTCTGAGTATGCAGATCGAGGAGACAACCCACTCCCTAATCTAGGAACGAACTACGACGCTCCTACCTACGGCGACAAGAGGATATCAGTGACTCCACGCACCGTAGTCTGCGAGTACACCTATGGAGACCATACCTTCTATCTGTATGAGTCCATCGAAGTGAGAGTGCCCATTACCGTCGGCACCTGGTGGATCAAGGACTTCTATGCCTTCGGGTACTACGGCAACGGTTACGAAGGCTACGTCTATGTGTACATAAAGGTGAAGAGTACTATAAGCGGCGTGAAGTTTGATAGAGCAGAGCTCAAGGTCTACCATTACACACGCGATAATCGCGTACGCGAGGTAGGTGCGATAGACCTAAAGGACAGCGAATCCTCTCTCTTTGTCGAAATGGCTCCCGGTGAGGCCCTGAGTCTGGACCTCTGGCTCGACCCGGCTGAAGGAGCTTCAGGCGAAGCAAAATTTGCCCTGCACTTCTACGTCTCGCAGGAGAACGAGAAGCCCTAGAGACCAACTCTTTTTAGCCCTTTTTCTGAACGCCTTTCCTGGCGATTTGATTGAGAGGGGTAACTCTTGCTGACCTGTTGAGGCTAGCCCTAACGGCTATAGCTGTGGTGCTCGTGGTCCTCGTTGCTGGGAAGCTGCTCTGGCTGCCCATAGCCATAGTCGGGCCATCGGGAGGCCCCTCTTTTCTCGGGATAGCCACCTATGTTCCGCTTGGCGGAGAGGGGCCGTACCTCTCCTGCGTAGATCCCCTGAGGAGCGGATGTGAGATAGTAGAAAATCCTCAAGCAGAGGGCAGAGCGTACAGGGTGCTCCTGGAGATCCCCTCAGCTCTATGGCTGCTCATAGCTATTGTAGCGCCGCTGACGGCCTTCCTGGCCATATGGGCCTGGCGACCGCCTATAAGGCTAGTGCTCGCTGCCGCTGCCCTTCTCCTAACGGTGGACCTGGTCGCGATTTCCACTCTCTACGTAGATCAGGCAAGGATCGTCTATCAGATGCCGGGCGTAGAG
>JAOAKH010000018.1 GCA_026413755.1 Acidilobaceae archaeon | reverse complement strand
GTACGAGAGGAACGGGGCGCGGCGGCCTCTAGTGTACCGGCTGTCCTGGCGGCAGCGCCGGGCAGCCACGCCGTAGGGGGTAACCGCTGAAAGCATCTAAGCGGGAACCCCTCCCCGAAAAGAGGCGGCCGCTCGCTGCTCGGGTTACCGGGCAGCGACGAGGGCTCCCGTAGAAGACGGGGTTGATGGGGCGGGGGTGTAAGCCCCAAGGGGGAAACCCCGAGGGGTTCAGCCCGCCGCTCCCAATCGCCCGAGGTCCCTCTGGGGCAGAGGGCCGCGGCGCGTGAGCATATGGCACGAGGGCGCCTCCTTATTTACCCTCCTCCCCTGCTCCTGTAGCTGCGAGGTGCTAAGCCCGTGAGGCTGCTGGTAGTTAACATGAAGGCCTACGAGAACGCCTTCGGGTCTGGGGCGAGGGAGCTCGCCAGGGCGGCAAGCAGGGTGGAGGGAGTTAGGGTGATCTTGGCAGCCCCAGCCCTCGTTGCTCTGAAGATAGCAGAGATCCACCCTGACGTTTACGTCCAGCACGTGGACGCGGTGGGCTACGGAGCGCACACGGGCTTCCTGCCGCCCGAGGCCTTGAAGGCAGAGGGCCTGAGGGGGGCTCTCGTTAACCACAGCGAGCACAAGGTAAGGCTGAAGGACCTGGCAGAGCTGATCCCTAGGGCTAGGGAGTTGGGGCTAGAGGTGCTGGCATGTGCAGATACTCCTGCAGAGGCAGCAGCGCTGGCCGCCCTGTCGCCCACCTCCATAGCCGTGGAGCCGCCGGAGCTGATAGGCAGCGGGATCTCTGTCTCTAAGGCCAGGCCAGAGGTCATAGAGGGGGCTGTGAGGGCAGTGAGAAAGATAGCCGAGATCCCTGTGCTTGCCGGGGCTGGGATATCTTCTGGCGAAGACGCCAGGAGGGCCGTGGAGCTGGGGGCTTCGGGGGTTTTGGTGGCTAGCTACGTCATGAAGGCCAAGAGGCCTGAGGAGAAGCTGAGGGAGCTGGCGGAGGCTCTGCTATGATAGACTTCCACGTTCACCTCCCCTGGAGGCTTGAGCTAAGGGAGGCTGCAGAGGCCCTCAGGGCTGAGATGAGGAGGGCTGGGGTAAGGCTGGCAGTAGCCATAAACGTGGAGGCGGGGCTGAGGACGTTTAAGGAGAACGTGAGCCAGGAGAGGGTGCTCCAGGCCTTAGGGGAGGCGCTGGAGTACTCCTTCAGCTCAAGGGCGGGCTACATAGTTAACATGCTCCTAGAGCCGGAGCGGGCCATATGGGAGCACCTGAGGGTGCTGGCGGAGGTGAGCAGAGACTCCGTGGAGTTCGTTCGCTTCCTCTCGGGCCATAGGGACATAGTGCCGGTAGCCTCCTACAACCCCGACCTGTCGCCCGGCGAGAACCTGCGGAGGCTGAAGGCCCTCGGCGACCTGACCTTCGGCCTGAAGGTTTTCCCCACCCTCCACTTCACAGATCCTGACAAGCCCTCCCTCCTAGCACTCTACGAAGAGGTAGGCTCTGTGGGAGGGGTCGTCATAGTCCACACAGGCTGCGACCCAGGCATCTGGGAGCTCCCCTCCTTCTGCAGCGGCAGGCCTTCGAGCGTTGCGAGGGCCGCGAGGAAGGTCAGGGGAACCACCTTCGTTGTGGCGCACCTTGGCTCCTACAGCGCCCTAAGCCCCGGCATATACTTCAGGGAGGCCCTGGAGGCCCTTGCGCAGGACAACGTCTATGCCGATACCTCTGCAGCCGAGCCGGAGTTTGTAGAAAAGGCCGTGAGGGAGGTGGGCTACGAGAAGATACTATTCGGCAGCGACTACCCTGCCGTAGAGGGCCTAACTATAGAGGCGGCCGTGAGGGAGGTGGCTTCTCTTGATCTAAGCGAGAGGGCAAAGAGGGCGATATTCGAGGAGAACGCGCTGAGGCTGCTCAAGGCCTGGAGCGGCTGGAGGAGGCTCAGCGCCTGAGGCTCAGGAGGTACTCAGCTATCGCCCTCCCCACGTTAACGCCCGTAGCCTGGTACAGCGCCTTGAACTCCGGCACCACGTTCACCTCGTTCACATATAGCCCATCCTCGCCGTAGAGCAGGTCCACCCCTGCCACCTCCGCCCCCACTGCCTCCGCGGCCTTCAGGGAGAGCTCCTCCAGCTCGCTGCTGGCCTTCAGGGCTACCGCAGAGCCCCCCATCGCTGCGTTGCTCCTCCACTCGCCCGCCCTCCCCCTCCTCTCCATGCAGGCAACAGCCCTGCCCCCGACGGCTAGGCACCTAACGTCCCTCCCCAGCTGGGCAGGCCTCTGAACTATGTGGACCCTGAGCAGGGGGTTAGGGAGGGCCCTGCGGTGGGCAGCTATGGCAGCTAAGGCCTCTGCGCTCTTAACCAGCGAGACGAGCCTGCCCCAGCTCCCCACGGGAGGCTTGTCTATGAGGGGGTAGCTGAGCTCCTGCGCAAACATCTCCAGCTCAGCGCCGTCTAGGGCAACCCAGCTCTCTGGGACCCTAAGGCCTCTCCTGATAAGGGCTGCATATGTGAGCAGCTTATCGTGACCGAGGGCTATGGCCCGCGAGCCGTTAACGGCCCTGCTCCCGCTAGACTCTACTATGGCAGCCATGTACATGCTGTTTGCAGCAGATATGTTTCTTATGAGCACCACGGGAGGGAAGGAGCTCTTACCGAGAGGGAAGAGGGCAGAGGACCTGACGAGCTCGTAGCTAGCCCCCAGCTCCTCCAGCGCCCGTTTTATGAGCTCCTCCTCAGCCCTCTCCACGTCGAGAGATATGCCCACTTTAATTGAGATCCCCTCCGCGAGGAGAAGCTGAGGCCAAATCTCGCTTACCTCCTCTCAGGGAACATTCCAAGCTTGCCGAGCTCCCTAAGGGCTCTAACGTAGGCCTCTATGCCGAGGAAGTACTCCTCTAAGCTGATCCTCTCCTCCTCCGAGTGGGACAGCTCTGCCCTCCCAGGGCCGAACTCCGCTATGCTCTTCGTCACCCTCCACAGTATCACCATGTCGCTTGTCCCCATCTTCACAGAGTACCTAGGCCTCTTGCCCATAGAGCTGAGGGCCCTCGCCAGAGCCCTAGCTACTGGAGACGAGGGGGAAGCCATGAAGGGCTCGGAGCAATCGCTCAGCTCCCAGCTACACTCTATGCCGCTGAGCGCCTTCCGGAGGTCTTCGGAGCTTTTCCCCACGGGGATCCTCACGTTCACCTCTGCCCGTCCCCTCTTGGGCAGCACGTTCCCTCCGGCCCTCTCGCAGCAGAGGTACACGGGAGCGAAGGTGTAGCCCTCATGTGAGCTAAGCGCCGAGAGGACCTTCATGACCTTCTCGCAAGCCGAGTCCCCCACCTGAGGGCTCGAGGCATGGCCTCCGGAGGCCCTGCACTCCAGCAGCAGCCTACAGCTCCCCCTGCAGCCTATGGCTATCCCGTCCCCTCCCGTGGGCTCCCCGACGATGAGGTGATCTGCCTTCAGCTCCTCAGCCAGAGCCCTCGCCCCTCTGCTGTCTGCCTCCTCGCCAACGGAGGCTACGAAGATCACTTTGAGCCCTCCCTGCTCCGCAGCTAGAGCCCCTGCTACCATCATGGCAGCAAGCGGCCCCTTAGCGTCCACAGCTCCCCTCCCCCAGACCTCGCCCCCCTCCTCCTTCGGCTCTAGGTAGCCCTCCACCGTGTCCACGTGGCCAACCAGCGCCACGCTCACGCCCCTCCCCGCCTCTGCTACGAAGTTCCCCACGCCGTCAACCCATGCTCTGTCGTAGCCGAGCTCCTCGGCGTACTTCTCCAAGATCCCCAGCGCCCTCCCCTCTTCCCCCGAAGGGGTGTAAGTCCTCAGGAGGTCAAGCAGGAGCCCTACTGCTAAGCTCCTCATCGAGGCACTTAGCAAGGGCCCTCACCCCCCACTCCACGTCCTCGCTAGTTATCATGTAGGGCGGCAGGAACCTCACGGCAGTGCTGCCGGCCCTCAGGGCCAGTACCCTCCTAGCCTGGAGGCACTTTATCACGTTCGTGGGCACCACGCGCAGGTCTGCGGCCAGCATGAGCCCCACCCCCCTGATCTCCCTGAGCAGCCTGTGGTCTGAGAGCGAGAGCAGCCCCTCCTTAAGCGCCCTTCCGGCGCGAGCTGCCCTCTCTGGGACGTTCTCCTCCAGCAGCAC
Organism: Acidilobaceae archaeon; assembly: GCA_026413755.1. Classification (GTDB taxonomy): domain Archaea; phylum Thermoproteota; class Thermoprotei_A; order Sulfolobales; family Acidilobaceae; genus DSZV01. Next base: position 10,345 of record JAOAKH010000018.1, on the reverse strand, counting down.
TTCTACCGCTGCCCTCACGGCAGCGCTGGCAAGGGGGTTGCCCCCGTACGTGGAACCGTGGTCGCCCTTCTCCATCTTCGCCCCCACGCTCTCTCTTGCAGAGACCACGCTAACTGGGAAGCCCCCGCCTATGGCCTTCCCGGCAACCAGTATGTCTGGCTCCACGCCGTAGTGCTGGAAGGCCCAGATCTCTCCCGTCCTCCCGAAGCCGCTCTGCACCTCGTCTAGTATAAGCAGCGCCCCCACCTCCTCGCTCCTCTCCCTCAGCGCCTTGAGGAACTCGGGCTTCGCAGGCACTACGCCTCCTTCGCCTAAGACGGGCTCCGCTATCACAGCAGCCGTCTCCTCGTCTACCCTCTTGACGGACTCTAGGTCGTTATAGGGAACTATCTCCACCCCTGGCAGCAGGGGCTCAAAGGGCTTCCGGTAGTTCGGGTTGCCTGTAACTGAGAGCGCTCCAAAGCTCCTGCCGTGGAAGGAGCCCCAGAAGGAGACTATCTTCTTCCTCCCCGTCGCCTTCCTCGCCATCTTGAGCGCCAGCTCCACCCCCTCGCTCCCGCTGTTTAGCATGGCTACATAGCCGTGGCTCCTCGGGAGCACTTTCTCCAGAGCCGCCAGGGCCTCCTCCCTTACCCTCACCTTGAAGGCAGGGGTGGCGCTCATGACCTCTTCCAGCTGCCTCTTTATGGCCTCCACCACCTTCTTGTTCCTGTGCCCTAGGAATGCGACCCCATGCGCAGTGTGGAAGTCCAGGTACTTCTCGCCGCCCGCGTCCCAGATGTACTGGTCCTCGGCCCTGACTACCTCTATTCCCCTCTCCTCGTAAAAGGAGAGGTACTTCATCTCTTAGCCCTCCGCAAGACGTAGTCTGCCATCTTGCCCGGCAGGTCGTAGCCGGTGACGACAACGGTGTTCCTGAAGTCCGGGACGACGTTGACCTCGTTCACTAGGTACCCCCTTTCCCTATGCTCGAAGACGTCTATTCCAGCTATCTCTGCCCCCACGGCCTGGGCGGCCTTTAGCGCTGTCTCCGCGAGCTCCGGATCGATTGGCGCGGGGACAGCCCTCCCCCCGCGGGATGTGTTGGTTATCCAGTGCTCGCTGACCCTGTATATAGCAACGGGGACCTCCTCTCCCACCACGAAGACCCTAATGTCCCTCCCCGGCTTCTCCACGAACTCCTGCAATATGTGGACCTTCATCCTCGGGTCCCCCATGAGCTCCCTGTGCTCCACGAGCGCCCTTAGCGTCTCCTCCTCCTTTGCCAGGCTTACTAGCCTCCCCCAGCTGCCGTCGAGCGGCTTGATCACGAGCGGGAGGCCAAGGCTGCGCGCGGCAGCCATGGCGGACCTCTCGCTGTGGGCCACAAAGGTCTCAGGGACCTTTATGCCGCGCCTAAGGAGCTCTGCGAGGGCCCAGAGCTTGTTGTGGGCCGTAGCTATGGCCCTGGAGCTGTTTATGACCGCCACGCCCCCTGCCTCGAGGGCTATAGTGGAGGCCAGGGCTGCAGAGTGGCTGAGGCTCCTCTGCAGCGCCACGGGAGCCCCCAAGCGCTCCCCTAGCTTGAAGGGGCGCGTCTCTAGGTGAACTATCTCCACCTCTGCCCCTCTGGCCTTCAGCGCCTCCAGCAGGGCCCTCTCCTCCCACCTTGCCACGTCGTATACTAGCGCTACATTCACCTCCTACTCGCCCCAGTCCTCCCCTATCTCGAGGGGCTTCAGGAGCACCTTCGAGCCGTCAATGACTACTTCAAGCGAGACGCCGCAGTCGTGATCCACTACTTCCCCCGGCAGCACGTCTTGGGGCAGGAGGACCTCCCTACCGCAGACAGGGCACTTCGCTTTCATGTCGATCGCCGGGGAGCTAGCTCCATGAGAGGATATAAGCTTTTACAAAAGTCACAAAGAATAGCTATAGAAAACAGCAAGCTTAGCTATATAAACTTCACGTAATTTTCTCGGCAAGGATAAAAGTTGAAGCTGAGGGCGGCGGTTCTCGGCGCCTCTGGCTACACCGGCGGGGAGCTGCTGAGGATCCTAGCCTTTCACCCGCACGTAGAGGTCACGCTCGTCACCTCCCGCGAGTTCGCCGGCAAGCCGATCCACTACGTCCACTTCAACCTGAGGGGCTACTACAAGGGGCTCAGGTTCTCCCCCCTCTCCGTGGACGAGGTCCTGAAGCGGGCTGACGTGGTTTTCTCCGCCCTCCCCCACGGCGTGGGAGCTCGCGTTAACGCCCAGGCCTACGAGGCCGGGCTGAGGGTGGTGGACCTGAGCGCAGACTTCAGGCTAAAGGACCCAGAGGAGTATAGGCGCTGGTACGGCTCAGATCATCCATTTCCAGACCTCCTCGCTAAGGCAGTCTACGGCCTTCCAGAGCTCCACAGAGAGGAGCTGAGGGGTGCCAGGCTGATAGCCTCGCCCGGCTGCAACGCAACTGCTTCCATCCTTGCCCTTGCGCCGCTGGTGAGGTACAGGCTAATAGAGCTGGAGAGGATAGTCGTGGACGTTAAGGCGGCCAGCAGCGAGGGCGGCTCAAACCCCACGAGGGGCAGCCATCACCCGGAAAGGGAGGGGGCCATAAGGCCTTACGAGGCAGAGGGCCACAGGCATGCAGCTGAGGCCTCGCAGGAGCTAAGCGCCATAGCGGGCAGGAGGGTGAAGGTCTCCATAGTTCCTCACGCAGTGGGGGCAGTGAGGGGGGCGCTGGCCTCTGCGCACGCGTGGCTTCTGGAGGGGGTTAGCAGGGAGGAGGTGGCCAAGGCTTACGCAGAGAGCTACGGCGGGGAGCCCTTTGTGAGGCTAATAATAGCGAGCCCCCCAGGCTACCCGGACCCAAAGTACGTTGTGGGGAGCAATTACGCTGACGTGGGCTTCGCGGTGGAGGAGGAGCTCTCCCGCGTTACTGGCTTTGCGGCGCTCGACAACCTTATGAAGGGCGCCGCGGGGCAAGCTGTGCAGGCCTTCAACGTTTCCATGGGCTTCGACGAGGGGGCTGCGCTTAGGATGATCCCTCTGAAGCCTGGGTGAGAAGATGATAGTGGTGAAGGTAGGCGGCAGGGCCTTGAGGAGCAACGCAAAGGGGATCTTGGAGGACGTGGCCTCCCTCTGGAGGGAGGGAGAGAGGCTGGTCCTCGTTCACGGCGGCGGGGACATGGTAACGGAGTTCTCCAGGAAGCTCGGCGTGGAGCCCACCTTCGTGACTTCTCCAGACGGCATAAGGAGCAGGTACACCTCTGCGGCAGAGCTGGAGGTCTACGTCATGGTTATGGCCGGGAAGATCAACAAGGAGATAGTGTCGGCCCTCTCCTCCCTAGGCGTGAAGGCGGTGGGGGTTTCCGGCGCAGACGGTCAGTCTGTGCTGGCGGAGAGGAAGAGGAGGATAGTGGTGCTGGACGAGAGGGGGAGGAAGAGGGTGGTGGAGGGAGGATACACGGGGAAGATAAGGGAGGTGAGGGGGGAGCTTTTCAGGGCCCTCCTCAGGGAGGACTTCCTCGTCGTTGTGGCCCCGCTTGCGATAGACGCTGAGGGCACGCTGCTAAACGTAGACGGAGATCAAATGGCTTCTGAGCTCGCGGTTGCCCTTGGGGCGGAGAGGCTCGTCTTCCTCACGGACGTGGAGGGGCTGCTCATAGACGGGGCAAAGGTGGGCAGGCTTAGCCTGGGGGAGCTAGAGGCCCTGCTGCCAAAGGTGGGAGCCGGGATGAACAGGAAGCTCCTGCAGGCAAAGAGGGCCGTGGAGGGAGGGGTGAGGGAGGTAGCTATATACAGCGGCAAGGAGAGGGAGCCGGTGAGGGGGGCGCTGAGGGGACTAGGGACTCTGATAAACGTCTGAGTTGTTACATTTGTAACTAAATATGAGCCAAAACGATAATATGTTACAAAAGGCTTTTTAGTGTTATTTATCCAGCAAACTTGGGTTCAGATATGAGGGTAGTGCTCGCGTACTCTGGAGGCCTTGACACCTCGGTCATACTAAAGCTCCTCCAGGAGAGGCTGGGAGCAGAGGTGATCACGGTAACCGTGGACGTGGGGCAGGAGGACGACTTCGGCGAGATAGAGGAGAAAGCCTACAGGCTGGGGGCGAAAGCGCACTACACGATAGACGCCAAAGAGGAGTTCGCAAGGGACTACGTCTTCAAGGCCGTGATGATGAACGCTCTCTACGACGGCGGCTACCCGCTCTCCACTGCTCTTGCTAGGCCTCTTATAGCTGAGAAGGTGGCCCAAGTGGCAAAGAAAGAGGGGGCAGACGCGGTAGCCCACGGCTGCACCGGCAAGGGGAACGACCAGATCAGGTTCGACCTCGCCTTCAAGGCCCTCCTGCCGGGCGTCAAGATCCTGGCCCCTGTGAGGGAGTGGGGGCTTAACAGGGAGTGGGAGGCGCAGTACGCTGCCAAGCACGGCATACCGGTGAAGAGCAAGGCGTACAGCATAGACGAGAACCTCTGGGGGAGGTCCGTTGAGGGAGGAGCTATAGAGGACATTTCGCTCGAGCCCCCCGAGGAGATATTTGCCTGGACCGTTAGCCCAGCAAAGGCCCCAAACGAGCCTCTCTACCTCGAGGTGGAGTTCTCTGCAGGAGCGCCGGAAAAAGTGAACGGGGAGAAAATGGGCCCCGTGGAGATGATCAGGTACCTCAACAAGGTGGCCGGCGCTCACGGCGTAGGCAGGGTGGACATGATAGAGAACAGGACTGTGGGCCTGAAGAGCAGGGAGATCTACGAGGTCCCCGCCGCGACCGTCCTCATAGCTGCCCACAAGGACCTAGAGAGGCTCACGCTGACGAAGAGGTCCATGGACTTCAAGGAGGCCGTAGACGCGGAGTGGGCTAAGCTAGTATACCAGGGCCTCTGGTTCGAGCCGCTCAGGGAGGCCCTCGAGGCCTTTGCTTACAGGCTAGAGGCCAGGGTTTCGGGAAGCGTGAGGCTCAAGCTGTTCAAGGGCAGCGTGAGCGTGGTGGGCAGGAGCTCTCCGTACGGCCTCTACGACTTCGACCTCATATCTTACTTCAAGAGCAGCTTTGACCAGAGGCTGGCTATAGGCTTCGTGGAGCTCTTCGGCTTGCAGGCCGTGGCGTCTTACAGGAAAAGGCCATAGGGAGAGGCATTGTACAGGCATCCGCTGCTAGGGCCTTACAGCGAGAGGGTGCTGAAGTACACGTCCTCCCTCGAGCCGGACAAGAAGATAGCCTGCGAGGTGCTGGAGGTCCTCGCTGCCCACGTGGAGGAGCTGAGGGCCTCAGGTCTGATCCCGGAGAGCGCGGCGGAGGACATATTGAGGGAGCTGAGGGGGCTGATGGGCGATCCCGCTCCCCTCTTCGGCTACCCTGCCGAAGACGTACACGAGGCGATAGAGCTCTTCCTCAAGGAGAGGCTGGGGGAGAGGGCGGGCTATCTCGCGCTGGGGAGGAGCAGGAACGACCACGTTGCAGCCGCCCTCCGGCTAAAGGCCTCGAGGCTCCTCCTCTCTCAGCTCGCAGCAGTAGCGGAGCTAAGGGAAGCGTTGCTGAAGAGGGCAGAGGAGTGGGCAGAGGTCCTCGTGCCCTCTTACACGCACTTCCGCCCTGCGCAGGTCTCCACCTTGGGGCACTACGTAGCCAGCATAGACGAGGCCCTCTCGCTCTATTCTGGGCTGCTCCTCAAGGCCCTGGAGGTCGCCCTCAAGTCCCCACTCGGAGCTGGGGCCTCTGCAGGCACCTCTGCCCCCATAAGCAGGGAGAGGCTGGCGGCCAGGCTCTTCCTAGGAGGGCTCGTTAAGAACGCCCTCTACGCCAGCGGCAGCAGGGACTTCCTTGCGGCAGCGCTCTCTATAAACGCCTCGCTAGCAGTCCTCCTCTCAAGGGTAGCTGAGGATCTCATCCTTTTCTCCTCCCCGCACTTTGGCTACTTCTCCCTTCCGCCCGAGCACTTGGCTACCAGTAGCATAATGCCCCACAAGAAGAACCCGGTGAGCCTAGAAATAGCGAGGGCCAACGCCGGCGAGGCCTTGGGGGCTCTCGTGACTGTGCTGACCATAGCGAAAGGCGTGCCGTCCGGCTACAGCCTAGACCTGCAGCAGTCGAACTCCCACGCAATTTATGCGCTGGAGAGAACGCTCGAGACTCTCCTGGTCCTGAAGGACCTCTTCGAGAGGCTTGAAGCCCACCGGGATGCCATGCTAAAGGACGTGAGGGAGTACCCAATAATGGCGCCAGACCTCGCGGAGCTGATAGCCATGATGACTCGTAGGCCCTTCAGGGAGGTGCACGCAGAGCTGGCGCAGATGGCAAGGGGCAGGAGCGCTAGAGAGATCTACGAGGAGGTGGAGAGGAAGTATGGGGTAAAGGCAGAGGAGGGCAGAGTAGTCAGGAGGCCTGTGAAGGGCTCCAGTAGCCCGGAGGAGGTGAGGAAGTACATAGCGGAGGCGCGGGAGGAGCTGAGGTCCCTGCTGCCCTACCTCAAGGAGCTCTCTGAGAAGCTCGCGCCTAGCTGCCCTCCGCCTTCTTGAGTATGGCCTTCCACATGGAGGGTTCTACGTCCAGCACCCAGAGCGGCACCTTCTTAACTAGCTCGTATGCCTCTTCCCAGCTCGAGAGGCCCAGCGCTGCGGCCAGCTGCTCCAGCGTCATCTCAGTCCTTTTGTACCTCCTCAGCACTGCCAACGTCTCCTCGTTTATCTCTATCTCCCTGTCCTTTAACGCTATCTTCATCTCGATCCCCCTCTCAGGACTCCCCAGATCCTTAAAAACGATTGCTTATTAGCTCGGCGGGGCGGGAGAGCGGGGGACGCGAGGTGCCAGTGGAGATAACGAGCCTGGAGGAGTTCGCTGAGGTAGTGAAGAGGTCAAGCGAGTGTAGGGTGAAGAGGAGCAAAGGGGTAGTTAAGGTAAAGGCTAGGACGAAGAGGTACCTCTACACTTACAAGACTACAGAGGACAAGCTGCAAGAAGTCCTCAGCAAGATAGCCTGCAAGCAGGTGATAGACCTGGACAAGCAGCAGGAGAAGTCCTAGATCTCCACGGTCTCCCCCACGGCGGGCGCAAGCGTCTCTAGCCCGAGATCCTCCCTTATCTTCTGCGCAAGCACCTCCTGAGCCTTTGGCACCCCGTGGACCAGTATGACCTTCTGCACCTCCCTCAGCTCCTTGAGCAGCTTCAGCACGCCCTTCTGATCTATGTGGCTGGAGAAGTCGAACCACTCTACCCTAGCCCTTATCGGCATCTCCTCTGGCAGCGCGAAGCCAGTCTCTAGTATTTGCCTTCCAGGGGTGTTCTTGCCCTGGAAGCTCACGAGGAAGACGGCGTTCTTCGGGTTCTCGGCCAGCCTCTTGAGGTAGTACAGGCTGGGCCCTCCCTTCAGCATGCCCGAGCTGGCTATTATCACGCCCGGCTCCTTCAGGGCGGCCTTCCTGTCCTGCCACCCCCTCACCACGTTGTACTCCCTAAGCGCTTTAGCCAGTATGCCGTACAGCCTCACGTAGCCTGGGTGCTTAACGTATATGTCTGCCACCTCCCTAATCATCCCATCTACCCACACGTTCCAGCCAGGGTCTCTCTCGGCTATCACGGTAAGCACCTCCTGGCCTCTACTGACGCTGAAGGCGGGCACCAGGGCTATGCCGCCTGACTCTACAACCTCCTTTAGGGAGGAGATGAACCTTTGCTCTGTGACCTCCCTCGGGGGATGGTTGGTGGAGCCATAGGTGGACTCGACTATGACTGCATCTGCCCTCACGCCGCTCATATCGGCGGGCTTCGTTAGCTTGGTCTCAATCACGTTGACGTCGCTGGTGTAGAGCAGCGCCCTCCTTCTGGTTTCTACCAGCACGCCTGCACTGCCAGGTATATGGCCAGAGGGGAGGAGCTTGAAAGTGAAGTTCCCGAGCTCCACTTCCTCCCTATAGGGAAGGGAGGTGGCTCTGCCAAGCATCTCGTTAACTACCCCCTCGTCAAAGGGGAGGAGCTGACCGTTCAGCTTTATCATGTCATATAGCAGCACCCTCGTGACGTCCAGAGTCACCGGAGTGGCAAACAGGGGGGGCGCGTGGCTAACGTAAAGGAGCGGCGCCGCCCCCACGTGGTCCAAGTGGCTGTGGGTCAGCACTACCCCCGCCAGGTCTCTCGGCCTTATGTGCTCTGGGAAAATGGGATTATCGTTCTCGTCGAAGTTCACGCCGTAGTCCATGAGGAGAGCTCCGCCCGAGTCCTCCACAGCTATGGCTGCCCTCCCCACCTCTCTGCCGCTGCCAAGCACCTTTACTCTCATTAGCCCTCGCTGGGAAAGAGCTTTCCTGCATATTTAAGCAGATCTAGAGATCCAGCCGTGTCTCGAAATGCTATATGCTATGGCTATGGGCAGCTTCTCCCCCTCCACTTCTTCTTTGGCTATGCCGATAACGTGCCCACACTTAATGCAAGCCCTGTACGTTATGTCTCCTGCAACGTAGAGGTCGAAGGCCTGCTTGTCCTTGTTACCACAGACGGGGCAGTGGAACTGCTCTACAGTCGTGCTATACCCACATAGGCAGTGAAGCTCTACCACGTCCATAGAGAATATCGCCCCCTTCACTCTCTTCATGACCCCAGCTATGGGATATAGGCCACAGACGGGGCAGGGGAAAGCCGGGGCATCAGGCGGGAGGGAGCCCTTCACCCTCTTGTACAGGGCTCTCCTTATCACTAGGCTCAAGAGCCCTCCAGCCCCCTCCGCCTCTCCCCTCACTATTGCCTCCTTGCTCACTCCCCCCACATCTATGCCTCTCCTCTCTAGCTCCTGCTTTGCGGCAGAGATGAGCTCCTCCATGTTAACATTCGATATAAGAGGGTAGCTAGAGGGCTCCACCTTCACCAAGGCCTGAAGGGAGGAAGCTATGGCATCTATCTCATCGAAGGCTTTCAACAGCTCCTCCAGCTCCTCTTCGCACTCCCTCTCGCGACAAACGCGCTTGCTTAGCGACAGCTCTGTTCCCTGTGTATGAAAGAGAAAGTTATTTAGCATTAAGTAGCTCTTTTCTTGGATGTTAGCTATGTTAACATTGTAAATATAAGTTCTCTAATATAAAATTATACGTATAGAGGTGGTACTGTGGACGACTATTATGAAAAGCTGAAAAAACATATCCTCGAGGAAGCACGTCTTCTACCTGAGCTCCTTGATGGCCTCGTTAACCTTACGGACGAGGCAGAGGACTATACGTGTCTTACCCTGAAAGCTATGTATGGCAGGAGGGACAAAAGCTACGGGCTGAAGGGGAGCAGTAACTGCGGCGCCGCGTGTAGGGAGGGTGAGAAGGCGTGAGCGATCCCATCTCTAGAAGGTCGTTCCTTAAGCTGGCTGCGATAGCCTCTGCTGCGAGCGTTCTGTCAGCCATTCCAGCGCAGGCTCAAGACTCGCCTGTTCCTTTCAAGCAGTGGAAGACTAAGTGGAACCTAGGAGAGATAGGGAGGAAGGAGGGAGTAATAAAAGCGAAGGTAACCCCTGTAATATGTAACTATTGTTCAGTGGGCTGTAGCGTAGACTTCTACACGATAGGCGACAGCGTGATCTTCGCCTCTATAGGCTCTCCTGAGAGTCCCATCAACTTCGGAGGCCTCTGCTCGAAAGGCGCTGCTATGTTCCAGCAGATAACGAGCGACGCGAGGGTGCTATACCCAAGGATAAGGACTGGGCCGAAGCCCCCGCCTGAGGAGCTCCTCAAGGCAAAGAGCTGGGAGGAGCTCGAGGCGATAGTCAAGAAATATCCGCCAAAGTGGCAGACTGTGACCTGGGACGAGGCCTTTAGGTTCGTTGCAGAGAGGCTGAAGGCCATCCTCTCCAGCTGGAGGGCTAACAGCGGAGCTCCGAGGCAGAGGGACGGCTTCTACTACAGCCCAGGCAGCGCTACCCCCGTGCAGCTCATCGGCTCCTCCATAATGGTTAACGAGGCCTCCTATCTCGTGAGGAAGCTGGCAGCATACCTCGGCACGAGCAACATGGACTCCCAGTACAGGAAATGTCACAGCTCTACAGTGGCGAGCCTGGCAGTAACTTATGGATGGGGAATTGAGACCGCAACTAACGAGGACGTAGCTCTTGCCGATGTTGTGCTCTTCTTCTCCAGCCCTGCAGAGGCTCACCCGCTCTCCTTCTGGTACTTCTTCAAGGGCAAGAGGGAGAGGGGTACCGTGTTCATCACCTTCGACCCTAGGTTCTCCAGAACAGCCATGGTCTCAGACATTTGGGTGCCCTTCAGGTCCGGGACTGAGACGGCGATCTTCAACTACATCCTCCACTATGCCTTCTTCGAGAGGAAGCCAGCCCTCGACGAGTTGCCGGAGTTCAAGAGGCTCAGGAGCAGGTGGAACCTCACCGATCAGGACCTCGAGG
>JAOAKH010000017.1 GCA_026413755.1 Acidilobaceae archaeon | reverse complement strand
AGATGTGTATAAGAGACAGACCCCCGCTATGTCTTTCAGGTTAGCTGGGTTATATTTAGCCGGCGTCACCTCCCCCCTCTCCACCCTGTCTAGCCTGGGCACTATCACCCTTTTCAACACCTCCATGTTCGTGGCTACGAGGAAGGTGAAGTGAACGAGGTATGCCCCCCTCCTCACCGCTGCGGCAGCCCCAGAGACCTTGTAGCTCCCCACCACCACGTCGTTCCCGTTCTCCACGTGCCCCTCTAGCCCGAGGAGCTCTAGGGCCCTCAGCGCTACGCGGGTGGACTCCTCGTAGGCCTCGTCCACGGCCTTCAACCCCTCCCACCTCCTCGCTATGGTGAAGTTAACGTTGCCGAGATCATGATACACAGCCCCTCCCCCGCTCACCCTCCTCACTATTGGTATCCCAAGCCTAGAGGCCTCCTGACAGTTAACCTCCTCGCACTCCCTCAGCGAGTAGCCTATGACGGCCGAAGGGTAATTGATCCAGATCCTTATGAACTCCCCTCCCCGCTGGGCCTTCTCGAGGAGGAGCTCCTCCAGCTTAACGGACTCCCTTGGGTCCCTCCTGTCGCACCTCGCCAGCCTCAAGCTTACCCTCCAGGTTCCAGGAGTCCCTTGAGTACTTCTGCTCATATAGCTCTAGAGCCGTCTCCAGCTCCTGAGGCGTGAGCGAGGAGGGCTCCACGCCCTCGTAGCCCAGCACCTTTGCCATAGCTATAGCGAGGGCCTCCATGACCGCGGAGACCTTCACCTTCCCGAACACGTCCCAGAGGCCTACGGCAGCCTCTTCAGCCCCAGCTATCAGCCTCCTCGGCACTGCGGGATCGTGGGAGAGAACGAGGGTGCCATGCTGCAGGAGCACCCCCCGCTCCCTCCTCTGCGCGCTGCCCGAGACCTTCTTGCCCATTAGGATGACGTCGCTGGCGGCAGGGTTAAGATAGCAGTACGCGCTCTCCCCCGGCTCTCCGTGGCCGCGCAGCTCCGCGGCAGCCCCCAGCTCAGCTATAGCTAGCACTATTGCTTCCGCAATCCTTGCCGCGGAGGAGCTGATGTCAAGAGAGTGTAGGGGGTGATCTTTGCCCAGCACCACGCTGTACGTCACCTCAGCCCCCTCTGCGTGATAAACGGCAGCCCCTCCCGTGGGCCTCCTCACGAGCTTTAGCCCAAGCCTCCTCAGCTCCCCCAGGTTCACGACGCTTACAGGCTGCTTCCTGCCTATACTAACAGCGCCAGGGGACCACATGTAGAGCCTCAGGACGTCCCGCCCGGAGGGCCTGTGGATAGCAAGCGCCTCGTCTATAGCCATGTTAAGCCAGGGGTCACGGGGGCCGTCAAAGACGACCCTTAGCTTCAAGGGCCCTCTTCCTCGCGGCAAAGTATGCCTCCTTTGCCTTGTAGGACGTCCTGGCGAGGGGGTGCGCGACTACGTAGGAAAACCCCATGCGGAGGCCCTCCTCCTCCAGCTCCTTGAACTCGGCAAGGGAGTACCTCTTCGCTAGCGGCAGGTGCCTTGGGCTGGGCCGCAGGTACTGGGAGAGCACCAGTATGTCAACCCCCACGCTCCTGAGGTCCCTCATGGCCTCCAGCACCTCCTCCCTCTCCTCCCCCATGCCCAAGAGGATGGAGGACTTCGTAACGATCTCCGGCCTGAGCTCCTTCACATACCTCAGCACCTCCAGGCTCTGCTCATAGCTGGCCCTCCTGTCTCTAGCTACTGGCGTAAGCCTTCTCACAGTTTCTATGTTGTGGGCGAACACTTCAGGCCCGGCATAGGCTACCTTCTCTATTGCCCACCTCATGCCGCTGAAGTCGGGGGTGAGCACCTCTACCAGCGCTCCGGGGTTCAGCTCCTTTACGGCCCTTATGGTCGCGGCGAAGTGCGAGGCGCCCCCGTCTGGCAGGTCGTCGCGGTCCACGGAGGTAATAGTAACGTAATCCAGCCCTAGCAGCCTCGCTGCCTCCGCCACCTTCCTCGGCTCCTCTGGGTCGAGCGGCTGGGGGACCCCCTTCTTCACATAGCAGAACCTACAGCCCCTGGTGCAGGTGTCGCCCATGATCATGAAAGTGGCAACGCCGCCGCCCCAGCAGTCGAAAATGTTAGGGCAGAGGGCCCCCTCGCAGACAGTAGCTATCCCGAAGCCCGACACTGTGCGCAGCACTTGGAAGTACCTGTCGTTGAGTGAGACCCTAAGCTTGAGCTTCTCCATAAACCTCTACCCTCGCCACCGGGGATCCCGGCTTCACGGGCCTCCCTGGCTGAGCTATCTCCTTCACCACGCCGCTGTAGGGGGACTCAACGACTAGTATTGCCTTCTCTATCTCCACCTCCAGCAGGGGCTCCCCCTTCCTAACGCTCTCCCCCTCCCTCTTCAGCGCAGAGACCACCTTCCCTACCCAGCCCCCTCTCCTTGGCCAGAGCTCTAGCGGCAGGATCACCTCCCTCTCCAAGCTGCTCCCTCACGGGAACTACGCATGAAAGTTATAACTGTGAGCACGATCTAGGTTGAGCCTTGAGCAGGTTGGTGATCGCTATAGACCCAGAGGGGGAGCCGCTGGAGCAGTGGGCGAAGCTGGCCTCGCAGGTCTGCGAGGAGGCGTGGGGGCTGAAGGTGGGCCTGCCGTTCCTGCTAAGCTATGGCCTGAGGGGGCTCGGGGAGCTCAGGCGGGCGTGCGATAAGTTCGTAATAGCGGACCTCAAGCTGGCAGACATAGCGCCCGTCATGAAGTCCTCTGCCGCCCTACTCAGGGGGTACGTCGACGCGGTAATAGCCCACAGCTTTGTGGGCTACGCGGGCGCGCTCGACGAGCTAAAGGAGGCGCTCGAGGCCATGGAGATGAAGCTGATCCTTGTGGCCTCCATGAGCCACAGGGGGAGCGAGGAGGTAATAGATCCCAGCATAGAGAGGGTGATGGAGGTCATAAGGAGAGCAGACCCCTGGGGCCTCGTGGCGCCTGCCACCAGACCTCAGATCATAAGGCTCCTGAGAGAGAGGAGCTTCCCCCAGAAGATCTTCTCCCCAGGCGTGGGAGCTCAAGGGGCGCCGCCCGGCAGCGCCATAGCCGCGGGGGCAGACTACGAGATAGTGGGGAGATCCATAACCAGGGCCCCTGACCCCCTGGCTGCTGCGCGAGCTATTAACCTAGCCCACAGGCGAGCGCTGGAGAGCGGTCGTGGAGCTGGCTGAGCTCGTAAGGGCGAGGGGGGCCCTGCTCTTCGGCGAGTTCACGCTCTCCTCCGGCGCTAAGAGCAACTACTACTTAGACATGAGGAAGCTGCTAGGGGACAGCCGCGCCTTCAGGAGGGCCTCGGAGCTGCTAGCTGAGAGAGCTAAGGAGCTGGAGCCCTTCGAGGTGGTAGCTGGGGTAGCCACCGCAGGGATCCCGTGGGCCGCGGCAGTGGCGCTCATGCTTAACAAGGGGGTAGCGTACGTGAGGTCGGAGGCAAAGGGGCACGGCACTGGGAGCCTCGTGGAGGGGGACCCTAGGGGAAGCTGCATAGTCGTGGACGACGTCGCGACTACCGGCGCCTCCCTTGAGAGGGCAGCCTCAGCCCTCAAGCCCTTCTGCGAGGTGAAAGGGGCGGTGGTGCTGGTAGACAGGCTCCAGGGGGCAGGGGAGAGGCTGGAGAGGCTAGGGGTTAAGCTCCTGAGCGTCGCCACTATAAAAGACATCATAAGCATATAAGGGGCTACGCAAACGTAGAGGGCGAAAAAGGAGAGAGCGATGGAAGAGAAGCTCTTCGACTACCCTTGGCTCCTCGAGCGCGTTTACAAGAAAATACCCCCAAGGCCGGAGGGGGAGGGAATAGCCATCCCCGAGCCTGAGCTCATAAGGGTGGGAGATCAGACAATCATCAAAAACTTTAGAGAGATAGCCCAGAAGCTGAGGAGAGAGCCTGCCGTCCTCACGCGCTACCTTCTCAGGGAGCTCAACGCGGGCGGGGGCTACGACGAGGGCAGCGGCCAGCTGAGGGTCAGCATAAAAGTCTCCAGGAAGCCCATAGAGCAGCTCTTGCAGAGGTTCGAGAAGACGTACGTGAGATGCCCTACCTGCGGCACCGTAGACACAAAGCTGGTGAAGAAGGAGAGGAGCTGGCTGTTGATATGTGAGGCCTGCGGCGCCGAGCAGGCCGTGAAGCCAATATAGGTGAGGGCCGTGGAGTACACGGAGCTGGGCAGCACGGGGCTCAAGGTTTCGAGGATAGCCCTCGGCGCGTGGCAGTTCACGGAGACGTGGGGAGTGAAGGACTACGCCTTAGTAAAAGAAATAGTGGCGAAGGCGCTCGAGGTGGGGATCAACTTCGTGGACACGGCAATGATATACGGCAGGGGAATGAGCGAGCAGCTGCTCGGCAGGGCCTTGAAGGAGGTCGAGGGAGGAGAGGAGGTAGTCGTGGCCACCAAGATCCCCGGCGACTTCCTGTCGCCGGAGGACGTGCTCAGAGCCATAGACCGCTCCCTTAACAGGCTGCAGAGGGAGAAAGTGGACCTGCTGCTGATCCACTGGCCTCCAGCCTGGCACAACTTCCCTACCTGTGCATACATGAGGGCCCTTGAGAGGGCTGTAGCCCTGGGGGCCGTGAGCTACCTCGGGCTGAGCGACTATCCCGTAGAGCTCGCCGAGGCGGCGAGGTCTTGCCTTGCGCGCGAGGAGATCCAGGCGCTCCAAGTGAGGTTCAACCTGGCGGAGAGGTGGGCTGAGGTGGACCACGTTCCTTACGCCGAGAGGCACGGAATGACGCTCATGGCTTGGAGCCCTCTCGGCAAGGGAGCCCTTACGGGCAAGTACGGCCTCGAGGATATAGGGAAGTTCCAGGACGTGAGGATCAACGAGCCCCTCTTCCACCCAGCGAACTATACGCAGGTGCTCGAGCTGGTGAAAGTGCTAAGGGATGTGGGGAGCAAGTACGGCAAGACCCCTGCACAAGTGGCGTTAAACTGGCTCATATCGTACAGCGACGTGGTGCTCCCCATAGTGGGCGCCAGGAGCCCGCAGCAGGTGGAGGAGAACGCGGGGGCCTTAGAGTGGAGGTTGTCCTATGAGGACTGGCGGCTTATAGATGAGGCCAGCAAGAGGCTCAAGATAACGTACATCACTTGGTGAATTTTTTATATATAAACCTAGGAGATCTCTTTACTCGGTGACGGCATTGATAACCATAATAGGCACCGGCAGGGTGGGCACCTCTGCGGCCTTTGCAGCCCTCCTGAGAGGTCTTGACGAGAAGATAGTGCTCCTCGACATAGTCCCAGGCCTAGCGCAGGGCGAGGCGCTGGATCTCGGGCACGCCGCTGCCACGCTGGGGGCGGACGTGGAGTTCGTGGGCTCTGAGAACTTCGAGCTCATGGAGGGCAGCGAGATAGTGTTAGTCACCGCGGGGAAGCCGAGGAAGCCCGGCATGACGAGGGAGCAGCTGCTGGCAGACAACGCTGCAATCGTGGCGGACATAGCTGTGAAGATAAAGAAGTACGCGCCAGAGTCTGTGGTTATCATGACCACTAACCCCCTCGACGCCATGGTTTACGTGATGTACAAGAAGCTGGGCTTCCCTAGGGAGAGGGTCATAGGCTTCAGCGGCGTGCTGGACTCAGCTAGGCTGGCATACTATGCTGCAAAGAAGCTGAAGGTGAGCTACTCCTCCATATCTCCAATAGTCGTGGGCATGCACGGCGAAGCCATGTACCCCGTGCCGAGGCTCTCCACGGTAGGCGGCGTGCCGCTCACGCAGCTGCTCAGCAAGGCAGAGGTGGAGGAGGTAGCTAGGGAGACTGTGCAGGCAGGGGCCACGATAACAAAGCTGAGGGGCTACAGCAGCAGCTACGCCCCTGGGCTGGGGGTGGTGCTCATGGCAGAAGCAGTTAAGAGGGACGCGAAGAAGGTCTTCATTGCCAGCGTATACCTCGACGGGGAGTACGGCCTGAGGGACGTGGTGGCCGAGGTGCCTGTGGTGCTGGGCAGGAGGGGGGCAGAGAAGGTGCTGGAGCTGCCCCTGAACGAGGAGGAGAGGGAGGGCTTCCTGAGGAGCGTAGAGGCGGTGAGGGAGCTCATAAGGGCCTTGCCTGAGGAGTACAGAATATAAGCCTAAGGCTAGAGCTCTATAGCGGTGGCCCGGGTAGCTCAGCTGGCAGAGCGTCGGGCTGTGGACCCGAAGGTCCCGGGTTCAAATCCCGGCCCGGGCCCTCTTTATTATATCCTTCCGGCAACCTTACTCACGGGTCAGCCATGAGGGAAGCTGACATAACGCGAGCCATCGTGAGGGCGGCCCTTAGGGACCTAGAGGAGCTTTCTGAGGTGGACGTAGCAGTAGTCGGCGCGGGGCCTTCGGGCCTCACAGCGGCATACTACCTGGCTAAGGAGGGGCTGAGGGTAGCTGTTTTCGAGAGGAGGTTCTCCTTTGGGGGCGGCATAGGTCCCGGCGGCAACATGCTGCCCCGCATAGTAATACAAGAGGAGGCGCTGGGGGTGCTGGCTGAGTTCGGTGTGAGGAGCGTGCCGGCAGGCGGCGGGCTGTACGTTGTGGACCCCGCGGAGCTCATAGCAAAGCTGGCGTATAAGGCCGTTGAAGCCGGAGCTAAGGTCCTGCTGGGGGCCCACGTAAGCGACTTGATCTATAGGAAGGAGCCGCCTAGGATCACGGGTGTCGTGTGGGTCTGGTCGCCGATAGAGATTAGCCAATCACACGTAGATCCTATATTCACTGAGTCCAAGGCTGTGATAGACGCGACGGGCCACGGCGCGGAGGTGCTGAGCATAGCCGCAAGGAAGGTGCCGGAGCTAGGCCTAAGCGTGAAGGGCGAGAGGTCTGCATATGCAGAGCTTGCGGAGAGGCTGGTGGCGGAGAGGAGCGGGAGGGTGGCAGCAGGGCTGTACGTGGCGGGAATGGCCACGGCAGCATATTACGGCTTCCCCAGGATGGGCCCCATATTTGGCGGCATGCTGCTCAGCGGGAAAAAGGTAGCGGAGAGCGTGGCGAGGGACCTCAGGGCCACTCCCCTTCCAGGACAGCCCTCGTAAGGCCTAATACAGTGTTGTAGTAGAGGTGGGGCACCCTCGACTCCCTGGCCTTTTTCGCGCTCTCCAGCTTCCCTGCCAGGAGCTCCGCCACCTCGTAGCCGTCAGTGACGCCCCTCCCCACTATCGCCGCCACGGCGTCGAGCCAACTAACGATGTCCTGTTTGTGCCGTGAAAGGTACTCTGCCCCTCCCGCATGGCCGAAGTGAGATAAGTACACCCTCTGGGGCCTCTCCCTCTCCATGAGCTCTATGCTCCTTATGTACTGCTTCGGCTTGAAGGGGTAGGGCGTGGTGGGCAGCATGGCGTCCTCTAACGCTACGCCAGCCGAGTCCCCTGCAAAGATCACGCCCTCCCCCTCCAACACCACGCTCAAGTGGTGGCTCGCATGGCCTGGCGTGTGGAGGAACCGCAGCCTGACGCCGCCCAGGTCCACCGAAGCGCCGTCCTCTGCCGCCCTTACTCTTGCCCCCTCCGCCGCCGTAGGCCTCCCGTAGTAGTCTGCTATAGGCCCCAGCGCCTGCCTCGACTGCTCCCAGAGCACGCTCGGGTCTATAACGTGCCTATAGCCGCGGGGGTGAACGTAAACCTCTGCCCCCAGCGCAGAGGAGAGCACGCCGGCGGCCCCGCCGTGATCTATGTGCACATGAGTTAACACCACGTAGTCCACCCTCTCTCCTGCCAGCGCCTCCAGCACCTTCTGCGCGCCGTTAGCTGGTCCAGCATCTATGAGGGCAGCCCTCTCCCCCTTCACTAGGTAAACTGCGCTGAAGCCCGACGCGCTGGGCGTTGCGTCTATTATCCTGACCCTCATGTCCATCGCCGCGTAGAAGGGAAGGGGAGAAGGTATAGGGCTATCTGAAGAGCTCCTTTGCCCTCCTCGCCCTCTCGTAGTGATCCACCACCGGCTCTACGTAGCCCTTGATCTTATACCTCAGCGGATCTTGGAGCTCGTGGCAGGGGTGTGAGGAGAGCTCGGGGAGCCAGCGCTTTATGTACTTACAGTCCGGATCGTACTTCTTTGCCTGCTCCACGGGGTTGAAGATCCTGAGCGGCACAGGGTCTATGCCCACCGAAGCTACCCACTGCCAGTTGCCTAGGTTAACCAGCTCGTCGTAGTCCACGAGGTGCTTCCTGAAGAGCTCCTCCCCGAACCGCCAGTCTACCAGCAGGTCCTTCGTGAGGAAGCTCCCTAGGATGAGCCTAACTCTATTGTGCACCCACTTCCTCCTCTTGAGCTCCCTTATGCCTGCATCTACTATCGGGTAGCCCGTCCTCCCCTCCTCGAAGGCCTTCATGAGCTCAGGGTCGTTCTCCCACTTTATGCCCCTCCTCTCTCTCCTTAGCTCCAGCTTCCTAGTTTCTGGGAACCTGTAGGCAAGCCAGTAGTAGAACTCCCTCCAAGCGAGCTGCCTCACGAACGCTTCGGACTTTGGCAAGGCCTTCTGGTAGACCTCCCTTATTGACACTACGCCCAGCCTTATGCAGGGCGACAGCAGCGAGCTGTCTATGGCAGGGAAGTTCCTGGTGCGCTCGTATAAGGAGAAGTCGTAGCTCTCTAGCCTCTCCCTGCAGCCCTCAGCGCTCCACACCATCTCCCCCTTGAACTCTATGGATTTGAGGCTCTCCTCTGCCCTGGGCAGGTCCAGCTCCGCCGTCCTTAGCCTGGGGATGGCAGAGACTGCTCCGTCCACCTTCCTTCTCCACTCGCCGTAGAAGGAGGTGAAGGTTTGATGGTTCCCTATGCTCCTGAGATCCACGAGCGTCTCGTCCTCCACCTCCACCAGCTTTGCCCCATGCCTCTCCACTACCGCCCTCACTCTCTCAACTCTCTCCCTCCCGCTCCACGTGAGGGGCTTTGCTGTAACTACGTAGTCCACTTTCCTTCCACTGAGGGCCCTCTCGAAGGCCTCCTCGGTCTTCTCATATAGCACGTGAAGGGGGAGCTCGCCGGCTAGGCTTCTCGCAGCGCTCAGCACAAAGCCCAGCCTTGGGTCGTCTGCGCCTATTCCAAGGCTGGAGAGCAGTTCTGGATCTATAATGAAGAGAGGGGCTACCCTATCTGCGAGCTGGTGAGCCCTGATCAGGGCTCTGTTGTCCCGCGCCCTCAGGTCTCTTTTGAACCAGTAAATGGCCAGGCTTCCCAACTCCCATTGGCCTCCAATTAGCCCAGCGTGGTGCGGCCGCCGGGATTTGAACCCGGGACCTCCGGCTTGGGAGGCCGGCGTCCTAGTCCAGGCTAGACGACGGCCGCACCCCCTGGGGAGAGCTCTCCGCAGGCTTAAAGCTTTTGGACATTAACCGAGCTTATTAACTCTCTCCCCAGGGCTGCGCCGGTGATAGAGCTGAGACTCGCAGCCCTACTCCTCTTGCTGCTACTAGCTATCCCAGCTGCCGCCTCTCCCGACCTCCTGCCGAGGACTCAGCGCCTTGAGGAAACCGTGAGCGACAGGTTCATCGCGCTCGGGCCCTCTGCAGAGGCAACTAGGAGGGTCGTGGAGTCCCTAGGGGGGAAGGTAAGGGAGGAGCTGGGCCTCGTTAACGGAGTAGCCTTCGAGGGCTCGCTGGCAGTGGCGAGGAGGCTCTCCTCCATGGGCTACTCAGTGATCCCTGACAGGAAGTTCCAGCTGATAAAGCCGTACCAGCTCCCCATGGAGCCCGCGCTCTACGCAGGCACGCCTACTGTCGGGGCCCCCGTGGCCTGGCAGCTGGGCCTGAACGGCACCGGCGTAAGGGTAGCCATAATCGACACGGGCGTAGAGAACAGGCACCCCTGGTTCATTAGAGGAGATAGAAGCGTGGTGGTCTGGGAGGTTGATGCCACTGAGACAGGCGAAATAGACTACTGCGGCTACGGGATGTACTTGGGAGGCAACTACCACGGCACTCACGTGGCGGGCATTGTGGCCAGCCAGAACGAGACCTACAGAGGCGTGGCGCCGGGGGTAGACATATACGACATAATAGCCTTCTCCCGCGAGATGTACTGCAGCTACACCACCGACTCCATCATTGTTAAGGCCATAGAGTATGCCCTCACAGGCCCAGACGAGAAGCCCGACAGCGGCGACGAGGCAGACGTGCTAAGCCTCAGCCTCGGCTTCGGCGTGACGCCTGAGATGGCTTACGCTATAAAGCTCGGGAAGATCAAGGTGGCCTCTATAGAGGCCCTCGAGAAGGCCGTCTCAAAGGGGAAGGTGGTCGTGATCGCTGCGGGCAACGGCTGGAGCCTGAACTACTTCAACGGGCTCTGCCTCGCAAGCGGCGTCATATGCGTGGGGGCCAGCAGCCACATGGGCACTGCGAGCCCAGATGATGACATACTAGCCTTCTTCAGCTCCAAGGGCCCCGCGCTGCCGGGCATGCTTGTGCCCCACGTGGTAGCGCCGGGCGTCTACATCCTCTCCGCCATTCCCGTGAGCGCTTACGATGTGGAATCTGCAATGATATCGGGCACCTCCATGGCGACCCCCTTCGTCTCGGGCGCTGCTGCCATCCTGATCCAGCACCTCAGGAGGCACGGCAACGTGACGCCCCAGGAGGTGATGGGAGCTCTAATGCACACCGCCGTTAATGTGAAGCCCCAGCGCGTGGACGCCCTCTGGCTATTGCCGGACTGGTACAAGGAGATCATTGACTATTACATAGTAGAGCCGCCCGTCATAACGGTAGCGGATCAGGGGGCAGGTCTCATTGACGTGGGGAGAGCAGTGAGGAGGGAGATAAGGATACACTCTGCCGGCCAGCCCTTCGTGCACCTCCTCGGCAGCTCCAGCTCCATAGACCTGAGGATCACGAACCTGCTCGACAGGCCCATCCTTGTTACCGTAGAGGTCTCTGCGGTAGAGGTCTACACGTTCAAGAACGTCAGTGCCCTCTTCAGGCCCAGCGCAAGGGAGCTGGCCGTTGAGGCAAGGGCCTCTGCTACGCTGAGGGTGAGCTTTGAGAACCTTGAGCCAGGGACTTACGGCGGCTACGTGTTCCTGAGGACTCAGGCCAGCGTCTACAGGTTCCCCTTCGTGGTGACTGCCCCCGTCGCGGTTAACCTCGAGGGCCTCAGGTTCCTGAGGAGCGTGGAGCTCTTGCTGCCCACGAGAGACATGCTCGACATAGTTACTCTCTACGTTAACGTGCGGGAACCCCTGCCGGAGCCCTTCTTCCCCACAGTGACCACAAAGGCAGGCTATGGCGCCGTGCCTGCCCTCACGATAACTTCCCCATCGGGCGCCTTCAGCTCCCTCTTCACTAGCTCCGGCTACCTCTTCCTTGAGAGAGGAACCTACATCTTTAGCCTCTTCATGATGTACTCTTACCTAGTCGACTGGGAGAACTCGGAGATCTCGCTGGTGCTAGGGGCCCCCACCCTAACGAGGAGCGTGGAGAGGGCCCTCCAGGACATACAGGTGATCTCTGCAAGGGTGAGCCTGCTGGAGAGCGCCCTGAGGAGCCTGAACGCCTCCCTGCTCGCGCTGAGGGCCTCTCTGGAGGCCGTGAGGGCAGACCTCAACAGGGAGGTAGAGGAGAGGAGGAGGGAAATAGCGAGGATAGACAGAGCTATTGCATCGCTGCAAGAGGCAGCCAGGAGCCTTGAGGCAGGGCTGAGGGCTGCAAGGGACGACCTCCTCGCGCTGGGGAGCAACCTGGAGAGAGCTAACGCCACGCTCGCTGCCGCCATAAGGGCGGAGGCAGAGAGGATAACGAGGCTTGAGGGAGACGCGAGAGATCTCCAGGCAGCCCTCAGGTCGCTTGCTCAGGAGCTGCAGGTAGTGGAGGGCGAGGTGGAGGAGAGGAGAAAGGAGATAGTGCAGCTGAGCGAGCGCCACGACCTCACTAGATTACTGGTCCTCCTCGCAGGCCTCACGGCGTTAGCGGGCCTGGTCCTTTCCGGCTACCTGTTCCTGCAGAAGCGCTAGCCGAAGCCCGGCGACCTCCTCCTAACTACCTCTTTGTTTACCAGCGTGGGGGGCTCCTTCCCCTCGTAGAAGGCTATTAGGTTCTCCGCCGCCAGCTCCGCCATTCTTCTCCTCGTCTCGCTCGTGGCGCTTGCGATGTGTGGGGTCACTACGACGTTCTTGAAGGCCAGCAGCGGGTGGTTTGGCTCCAGGGGCTCCCTCTCGAACACGTCGAGCGCAGCGCCAGCTATCCAGCCCTCCCTCAGGGCCTTCACGAGAGCGTTAGTGTCTACCACAGCCCCCCTGGCAGTGTTGATCAGCAGCGACCCCCTCTTCATCCTCCTCAGCCTCTCCTCGTTTATTAGGTACCTCGTCTCGGGGGTGAGGGGCGTGTGGAGAGTTACTATGTCAGAGACTGCTAGCAGGTCGTCGAGCTCCCTGTACTCGATCCCCAGCTTCTCCTCCAGCTCCCTCTTCCTCTCCACGTCGTAGTAAACTACTCTCATCCTGAAGGCCTTCGCTATCTCAGCTACCCTGCTCCCTATCCTCCCGATGCCCACCACGCCGAGGGTCTTGCCCTCCAGCTCCACGCCTAGCAACATTAGGGGGTGCCAGGCCGTGCCCACCCTCCACCACTCGCCCCACCTCACGTAGTGATCTGCCTCCACAATCCTCCTCGCTAGCGACAGGATCAGCGCCCAAGTGTGCTCCGCCGTAGCTTCCGTTAGCACGCCCGGCGTGTTCGTCACGTAGATCCCGTGCTCTGTGGCACACTTCACGTCTACGTTGTCAAAGCCCACGGCGTACTGGGCAACTATCCTTAGCCGCGAGCCGGAGAGGAGGTTACAGTCTATTCTGTCCGTAAGCAGGCTGAGGAACGCGTCCGCTTCCCTTGACTTCCTGAGGAGCACCTCGTAGGGCGGCTCCTTGTATCGGTCCCAGACCTCCAGCTCGTAGTACTTTGCAAGCCTCTCGAGCACGTCGGGGAAGAGCTCCCTAGTGACAAACAGCTTGGGCAACTCGATCGCCGCCTGGCGCGTCTGCAAGAGGGCTAAAATGTATAAGGGCTTTAGCGAGGGGTCTCTCGCGGATGAGCCTTGGTAGTGGGAGTAAGGGAGTACGCCAAGGTCTCCGAGATCAGGGGCCCCCTGCTCATAGTAGAGGGCGTTAGCGGCGTCTCTTACGACGAGATAGTGGAGGTGGAGCTGGAGAACGGCGATAAGAGGAGGGGAAAGGTGCTAGAGGTCTCCCGGCGCGCAGCTGTGGTTCAGGTCTTCGAGGGCACAACGGGCATAAGCCTCCACGGCACCACCGTGCGCTTTCTGGGCAAGACGCTAGAGATCCCCGTCTCCGACGACATGCTGGGGAGGATCTTCAACTCCCTCGGCGAGCCCATAGACGGGGGGCCTAAGATTATACCGGAGGAGATGAGGGACATAAACGGGGCCCCGCTTAACCCTTATGCTAGGGCGTACCCTTCCGAGTTCATCCAGACGGGCATTAGCGCCATAGACGGCATGAACAGCCTCGTTAGGGGCCAGAAGCTGCCCATCTTCAGCGGCTCTGGCCTCCCCCACAACACGCTGGCTGCGCAGATAGCTAGGCAAGCAACCGTTAGGGGGAAGGAGGAGGAGTTCGCAGTCGTCTTCGCAGCCATGGGGATAAAGTACGACTACTTCCTCTTCTTCAGGCGCTTCTTCGAAGAAACTGGGGCGCTCAGCAGGGTGGCCATGTTCGTTAACCTCGCGAACGAGCCGGCCATGATGAGGCTTCTCACGCCCAGAGCTGCGCTCACGCTTGCAGAGTATTTGGCCTTCAGCAGGGACATGCACGTGCTGGTGATCTTGACCGACATGACCTCTTATGCAGAAGCGCTGAGGGAGATCAGCAGCGCCAGGGAGGAAGTACCGGGGAGGCAGGGCTACCCGGGCTACATGTACAGCGACCTCGCCAGCATATATGAGAGGGCCGGCAGGGCCCACGGGAAGAAGGGGAGCATAACCCAAATGCCGATACTCACCATGCCTAACGACGACATAACCCACCCGATCCCGGACCTCACTGGCTACATAACTGAGGGGCAGATAGTGCTGAGCAGGGACTTACACAACAAGGGCATCTACCCGCCCATAAACGTGCTCATGAGCCTCTCGAGGCTAATGAAGGAGGGCATAGGGAAGGGGAAGACAAGGGAGGACCACGCGGAGGTGAGCAACCAGCTCTACGCTGCTTACAGCCGCGGAGTGGAGGTGAGGGGGCTAGCAACTATAGTGGGGGAGGAGAGCCTGAGCGAGAGGGAGCGCAAGTACCTCAAGTTCGCAGATCTGTTCGAGCGCCAGTTCCTCTCCCAGGGCGAGAGGGAGAACAGGAGCATAGAGGAGACGCTGGAGATAGCCTGGAACATTCTCTCCACGCTGCCTGAGGAGGAGCTCACTAACATCAGGGAGGAGTACATCAGGAAGTACCACCCGGCATACCGCAGCGCCGCATAGGTGTGGTCCCGTGGCAGTAGATCCTCGCCGCGTCCTCCCCACGAAGATCAACCTCATAAAGCTGAGGAGAGAGGAGAGGATGCTGAAGCGCGTGAGGAAGCTCATGGAGGAGAAGAGGGAGGTGCTGCTCCACTACATCAAGAGCTACGCTGACGAGTACTCAAAATATCAGGCAGAGGTCTACGGCTCCATAAGGGAGCTCTTCCAGCAATACTACCTCGGCCTCTCGGCAGAGGGCATAGAGAGGGTGGAGGGCTACGTTACGGGGGCCCAGGAGAGCCTGCTGGTTAACGTTTCTCAGCGAGCCCTCTTCGCCGTGAGGGTGCCGAGCTTCTCGCTAGATAAGGCAAGCCTTCCGCCCCTCTTCCTCCCGCTGGACGCACACCAAAGCCTTGCAGAGAGCTTCCTGATGCTCAGGGAGCTCATCCCCTCCCTCCTGAGGCTCGCGGAGTACGAAACAACCCTCAACAGGCTGATCCAGGAGCTCAAGGACACGCAGAGGCTGATCAACGCTCTGGAC
>JAOAKH010000016.1 GCA_026413755.1 Acidilobaceae archaeon | reverse complement strand
CCAGAGGGCCCCTCTAAGGGCCACGTGGTGGAGCTAGCGCCGATGAGGAACGAGTACTACAAGCTCAGGGGATGGGTGAAGGGGAGGCCGACGAGGGCAACGCTGGAGAGGCTGGGCCTCAAGTGGCTTGCTGACAGGCTGGAGGCAGAGGGCCTTCTGCCCGCCTAACCCCCCTTTTTCCTCTTTTTTATACGCCTACCCTTTGTTCCCGGAGGAGGGGATGGGAGGCGCTATGCGATTTCTAGAGCTGTGGGCTGCCCAGCGCTCGGCCGGAAAGATCACATGGTGGCCATCTTTTTCATCACGTCCAGCACAGAAGAGACGTACTTCTGCAGCCTCTCCGGCAAGAAGCTTAGCTCCACGTTCATGAAGCCCCTCACGAGTATTCCCTCTGCCTCCTCCCTGCTGAACCCCTTGCTGATCAGGTAGTTTATCTCCTCCTCAGAGAGCTTCCCTATAGAGGCCTCGTGGGTGAGCCTCGCCCGGGGACCCTTTGCGTCCAGCTCGGGGTACATGACTATCCGAGCCTCGTCGCTCAACATAAGCCCGGAGCACTCTATGTGGCCCTGCCCAGAGGGACCCGAGAGGAGCGCCCTCGCATAGACCCTGGAGCTGTCCCTTGCCAGGACGCGCGAGACTATCTCAGCAGAGGCGTCCTCCAGCTCCACCTTAGTTCCCACGTCTATCTCTGCTCCCCCTCTGCCGAGTATTATGGAAGCTATGTATGCGCGGGCGCCTGGGGCTAGCTTCACGAGGGGGTAGGTCTGGAGGCTCTTCACCTTGCTTAGGTTCATGTAGTAGGACAGCAGCTCCCCTCCCTCCTCTACCTTAATTACCGTCCTGGGCCTCACGTGAGTTACGGCGTTCCAGGCATGGACCATGATCATCTTCAGCCTAGCCCCCCTCTCTACGTAGATCTCCGACATGGCTGCGTGGAGCGCTGCAGCTTCCGGCATGGTGAGGCAGCCTATGTGAATAGTTGCCTCAGCCCCCTCCTCCACTATGACTAGGTTGTGCGGTGCCTGGAGGGAGCTAGAGCGGATGAACATGCAAGCCTGCACAGGAACTTCTACCTTAGCCCCTCTCTTCACCCTAACGAAGTAGCCCCCGGCGCCCTTCAGCGCCGCTATAGCAGTGTACTTATCGGTAGCTGGGTCCAGCAGGCGCCATAGGTACTCCTTTGCTACGTCTGGCTCCTCCTCGAGCAGCCTCTCGAGGCACTTCACCTCTACCCCTGGCACCTTGCTGAAGTACTTCACGAGCGCCTGATCTACCTGCACGTACATGGCCTCCCTCTTTGCCCTCTCGAGGTCTAGCCCGGTTTGGCTCACGAGCTCCGGCTCTGGCTCCCCCGCAGAGAGCCCAGGTTCAAAGGAGGTTACATCAAGATCTGGGCCGTAGGGGGAGGGCCTGTGGAGGGCTGCCTTAGCCCTCTCCCTAACTGCCTCCGACCAGCGCCCTAAACCCACGGCCCATCGCCTCCTCCAGGAGCTCCCTCCCGCCGCACTTTACGAGCCTGCCGTCGAGCATTATGCACACCCCGCTGGGCTCCACGAGGCGGGCCATGAGGCCGCTGTGGGTCACTATTATTGCCCCCCTTGTGGAGGAGCTCAGGAGCCTCCTTATGCCCTCCGCTATAACTGCGACCGAGTCCACGTCCACCCCGCTGTCGGGCTCGTCTATGAGGGCCAGCTTGGGCCTCTGGAGGAGGAGCGTGGCGAGCTCTACCCTCTTCAGCTCCCCCCCAGAGAAGCCCTTGCCGAAGGGCCTGCCCAGCAGGTGCTTTATGTTCAGGAGCTCTGCCACCTCGCGCACGCTGTTGCAGCCGAACTTCTGGCACATTTGCTCCAGCAGCGCGCCTGTGTTAACGTTGGACAGCCTTGGGGGGATCTGGTGGGCTATGCCTACTCCCCTCGCTGCCCTCTGCTCTGCAGGCAGGGAGCTTATGTCCTCGCCGTAGAACTCCACCCTCCCCTCTACCTCATAGCCTGGGTAGCCTGCTATGGCTCTGAGCAGCGAGGTCTTGCCGCAGCCGTTGGGGCCGAGGACGTAGAGGACCTCCCCCTCCCTGAGGGAGAGGCTTATGCCCTTCAGGACCTCCTTCCCCTCAACTCTTGCTCTAACGTTCTCTAGCCTGAGCAATGGGGGGAGCCCGAAGAAAAAGGGGTTTTTGGGGCTTTAGCCTTTGCAAGGAGCCTTACGGCCCTGCCCTTGCGGGCGCCTGAACTATGGCAGCTACGCGGGCTATGTCGCTGATGTTTACAGCTCTGTTCAGAACGACGACGACCTCAACGCTCCGGCCCGCAGGCACCACAATGTCACGCCTGGCGCCGCTAGCAATTACATTGCCCTGGGCATCGATGACGCTCACCATAGCCACCACTGACCTATCCACGTTTCCTACGTTACTGATGTTGAAGGCGAAGCCCCTAACTTGGACGTTACCCCTCGCGTCCACCGAGACGTTGTTGCGGCAGACTCTGAAGTTGACTATCTGCACCCGTGGGTCCTCCGCTACAATGCCAGCGAAGAAGCCGGGGAGCCTAACGTCCGCGGCTACCCCGAAGCGGCCTACCTGAGCTACTGCCAGCAGGCTAATGCCTAGCGCCACGATCGATATCAGGAGAGCCGCCGCCACCACTAGGGTCCTCCTATCTGCGCTAGCAGCCATAGGAGAGCACCGGGGGGAGGAGCTTAACCAGAGTTAATATAATTCTTGTATATATGGAAGTAAAGCTAAATAGGCCTGTTAAATATTTCGCATGGGAACTGCGCTCTCAGCTTTAAGGAGAGGGGAGCTACCCGCTAAGCTTACGAGACCTTTCTGCTAGTGCCGCAGGCCCTCTTGTCGCTCACAAGCCCATGCTGAGCTGGGGATCTCTAGCAGCTTGCGCCAACAGAAAAAGCTATGCCGAGAGATCCCCTGCCCTGATGCCAGTGATCTCCCCCACAAAGAGGCCGAAGAGGTACGCTATGGCTGCCGTGGCCAGGAGTATGACAACGTTCTCAAACAGCTCCCTCGCGAACTCCCTCTCCCCCACCACGCTGCCATAATATGTGAAAGAAACTATAAGCAAGAGGGCTGCGGCAAGGGAGGCAAGGAAGGCTATGGCCATGGAGTGCGTGAGGAAGTATGGGAGGGCTAGGAGCGCCACGGCGAAGATGTAGGCAATGCCCGTAGCTAGCGCGGAGGAGAGGGGGCTGAGCTTCTCCTCCATGCCGCCGTGCTTTGCCTGTAGGTAAGCAGCCCCAGACATGGATATGGCTGCAGAGACCCCTACTATCAAGCCCGCCACGCCCGCCACAAGAGTAGTCGCAGTAGCGCCCAGGAAGCCGGCGTGGACGCCAGTGATCTCAACTATCGCGTCCGCTAGCCCGAGGGCTATGAAGCCTATGTACTTCACAGCTGCCTCCCTCTCTGCCAGCCTCTCCAGGAAGCGCTTCTCGTGAAGCTCCTCCTCCTCTATCATCCTAAGCAGCTCTGCCCTCTTCTCCTCGCTCAGCTTTGGCAGGTACTCCTTGTACTCCTTCACAGTCTCCTTCTCGTGCCTCTCCAGCAGCTTTAGCGTGAAGGTGAGGCCGAGCGCTTTTCTTAATAGCAAGTAGAACAGGAGCCTCTTGCGGTCCACGCTGCCGCAGCTGCCTGCTAGCCCCTTCCAGAAGTTATAGTGCCTGAGCTCGTGCTCGGCGAACTCCCTCAGGAGGGCCCTGACCTCCTCCTCCCTCTCCCTCTTAGCCAGCTCGCTGTAGAGGGCATGATCGAACATCTCGTCCATGCAGAAGTCTCTCTCGTTCACCCCCATCGCCTCCAGACGCCGGGGGTGGGATTCGAACCCACGCGCCCGCGAGGGGCAACGGGTCTCGAGCCCGCCGCCTTGGACCGCTCGGCCACCCCGGCGCCCCCGTGAAGAGTTCCTCAGGGCTCTTTAAGCCTTAGCGTAACCCCTCTCAGTTCTCTTCAGCAAGCCCCTCTCCTCTAGCCTCCTGAGCGCTAGCTCCCAGTAAGCTCCCAGCTCGTGTGGGTGAATGCCGTACCACTCCTCGAAGAGCCTCTTCAGCTCCTCCTCTGAGGCCTCCTTCACGCCGCCCTCCTTGAAGATCCTAGAGATGAATTGGCTCACGTCCTCCAGCCTAGTCCAGGGGTACTGGAACCAGACCCAGTCCTTCACCTCTATGAGGTAGTAGTCGGGCTTGAGCCTCGCCACGGGGCTTATCCACTGCAGCGTGGCTATCCTCAGCTCCCGCGGCCTCCACTCCCTTAGGATGAACTCCTTCGCTAGCATTAAGCTCTCTCCCGTGTCCACTATGTCGTCCACCAGCAGCACCCTCTTGTCGCTCATATCGACGCTGTAGGGGTACCTCAATATTGCCTTCTCCCCCATTTTAGCTGCCTCCACCCAGTGCTGGCTCTGCACGCTCAAGAGATCGGTTACTTCAAGGAAGTCGCAGAGGAGCCTTGCAGGCACGTAGCCCCCGCGCGCTACTGCAACAATTACGTCAGGCCTCCAGCCGGAGGCCCTGATGAGCTCGGAGAGCCTCCTGCTCCAGTCCACTATCTCCTCCCACGAGACCAGCTTCACTTTGACCTTCGCCATCCCTCTGCCCCTGCTCTTACCTTGCGTGGGAGAATAAGAGCTTATGCGCTCTGCGCTGCGGGGAGAGAGCAGTGATAGTGGCCGTAACAGGCATGCCGGGGAGCGGCAAGAGCGTGGCAGCAAAGGCCATAGCGAGGGCCCTCGGCCTCCCCCTGATCTCCATGGGGGACATAGTGAGGGAGGAGGCAAGGAGGAGGGGGATAGAGATCACGAGCGAGAGCATAGAGGAGCTCGCAAGGCAGCTGAGGAGGGAGAAGGGGCCGGCCGCAGTTGCACAAATGGTTATGGAGAGGACGAAGCCCCCCCTCGTGGTGGACGGCGTGAGGAGCCTGGAGGAGGTGGAGCTCTTCTCCCGCTACGCTGAGGTCTGCATTGTAGCAGTCCACTCGCCGCCAAGGCTGCGCTTCAAGAGGATGCTGGAGAGGAGGAGGGAGGGGGACGCGCTGACGGAGGGGGAGTTCAGGGAGAGAGATCTCTCTAACCTCAGGCTGGGCGTCGGGAGCGTAATAGCTCTAGCGGATTACGTAATTATTAACGTATCTACGCAGGAAGAGCTCGAGGCCGCCGCGAGGAGGGTGGCGGAGGAGATAAGGCGTGGCTCGTGTCGTGGTTGAGGCAGAGGTCAAGCCCACTGAAGAGGAGGAGAAGGTGAGGAAGGCCATAGAAGCCATAGTGGAGCCCAAGGAGCTCCAGAGGGAGGAGAGAGGGGGCAGGAAGTTCCTGGTGGCTACCTCAGATCTCAGGGGCCTCGCGAGGCTCCACTCCCTGCTTAGGGCCGAGAGGATCTTGGACGCCGCCCGGGGAGCCTTGAAGGGCGGCGTCTACGAGGGCGGCATAATAGTATACCTTCACAAGCAGGCAGCCTACGTAGGTAAGGTTAGCTTTGTCTCTGGGGACCACGAGTCCCCCCTCGGGGCGATAAGGTTGTCCATAGAGACGAGGAGCCCTCACGCCGTAATAGACTGCCTAGCCCCTCCCACCTCCAGAGGGAGGCCTCTTTGGGACAGGAGGATGGAGGAGTGCGAGGGTTGAAGGTTGGTCTCTAGGGCAGCCGTTGCCAAGGCGCTAAAGGCCCTCCTGGACGCAGGCTTTCGCTTCACCATAATAGGCGGTACCGTAGTAGAGTACGCGCTGGGAAGGGAGGACCTGGGGGACGACGTGGACCTCTTTGCGGAGAGCCCCAGCCCCATATTCGAGGAGCCTGAGTACCGGCGCTTTGCAGAGGAGGCCTCCTGGTCCTACGGGCAGACGTGGCTAGGCACCCCCAGGCTAGTGGCGAGCGTGGGGGAGGAGGTGCCCATAGAGTTCTACGACAACATTTACGACTTCTACGTCCCGGAGAGGGTGCTGGAGAACAGCGTGAGGGTGGAGATAGGTGAGATAAAGGTGAAGATGGTAACGCTAGAGGATCACCTGCTCCTTAAGGCGAACGCCGGGAGGGGGGTAGATATGGATAGGCTGGCTGAGATCGCTAAGCTGGTGAAGAGAGGGAAGCTCTCCCTGAACGTGAAGAGGCTACAGGAGGGCGCCCAGAGCTTCGAGGAGGAGGAAGTCATTATCAGGAGGCTCAGGGAAGCGTCGCTTTTATGAGGTGGCCAGCACGTTTTTGACCCTAATTATGTAGATGCCCCTCCTGCTTGACCATGCGGCCTCCACGAGCGTCTCGCCAGGAACTACCAGGCCCTCCTCCTCTATCGCCGCGCTCGTCCTCCTGAGGCCCTCCTCGTACTCGAAGTCCCCCACTACTACCGGCTCGGAGGCCCACAGCAGCCTCACGGCCCTGGCCACCCTCTCGTCGGGAACTCCCACGTAGTACCTCTTCAGAGGCCTGAAGGCGGATGCCCTCTCTGCGAAGCGCCCGCTCTTTGAATAGATCACTAGGCTAGTGTTCAGGTTCTCCACCAGCTCCACGAGCCCCCTCGCCAGCCTGTATATCTGCGAGGTGGCGGGCGGCCTCTGCGGCGTGAGCTCCTGCTGGGCCTTCGTTATAACGCGGTACATCCACTGCACCACCTTCACTGGGTTCTTCCCCACTGCAGTTTCTCCCGTTAGCATGAGGGCGTCCACGGCCAGCCTTACGGCCTCGAATATGTCCACGATCTCGCTCCTTGTGGGGGAGTGCTTCTCTATCATGCTCGCCAAGAACTCTGTGGCAAGCACCACGGGCTTATACTGCAGCCGGGCGGTCATGACGAGGTCCTTCTGGACGAGCGGTATCTCCTCAAGGCTGAAGTGCATGCCGAGGTCCCCTCTAGCTACTACAAGCCCGTCTGCGGCCTGCGCTATCTCCTTAGCTCTCCTGACTCCCGTGGGAGTCTCTATCTTTGCGAAGACCCTCACGTCTCTCCTGCCGTGATCTGCGAGTATCGATCTCACGAGCTCCACCTGCTCGGGGCTCCTCGTGTAGCTCACCATCACGTGGCTGAAAGGCCTCTCAGCAACGTACTCCAGCGCCGCCCTGTCCTTGGCCGTAACGGCGTGAGCCACTATCTCCTTCCCGCTTATGACCACCCCCTTCCTGGCCTCCAGCACCCCCTCTCTTATCGCCTTCAGCCTTGCCCTTAGCCCCGAGACCTCCTCGACTATGAGCGCTACCTTCCCATCGCCTACTAGCACCTGATCGCCCTCGCTCACCGTCTCGAAGAACTCGCGGTGGGGGAGCGGGATGCCCTCGGAGGGCTCGTAAGAGAAGACAACGCTATCTCCCACGGACACGTGCACTGGCTGGAAGTCCCCCAGCCTGAGCCGAGGGCCTTCGAGGTCGGCTATGAGGGCCACCTGCTGCCCCAGGGCTTTCTCTGCCTCTGCCACCGCCGAGACCATCTTGTCCCAGAGCTCAGTCCCTCCGTAGCTCATGTTGATCCTGAAGGCCTCTGCGCCCGCCCTTACCATGTTTGCTATAGTCTCCCTGTCCAGCGAGGAGGGGCCTATGGTAGCTATTATTTTAGCCAAGTTCCTCCTCAAACTGCGCACCAAGGATCTATGCCCCACCCCTCCCTATATAGCTACTTGAGGAAGCGAGAGACCCTGACCTCCAGGCTTCTGGCCGTGGTGACGCCGTAAACCTTGTCGGCCACCTCTCCCCTCTTAAGTATCACCACCGCTGGCAGGTACTCCACGTTATATAGGTTGGCTAACCTCAACGCCTTGTCCACGTCCACCTTATAGAAAAGCGCCTTGTCCTTAAGCCTCCTTGCCACCTCCTTCACGCTCTCCATGAACGTCACGCAGGGAGCGCACCATGCGGCAGTGAAGTATAGCACCACGAGCTCCTTATCCTTAGCTATTCTGTCTATGTCCTCCGGCGCCTCGTTTACGGAGATAGCGGCCTCCCCTGCTATCTTCTCGTGCCTTGCCAGCAGCCTTCGGGCCAGCTCTAAGTACAGCTCCCTTACCTCAGATGCGCTCAAGCCTCAGGTCTCCCTCCCTTCCCCAGCCAACGGTGAGGTCTGCCCAGCCCCTAGCTTCCTCCTCGCTCCTGAAGTCGCTCCTCTCCGGCATGTGGGGATCGTATGCCTTAACCTCGAAGCCCAGCTCCTCCAGCTCCCTCTTCAGCCTCCACGGGGGGTTGACGTCCTCGGCTACAAAGTTCCGCGATCCGGGCTTGTAGCCGAGGCCGTTTATGAGGAGCTTCTTTGCTCCCCTCTTCCTCGCAGCCTCTGCTATGCGCAACGAGAGGAAGATCAAGTACTGCTCGTTAGCTATTATCGCCTGCCTGAGGAGCCTTGAGATCTTATTGTTCACGTTGCTCTCCCTCATCCACAGATATAGCATGAGAGTGTCCTTAGCTAAGCAAGGCCCTCCCACGTAGCCCGGCCTATACGGGAGAAAGCCGAAGGGCTTGGTGGAGGAGGCCTCGAGGGCCTCGTAGAAGTCCATGTCGGTGAGCGCTACCGCAGCCCTCACTGCAGAGATGAAGGTTATGTTGAGGAACCTCTGAGCGTTCTCCATGAGCTTTGAGAGCTCTGCCTCCCTCATGCCAGTGACCTTTGCCACGGGCACGCCGAGCTCCTCCCTGTAGAACTTCACGCCCTCCTTCAGGCTCTCCTCGTCCATAGCGCCCACCACCCTGTTTATGTTTACGACGTTCCACACGGGGTCCTCCGGGTTAATTCTCTCTGGCGAGTGGACAAAGGAGACTTTCTCAGCAGCGCCCGCGCCGGCAACGCTCACGAAGGGCGCGACGAGGCGCTGCACCGTGCCCAGAGGATATATTGTAACCTCTGAAGACACGAGGCCTCCTCTCAGCACTTCGCCCAGCTTCCTGCCGGCCTCTTCCAAGGGCTTGAAGTTAAGGTAGTCGTCAATGCTCCCCTCGTCGTTCTCCAGCATCTTCACGAGCTCCCTCCCCTGCACCTTCGCCGGCGTGTTCACAGCCACCACTACCCGCGAAACGCCGGAGAGCTCTGCGTAGTCCGTAGTTGCCCTGATCTTGCCCTTTGCCCGCTGCCAGTTCTCCTCCACAAATTTATCCCTCACATGAACTCTATCCCCGTTTATCGCCTCCACCACTTCCCTCTTCGTATCTACCACCGTTACCTCGAAGCCCCTCAGGGCTGCCAGCACTGCCACGTTCAGCCCCACGAAGCCGCCCCCTACTATGCCGAGCTTGCGCAAAGGCCTCACCGGGGGCCTCGGGGAGAGGGAGCCCTTTAATATCCCCGAAAGAGGCCATGAGGGGAGCCTTTGGCGTACAAGCCCTTCAACGTGATCATATCGCATCTGCCGGGCCTGGATGCGAGGCAAAGAGTTGCTACTTTCATGAGGCAAACGGTAGGCTACTTCTACATAGCGGGCTACGTTTCCAACAACCTTGTTTTAGGGAAAGTAAGGGATCCCCTCGCGGCCGCTGAGGCTTTGCTCTCGCGCCTCTCGCCCCAGTCACCCATCTTGAGGTTCATTCCCGTGCTGGAGATCACAGGCACAAGGCTGAGCGAGGTGAGGCCCGTAGTCCTTGAGCTCCTCTCCCGCCGCCCGGGCAGCTTTGCCATAAGGCTCGACGGCCACCTAGAGGACGAGGAGGGGAGGCCTATGAGCAGGCGAGACGCAATAGTGGCGCTAGCGGAGGGGGTAGAGAGGAAAGTAGATCTCGAGAGGCCGGAGGTGCTAGTGTACGTGAAGGTAGTGAAGTTCAGGGGGAGGTGGGTCTCTGCTATATATGTAGGGGACCCCAAGTACGTGATCTCTGTGGCTAAGCTCCCTCCCTAGAGCCGTGCCTCTTTAGGATCTCGTAGAGCCTCTTGGGGTTCCTGGCGTATAGCCTCACGACGGTGGAGCTCCTCTTGCCCTCGTTAACGAGGTCTACGAAGCCTCTCTTCTCGTCCAGCCTTACCTTCACGTTATCTGGCAACGGGAAGGGGAGCGCAGAGGAGGATATGAAGGCCTTGTAGACTATGCCGCTTGCCGTCACGGTGTACTCGCTGGGGTAGCTTATGAACTCCACCCTCCCCACTCTCCTCGCCGCGAGCAGAAGGGCCACCTGGTTTATTATGAAGAAGCCCTCCATGTAGAGGAGGAAGGCGAGGAAGTTAACGAGGAGCTCGCTGTCGAGATAGCTTCTCAAGAAGACCTGAAGCTCCCCCAGCCTTCCCCAAGCCAAGAAGAAGTATGCTAGGCCTGGCAGGAGGGACAGGTTCATCCACATCATGAAGCGGAGCTGGGGCTGCATGTCGAGGTAAAGCCCCTCGTCCTGCGCCTGGAGCTCCCTCGCGTTCTTCTCCTCGTAAAGCCTCTTTGCGCTCAGCACCTCCTCTGGCCTAGCGGAGCCGAAAGGGTTCTTCCCGAAGAGCCTGTTCTGCAAGTAGGTAGCTACCACAATTATCAGCAGCGCGAGGAGGAACGTCTGCAGCGTTATCCCCAGGACGGCGGCAATGGCAGCATATATGATCACGAAGACTTGGCTCTGGAGCAACCTCTGCCATGGGTTCTCCAGGTACTGCGACAAAGCGTTCACCTTAAGGGAAAAAGGAGGGGAGAGCTTAAATGGGAGCTTACTTGCCCAGCCCCGCGTCTATGATCTTCTTGAGGTTCACAGTGTCGAAGACGTTGCCTGTTATCTTCAGCTGTCCCGACATGAAGGCCCTCATGGCGTCAAGCTCCCCTTTCAATATCTTCGTTAGCGTGTCCCTTGACATGGAGAGGGTGGCTATGGGGCTAGGGTGGGAGCCCTGCTTTATGCTCAGCGCTCCTCCTTTTATCTCCATGTAGAAGAGCTGACCCTCCACGTTGAACTGGTATACCTTGTTCCAGGTCCTCGCCTCCGGGACCTTCTGAACGGCCTTCTCGAAGAGCTCCTTGAAAGTTCGCTCTAGCTCCTCCACGGGCTGCACCGTGCATAATATGGCCTGAGTTTATATTAATCTTCACTAGCAGAGAGGGCCGGTGAGGCCTTTGAGGAAGGTTGCCATAGTAGGGACAGGCCACTCACGCTTTGGAGTGAGGTATGACGTAAGCCTTCCCGAGCTTGCATACGAGGCCGTGAAGGAGGCCCTGAAGGAGGCAGGGGTAGAGCCAAAAGACGTGGAGCTGAGCGTCGTGGGGAACGCCGGGGGCTGGAGCAGCGAGCCTCTGCCTGCAGTAGTAGTTAACGAGTACTGCGGGCTGTCCGGGAAGCCTACGTTCAGGGTGGAGGCTGCCTGCGCTACGGGCAGCGCCGCGCTGAAGGCTGCACACGACGCGATAGCGGCAGGGGAGGCTGACTTGGCGCTGGTCGTGGGCGTGGAGAAGATGAACGAGAGCCCAACGCCTACTGTGGTGGAGTTCATAGGGAGGGCAGGGAACTACTTCTGGGAGTTCGAGAACTTTGGCCTAACTTTCCCAGGCTACTATGCCCTCTACGCCACCTCCTACATGTTCACCTACGGCGCAAGGGAGGAAGATCTCTGCCAGGCAGCAGTGAAGAACCACTACTACGCGAGCATGAACCCCAAAGCTCACTTCCCCAGGAGGATAAGCGTGGAGGACTGCATGAAGAGCAGGTACGTAGCATGGCCCATAAAGCTCCTCGACTCTAGCCCCATAACTGACGGGGCGGCAGCAGTAGTCCTGGCAAGCGAGGAGGTAGCGAGGAAGCTCACTGACTCGCCGGTCTGGATAGAGGCGATAGGGGCCGCAAGCGACACGAGCAACATATCTAAGAGGAACACCTACCTCTCCCTCCCTGCTGCAAGGGAGGCAGCCTTGATGGCATACAAGAAGGCAAAGATAGATCCGGAGAGTCCAGCAAAGGCGCTGGACCTAGCAGAGGTGCACGACTGCTTCACCATAGCAGAGGTGCTAGCTTACGAGGACCTGGGCTTTGCGAGGAGGGGCGAGGGGTACAAGCTCCTCAAGGAGGGCCAGACGTACATAGGGGGCGTCATACCGGTTAACTTAAGCGGGGGCCTGAAGGCAAAGGGCCACCCAATAGGCGCCACGGGCGTTTCTATGGCCGTGGAGATAGCGCGGCAGCTGCTGGGCAGGACGGAAGAGGGGAGGAGGGCCGCGATAAGGAACGGTAGGGGCCTTGCCCACAACGTGGGCGGCACTGGGCATTATGCTTACGTAACCATATACAGCCTCAGCAAGCCGAGGTGAGCGCCGTGAGCCAGAGGGCAGAGATAGAGGCCTGGTTCAGGAAGATGGAGGAGTTCGCTGAGGAGATGAAGAGGAGCGTGGGGATCCCCGCCATAATAGATCCGCGCACGGGGGCTACAATGTGGTACGACCAGCGGGAGCTGAAGCTGAGGTATATGCTGAGCATAGAGAGGGTGAGGAGGTTCTTCGAAGCGCTGGGGGAGGGGAAGGTGTTGGCGACTAAGTGCAAAGAGGCCGTAATGTTCCCGCCGCAGGCAGACTGCCCAGATGGGAGCATGCCTGAGTGGGTGGAGATGCCCAGCGAGGGGGAGCTGGTGACGTGGACTGTAATAAACGTGAAGCCCTACACTTTCAGCCACTACGAGGACTACGTAGTAGGGGTGGCGAGGATGAGCAACGGGGCTAACGTGCTCGCGTGGGTTAGGACGAGAGATCCGGCGAGCCTGAGGCCAGGGACAAAGGTGAGGCTGAAGGTAGTGAGGAGGGAGCCAGAGGGGTATCTCACCTACGAGCTCGAGCCGGAGTAGCCTGAGAGCAGTAGCTTCCAGCGCGCCAGCTTCAGCAGCGGAGCTCTCTCCCTCACCCTTTCTACCTCCTCCAGCTCCACCCTTGCCTCAACCACTTTCTCCCCCACGCCTCCCTCAGCTATCACAACGCCGCTAGGGTCGATCACCATGCTCCTCCCGGTGAAGTTAGGGCCGTACTGAACGGGGAGCGCTAGGAAGATCCCGTTCTCTATTGCCCTAGCCCTAGCGAGCACGGCGAGGCTCTCCTCCTTTAGGGGCCCCTTGTACCACGCAGCGGGAACAAACACGATCTGAGCGCCACGCAGCGCCTGAGCCCTGAAAATCTCTGGGTACCTCAGCTCAAAGCATATGGCCAAGCCTACCCTCGCCCCGCAAGCCTCCCTCGGCTCAAAGAGCTCCTCCCCAGCCACCGTGATCGAGCTCTCCTTGTAGCCGAGGATGTCGAAGAGGTGGGTCTTCCTGTAAGCGCCGATAACGTCGCCCTGCCTATCTATGAGCACGGCAGTATTGTATACCCTCGGGGGGTATGGGGACCTCTCTAGCATGCTGCCCACAACGCACGAGCCCCTCGTCCTAGCTATCTCTGCCAGAAAGCTCACCCAGCTGCCCTTTAGGTCCTCGGCTGCCTCCCATAGCTCCGGAGCCCTCATGCCCGTGGGGTCCAGGAAGGCGTACTCGGGGAGAGCTATGAAGTCGGGCCTCCCCTCGTAGCCCTCGAGCAGCCTCTCCACCGTCTTCCTGCTCTCCTCCTTGCTCTTCCCCGCCCCGTACTGGAGGAGGGCTATCCTCACTTAGCTCCCCTCAGCTCCCTCACTACCCTGAGCGCCTCGTCGGCGTGCCTCTCAGCAGGCCTTATGTTCCTCAGCACCTCTACCACTCTGCCCTGCTCGTCTATGACGAAAGTTACCCTCTCCGCAGTCCCGCTCCCCTCCTTGTAAACGCCGTAGGCCCTCGCGGCAGACCCTCCTACGTCGCAGAGAAGCCTAAACCTGAAGCCCTGGAGCTCTGCGAACTTCCTGTTGTCCTCCACGCTGTCCGTGGAGATGCCGTATACCCTAGCTCCTAGCTTCTCGAACTCCTCTAGCAGCTCGTTGAACCTGAGGCCCTCTCGCGTGCAGCCGCTGGTCATGGCCTTGGGGTAGAAGTATAGCACCACCACCTTCCCCCTCTCTGAGCTAAGCCTGAATTTGCTGCCTGTGTGATCTAAGACCTCGAAGTCTGGGGCCATATCGCCCTTGGAGACCATCTGGCTCACCGGGTCTCAGGGGCGAGCAAAATTTATTTGTGAGCATATAGCAAGGGACAGAGCCTTGTGGGGGGAGCTCGGCAGGAGGGTCTCTGAGCTCGGCGTTCACCCTAATTACTTAACGATCTCGGGCCTTCTCCTCTCCCTGCTTGTCCCCGTAGCTGCCTACCTCGGCCACGGCCTCCTCTCGCTACTGCTCATGATGTTCTCCGCGCTCTTCGACGCCCTCGACGGCCTGGTGGCGAGGGCGTCAGGGAAGGAGAGCAGGCTGGGGGCAATGCTGGACTCCATGAGCGATAGGGCTTCGGACAGCGCATACGTCCTAGCCCTAGCCTTCCTGGGAGTGGACTGGCTGCTTTGCTATCTGCTCATTACTCTCTCCTTCATCATCTCATACCAGGCCGCCCTTGCGCAGTCCATAGGCCTCAGGATGAAGGGGGTAGGGCTGCTGGAGAGGAAGTACCGAGTGCCTGGCATTCTGCTGGCGGCGGCGCTGGCGCTGGTGGAGCCGAGGGCCGCAGCCCTCGTCGCCCTGCTCCTCATAGCCCTCAGCCTCATCACGATAGCCCAGAGGCTGTCGCTGCTGGTGAGGGCAGCGTGAGGCTCTTGTTATGTGCCTCGGAGCGCGTTAGTATAGCCCTCAAGCCCTTCGGCTACCCGCTCCACGGCCACGACGTGGAAGTAGAGGCGTGCTGGTGCCTAAGCCCTAGCGAAAGAGTGGACGTGGAGCTTCTGCACGATAAGCTTAGCAGGGCGCTTAGCAAGTTCCAGAGAAAGCCCCTCTGGGAGGCGTTGGGACGGGAGGACGCGGCGATAGAGGACATGCTACTAGCGCTTGCGGCAGAGCTGGCAGGCGCCTGCAGGCTTGAGGCGCGGTGGGGCGGCAGGAGGATAGAGCTAAACTTTTAGGCTACAGGGAGAGATAGTAGAAACTTTGGGGTGCTTTAACAGTGATCTTCGACCTGCTGTTTGCGCATTGGTGGCTGCTGCTGGCAGAGATACTCGCCTTTGCCGGAGTGGTGGCCCTCCTCGCCATGAACGCTGACAGGATCGTAGGGGACGCCCCTCGGAGCCTTGCCTCTCTGCGCGCCAGCATGGGGCTCACGCTGCTCTTCATGATATCTGCCTACGTTCTCCTCATGGTGCTCGTGGGAAGACTCCTTGGGGCAGAAGGAGGCTCCCTCGTCGTTTTGGCTACTATACTCTCCTTCCTCTTCATAGCAGTGCAATGGCTCATAAGCCCCTTCCTAATAAACCTGTTCTACCACACGAGGCCTCCTGAGAACGCAGAGGAGCAGTTCTACGCCTCAGAGGCTACCAGGCTGGCAAAGCTAAGCGGCATTAAGCCGCCGAAGTTCGTCATAGCCGAGGTGGACTTCCCCAACGCCTTCGCCTACGGCAGCCCCCTCATGGGGAACTACGTGGCAGTAACCCGCGCGCTGCTCAGGAGCATGACTCGCGAGGAGATCATAGCAGTCATAGGCCATGAGGTGGGCCACCTGAAGCACAGGGACGTGGCTTGGATTCTAGCGCTCAGCATAGTCCCCCTCGCGGTGTACTTCATAGGCAGAGCCCTCGTTTACGCAGGCTTCCTGGGGAGCGGGGAGAGGAGGGGTAACCCGCTGTACTTAATAGCCATTGGCACTGCGCTGATTGCTGCGAGCGTCTTCTTCAGGTTCCTCATAGCTCACTTCAACAGGCTAAGGGAGTACTATGCTGATGCTCACTCTGCGCTCGTGACCGGCAACCCACGGGCGCTCCAGAGGGCCCTCGCGAGGCTCCACTTGATGTACACGAACAACAGGGAGCTGGCAGAGATGGCCCAGGAGAACAGCACGGCCTCCATGCTCTTCATAGTTGCGCCGCTGATAGAGATACACGGGGGCTTCTTCTACAACATAGACTACCATGTGGAGAGATTGAAGAACGAGAAGACCAGCCCTATAGAGGAGCTCTTCGCCTCCCACCCGCCCATACCCAAGAGGCTCAGGTTCCTAGACAGGGTGGCCCTCAAGATCGGCTAGGTCGGGGAAGATCACCCTTGCCTGTCTCTTATACACATCT
>JAOAKH010000015.1 GCA_026413755.1 Acidilobaceae archaeon | reverse complement strand
TAGAAGCCGAAGAGCCCTTCCAGCCCTGCAGATATGTCCACTTCCTCCTCTTTCTTCTCCTCTTCCTCCCTCTTCTCCTCCTTCTTCTGCTCTGCTACCGGCTGCGCTGCTGGGGCTGCGGCGGGGGCCGCCACAGGCTCCAGCCCTAGCTCCTTTGCCCTCTCTCCCAGCAGCGCAATGAGGGCTGCCTCCTCCTGCAGCGCCCTCCTCACGGCGGGCTCTATGAGGCCTGGAAGAGGAATGAAGGCCGCCTCGGCCAGCCTCTCTGCCTCCATGGCCGCAGTCGCGAGCAGGGACTGGAGGGCTTCTGGGACCTCTATGTAGCCTATGCCTACGGCGAGCCTGATGGCTTCTGAGGCCGCGTCGCTGAGCTCCTTCCTGAAAGCTTCTACGTCTATCTTCAGGCTCTCCTTAGGTATGACGACGCCGCCGTCCATAGCTGCTATCAGATCTATCCCTACCTCGAAGGGCTTTACGTTAAGTTTTAGGAGAATGCTGGCTAGCTCTGGACTAATGACGTCGCCGGGCTTTGCCACAACGGTGTCCTTCCTCACGTGGACCTTGCCTCCCTTTACCTCGTAGGGTATCTTGAGCTTGCCGAGGACTCCCAGCATGGGCCCAGGCGTGATGGGGGTCTCGCCTGCCGGGATCACTACCTCCTTTTCCACCCTCTGCCCAGGCTTCGCCTCTATCGGTATCCTCTCCCTCGTTACGAGCTTGTATAGCTGGAAGGGGTTGAGGTCGGAGAAGGCGAGCATGACAGTGCCTTGCACATACTTTTCCAGGCTCTGCGCTTCAACGCCTAGCTCCTCCAGCGCTTTGAGCGCCACCCTCTTCTTCACTACCTTGAACTCCACCTGATCCCTTAGCTTCCTCCTGATCTGCTGCAGCTGCGCCGTGGGAACCTTGGAGACATCGGCTATGGCCATCACTTTGTACTTCTTATATAAATCCTTGATCTCGCTTGCCATCTCGAGTTTCCTTGGGCTTACCCTCGCCCTTCCCTTCGCCATCATCTCGCGCTCACCGCCACGGGGGGTGCCATGGTCTTCTTGAAGATCACCTTGCCCACCCTCTGCGCCCCCAGCTTAGACTCTATTAAGGAGAGCACCGCCTTTGCATTCTCCAGCAGGTCCTCCACGCTCATGTCCTCAGTGCCTATAGCGCAAGCGATCTGGGGCTGGTTCCTTAGCCTCACCCAGATGGACCTCTTGTACCTCTCTACCAGGGAGGAGAGGCTCACGTTTGGAGGTATAGGGGTCGGCGCCTTGCCGCGGGGACCCAGCGCTGGGCCCAGCACCTTCCCTGCCAAACCCATGAGGTCTGCCCTCACCAGCACCCAATCGCACCTGCTGGCTACCTTCTTCACAGCCTTTTTGTCCATAGCCTGTAGCTCCTCCCTACCGTACGACTCTAGTCCCAGCTTCCTCGCCTCTAACAGCGTGTCGCCCTCAGCTACTACGCACACCTTCAGCTCCCTCCCTGCCCCTCTCGGGAG
The DNA here is from genome assembly GCA_026413755.1 of Acidilobaceae archaeon. Taxonomy (GTDB): domain Archaea; phylum Thermoproteota; class Thermoprotei_A; order Sulfolobales; family Acidilobaceae; genus DSZV01. The sequence goes on along the minus strand of JAOAKH010000015.1, from coordinate 19,991 downwards.
GGCCAAGATCTCCCTGAGCTTTGCCTCCTGTGACTTCATGTCGAGCCCTACGAGGGTAACTATGATCTCTACCCTCTGCCTGAACCTCCTCTTCTCCCCTAACTCTAGGCTCCTCCTTATTGCCTCCCTCAGCGCCTCCTCATCTATTGGCAACTGCCGCACCCCCGCGAGGAGAGGGCGAGAAGCTTATATCTGTCCTCTCCACTGCTCCTCATACTTCCTCAGAAGCTCGTCGTGCAGCCCCTGCTCTATCTCCCTGCTTACCTCCTTTGGGTCCTTCCCGTTCACTGTAATGCCTAGGCTGCGTGCAGAGCCCAGCACAGTCTTCACGGCGGCTTTCAGGCTCCTCGCTAGGAGGTCCTGCTTCTTCTGTAGGGCTATCTCCACTACCTTCTCAAGAGGTAAGTCCCCTAGCTTCTTGTGAGCCGGGTCTCCGGTGGGCTCTGAAGCCCCTACTGCCTTAAGCAGTAGCTCCGTAGTAGTGGGCTTCCCCAACTCCGCTCCCCTGCTGCCCTCCTCCCAGCTCTTATAAGCCGGTGGAGCTCTCAGAGACCTCCCTCCTGAGCCTGTACACCAGGTCTATGTAGTATGGCGCCATCTTGAGGATGTCCCTCTTGGATAACATTCCTATGGGCTTGTAGGTCTTAGAGTCCAGCACTGGGAGGTGGCCTATGCCCTTGCTCCCCATGAGCCTAGCTGCCTCGGAGAGCGGAGTGTCCGCCAGCACGTATATGGGGTTCTTTGTCATGACCTCCCCCACCGTGACCTTCTCGGGGTTTAGGCCCTTGGAGACCACGTGGCGCATGATGTCCGTCCTGGTGAGGATCCCGATTAGCCTACCCATGTCGTCTATGACCACCAGGCTCCCCACGCCCTTCTCAACCATTATCGCTGCTGCCTCCCTCACGGTATAGAATGGGTAGATGTATATCACTGGGGCGCTCATGACGTCTCTCACTAGCAGCTGCTCCGTCACGTCGTCCATCTCATAGCCCGGTGAGGCATAGTAAGTGGGACTTAAATATTGAGAGCTCTGGCTTATAGGCAGCGAGGGATCTCGCCCGGGGTGCCTCCCTGTGCACGCTGGGTCCCTGGCCTTTTCGCTTGCTGCCATATCCCTCGTTCCCCTGCTCTTTGCCTCAGCCATAGGGGCCGCCCTGACCCTCCTGGACTTCTCATATCACAACGTTTCCTTCTTCCTCTCTTCCCTTCTCCTCTCTCTCCCCACCGCCGCTCTGGCATGGCGCTTGAGGCGCACGCCTCCCCTAGAGGTGAGGGACTCGTTTCTCGTCATATCCCTCTATTGGCTCCTACTGCCCCTCCTCTCCGGGATCATACTGAGCTCCACGCTCCGCATAAGCCTCCTCGACGGCTTCTTCGAGTCTCTTAGCGCCATGAGCGGCGCGGGCTTCACCGTGATCACGCCGGAGGAGGCGCCTCCCGTGGTGCTCTTATGGAGGTCCACGTTGCAGTGGCTGGGCGGCATAAGCGTGGTGGTCATAGGCGGGGCCTTTCTGCCCCTCCTACACGGCATCATAAGGAGTCTTTACTCTGTTGAGGTAGGGGCACGGCTAGCCCCTACGGTCATTTCCACGGTGAGAGAGGTCTTTCAGCTATACTTGGTCCTCTCCCTCCTCTCTGTGACCTTGTTGCTCCTAGCAGGCATGGAACCCTTCGACGCCCTTAACCACGGCCTCACAGGGATAGCCACTGCAGGCATGTCTACTAAGGACGAGAGCTTCACCTTCTGGTACGAGAGAGATCAAACTGCCGTGATTCTCGCAACAATGTTAATCATGATCCTGGGCGCCACTAACTTCGCAGACCTAAGGGCCCTTATGAGGGGGAACATTAGAGCCTTTATAGGCTCCCCTGAAGTGAGGGCCATGGCCTTCCTCCTCTCCCCTCTCCTCCTCATATCCTTCCTTAGCGGCGGGGAGAGCCTGGCGCTGAGCTTTAACGCAGTCTCTGCCCTCACCACGACGGGGTTCCAAATAGGGGACATAAGGTCTCAGCCCGACAGCTACAAGATAGCCCTCATAATAGCCATGACGATTGGGGGAGCCACCTTCTCTACCGCGGCAGGCCTTAAGCTCAAGAGGGTCATAGTGGCCTCAAAGGCCCTGTACATGGAGCTCTCAAGGCCCCTTCTACCGGGGGGCACCCTTAGGAGCCTCCGCGTGGGGGGGAAGGAGTACTCGGAGAGGGACGTAACAGCTGTGTACGCCTACATGTTTTTATACGCGGTGACCCTGCTGGCCTCCTCCCTCTCCCTCAAGGCGCTGTTGGATGCCCACGGCATTGAGTATGGCTACCTTGACGTGCTCTTCGAGGCCACCTCGGCGCTCTCTTGCGTGGGGCTCTCCGTGGGCATAGTGTCACCCGCGCTGCCAGATGCCGTGAAGCTGCTCCTCTCCCTCATAATATACCTGGGCAGGATAGAGTTCTTAGCCCTCTACCTCCTCGTAGGCTCTTACTACAGGCGCAGAGCCACCCTCTAGCCTTTTTAGTCCAGAGGAGAGAGAAGGAGAGGAGACGGCTTGGACGTGCTGATCGTGGGCGCGAGGAGAGGGGCTTACGAGCTCGCCGAGGAGCTGAGGAAGGGCGGCTGCAAGGTAGTTGTCGTGGATGACGACGAGAGGAGGCTTGCGCCTTTCTCCGAGGGTTCCCTCGACGTGGGCTCCTATAAGGTGGACCCCCTCGACTACTCGAGGCTCAAGGAGATAGGGATTACGGAGGCCGACGCAGTAATAGCCATGCACCCCTCCGATGCCGTTAACGTAACTGTGAGCGTGTACGCAAAGAGGCATAACGTGCCAAAGATCGTAGCCGTGTTGTCGGATGATAAGGTAGGTGAGGCGCTAGTAGAAACAGAGATCACTAAGGCCGTCCTGACAAGCGGCAGGCAGATAGCGAGGGGCGTGCTGGAGGCTCTCTTCGGCGTGAAGATAGTCGAGGTGGGGGACAGCTACCTCGTAGTCCTAGACAGCTCTGAAAGAGAGAGCCTAGTGGGAGCGAGCGTGAGGGAGCTGGAAGAAAAGTTAGGGAGGGTGATTGCGATATTGGACAAGGAGGGCGAGAGGTCGGAGAGGGAGAGGGTAGCTAGAGGAGACGTCATCCTAGCCCTCGTGCCCAGGGCAGAGCTCATAAAGGCTCTGAGGAGCATAAGCTAAAGGGACCGGGAGGGCGGCGTGGTAGCTGAGGGAATAACGCAGGCCCTCTATGAGAGGAGCGGCGAGCTGTTGGGAGCGCTGGCAGTGATAGCCGCGTCCCTAGGGCTGTACTTAGTTTCCGCTGAGCTCCTCAGGAAGCTCAGGCTGAGGGGGGCTATCGACAGGAGCATGGAGGAAGCGCTGCGACTCGTGGTGATAGTGATTATAGCAATAGTGGCGCTTCCCCTCGCCTTTTCCTTAGTGTTTCGCATAGACTACGGCCCTCTCTTCTCGCTCCTCTTCTTGTCCCTCCTCCTAATCTCTCTAGTCGTGGCTGGGAGGGAGTACTGGGCTAACATCTTCTCCTTCGTGGTCTTCTCCATAGGCGGGACTCTGAAAGAGGGGGAGTACGTGAGGATAGACGTAGGGCACGGCGTCTATGAGGGAAGGGTGGTGCTCTCCAAAGGAGAATACGTCTCCCTTTGGACTGACCACGGCCAGCTGATCCATGTGCCGTACTCCAAGCTCCACAGCTCCATAATAACGAAGCTGGGGAAGGCCCTGGTGAGCTTTAGGCTCAGGGCCAGGGGAGAGGGGCTAGAGGTAGAGAAGCTCGTGGAGGCAATAGAGAGGGCCCTCTCAAAGGCAAACTCGGTGGAGAGGGATAACGTGACGATAGAGCTACTCAAGATCTTAGAGGAGGAGGACTTGAGGGAGGTCTCCCTCAGGCTGAAGGCGAGGCTGTCGAACCCCAACAACGTGGAGAAGGCAAAGGAGGAGGTAATGGAGCTCCTCGCAAAGAACGTTCCCTACGAGATCTCTGTAGCTGTGGAGGAGGAGTGATCACTTGAGGAGGTCGAGGACCGTTATTAGCCTGTCCTCCTTTAGGCTGTACTTCACCTCCATGTAGCCCTTTCTGAACGCGTGCACCTCCTCCCTGACCTTTTGAGGCTCCTCCCTCTTTATGAGAAGTCTGTAGAGGAAGTCTGCTATCACCTCCATCTCCCCCTCCTTCATCCCGAGACGCGTCACCTCCTGAGTCCCTATCCTTATGCCGCTCGGGTCCTTTACGGCCTCCGGCGGGTCCATGGGAAGGAGGTTCTTGTTAACTATAATATCTGCCTCCTCCAGGGTCTTTGCTGCCCAGGCGCCTCCCCCCAGCTCCCTCACGTTAACGACCACCTGGTGGCTCCTCGTATAGCCCAGCCTCTCGCCCAGCACCTTGAAGCCCCTTGCCGAGAGCTCCTCTGCAAGCCTCCTGGAGTTCCTCACTATCTGGTGGGCGTACTCCTCGCCGTACTCCTTCATCTCGAGGGCCGTGATCAAGGTAGCGGGGATCCTGTGGAGGTGGTGGTTGCTGACAAACCAGGGGAAGACTGTCTTGCCCACGGCCTTGTAGAGCTGCTCGTCCCTGAAGGCTATGAGGCCTCCCTGTGGGCCTGGGAATGTCTTGTGGGTGGAGGCGGTCATCACGTCTGCGCCCCTCTCGAGGGGGTTAGGCCATGCCTTTCCGCAGATCAGCCCGAAGACGTGCGCAGCGTCGTAAACGAGCTTCCCTCCCACCTCGTGGACGGCCTCTGCGATCTCCTTCACCGGGTGGGGGAACAAGTAGACGCTGCCGCCAAGCACAGCGAACTTAGGCCTCACCTCCCTTATTAGCTTCACAGCTCCGTCTACGTCCACGTTCATGTTCTCTGCGTCGTAAGGCATGTCGACCTGCCTTATGCTTAGGGCGCCCAAGGTACCAAACCTCGTGTGGCTCACGTGAGCCCCCGCCTGGACGGGCGCTATAACTGCAGCGTCCCCGGGCTCCGCCAGCACCCTGAAGACGGCCGCGTTAGCCAGCGTGCCGCTGGTGGGCCTCAGCTCCACCATGCTGCTACCGATAAGGGAGCCGATCACTTTCTCCGTGAGTACCTCCAGCTCGTCTATGTACTTAGTTCCCTGGTAGTACCTCTTGAAGGGCTTCCCTTCTGCGTACCTGAACATGAAGTCGCTGACGTAGGCCTTCAGCGCCAGGGGGCTCATAACGTTCTCAGATGCTATCATGTTTATTGCTCTCGTAAGCCTCCAAGCGTTGTGCTCGTTCACTAGTCCGATAACTGTCTCGAGCAGGTCCTTGACGCTCATGTCATGCTCCCGGCTTTAGAGGGCAGCGAAACATTAAATATCTGAGGCGGCGCTCAATACTACTCCGTAATCTTCGGCCTGCCCCCACAAATAGTTACTGTCCAGGATAGCTCTTTCCGGGAGGGGGTCTGTGGAGCTAACGCTCTACGCCGGCTACGGGGAGGAGGCAGTAAGGGCGACGCTGAGGGCCGCGGAGAGGCTCAGGAGGGAGTTCGGCGTAAGGGTCTACTTCCAGGTGAGCACAGACCTCTTCGGCTTCAGCGAGCCGGCAATAGAGATCGAGGGCTCCCTAGTGCCCCTATTCGGCTCCCAAAGGGACATGGAGGAGAAGATAATCTCCGAGGTCCTCAAGGCCGCCTTCGGCGGCAAGAGGAGCGGCGAGGCCCTCAGGCCTCGCGCCGTAGTAGAGTCTCCGAGCACAGCAGAAGGGGCATACGCGTTTTAGGCTTAGCGCTTCCATATAATCTTGAGCGGGGGTGCCCGAGCCCGGCCAAAGGGGGCGGGCTTAAGACCCGTTGGCGTAGGCCTGCGTGGGTTCAAATCCCACCCCCCGCACTAGCCTATGCTGTAGCCTCCGTCCACAGGTATGAGGGCGCCCGTGATGTAAGAGGCCCTCTCCGAGGCAAGGAAAGCCACGAGGGCCGCCACCTCGCTCGGGTCGCCGGTCCTGCCTAGGGCGGTCTTCTGAGCCCTCCTCTTCAGCGCCTCCTCAAAGCTGATCCCCCACCTTTGCGCATCGAGCTCCACCAGCTTCCTCACCCTCTCCGTCATGACGTCGTATGGCATAACGGCGTTCACCGTTATTCCATGCCTCCCCAGCTCCTTTGCGAGCGTCCTCACCAGGCCCGCCACGACGGCTCTCATGACGTTGCTAGTAGCTAAGTTGTCTATGGGCCTCACTATTGTGACGGAAGATATGTATACTATTCTGCCCCACCCCCTGCTCATCATTAGCCTTGCTGCCCTCCTCGAGGTCCTAATAGCGCTCTCTGCTATGAGCTTGTAAGTGTCTTCCCAGTCCTCATCGCTTATATCAAAGAAGCCCCCGGCCTTGGGGCCTCCCGTGCTGTAAACTAGTATATCTAGCTTGCCGTGCTCCTTCTCTATATAATCGAAGAGCCTGTCCACGTCCTCTCTCGATCTTAGGTCCCCCTCTACTCCGAAGGCTTTCCTGCTAGTCTCCTCGAATATCCTCTTCACCGCCGCTTGGAGCCTCTCCTTGCCTCTCGCGAAAACTATGACGTCGCTCCCTTCCCTGGCGAGCTCCAGCGCGCATGCAAAGCCGAGGCCCGCGCTGCCCCCCGTCACGAGGGCCAGCTTTCCCCTAAGCCCTAGGTCCAAAGTTCGCACCAGGAGAGGGAAGTTGGGAGAAAATATTTACCTCTCGCAGGTCTTGCACGTGGAGTTCTCGGTTATTTCTACTACTACCTCTTCTCCCCTCTTCTCCTCCCTTACCTCGAAGACCTCCCTCAGCTTTGCGTCCATGGCTGCCTCCTCAGGCCTTAGCTCCCTCCTCACTATCGCCATCCTCATCTTCCCCCTCTTCTTTATGAGCCTCCTCTCCTCTTTCCCTCCCTTCCCTCCGAAAACTATGACCTGGACTCCCTTGCTCTCGTCCCTGTAAACGGTGAAGCCCTTGAGGCCCCCCAGCCAGGCTAGCAGGTAGACCATGTGAACGTCCTCAACGGAGGCCTCCTTTGGTAGGTTCACAGTCTTGCTTATGGCCTGGTCTATGAAGAGCTGGGCTGCTATCTGGTGAGCCACGTGGTACCAGAGGTCAAAGTCCATGGCAGTAGCGTACTTCCTAGCTAGCTTCCTCAGCCCGTCCTTGAAGCCTTCAGGGGCCTCCAGCTTCTCTAGCTCTAGCAGAGCCATCCTTATGCTGCCCTTGTGCTCCCTGATTATGTCGTAAACGTGCATAACGGTCTCCTTGCTCACGTCGTGCTCGGCAGCTAGCTCTAGCAAGTCCTTCCTGAACTCCCTTATGATCTCGAGGAAAGTCCCAACTGCTACCTGCCTCTTGAAGACTAGAGCGAAGTACGGCTCTATGCCGCTGCTAGTGCCAGCTATTATGCTTATGGTCCCGGTAGGAGCTACGGTGGTAGTTACTGTGTTCCTGGGAGCCTTGGCTCCCAGCCTCCTGCCGTGCTCCTTGAGGGCCTCCCAGAGCCTCCCTGGTGCAATTACTGCCAAGGCTACGGCCAGCCGCGGGTCGCTCGCTATCTCCTCGCTCCTGGCACTAAGGGCCCTCTCCATGTGCTCCTCCGATATCCCGAAGGCCTCCTTCAGCACCTTCAGCAGAGTCTCTACCGGCACTAGCCTCAGGCTCCCGTCCTCCTCCACTCTCTGCTCCGTTATGCCCGAGAACTTCCTCATGTCCTGCGGTATCCTGAGGCCCTCGTGGTACCTGACCTTTACCCAACCGTCCTCTACCCTCATGACCTTCTGGGCCTTTACTAGCGCGGGCACCAGCAGCTCCGATAGCTTCTCCGGATCTCCCTTCTCCACGCACTCGAACCTCCTCCAGTCATACCTCTTGCACTCGAAGGCAGGAGCGTGGCCTAGCTTAGCTCCTAGCTCCCAGCTCCTCCTCCAGCTGAAGGCCTCCAGGGCAGCCGAAACTATCATGCTGAAGGCTACCGCCTCGTCGCTGTCATATGGGTAGCCTAGCTTAGCAAGAGCCTCAGCGAGGCCCATGAAGCCTATGCCCACCTTCCTCGTTGTGAGGTTGACTTTGTAGTGCCTCTCGTCAGGGTGGTTGTTTATGTCTATCATGGCGTCCATAGAGTCCATTATGATGTCCATGTCCTCTGAGAGCCTCTCCAGGTCGAACTTACCTTCTTTGACGTACTTAGCGAGGTTGAAGCTCCCTAGGTTACAGTTCTCGAACGGGTAGAGCACTTGCTCTGAGCATGGGTTGGTAGCGTTCTGTGCCCCCAGCCATGGAGTAGGGCTCCACTTGTTGTGGTTGTCGAAGTATATAACTCCCGGGTCTCCTCCTCCCCATGCGTTCCTGACTATCTCCTCCCACAGCTCTCTCGCCCTCACTTTCCAAGCAAAGGTGTTCTTCTCGTTAGGACTAAGCGGCCAGCCCTTTGCCTCGGAGTGCTCCTCCAAGGCCCTGAGGGCCCTCAGCCTAGCCTCCTCTAGCACGTCCTCGAAGATCCCGAGGTACGGGTTCTCGAAGACCCAGGGGGCCTTCTTGCCGATCTCCTCCAAGATCCCTAGCCCGTAGGCCCTGGAGACGGTGTAGTGAATCCTGTACACTCCATCCTTCTCCGAGAACCTTGGGTTCACCATCCACCACTCTGCGTCCTCCATGAGGGCCTTCATGAATGCATCGTTTATGCCGACGCTTATGTTGAAGTTAGTGAGGTTAGCGTCCTGCAGTGGAGGCTTCTTAGCCTGAATAAAGCCTGCATCCTCCTTGCTCCACCAGCCCTGCCTAGACAGGTTATCCACTAAGGCCTTGAGCTCCTTCTCTACCTCGTAGCCCTCTGCCTCTACCTGCTCTATGAGCTTCTTTGTAGCGTCTATCAGGTTAACGAGCTGGGGAGGTAGCTCGTTCCTCAGGGCCACGTAGGGATCGAAGCCAGGAGTGTATATGTCGGGGTGCCAGGCGTGCATTATGCCCATGTTAGCTCCTCTGCGCTTCCCTCCTTGCTTAACGAGCTCAGTTATCACATCAAACAGCTGCATAAAGCTCATGGGGCCGCTGCTGAAGCTGCTGGTTCCCTTTACTATATCCCACCTAGGCCTTAGCTCGCTGAAGCTGAAGCCCTGACCTCCTCCCCACTTGAAGGTCATGGCTTGCACTACTCCTGCGTCCATTATCTCCCTCATGCTGTCATAGACCGGAGTCACGTAGCAGGCAGAGAGGGTGCCGTATGCTCTATCCACGTATAAGTTAAACAGGGTGGGGCTGTTGAACATGAAGTGGCCTTCTACGAGCAGCCTGTACAGGCCCCATGGCTCCACGCGGCCCCTCAGCCCAAGGGCCACCCGGGCCATGACCATGCTGGGAGTCTCAGTAAAGAGGGATCTCTCGCCTCTGCTCATGTACCTCGACATGAGGACCCTTATAGCGTTGTAGGTGAAGAGCATGTCGTCAGGGCAGGGCTCCCCCTTCCTAACACATTCGGGGAGGGGGGCTAGGAGGCCGCCGTTAAGGGCCTTTCCCGAGTAAGCCTTGTTTACTTCAGCGTAGATCCTCTTGAGGAGGCTGACCTTGGCCTCATCCTCTGCCTCTGGCCTTATTGCCGACTCCTGTATTAGCCTTAGCTCCAGCTCCTCCCCCATGCCCGCCACCTGGAGCCATAGAGATCGAGCCCTCGATCTCTCAAATCTAGATGGCATCGTGGGGGCTCTGTCTAGGGCTCCCAGTGCTTCCTGTGGAGCCGTGGAGCTTACGGTAGGAGGAGTCTCCTGCTCCTTCCTTTCTCCTCCTGAGCCCTTCCCCTTTCTCCTCCCCATCCCCCTCCCCCAAGGGTATTACTGTACTCCGCGCCGTAAATCTCGCGCTTGTCGGGACTATTTCATAGAGCTTCGGAAGTGTTAGCTAATTAAAGCGGGCCTCCTAAACCTCGAGGAGGGCCTTGGAGAGGAAGAAGACGAGGGGCAAGAAAAGGAAGGAGGAAGAGGAGGAGATAAGGGAGGTAATAAGGAAGATAGCAGAGGGCCTCGTGAAGAGGCTCGACATGGAGGGCCTCGTGAGGGCAGAGGAGCTGAAGGAGCTGGTGGAGACAGTGGTCTACGACATGGTGGAGAGGGGGAGGAAGGTGGAGGAGGAGGCGGTAATAAGGAAGCTGGAGGAAAGGAAAGAGCACGTTTACAAGTACGTTGCCTCTAAGCTCATCGCCGGCGAGAGAGAGCTGGACTTCAAGCTAGCGGAGTTCCTGATATACAGGGTCCCCGAGCTCGCCGGGAAGGCTGCGCCCAGGCTCTACCCGGAGGCAAAGAAGGACCCGGGACTGCTCTCAACTCTCAAGTCCCTCTGGGAGAGGCACGGCATCCCTCTCCCCCTCCCCTGCCCTCGCTGCGGCTTCAGGTCCCTGACGCCAGACCTCAGCTGCGTTATCTGCGGCGCCGCGCCTAGCGAGGAGGAGGTGAAGAGGTACATGAACTTCGAGGAGGAGCTAAGGAGAGCCGCCTTGCGCTGGCACGAGAGCCTCATAGCAGAGGCCCTCAACGCCGGCTACGTGTATTACGACGGCGAGGTGAAGCCTCCCAGCATGGGTAGAGGGGGAGCGGTCATACACCTTAACCGGAAGGAGAAGGCCCTCCTGAGGGAGCTGCTGAGGAAATAGTGTATATATGCTACGACATAAAGCTAAGCCGTAGAGAGAGCATGGAAGGAGTCATGGGCAAAGAGGAAAAGGTGGAGCTACCCTGTGAACACGCGTCAAAGACGATATTCCCCTCCATACGTTCAGTTATGGCGAAGATCCTCGTAGAGGAGTTCAACGTGAGCAAGTATATGGCTTCTAAGATATTAGGGACTACCCCAGCCGCCATAACTCTGTATACTGAGGGGAAGAGAGGGGACAAGTACGTGAAGAAGATTAGTTCCGACGAGCTCTTGACAGAGATCTTGAGGAACGCGGCAAGGGAGCTACTATCCTACTACAACGAAACAGGGAAGATAAACTACGACTTGTACCTGAGGACCTTCTGCTCTATATGTATTCAAGTGAACGAGGTGGCAGCCGACTTCGGCTGCCCCGCCACTCGCTTCGAACCACCGCGCAAGCGTAGGGAACTCAGCCAAAAGTCCTCAGGCAGCCCTCGGGCTTGAGCAGGTCCTCTGGGGAGCAGAGGGCGTACGCAGCTCTCGCGTTGTAGTATGGTGCCCCGAGGCGGGAGAAGAGGGTGATCACTTTGTTGTCGTGGTTCAGCTTGTAGCCCCTGAAGGCCGGCTCATGACCTCTAAATATTAGCTTCACCCCAGCTATCTCCAGAGCCCTCCTCGTCACCCTAGGCCCCCAGAGGTACCCTGCTCCCCGAGGGCTCGGAGCCCTCTCCTCCACTTCCTCAGAGGGGTCGTTGAATAGGATCTCCACCAGCCTCCCCTCCTCCCTGCCATGCGCCAAATACTCGAAGGGGTCCGCGGCGGGCTCCACGGGAGGCCCACCGTGGAGGGCCAGCAGCTGGCCCTCGATTATGAGCGCGTGGGGCATAGATTCGAAGAGCTTTACGGAGAGCTCGTAGAGCTCTCTCCAGGCAGAGCCGAAGAGCCTCCTGAGCGCGAGAGGGTAGTCGTGAGGGAACGACAAGATCCCCCAGCCCGGCTCATGGTTGCCGCGCAGAAGGATCGCCTTCTCCCCCATGCTGGCCTTAAGTCTGTGGAGCTCCTCTATTACCCTGACTTGGCCCTCAGGAGGCCCCCTGTCTATGTAGTCCCCCAGGAAGGCTATAGCCTCCGCCTGCCCTTCTACATCCTTCAGGATCCTGAGCATAGTCTCGTGGTCTCCGTGAACGTCGCCTACGAGGCCGAAAGTGCCCCTGCTGCGCAGCCGTATCACGCCTCCTCTCCTCTCCCCTCCGCCGTAGCTCCTCTCCTCCTTCTCCATTATTGCCCTCAGGTCCTCCAGGACCTCGCGGAACTTCGCAGCGTTCATGCCCCGCGCTTTATAAAGCCAACCTGCCCTATAAATTCGTGGCGCTAGCGTGGGGCGTGATGGAGGAGGGGGCGCGCGAGACTCTCTACAAGACAATAGGGGCAGTATATGATAACGTGTCAGACTTCGCCGTGCTAGAATACCCCAGGAGCTCCTCGAGGAGGAGCATAGACATGACCATCAGGCTGAGGGATGGCAGGATCTCGCTGCTGAAAGTCGTAGGGGACCTCGCGCGCTTCACGAGGGCGGAAGCAGAGGAGCTCAAGCTGGTCGCCTCTGCGCTGAACGCCAGCTCCCTTGTTATAGCGGAGAGGACTGGAGAGGAGGAGCTCCTCGACGACGTGGCTTACGAGAAGCACGGAGTTAACGTCGTGACGCCCACGTCGCTGGAGAGGGCTCTCGAGAACGAGAGAATATACGTGTACCAGAGCGGCGACGTGTTGAAGGTGAGGGTAAACAGCGAGGAGCTGAGGAAGAGGAGGAGCGAGAGGGGCATGAGCCTGGGCGAGCTAGCTCACGAGTTAGGGGTCTCGAGGAAGGCCGTTTACGAGTACGAGAGAGGAACTATGGACCCTAGCGTGGAGAGAGGAGAAAAGCTGCTGGAGCTCTTCGGCGAAGAGGTGCTTCTACCCATAGACTTGTTCGCAGCAGAAAAGGAGGAGGGAAGAGTGGAGCCCGACACGCCGGAGGAGGCAGCCATAGCAGACCTACTGGCCAGACTAGGCTTCAGAGTGGCGCACGCGAAGAGGGCTGCGCTGGACATCGCGGCGAAGAGGGGAGAGGAGAAGATCTCCCTTGTGGTGGAGCATGGGAAGGAGAGCGCTGCGAGTTTCCTGGCTAAGTACCTCAACGCCTTGAAGCTAAGCAGGGTGGTGCGGAGCGAGTCGTATGCGGTAGCTGAGAGCCCACACGCCGCTAGGGTCCTAAGGGAAGAGGGCGTGGAGGCATACAGTAGGCGCGAGCTCATAGAGATCCTGAGGAGGGGGCTAAGGGGCTGAGAGGGCTCTTCATTACAGGCGAGCCAGGGGTGGGCAAGAGCACACTCTTCTTCGCCATCGTGAGGGAGCTGAGACGCCGTGGCTGCGAAGTAGGCGGGATTTATGCGCCTGAGGCGAGGGAAGGGGGGCGCAGGGTCGGCTTCCGCATAGTGGACCTGCTCTCAGGGGAGGGAGGTTGGCTGGCCAAGGAGGGTCGCGGGGAGCCCAGGGTAGGGAAGTACGTTGTGCTTGTGGAGGAGGCGGAGAGGGTGGGGGTGAAGGCAATAGAGAGGGCGTTGAGGGAGGCTTGCGTAGTTGGCATAGACGAGATAGGTCCCATGGAGCTGATCCCCGCGGGGCTGAGAGGGGCAATAGAGAGGGCGTTGAGAGCAGAGAAGCCGCTGCTGGCAGTCATACACAGAAGGCTCCCCCTCACGCATCCGCATCTCTTCGAGATGGCCAAGGCAAGGGGCCGCATACTGGAGGTCACGATACATAATAGGGCCTCCCTTCTCCCCCAGAGCAGGAGGCTCTCCCATGAGCTCTGGCCTGGTGGTGACGAGGGAGGGCAAGGCGCTGATATACATCCCTGACCCGAGGGGCCTAGTGAGCGCCGGTAGACTTGAGCCCGCCTGGATGCCGGTTTTCTACAACCCTGCCATGGAGTTCAACAGGGACCTCAGCGTCCTAGCTCTCTCCTCCTATGCCAGCCTCTACGCCCCTAAGAGGCCTTTCTCCCTCGCCGAGCCCCTAGCTGCAACTGGCGTTAGGTGCATAAGGTACGCGCTAGAGGTGGAGGAAGTGGGGAGGGTTTTCTGTGGAGACATTGAAGAAGAGGCCTACAGGCTCATGGAGAGGAACGTGGCTGCAAACGGCCTCTGGCACAAGGTGATTATCCAGAGGTCTGAGGCCAACGCGCTGCTCTACGGCCTGAAGGGAAAGAGGGTCCCCGTGCTCTCCGTGGACATAGACCCCTACGGCTCCCCCGTTCCCTTCCTGGACGCTGCGATAAGCTTGATAGGCAACGGGGGCCTCCTAATGGTAACTGCTACGGATACTGCGGTGCTCGAAGGAGCTAGGAGGGCAAAGGCGGCGAGAAGGTACGGCTGCAGGCTCTTCAAGATACCGCAGTCAAAGGAGGTGGCAGTTAGGGCTCTGCTGAGCTACATAGCCAGGGCCGCCGCCAGGCACGACAAGTGGATCAAGCCTCTGCTGTCGGTCTTCGTGGACTACTACGTTAGGCTCTTCCTCGTGGTGGGGAGGAGCTCCAGCAAGTCGCAGAAAATGTTGGAGGAAAAAGTTGGCATGCTTAGGCTATGCAAGAACTCCATAGCGTCCTTTGACTCATGCGAAGGGGGAGAGGAGATAGGGCCTCTGTGGACGGGAGAGCTGTTCGACGAAGCCTTGCTACAGGACATGTTAGCCAAGATAAGGGCTCGCCAATACCTTGGATCCTACGAGAGGTTGGCACGGCTGCTAGAGGTGGCGAGGGAGGAGGCAAGGCTCCAGAGGGCGTTCCACCAGAGGACCGATGCGATAGCTGCCAGCCTCAAGACGAGGACCCCGAAGCTGGAGGAGATCATAGGTAGGCTGCGCGAGAGGGGCTATGACGCCACCCCTACTCTCTTCTCCCCTACAGGCTTCAGGAGCGATGCCCCACCCGAGGAGATAGTTTCTCTCTTTGTCCGCTGACCAAGATCTCCACCCAGTTGTCCATCAGCGGACATGTGGCAGGCTCGTAGGCGTTGCCGGGCTCGCACTGATCTAAGTAGGGGCAAACTATGCAGGGCAGGTCCATTATGCTATCCAAGCTTACGAGGACCTGCTGCTCTCGCGAGTTCTTGGCCCTCATGCTCAGCTTGTATGTCCTCCTGCCGTTCATAACCACCTCCTCCCTATCGAGCAGGCCCTTCCTCACTAGCCTCTGCACAAGCCTCGACCCCTCCCTGCTGTCCAGCCCCAGCTCCTTCCACAGCTCGCTCTGGAGCACGGAGCCCCGAGCTTTGATTAAGCTCAGCGCTTTCTCTTCATAGCTGTCCAGCTGCTTTACCAAAGCTTTGCACCTAACCGTCGCGTATCTTATAGGCAGCGGAAGCTAAAAAAGCCTCCACGAGGGGCCATGCGCAGGCTGATCTCGACGGCTGTAGCTCTCCTGGAGCTCGGCAGGCCTCCGAACGCCTTAGCGGGCGTCCTCGCCGTCTTCTTGGGCGCATCTGTGATCAGCGGCTCCCCTCCCACCATGTTCTCCCCGGCAGAGGCGATGCTTGTAGCCGCGGCCTCCCTCCTAGCTACCTTTGCCGTCATGACGGCTAACGACATAGTGGACCTCGAGGCAGACAAGATCAACTCCCCCTGGCGCCCCTTGCCCTCTGGCAGGGTGAGCGTGAGGGCTGCCGCTGCGGCAGCTGCCCTCTACACGGCCCTGAGCATCCTCCTCTCCCTTTTCATAGAGCCCCTCCCCACGATCCCCCTGCTTGCCCTCTCCTTCCTCCTGGCAGCCAACGCCTACAACTTCGGCGGCAAGAGGGTGCTCCTGCTGGGGAACCTGCTGGTAGCTTTCCTTACGGCCTTCCCGATAGCCGTGGGGGCCCTGCTAACTGTACACAGGGTAGGAGGCGTGGACTCGGACATATCGCTCAGGGCCTTCCTCTACTGGCTCATGGCC
Source organism: Acidilobaceae archaeon (assembly GCA_026413755.1). Taxonomy (GTDB): domain Archaea; phylum Thermoproteota; class Thermoprotei_A; order Sulfolobales; family Acidilobaceae; genus DSZV01. The sequence continues at coordinate 4,450 of JAOAKH010000015.1, read as the reverse complement.
TTCCTCTCCGTACTGGGGAGGGAGATAGCAAAAGGGATCCCAGACGTGGAGGGCGACTTGAAGGCAGGGGTGAAGACTGTGGCTAACGTTTTCGGGAGGGGGGTAGCCGCAAGGGCGGCCGTAGCCCTCTATTCCCTCTCGGCAGCCGTGAGCTTCCTGCCGCCGCTCCTAGGGCTCGTTAACTCCATAGCCTACCTAGCCGTGGTGCTCCCCGTGAACGCCCTAGTGGCCCTCGAGTCCCTCAGGCTGTTGAGGGAGCCGAATAGGGAGACTTCTCTCAGTCACAAGAAGAGAATACTGGCCCTCATGGTAGCCTCCATGGTAGGGCTATACCTGGGGGCAGCATACCACGAGCCTTAAAGCTCCCCTGCTCCGCCCGCACTTGGGGTGAGGCCTTGGAGCTAGCCTTCGAGATAGAGCCCGTAAAAAGGAGGGAGACTCTGGAACAAAGGCTCAGGAGGCTCGAGGGGACGGTGGAGTGGATAGATATACCGGACTCTCCCATGGGGACCACCCGCTTCTCCTCCCCCCTAGTGGGCTGCATGGCCAAGGGAGTCTCGAGGTTGGGCGTAATATCGCACCTCCGGGTAATAGACGTGAACAGAATAGCGCTGGAGGCAATCGTGAAGGGCCTCAGCCTCTGCGGCGTCGAGGCCTTGGTGTTCCTCAGGGGAGACATAGTGGACGGCTCTAGCGTGATCTTGGACGTGGCCCCCGAGGAGGCCGTGAGGATCACCAAGTCCATGGGGGCGCCGCTGCTGGCAGGGCTAACGCTAAGCCTGAGGAAAAGCGAGGAGGAGATAGCGCAGAGGGTGAAGGTGGGAGCAGATCTCTACCTGGTCCTCCACCTCTCGGAGGCCACGCTATACAAGCTGGAGGAGGCGGTGAAGGCGGCAGGAGGCGCAAAAGTATACCCCTACGTCGTACTTCTCACGGAGAGGAACGAGCGGGTCCTGAGGCCCATCCTCAGCAAGGCTCCCCTTTACCCCCTTGAGGGCGCCCTTGCACTCGCGGAGTCATTGGAGAGCCTCACCCACAAGCCCGCCGGACTCCTCATATCCTCCCCCGGCGACTTCGAGGGAGGGCTAAGGCTGGCGGAGCTCCTCAAGAGGAGGTAGCCGGGAGAGCATGAACGTGAGGGTGATCTTCGGCAGCTCGGAAGACATGCGGGAGCTGCCCGACAAGAGCGTTCACCTCGTGCTCACCTCTCCCCCCTACTTCAACGCCCCCTTCGACTTCCCAGGCCTCTTCTCCAGCTACGAAGAGTACCTCAGCCTGCTGAAGAGAGTGGGGAGTGAGGTAGCAAGGGTGCTAAGGCCGGGCAGGGCTGCCTGTTTTGTGACGCAAGACGTGAGAATAGGGGGGAGGCTCTACCCCATAGTAGCAGACATTATAAAGCTCATGGAAGACGTGGGGCTGAGGTACCAGGAGAGGATAATATGGAAGAAGCCCGACGGCTACGTCAGGATCAGCAGACGCAGCGGGGCGCTGGTCCGGAGGCCTTATCCTATGTACTTCTACCCAGATAACGTCTACGAGGAGATACTCGTCTTCAGGAAGCCGGGGAGGTTTGAAAGGTCGAAAGTGCCGCCGGAAGTGAGGGAGAGGAGCAGGGTAGAGCTGGAGGCCTTCCAAAGGGGCAAGTGGTATCTCTCTGTCTGGGAGATAACTAACGTGCTCCCTTCAGAGAGGTGGAGCAAGTACACAGCAGTCTTCCCTGAGGAGCTGGCAGAGAGGGTTGTAAGGCTTTACAGCTACGCGGAGGAGCTGGTGCTGGACCCCTTCCTGGGCACGGGGACCACGTGCGTCGTAGCCTCTAGGTTGGGCAGGAAGTGCGTGGGCTACGAGGTGGACTTAGAGCTCATGGAGGCGATAAGGGAGAGGCTGCCGGGCGCAGAGCTGATAGAGAGAGGGGACGCGAGGAGGTTGAGGAGCAAGCTAAGGGAGGAGATCGAGAGGAGGCTCAGGAGGACCTCTTCCGGAGCTTCGCTATCTTAGAGGCAATGATCTCCAAGATCTGCCTCTTGGGCCCCCTCTTGTCCACGATCACCCTAGCGTCCTGCTCCCACCACGCCCTCGGGTAGCGCTTCTGCTCCACCTCCGGGTTGAGGCCCAGGAGCTTTGCCGCCTGCACTATCTCCTCCACGCTAGGCCTCCTGACGGCCTTCACTCTAGCTATCTTCCTCCCCTCCCTCCTGCTCGCGAGCTCGTCTATGTAGGCAGGCCACACGACTACCCTCTTCCCCTTTAGCTCCCGGGAGCTCATTTCCTCTCGAGGAGCACTGCGCTGACGGTGCCGTTCTGGCCCGGCCTAGAGGTCACTAGGGCCTTCCCAACGCTGGTCTCTATTATTGCTCCCTTGACTATGATCCCTTTCCTAGCATACTCCCTGTTTGCAGGCACCTCCAGCACCCTCAGCACCCTAGCCTTCTCAGACTTGCCGGTCTTTGGATCAGACACAACGGCAAAGGAGGCCCTCGTCACCCTTGCCTTCAGGTTGCCCCCTCTCGTCCTCTCCACCTTGATCTCGGTGCTATCTGATAGCCTAGTGTTTGTGGGCGGGCTGCCGGCGAGGGCTTTTCTCTTCACCTTGTAGTGCCTAGCTATAGTCCTGCCGCCTCCCCTCTTGAGATCTCTCTCATGGTATACGGGCAAACGCCTCTCCCCTGCTCACCTAGAGGAGGGGCTAATAAGCTAATCCTCCGCAGTCTCCGGCCCTTTCCACCTCTGGTATAGGTCGATCTTTACGCCCAAGACGTCGAGGATCTTCCCCACGCCGAAGTCCACTAGGTCGTCCACGCTCTTAGGGCGGATGTAGAAAGATATAGTTAGAGGCACCACGAAGGCCCCCATGGAGCTTAGCCTCCAGAGGTTCCTCAGCTCCGCCTGCCCTAGCGGCGTCTCGCGGGGGGCCACGACTAGCCTCCTCCTGAGCCTCAAGATGGCAAGCGCCGCCCTGCTGGCAAGCGTGGAGGAGATCCCGTTAGCTATGAGGCCCACGGTCTTCATGCTGGCGGGCGCAATTACCATGGCGTCTGGCTGGTTACTGGAGCTGGCAAGGGGGGATGTCATGTCCCTGTCGCTGTACACCTTTGCATACCTAGAGAGGAGCCCCTTGAGCTCTTCAGGCCTGAGGCCCTCCTCGTGTAGGGCCACCTCGTAGGCCCCCTCTGAGACTATGATCCCTTTCACCTCCACGCCCGCAGAGGAGAGCACCTCGAGGAGCCTGAGGGGGACCCTTATGGCGCTCGAGCCAGTTATAGCTACAGAAACGCTCCTGACCTCCAAGGCTAACCCCTGAGCAGCAAGGCGAGGCTGCCCAAGTACGGGACTTTTATGGGGATGCCGAAGACGGTGATCACTACGCCCACCACTAGGTCCTCGGGGATCCCGTAGTGCCTCCTAGCTGGGTCTGCGCAGCGAGAGCTACCTGGGTCTGGGAAGGGGTTGTTGTCTCCCTGAGTTATATAGCATTTCATCCCGTCCTTCTCGTAAACCTCTATCACTCTGTGAATGACGTAGCCTCCGCCTGACCTGAAGACTATTATGTCCCCCTCCCTTATGCTGTCGCTCCTCACTATGAACACCAGGTCGCCGCTATGGAGCGAGGGCTCCATGCTCCTGCCGCTCACTGCAGCCATCCCACCGCCTGCTGCTCTGAAGATCAGGTACAGAGCTATCAGGAGGGCTAGGGCTGCGAGGCTCTGCCTGTCCTCGAGCAGCTTACTGACTAAGCCCCTCAACCTCGCTCCCCTCCAGCCTCCAGCGAGAGTACAGGACCAGGGCGGAGAGGAGGAAGAGGGCGGCAGAAAGGAGGATCATATATATGCCATAGTCCTCGTAGAGAAGGTAAAGGGCGGACTTGAACTCCCTTGCTGCCTCAAAAGTCAGGACTCCTGCTGAGGTGCTCACAGAACCCCTCTGGGGAAGGGAGGGCAGTATATCATCTGTGATCACCCTCATGATGGAGAAGAGGAGGGACATGCTGAGGGCAGAGGAGAAGGCAGAGATCACGACGCTCTCCATGTAGAGCTTCTCTCTGAACGAAACGTAGGCAAAGACTGCCAGAGCCGTAAAGAGCAGAGAGGAAACGATCAGGACCATCATCACGAGGGAGATGAGGGAGATGCTGTCAAGAGGTCTTGCTTCAACTCTGCTGCCGGCAACCGATAGCTCATAGCTTGAGATGCCGAGATAGCCCGACATCAGCCATCCCTCGTACACTATGAGCGGAACGAAGTAGTGTGCAATTCCGATTAGAGAGGAGGCAACGGACAAGAGGATGGCTAACGCTGCAATGGTTCTCCTTCTCCTGAAAGAGAGCTCCAAAAGCCTATCTAACTGTGAGCTCAACCTTCTGCCCCCTCTCCGCGCCTAGGAAAGAATAAAATATCGATGCTTCCACTCTCCCCCCGCCGAACTGCCTCACGTCTATGGACAGCTCCTGGAG
>JAOAKH010000014.1 GCA_026413755.1 Acidilobaceae archaeon | reverse complement strand
GGCTCATGTACTCAGGGCCCTTCACCGGACTAGGGGAGGTGGACATACCTCAGGAAATAGCTGGGAGCAGCATGATGCCGGGTAAGGTGAACCCCGTTACCGTGGAGGCGGTCATGCAGGCCTCCTCTCACGTAATAGGCCTCGACAACAGCATGACCATAGCCTCGCTGCTGGGCGAGTTCGAGCTGAGCATGGGCGTCACGCTGGCAGGATATGCCACCCTATACCAAGCCGCTCTTGTCAGCGAGTCCCTCAACAAGCTCTCTGAGCTAGTAATACCAAACGTGAGGCCCATGAGGGAAAGGGCCAGGAGGATGGCCGAGAGCAGCCAGGCGCTGATCACCGTGATAGCCCCCTTGGTAGGCTATGAGAGGGCAGCGGAGGTCTCGAGGAGGCTCTACGAGGGGAAGAGCGTTTCAGAGGCCCTGAGGGAGCTGGGGCTATCGGAGGAGAAGATCAAAGAGATCCTAAACCTAGAGAGGCTCGTGAGGGCCGGCATCCCAGCTAAAGATATTAGGAGAGAAGAAAAGGGCCGCGAGGGGTGAGCAGTATAGGGAAGGTAATAGTGGTGAGAGCAGAGAAGGGGAGGATAACTGCTTCCAGCATCGAGGAGGGAGACCTATACAGCCTCGTGAAGAAGTACCTTATGCAGGCAGCTCAAGAGTGGGACCCCTCGACGAGCGACTTCGTGGCGCTGAAGGATAACAAGGACGTGGAGCTGGAGAGCGTGGACCTGGCAGCCCTGAGGGAGGTAGAGAAGTATGGGGTGAGGTGGAGAAGGGAGAGGGACTATCTGCGCGTGACCTTCCCGACGTACACTATTAGCTTTGACAACCTCATGGTCTCGGAGAAAGAGTACGTGGAGAACAAGGTATACCTCATAGCGCCTTTCATAAGCGAGGAGGTCAAGGAGCAGCTGGAGCTGGAGGCAGCGGAAATAACTGCTCCCCCGCAGGAGCCTGGAGGGCTCAGGGAGATAGGTTAACAGCCTCCTCCCAGCTGAGCCCCTTTTGTAGCAGCTCCATTAATTCGCGCGAAATCCACGGCCTCCCCTCCTTGACTGGATAAGCGAAGGGCAGCTCCACCTCCACTTCTCCTAGGGGCGTGCTAAAGGAGAACCTAAGGGGATGGACAAGTTCCACCTCCTCCACCCTCTTGCCGCCCAGCACCTGGAGGAGCGCCTTAACGGCCCCGTCTATGCTTAGCTGGAGAGGCCCTAGGTTCCTTCTTGCGGCGTAACAATACTTGTCATATAGCAGCCTGGTCCTCCCCCTCGGCGGGTGATCTCCGAGTATGCCGCCCACCACGAAGGCCCGGGCTGAGAGGGCCTCAGAGGGCTCCAGCTGCCTCTCTGCCCAAAGGTCTAAGAGAACAACGTCAGGCCTGTTGAAGAGCCTGCTCGCATCCCTCATCACTTTTACGCCCCTCCTCAGGAGGGCTCCCTCGAGGTCCCCTGGCATGTAGCCGGAGACCACGAGCTCTACGCCCTTCTCCTCAGCAGCTGTGCTAGCTTCCGCGTACTCTGCTATTAACCACCTACCCGCCCTCTCCTCCAGGTTCTCCAGTATGATCAGGGGCCTCATGGCAGGATCTATATAAAAAATAAAGCTTATAGGGAACCAAGGGAGGATAGCGCGTGACTCAAATAGAGCGGTGGAGAGAGATGATCTGCGAGGGAGCGCCTGAGGTCAGGATAGGTCAGAAGCCTGTCATGAACTACGTGCTGGCAATACTCACCACCCTCATGGAGCAGGGAGTAGACAGGGTAGTCGTCAAGGCCAGGGGCAGGAACATCAACAAGGCGGTGGACGCCGTCGAGATAGTTAGGAGCAGGTTCGCCAAGAACGTGGTTATAGAGGGCATCGACATCTCTAGCCAGGACGTCATGGTCAAGAACCCGCAGACGGGCGAGGAGAGGCCTAGGAGAGTAAGTGGGATCGAGATCTGCATAAGGAAGGAGAGAGAGTAAGGCCTCTGCCGCAGCTAACGTAGCAGCGACGTTTTTCTGCGGGGCTCATCTCTGGTGTCTGTCCTCACCTCTCAGAAATACCAGCTCAAGTCATAGCCCAGAAAAAGATGGTGGGGGGCTCTAAAAAGGCTTACCGCTTGGTCTTCGGGAGCCTTATGAACTCCCTCATTCAGGCGGCTTGTCTGGCCACGCTCGGGATGTGACTAGGTTGCCGTCACGACTACCTCCTCAACCCAGTCTGCGCCGCTGTCAGTCCTCGTAACCTTCCTCCCCATTAGCAGCCCGAAGGCTGCAACTAGCTTGCTGGCCTTGAAGAAGTGCTCCACCGCCCCCCTCACGTCCTCCGCTACTGCCCTCACATATTCCGGCATCCTGCCCCCGGCATGGCGAGTCCTGCGAGGGCCTTCCTAACCCAGAGGAACCTGTAGCCGGGCTTCTCCGTGTAGGTCTCCCAGCCCTCCTCGAAGTCGTGCGCCGCCGTCCTTAGCTTCCTGCTGGGGGGCTGCCACGTTTACCTTGATGCCCTCCTCCTCAGCCTATAATCAGGACCTTCAAGGAGGTCGCCTCACGATAGCCGAGGGCTGCGAAAGTAATTTGCTATTAGCTTAAGATAGCCTCAGGGCCTCTGCAGCCTTAGCTAGACAGCCTGGTATAGCCTTGTTGTCCACCAGCTCCGGACACCTCCTTATGCCGAAGGTCTTCTCTCCCTTCAGGTACTCCTCTAGTGCCGCAGGCTCTTCCCTCTCTGTGTTCTCCCTGAACACGCAGCTTGGACCTGCGTACTTCCAGAGCTGCGGGTGCACCTTCATCAGCTCTGCCCAGAGCTTCCAAGCTATGTGCCTTATCTCCCACTGTGCCCTTGTGCACATCCGCAGGGGGAAGAACACCTGAATGAGCTCCCTAGCGTTCATGGTAACTACTATCCTAGTCCTCACAGAGTCTGGGATCACATACCTCGCGTCCTCCCTCCTTGCACCGCTGGCCAGGAACTCGTAGTATGCAGCTGTAGCCTCCATGACTTGCTTGGCCCACAGCTCAAGGCCTTTTATGGGCGGCGGCACAAAGCCAATCATGGCTATCTCAAGCTGAGGCCCCACCTTCCTGAGGGCCTCAGCGTAGCAAAGGTAGGCAGCCCTTTTGTTCTCCTTGGGCTTCTCTGGGCAGCCGGAGGAGAGCTGCTCAGAGGCCTTTAGCGCCATTTTCCTCAGGTAGCCCTCGGAGTACCTGTGGCTCTGCTGGGTGTAGCTGGCTACCCTGTGCCTCACTAGCTGATGGGTTGCTACCCTGCTGAGCCCGTCTATGAGGAAAGTGTAGCTGGCGTGCTCCCAGGGGGAGAAGTGAGCCCTCCTGTATGTCTCCCTAATCCAAACCTCCACCTCCTCCTCTGAGATCCCCTTCAGCTCGTCGAAGGCCTTGCCGGAGAGCGAGACCTTTGAGGAAATGGCTATGAGCCTCGGGGCGTCCTGGGAGAGCTGGAGCAGCCTAACGTCTATGCCCAGCAAGCCTCCTCACCTACGGACGCTTCCTTTCCAAAGTTCTCTTCCAGCTTCCTTGAAAAGCTCTGACATAGAGTCTCCATGGGCCCGACCACCTAATCTCTCACATAACTGAGGGCGATATATCTCGATCCTCATGAGGTGTTCTTCTACCTGGTCGGCCCTCCCTGAGGCAATAATACGATCTTGGCAGTGGAGAGGAGCAAGAGCCGACCGAGGGCCGAGGGCTTACCGAGAAAGTCTATGCGCAATGCCGTGCCTGCGCTCCCCGCGACGGGAGCGCTAGCGCTGCACGCCGCGGTTAGCCGGCTCAGCCGGATTCTGCGCTTTCTGGCCAACTTGTTATAGGCTACAGGCTCTTCCCTTCTGCATAGGCCGCTTCTAACATATATATCTGCGACTATAGGCTAGAGCTCATCGTGACGAGGCGGACGAGAGACATGAAGCGGGACCTGAAGCTAATCTATGCCTCTTCGAGGCCCTGGCCCTTTAGGATAACCTATGCCACCCTCGCCTTCGCTGCAGCCTATGCTCTCTACTCCACGGGCACCTTTGAGCCGATCCAGCTACTCCTGCTCGGCATGACCTTCGTGGGCGTGATGGCCCTCCACATCATGGTTAACTGGCTCAACGACTACTTTGACTATTACATAGGCACTGACACCCGCACCTCTGGCAGCGTTATCTACAGGGTGCACCCGATTTACAATGGGGTCTTCAAGCCCCACGAGCTCCTCATGGTTTCCCTCTTCCTCGGCGTGATAGCAGTGGCAGTAGGCCTTGCGGTGGCATTACTCTTCAACAGGCCTCTCGTCCTCCTCTTCGGCTTCATAGGACTTTTCCTGGCGCTCTTCTATAACGCTCCCCCCTTCGGGCTGAAGTACAGGGCCCTTGGGGAGGTGGCTACTTTCCTCGGCTTCTTCTTCATGTTCATAGGGGCGTTCTATGTCATGACAGGCTTCGTGACTTGGGAGGCCGTGGTGCTCGCCGCCCTCCCAGGACTACTCACGGCCTCTGTGCTTGCCTCCAACAACATAAGGGACATAGAGGAGGACAGCAAAGCAGGCTTCGCGACCCTGGCAGCGCTCCTGGGGCGCAAGAACTTTGCGCTAGTGGTTATGGTCATGTTGGCGGTCTCCTATCTAACCGTGGTAGCCATGGTGGCACTCGGGAAGCTGCCGCTCATTGCCCTCCTGTCCTTCATCACGTTCCCCGCGGCCGTTAAGATAATGAGAGACATATACAGCGAGCACGTGGTACTGAAGTCTGAGAAGGAGGCAGAAGATGCACCAGTAAGGGTCTCAATAATGGAAGTTCGCTTCATGACTATCATAACGATAGCACTCCTCGCAGCGTACGTATTAGATCTGCCCTTCGGGATAGCCTGAGCCGCAGGGCTAAGCTCTTTTTGTTTGCGATTCCCTATCTTTCTGGGAGGGGGGCTTGGCTAGGCCCATCTACGGCAACGGCTTCTTCCACGTGGCCCCGGGAGCCATCTTCTACACCATAGTCTTCGACTACTTCGACGAGGGGGAGTACTGGGAGCTGCTGAGGGCAGGGGAAGAGGGCGAAGAGGAGGAGAGGCTGAGGGAGGAGATGCAGCGGCTCACAGACCAAGAGAGGACGCTGGTGAACGGGAGGGAGGTCAGGGTAAGGGTGCTGAGGGCCTTCGTGGAGACCAGAGGGGTCAAGAACAGGTCCTCTGCGGTCTTCCTTCTGGAGATCCCGTATGAGCCCAGGCCTGGGATCAACGAGTACGAGAACTATTACGAGGCTGGGGTGGCAGAGTACAGCTACACCGTGCGTTGGCTAACTTGGTGCGGGAGGATAGCCTCCGTGATCTCGCCGGGGACTGTAAGGATAGAGGGGAGGTTGGCAGACATACGGGTGAAGAGAGGGACGTATGTGAACGGCTACGAAAAAGTGAGCTTCTACCTGCCCGAGGATTGCCTCACTGGAATTCTACGTCATCAACGCTCTTGACAATAGTGCCGCGGTATAGGAAGCTGATCTGCCTGAGCGCCGCCTGCATGTCGAAGTCGTTCAGGGCGCTAATGCCGTCCTCGGGGACTATCACGCTATATCCCCTGAGGGCAGCGCTGCCAGCGGTGTGAAGCACGCAAATGTTAGCCACGGTGCCTACTATCACCAAGTTCTTTATGCCGTAAACTCTGAGCAGGTCCTCCAGCGGGGTGCCGTAAAAGCCGTCGTACCTAGTCTTCATGACTACTATGTCGCCCCCCGCCGGAGCGAGCTCGTCCACAATGCGCCAGCCCCAGGTGCCGTGCCTTACGTGCTCTCCCCAGATGGCAAACTCCGGGTCTCCCTCATAGTGGGTGTCCTGCGTGTAGAAGACCTTAACGCCCTTGCTCCTCGCTTTCTCGAGCAGCCTCCTTATGGGCTCTATCGTCTTTGCGGCAGCGGGCACTACTAGCTTCCCGCCGGGCTTTACGAAGTCGTTCTGCATGTCCACAACTACGACAGCAGTCTCCTTCGCAGGAAGGACCACTCGATCTTTTCTCTCAATGCGGGGGACCTCCACTAACACGATCTCACCAATTCATTAACCCTCGAGGAAATATTTATTGTTTTGGGATAACCGTTGCAGTGCCCTTTCAGAGAGGGAAAACTCGAGGAGGCAGTAACGCTCGAGGACATGAGAGCGCTGGAGCTGAACAGCGTCTGGTGGGGGTTTGACCTTACGAGGGCTATGGAGAACGCTGGCAAGGCAGTGGCAGATGCCGTGGAGTGCCTGCTGGGAGAGGTGAAGGGGAAGAGCGTGGCAATCTATGCGGGTAAGGGGGGCAACGGCGGCGACGGCATAGTCGCTGCGAGGCATTTGGCCTCGAGGGGCGCTCGGGTGACAGTTCACCTCCTCTGGGACCCCCAGCTAGCTGCCCACCCCTCCACGAGGGAGAACCTGAAGTACCTCATGGTCTCTAGGAGCATAACGGTGCTCGCCCCATACTCTAAGGGATGGCTCGAGCAGAGAGAGGCAGACGTGGCGATAGACGCGGTTTTCGGCGTGGGCGTGAGGGGGCCTCTGAGGAGCCCCGCGAGGGAGGCGCTGAAGGCCTTCAACGAGTCTCAAGGCCTTAGGGTAGCCGTAGACATACCCAGCGGCCTAGACCCCAACACGGGCGCCGCCGCGGAGGGCGCGGCCGTAGCGGACGTCACCGTCACCATGCATAGGCCGAAGAGAGGGCTTTTCGTGGGGAAAGGCCCCCTGCATGCCGGCAGAGTGATGGTGGCGGACCTCGGCTTCCCGCCAGAGGCAGAGCTCTACGCTGGCCCTGGCGACGTGGAGGCCAGGATTCCCGTTAGGCCGAGAGAAGCGTACAAGGGCATGGGGGGGAAAGTAATCGTAATAGGCGGCTCAATGCATTACGTGGGCGCTCCTATCATAGCAGCTAGGGCCGCGGCCCTTGCCGGTGCAGACCTCGTATACCTTGCCTCCCCGAGGGAAACAGCCTTTATGGCCGCTGCGGAGAACCCGCACCTCGTGCCGTTAGCTAGGGGGGAGCTCCGGGAGTTTCTCAGCTCTCTAAAGGAGCTAGCCCCCAAAGTGCACGCAGCAGTCATAGGCCCCGGCCTCGGGCTAGGGGAAGAGACGCTGGAGCTAGTGGAGGGGGTCCTGGGGGCCTTTGAAGGGAGGAGCGTTGTGATAGACGCCGACGCCCTCAAGGCAATAGCACAGAGGGGGACGAAGCTCTGGCCTCAAGCTATCCTAACGCCCCACAGGGGAGAGGCTGCCATGCTGCTGGGGGAGAAGGTAGAGCCCCTCAGGGCAGACCCTCTCTCGATGGCCAAGAGAGTAGCAGAAAAGTACGGCGCTACTACCATTGTGAAGGCGCCCGTGGACGCGATATGCTCTCCCGACAGCCGCTGCAGGCTGAACAGGACGGGCCACCCGGCTATGGCAACGGGCGGCACAGGGGACATGCTGGCAGGCATCATAGCTGCCTTTGTAGCAAGGAGGGAAGCCCTCTCGCTCCCGCCAGATCCCCTTAACGCGACCGCCGCTGCCGCCTACGTTGCTGGGAGGGCGGGCGAGATGGCCGTGGAGGAGCTTGGGGAGAGCATAACTAGCGTGGAGGTGCTCCAGAAGGTCCCCCTCGCGATCAAGGAGGCGCGTGAGATCGGCGCAGCTCAAGGATGACGTCCTTAGCCGTAGAGCCAATGAACCTGTGCCTCGTTATCAGCTTGTCCTTGAGGCTCAGGGCCTTCATGAGGCTCACGACGGCCCTCCCCCGCGTAACCCTCAGGATCTCCTCTATTCCCCTCTCCGGGTCGTCGAGGAGGTCCAACACCGTAAAGGAGTACGTGACGTCGACGCTTTTATCGCGCAGGGACAAGTCCTGCACGTCTCCCATGACGACTACGCACTTGTCTGCGCAGAGCACCCCAAGCCTCCATGCAGCTATGCTTAGCATGCAGCTACTGTAGTCAAGGCATATGTACCTCTCTATGTCGTCAAGGAGGCCGTAAGCGTACATGAACTCTGCCAGCAGGCCAGTCCCGCAGCCGGCATCTAGCACGACCCCTCTAGGCTTAATCTCCCTGAGGGCCACGAAGTACTTCTCATATTGCTCCGCCCTGTACAGCTGATCGTAGCTGTCGCACGTAGCCTCGTACCTCTCCCTTATTATTTGCCCCTTCATCCCGCTTAGTTAGCATATAACGAGCTTATACCCTTGGCCTCCCTGTAGTAGGGGAGTCGCCCGTGCAAGTAGATCTCTCTCCGGAAGCAGAGGAGAGGCTGAGGAGAATAGCTGAGGAGCTGGGCTCTAGCCCAGAGGCGCTGGCGAAGGCCCTGCTGGAGACCCTCGCAAGCTATCCGAAGGAGGCAGTCCAAATGGCCAAGGAGCTGAAGGTCTCACAGGAAAAGCGGGCAGAGAGCTTCTCAGAGGAGCTGATCTTCTATGGTTTTGAGGCTTGGAGGGCCCTGAGGAAGCTGCTGAAGTCGCTGGGAGCAGAGGGGAGCTTCGAGCTGGTCGGCATGGAGCTGGATCCCCAGGAGCCCTCGTTGGAGCTAGAGCTACTTGCCTTGGAGGGCTCTCCCTTCAGGGCAGACGGGCTGGTGGTGAGTTGGAGCACGGAAGGCGTAATGGTTAGCGCGATCTACTACGTGGAGGCGGAGCCGCCGCAGAGGGAGATAGCATATGAGTGGTCCTACTTGCCAGACGAGAAGGCGGTTCAAATAGACGTCTTCGCCAAGAAGCTCTCGGAAGCGCCGAAGCTAGGGGAAATAGATGAGGAGGCGAGGAGGCTCGGCGTTTGAAGTAGTGTACGACGAGAGGAGGTGGAGGGTCCTAAGGGAGAAGAGGGAGAAGGCAGAGAGGATCATGAGGGCTCTCCTGCCGACCTACTCCTCGCTAGTTCACGGCAGCGTGGCAAGAGGAGACGTGGAGGAGGGCAGCGACGTCGACGTAGCCGTTACTGTACCCCCTAACCCGGCTATAGTGGAGCTCCTCCTAGAGAGGGCAGGCTTCAAGGTGGCGAAGAGAGAGATAGTGCAGGCTACCCCAGCCCACGTACCAAAGGTGTACCTTTACCTCGATTGGCGAGAGGAGCAGGTGGTGAGCTACCCGCTGGCCCCTCTAAGACCTAGGGAGAGGGAGTTTTACCGCTGGGGAGGCGAGTGCAGCCTGGAGGACCTGGAGAAGGGCCGGCGGGTCCCGGGAGTGGACAAGAGGCTCATGCTGATAGAGCCGACAGAGCTGGGCCATAGGGAGTCTCCCGTGGAGGGGAGAGAGGACTATGTTGCAAAGGTACTAGGCGTCTCGCCCGCAACCGTGAGGGAGAGGGTGAGGGTGCTCACGAGGAGAAGAGAGCACGGCAGGACGGGCGTCTTCCTCAAGGTAGAGCTGGGGGAGGAGAGCGTGGAGGAGGCTATAGACAGGCTCTCTGCCCAGAACGCGGCGTTCCGTAGGATAGTAAGAAGGATATAAGTCTCAAGAGGCCCCCTACCCTCGGGGTTAGTGATGGAAGAGAGGATTGCAGCGTTCCTGGTCGCCCTGGCAGCATTCTGGGCGCTCGTGTGGGTTACTCTAAGAGGGAAGAGCAACAGGGTGCAAGTATACCCGCTGCTCCTAGTCTGGAGGTTTGGGCGCTCGCAGGAGGCTTATCCAAAGGGGCTTAGGGCGTCCATCCTCAGCTTCCTGGGCTGGCCCTCTGTGGCCCTCATGGTTATCCTTCAGGCTGCCTTCTACTACCTTGCAGTACAGATGTTCATAGCCCGCTACTTCTCCCCCCAGCCGCCCCCTGCAAGCGGCTTCGTGCCCTTCCTCCCTGGCGTTACCGTGCCCCTTGACATAAATTTGATCATAGTGCTTATCTCGATTGGGCTCGCAGTGCTCGTTCACGAGCTGGGCCACGCCCTAATGGCTAGGGCGGTGGGCGTGAAGGTGAAGGACTTTGGCCTCGTGCTGCTGGCCTTCATTCCCGGCGCCTTCGTGGAGCCCGACGAGGAGGAGCTCAAGAAGGCGCCCCTTTCTGCCAGAGCGAAGATATACTCCGGCGGAGTGGCAGCAAACATAGCCCTAGCCCTCCTCGCCGCTCCCCTCCTGATCCTTGCCTCCTCCTCCCTAGCAAGCGGCGTGGTCATAGTGGAGGTGGAGCAGGGGAGCCCCGCGGAGCAGGGAGGGCTGAGGGAGGGCGCAGTAGTGGTAGAGGTCAACGGCGAGAGGGTGAGGAGCGTTAGCGAGTTCGTGAAGGTCCTCGATGCCGCCGGCACAAAGGACCCCAACGTGGAGGCGCTGCTGAGAATGAAGGTGATGGATGGAGGAGGGGAGAGGGAGTTGGTGATAGTTAAGCCGAAGGGGCAGGAGAGGATAGGCATCGCTATCTCTCAGTCCTACGAGGGGGGCTCCCTCGCAGTCCTCGCGCTGACCACCCTTAACGCCATAGTGGCGATAAACATAGCGCTGACGCTCGTCAACGCAGCCCCCATATTCCTCCCTACGCCCGCGGGAGCCCTCGTAACCGACGGCGCTCACCTGCTAGGAGACCTCGTGGCGAGACTCTGGGGAGAGAGGGCAAAGTTCATAGTCTCTTCTGCAGTGGGCATAGCCACGCTGCTGCTAGTGATCTCTTTACTGACCCTCACGCCGATAAGGTTCCTGCCGTAGGTGACCCCCTTGAGCCTCTTGCAAGCTTTCCTGCTGGGCGCGCTCGCGGTGAGCGCTGCCGCCCTAGCTATCCTTGTGGCCTTGTACGTGAGGTCGAGGAAGAAGGTCTGTCCCGAGAGCTCTTAAGCCACCCCTTGCCGATAGTTATTTAGGTGATAGCTTGCTCGTAGGGGTCGTCAGCGACACCCACGACTCCCTGGGGGTCGTAGAGAGGGTAGCGAGGGCCTTCAGGGAGACGGGAGTGGAGGTCGTAGTGCACCTGGGCGACGTGATAGCTCCCTTCACGCTCAAGGCCCTCGCGGAGGGGGGCGGCGCGAGGCTAGAGGGGGTCTTCGGCAACAACGATGGGGAGAAGATAGGCCTGCTGAAGGTAGCGCTTGCATACGGCGCAAACATATCTGACCCCCCTAGGAGCGTGGTCATAGGCGGCAAGAGGTTCCTCCTCGTCCACGGCTTCGGGGACCCCCAGAGCACTGTGGAGATAGCGAAGGCCCTCGCCGAGTCGGGCAGGTGGCACGCAGTCCTATACGGCCACACCCACGAGCCCCTGCTCACTTACAGAAGGGGGACCCTGCTCCTGAACCCAGGCGACGGGGGCGGCACACTAAACAAGCCGTCCTTTGCTCTCGTGGACACTGAGACCATGAGGGCCAGGCTGGTGCAGGTTGAGTAAGCTCTCTCTAGGCCCCCTGGCCCGAGCCCTCATGTCCCTCAGCGGAGGCGAAGAGGAGAGGGTGGCCTTCCTCGTAGGGAAGGGGGAGGAGGTTCTATACGCCTATTGGGCCCGCAACGTCAAGAGATCTTCTATAGAGTTCGAGGCAGAGCCCTGGCACGTAGTACAAGCTCACGTCTCTGCCAGCAAATACTCTCTGGAAGTAGTGGGGATGGCTCACACGCATCCCTCATGTCCCCCCGTGCCCAGCGCTTTGGACGTCAGGGGCATGAAGGCCTGGCCGCTGGTCTGGGTCATTGCCTGCCCAGGGGACCTCAAGGCTTGGAGGCTCAAGGAGGGGGGGCTGGAGGAGGTTGAGGTCGAGGGTTAGGCTAGTTACCTTCGACGTGGACGGGGTGCTAGTTAACGTGAAGAGCAGCTGGCGCTTCCTCCACTCCTACTTCGGCGTGGAGGAGAGGGCTGAGGAGATAAGGAAGATGTTCCAGCAGGGGCTCATAGACTACGTCAAGTGGATGGAGATGGACACAAGGCTTTGGATAGAGGCAAGGGGCGGCCTGCTCAAGAGAGACGAGATAGTAAGGGCCCTCTCGCAGGTGAAGGTGGAGGAGGAGGCCGTGGCTGCCGTGAGGGAGCTGAAGAGAAGGGGACTGAGGGTGGCCCTCGTGAGCAGCGGCCTGGACCTCCTGGTGGCCAGAGTGGCGGAGGCCGTGGGGGCAGAGGTGTGGATGGCCAACAAGCTCTCCTTCGACAAGAGGGGCTACCTGCTGCCCGGCGGCTTCCCGACGGTGGGAGCGCGGAAAGACAGAGCGGTGAGGCTCCTCTCCTCGACGCTGGGGATAACCCTAGAGGAAACTATGTACGTAGGGGACTCGGAGTTCGACGCAGCTGCCATGAGGGTGGTGGGCTACTCCGTCGCGTACAGGGACGAAGGGTCGCTCAGGGGGGCGGCCAGGTTCAGGGTCGAGAGGCTGGGGGAGCTGGTGGAGCTCGTGGACTGCCTGGAGGCAGGGGGGGACTGTAGCAGGTTCTTCTATCTCTGAATATAAGGCCCATCCCTTCCTCCTAGCTCGGCGAGCCTCATGAGGGAGTACCTCACCTTTGATGACGTAGCTATAGCGCCCGGTCTAGCCACAGTGGAGCCCTCAGAGGTAGAGCTAACCACAAAGGCCTCTAAGAACGTTGAGCTCTATCTCCCCTTCCTCTCCAGCCCCATGGACACAGTAACGGAGTGGAGGATGGCAGCATCGCTGGCCAGGCTGGGGGCCCTCGGCGTCATTCACAGAAACATGAGCGCGGAGAGTCAGGCGCTGCAGGTAAAGATGGTCAAGAGTGCCCCCCAGTCCCCCTGGCTGGAGGTGCTCAAGGCAAAGGAGGACGAGCCCCTCGACTCCCTGCTGTTCAGGATGGAGGAGGCCGGCATCGGGGCAGCAATAGTCTTCTCCAGCCCGCCGACCATAGTAGTTAGCTCTGCGGCAGATCAGGAGTTCTGGTTCCACAAGGCCAGCGCGTTCCTCTCCCTCCTGAGGGAGCACAAACCGCTTCCGCTGCTAGACGAGGAGGGGAGGCTCAGGGTAGGGGCTGCGATCAGTCCATTTGACGAGAGGAGGGCCAAGTTGCTAGATGGGGCCGGCGCGGACGTGCTGGTGCTTGACGTAGCTCATGCCCACAACGTGAACGTGCTCAGCAGCGTTGCAAGGATAGCGAAGGAGGTAAGGGCGGACGTCGTAGTGGGCAACCTGGGCTCCAGGAGCGGGGTGCTGGACGCTGTAGCTAGGGTGGAGAACATAGCGGGCCTAAGGATGGGCATCGGCAGCGGGAGCATATGCTCCACCGCGGAAGTCACAGGCGCCTTCGCCCCTACCCTTACCGCAGTCATGGAAGCCCGCAAGGCCCTGGAAGAGCTCGGCGTCCATGGCAAAATACCAATAATAGCGGACGGAGGCATGAGAGGGGCGGGGGACGTGGCGAAGGCCCTTATAGCCGGGGCCTCAGCAGCTATGCTCGGCAGGGTCTTTGCTGGCGCTGAGGAGGCGCCGGGAGCCAAGATCAGGGTGGGGAGCAGGGTGTACAAGCAGTACAGGGGCATGGCCAGCAGGGGGGCCATGGAGAGGAGGTTTGCTGAAGATAGGTATGCAAGGCCCTCCAAGAGCATAGAGGAGGGCGTGGAGGGGCTAGTGCCGTACAGAGGCAGCGTAGTCGCCATACTGGCGGAGCTCGTCTCTGGCCTGAAGGCAGCGCTTGGGTATGCGGGAGCTCATAGCATAGAAAGCGCCTGGAGAGGGGAGCTCGTCAGGGTCACGGCTGCAGCGAAGGAGGAGCAGAGGCCTCACGACATCCTCTTGTAGCCCCTCAGCGCCTCTACCACTATCTTCCCTCCCTCTATTATGTTATTCATCTTCGTGGCAAAGCTGAACCTTATGTGATCCCACTCCCTTTCTGAGAAGGCAGAGCCGGGCAGCGTGAGGACGCCGTG
Organism: Acidilobaceae archaeon; assembly: GCA_026413755.1. Taxonomy (GTDB): domain Archaea; phylum Thermoproteota; class Thermoprotei_A; order Sulfolobales; family Acidilobaceae; genus DSZV01. The sequence continues at coordinate 12,501 of JAOAKH010000014.1, read as the reverse complement.
CTCATACAGCAGGTACTTCACCAGCTCCTCCGCGCTCATGCCGGTCTTCTTAAGGAACTTCGAGACCCGCGGGAACATGTAGAAGGCCCCCTCCGGCTTGTAGGCCTCTATGTACTCCGACTCTGAGAGCACCCTGTACAGCACCTCTGCCCTCCTCTTGAACTCCTCTATCATCTCGTATACAGCCTCCCAGCTACCCTTTATGGCAGCCACAGCTCCTCTCTGCGCAAAGCTAGTGGCACAGCTGTAGACGGTGACTGCCAGATCGAGCATCTTAGGGATCACCTCTTTCCTCACGACAAGGTAGCCCAGCCTCCAGCCCGTCATGGAGAACGTCTTAGAGAAGCCGTTAACGTACACTAGGTGACTCCTCCAGTCGGGCAGCTCGAGGAAGCTCTTGAACTTCTGCGGCTCGTAAAGGAAGTTATCGTATATCTCATCTGAGAGGATTATTATATTGTGCTTCCTAGCCAGATCGTATATTTCTTCTATCTGATCCCTAGGTATTATGTTGCCAGTGGGGTTGTGGGGGCTGTTTACTGCTATCATCCTCGTCCTCTCGCTTATGCTCCTTCTTAGCTCCTCCATGTCCAGCCGGAAGCCCACGTCAGGCTCGAAGCGGAGGGGCACCAGCACCGGCTTGCCGCCGAAGAGCTTTGCCGCCTGAGCATAAGCATAGTATGCAGGGTCGATCACTATAACCTCGTCTCCGGGCCTCACGTATGCTGCCATGGCAACGAAAATGGCCGTCTTGGCGCCCGTGGTGACGATGACCTCGTCAGGGTCCACGTCAGCTCTGTACCGCGAGTTCAGATACCAGGCTATGGCCTCCCTGAGCTCTGGGATCCCTGCAGTCTCTGTGTAGCCTGTGAAGCCTTCGTCTAGGGCCCTCTTAGCCTCCTCCCTTATGTGAGCCGGCGTGACGTAGTCTGGCTGGCCTATTCCGAAGCTTATGATCCTCTTCCCCTCTCGCGAGAGCTTGCGGGCAAGCGCTAGGTACGTAAAGGCCGTCTCGCCGCTAACGTCCATAGCTCGGGGCTGGATGTTTAGTGTAGGATCTTTCAATCATATCACCGCATTATTTAATTTATAGGGAATAATAAATTTGATATGGCGGAGAGAGATGGCTAAGGTCAGGGTACTGAGGTTCAAAAGGGACTCTATCAGGGTGGGAGAGGTAGAGATAGACGTTTACAGGCTAGAGGGGAAAGAGGAGAAAGATCACGCCGGCGAGCTAGTCGACCTCTTGAGTAGCCTGCTGAAGGAGGAGAGGAATGCAGACTACGTTATAGTGGAGCGCTTGGAAGGGCCGAAGGAGGTCCTCGGGGAGGCGCCGCCTGGAAAGGAGAGGAGGGACAACGTGATCTTCCCAAAGATGACCAGGCTGAAGAGGGTTGCAATAGTCAGGAGGAGCGACCTGAAGGAGGAGCTTGGCTACCTTAGAGGGGACCTGAGCTCCCTCAGGTGGAGCTCCGTTGGCCAAGACGTTTACGTCTTTGACGGCAAGGTGAGGGCTCCTCCTGAGGTGTTTGCCCTGCTGCTGGAGACCGAGGACGGGATCCAGCTCGTTACGCCATCTTAGAGACCTTCAATATCCTTTCCACCTCTTTGTCTACAAGGAACAACAAATACGAGTAATGCAAGCGCGTGAGGTGAAGGTAATATCCCCTCTTGGTGAAAGGCCCTCTGCTGCAAATAGGGCAAAAGAAGGCCCCGTCCCTGCTGTTGCAGAGCTGGGACCCTACGTTCCTCACGGCCTCTATTACGTGCCTCGCTAGGACCCTGTTCTCGAAGTCCTCCGCCCTGACCATACCGCTGGCCACCTTTGCCACATAAACAGCCAGACGGGACTTGAAGAGCCCCCGACGGGCCAAGGGTTCCACCATATACTAAACTGATAAACTAGCCTATTATCTTTATTATCCACTCAAAATTGGTAAAGGCCTCTGCTCCCCCTCCGCCACAAGTATTGGAGCGATCTCCACTTGATCTCTTATCAACGTGCTCCTCAGCTTCGGGAGGAGCACGTGCTCCAGCTGGAAGTGGCCTGCATAGCTGTTCATGTATACCTTTATCCTCACAGGCCTCGTAGCCCCCGCCTCGAGCTCTACCCTCTTTATGCTCATTGCAGAGAGGGCGTGCATGTCCATCTTCCCCTTTGCATACGGGATCCTGGCCCTGCCCTCTGCCATATCCGTCCCGTCGGCCACCTTCACTATGCTGGCCTCTACCGTTATTGCCTGCACCTCAGGAGCCGTGCTGTAGATCACGTTCATCACCTCCCCCCTTATGCGGTAGAGGAGCCTCTGGTCCTCGTTTGGCAACATCAGAGGCAGCAGGCGCGAGAGGATATAGTAGGAGACCTGGACCCCAGCGAACTCGTGGGAGCTCCTGTGGACGCTGTTCCCTATATCGTGGAGGTATGCTCCCAAGAGCACGATGAGCTTCGCATGGTCCAGGTCCTTCACGGTCCCATGAGCTATGCTAGAGGGCACTATGCCCCCCTCTAGCAGCAGCTCCAAGATCTCCAGGGACGCGCCGGAGACTATGGCCGCGTGCACGGGCCCATGATCGTTGTATAGCATCCGTACCGTGGCGTTTACGTTAGAGAGCTTCAGCAGCTCCTGCACCTCCGCGTCGTCCTGCAGGATGTCCCATGACCTCTTGAGAAGGGGGCTAGCCTTAAGGTGACGCTCGATGAGGGTTGGGCTAACAACTACCATGCGGCTCTCCCAATAAAAAAGGCCAAGGGCTTAATAGCTACTTCAATAGTGCCCTCGCCCGCGGGTCTAGCCTGTCCCTTAGCTTCTCTCCCAGGGCGTTTATGGAGAAGACTGTGAGGAATATAGCAAGGCCTGGGAACACAGCCACGTGGGGGGCTATCCTGAAGTACTGCTTGCTCTCATAAAGCATGAGGCCCCAGCTTGGCGTGGGGGGTTCTGCCCCGAGGCCTAGGAAGCTGAGGGCAGCCTCGAAGAGGACCGCGGTGGCGGCAGTAAAGGTGGCCTGCACTACGATGGGGCCGGCTATGTTTGGTAATATATGCACCCTCACGATCCTAAGGCCCTCCGCCCCCAGGGCCTTAGAGGCCTCCACGTAGAGCTTCTCCTTCTCCACTATAACGAGGCTCCTCACGAGCCTGACGTAGAGAGGTAGCTCTGCGAGGACTATTGCCACCACTACCCTGTCTAGCCCCTGGCCCAGCACAGCCACGACGGCGAGGGCTATCAGGACGGCGGGGATGGACATCACTACGTCCACTACCCTCGAGAGCACCACGTCGAGAGTCCCTCCCACGTAGCCTGCCGCAAGGCCTATGGCAGTTCCTAGCACAATGGAGAACGTCATGACAGTGAGTATAACCATGAGCGTTACCCTGCTTCCATAAACGATCCTGCTCAAGACGTCCCTCCCTAAGTGGTCCGTGCCGAAGGGGTGCTCCCTGCTGGGCGGCTGGAGCCTCGCGAGGAGGTCGCCCCTCTCGTAGCTATGTGGGGCAATGTAGCTGGCGAAAAGGGCCATAATCAGCAGGGCGGAGATCACGGAGAGCGGGAGCACTAGCAGCGGGTCCCTCCTGACAGAGGCCACGAGCTCCAGCCCTACTGCTCCTAGGCGCTGGATCACGCTTTCACCCTCACGCGCGGGTCGAGGAAGGCGTACAGTATGTCCACTATGAGGTTGACTACGACTACCGTCAAGGAGATCACCATGATGCTGCCCAGCAGCACGGGGTAGTCGCGGGCGAATATTGAGTCAACTATCGTCTTGCCCATGCCTGGATAGTTGAAGACCGTCTCGGTGATCACCGCGCCCCCCATGAGGACGCCGAACCGGTAGCCTACGAGCGTGACTATTGGCACCAGGGCGTTCCTCAGGACGTACCTTATCATCACTAGCCTCTCAGCAAAGCCCCTCGCCCTGGCCGCAGTAACGAAGTCCTGAGTGTACACCTCTAACATTGCAGCCCGCGAGAACCTGGCTATCATGCCTAGGTTGACGGTAGCAAGCGCTATGGAGGGCAACACCAGGCTCCTCCAGCCCTCCTTCCCTCCCGGCGGGAGCAGCTGTAGGTTAACTGAGAACACGAGGATCAGCATGAGACCCCACCAGAAGACGGGAATAGAGTAGGAGCCTATGGAGATGAGCCTCACCAGGGAATCGATGGCAGAGTTAGGCCTGGAGGCGCTTATGTATGCCAGCAGGAGCCCCACCAGCGTGGAGATAATTATGCTGGCAAGAGTAAGCTCTAGGGTTGCCACAAAGCGCCTTGCCACTAGGCTGGTTACTGGCTCGCCAGTGTGGATCGACTTGCCCCAGTCGCCCTGGAGCGCTCTCCCCACGTAGGCGGCTAGCTGCACATATATGGGCTTGTCCAGCCCCAGCTTCTCCTCTAGCGCTTTCCTCACCTCGGGCGGCGGCTGGAGCTCCCCGAACATCACGGTAATAGGGTCCCCTGGCAGCAGCTTTGCAAGGAAGAACGCAAAAGAAATTATGATGAGCACCGTAGGGACAGCTACCAACAGCCTATAAAAAACGTACCTCAGGAAGGACAAGACGCGAGTCCCCTACTTGCTTATCATGGCGTAGGTGAGTATCCACCTCTCAATGGGATGTATTTCTACTCCTACTATCCCCGGCTTCATGGCAACGATGATGTCCTCTACGTGGAGGAATATCCAAGGAGCGTCGTTCCAGATCTGCACCTGGGCCCTCTCGTAGAGGGAAGCCCTTACTGCTGGGTCTGCGGACTGCCTAGCCCTGTCTAGCAGGTCATCAACTACTGGGTTAGAGTAATGCATCCTGTTGAAGCTTGCGCCTGTCCTGAAGAGGGAGTAAAGGCCGTAATCTGCATCAAGAGTTGCCGTGGACCAGCCGACTAGGTATAGGTCGAAGTCCTTCTGGGTGGTCACCCTGCTGACATATGCCGCCCACTCCATGAACTCCAGCCTTACCTTCAAGCCTAGCGCCTCTATGTACATCTTCACTGCCTCGGCTATCTCTCTGTCCTTGAGGTATCTGCCCTGCGGGGCTATCATGACGAGCTCTCTGCCCTCAAAACCAGCCTCCCTTATGAGCCTTCTCGCCCGCTCGACATCATATGGATAGGGGTCAAGGCGTACGTAGCCAAACACCGAAGGGGCTATCGGGGCTGTCATGATCGTGCCCGCACCCTCAAGTATTCCCCTAACTATTGCCTCCTTGTTGACAGCTAAGTTGAGGGCCTGTCTTACCCTCACATCGGGTATCCTCTCAGTGTTTATGCCTATGTATATGACCCTAGCGCTTGGCATCTGCACCACTTGGAACTTCTTGTCCCGCAGTATCTTCGCCAGATGAGGTGGTACGTGAGTGACTATCTCCACATTGCCGGCCTCCAGGTAGGAGATCCTAGTGTCGTCGTCCGCCACTGGCCTCCACTCTATCCTCTTAACGGTGGGCTTCTTGCCATGGTATTCCTCGAACCTCTCGAGGACTGTTACCTCCAGCTTCCTGAACTCCACGAACCTGTAGGGACCTGTGCCTATGATTAGGCTCACGTCGTCTATGGGCTTATCTGGATACCTAGCTGCCACCTCTGCGGGAATTATTGCCGTGGACGGGTGAGCGAGGTGAGCCAGCAGGGGACCGAAGGGGCTCCTAAGGTGTAGCCTAAAGGTGAGGTCGTCCACTATCTCTACCTTGCTCACGGGCCCTAGCAGTATCCTTGGCATGCCCCCAACCCTAGGCCCTCTCTCGAAGCTGGCCTTCACGTCTGCGCTCGTGAGCAGCTTCCCGTTGTGGAACTTTATGCCCGACTTTAGCCTGAACTCCCAAAGGGTGGCGTTTATCTGTCTGTAGGACTCCACGAGGAGGTTCTCTATTACAGGCCTGCCAGCTGCATCAAACCTCATTATGAAGAGGGTCTCATAGACGTGGCTGAACACGTTAAGAGTGGGAGAGTCGGCGGCTGCCTGGACGTCTATCGTAGAAAGATCTGCACGCTGGGAGATCCTAAGCACTTCTATCTCCTGTAGCGCAGGGGTCGGCGTGGGAGCGGGGGTCTGAACGGGAGTCTGGGCAGGGGCGGTGGGAACGGGGGCAACATCAGGCCTCAGGAAGAGGAAGGCGCCTGCGAGGAGTATAACGAGGAGGAGAAAGACAGCTGCTATGAATGTCCTACTAGCTCCCACTTTGGCTCCACCCCCTTCGGGGAGAAGAGGCTTTTTTAGTAGGGTTAATAAGCTTATGTATGGGCCCGCGGGGATTTGAACCCCGGACCTCCGCCGTGTCAGGGCGGCGTCCTATCCAGGCTAGACGACGGGCCCAAAGGAAAAGCGGTAGGGCCTAAGGCTTTAAGCGTACTTCTGCAGCGCCTCAGCTACGTCGGCTAGCCCTAGCCTCTCCAGCGTTTCCCTCTTGGGTATGCCCCTGCTGTCCCACCCCCTCTTGCGGTAGTACGCTGAGAGCATGCTCATGTACGCATCGTAGTCCAGCTTTGAGCCGGCCAGCGGGCCCTTTGTCAGCGGCTCCTTGAACCACCTCGCCGGCGGCACGTCCATGGAGGAGCTCCAGCCGCCGTGCTCCCTTACCCAGAAGGCCCTTATGAGGGCGTAGACCCTGTCGGCCACCTCGTAGAAGTAATCGAAGCCCACGCTCATGCCGGTAACCGCCTTGAATATCCTGGGGTACCAGTCGAGCTCAAAGCCCAGCTCCACCCAGGGGAACCTGCAGGCCACGAGCGTCTCGAACATGCCTCCCCTGATCCTCTGGAGCTCTATCAGCTTGTCCACCTTAGCCTCGTCGTAGCTGTGCCTCCCCGTCCTCACCTCCCACGAGATTATCCAGGCGTCCTTGTGGTGTGCGCCTATAGGGGAGGTGCCGTAGGCTAGAGCCATGGCCGGCGCTGCGTGGCAGTCATATGCAGAGATCTCCAGCCCCTTCACGTGCATTGCCCACTCCTGGGAGCCGCCGCCTATCTTCTCTGAGGCCCTCTTCACGCCCTCCGCGAGCAGCTCCCCGAGGCCCCTCCTCTGCGCGATGTCTATGATCAGCTCCCTCGCCTTCTTATGGTCCCCCCACTCCACTCTCTCCTCTATCAGCCTCCTCTCGCTGGCCTCCATGGCGAAGCCCACGACAGAGCCCACCGAAATCGTGTCTAGCCCTAGCTCGTCTGCAAGCCTGTTGAGGACCGCCACATGGCCGAGGTGGCCTATCCCTATGTTGGAGCCAAGCATAGCCACGTTCTCGTAGTCGAGCTCAGAGGGCGCCCCCTCGTAGTCCCTCACTACATTGCCGCAGGGCATGGCACAGATGGGGCAGGAGTGAAGGCCTATCTTCATGGCTTCCATGGAGTACCCGTCTATCATGCGGTGGAACTCGAAGACGCCCTCCCTGAAGTTGTATGTAGGTAGCACAGAGGCCTCCTGGCTCCACTCTATGGTAGCCATAGTGCCCTGCCTCTCCCAGAAGGAGTAGCCCTCCTTGGACTTCACGGCCTTGAAGCCCTCCGCCAGGAGCCTCCGGGTCTCCTTCTCTTCCGCAACCGGCACGTCCATGTCCCCCAGCGCTATGGCTGCCTTGAGGTTCTTGCTCCCCATGACGGCCCCCATGCCTGGCCTCCCGCCCGCCCTGCCCCCCTGCGAGATCACTACTGAGTACTTCACCAGCTTCTCTCCCGCGGGGCCTATGCAGAGCACGCCGCTGCTCCTCCCGTGGACCTCCTTGAGCCTCCTCTCGCACTCCGAGGCGCTAGTGCCCCATATGGCTTCTGCGCTCAGCACGTAGGCCTTGCCGTTCTCCACATATAGGTAGGAGGGCCTCCTCGCCCTCCCGCTGATGACTACCGCATCATATCCCGCCTTCCTCAGCATTGTGCCGAAGTAGGAGCCTACGTTCCCGTCCCCGTAACCGCCCGTCAGCGGGCTCTTCGCTGCCACCACCATCTTGCCGCTGTTCACTGCAAGCCCAGTGATGGGGCCTGTGGCAAGCACAAGCAAGTTCTCAGGTCCCAGGGGGTCTGCGCCGGGGGGCAGGTAGTCCCACAGGACCCTCGCCGCAAAGCCCCTGCCGCCCACGTAGTTAAGTGCATACTCCGCTGGGTACTCCCAAACCTTCACCTCCTCCCTACTGAGGTCTACCCACAGGGCCCTCCCCCAGAGGCCCTTCATGAGAAAGCACCGCGGGAAAGAGGAGGGGAGCAGTTATATAGAGGCCACATTAAGGCTCGGGGGTCTGGTACGGAGGGCTAGAAGTGAGGGTGAGCGTGAGGGTCCTCGGGAGGCTCACAGAGCTCTTGCCAGAGAGGGAGCTGCTCGTGGAGCTTGAGGAGGGGGAGAGCCTCGAGGGCCTTCTGAAGCTCCTTGACGAGAGAACAGGGGGGAGGCTGCGGAGGGCACTCCTGGACGAGAGGGGGGGCATAAGGGAGGAGTACGTGATCCTGCTGAACGGTAGCCCTGTGCTAGAGGCGGGCGTGAGGCTGAAGGACGGGGATCGCCTAGTGATCTTCCCCCCTGCCAGCGGCGGCGCAGCCTAAGGCCTTCTGCACTATCTCCTCAGCCACCTCCTCCGCAGGCCTGCCCGCGGGGTACACCCTAAGCCCCAGGGGGAGCTCCTTGAAGCCCTCCACCAGTATGACGTCTGCCCTCAGGAGGCCCAGCACTCCCTCCAGGCTCACGTTAGAGGCGAAGAGGGCGGCCCTCTCCCCCTCTCCCTTGAGCACAGCAACCACGTCAGCCATCCCCTCCTCTATGAACCTCCAGGAGTCCTTGTGAGGGGTGTCTAGGTCGTGGTGCGTATGCTTCAGCACCGCCACCTTCAGCCCCCTTGCCTTCAAGGCCCTGCTGGCGAGGACTATGCTGCTAGTCTTGCCGCTGTCCTTATGACCTATTACCTGCACCACACACCTCAAGGCCTTAACCTCCTTGCCAGCGCCCTCAGGTCCTCCACGACCAGCACCCCCATCTTCTCCAGCCTCCTCCTCTCCCGCTCCCCGAGCTCCCTGTCTGCTCCCGTGAGCACAAGGGACGCAGCTGCCCCCGCGTTCATGGCCAGCCTCACATCTGTCTCCACCCTGTCGCCCACCACCATGACGTCCCCTGCCCCTGCGCCAAAGGCCACCCTCAGCATCCAGGGGTTCGGCTTCCCCGCCACGAAGTCCGGAGGCCTGCCCGCCGCGGCCTCTATGAAAGCCACGAGCGCCCCTGCCCCCGCAATGAAGCCCTCGCGTGAGGGCAAAGTGGGGTCCCTGTTGGTTGCAACGAAAAGGGCTCCCCTGCGCACCTCCCCCGCAGCCCTGCTGAGCCTCTCGTAGCACGCCCGCCTGTCCAGCCCCACCACCACTGCCTCTGCCCCCTCCTCGACCAGCTCGTGGCCTGCTTCCCTCATCTCCTCCCTTAGCCCATCTTCCCCGATCACCATTACCCTTAACATCCCCTTCGCTCTAGTCCAGGCAGCGGCTGCCCTGGCGCTCGTCACTACGTAGCCTGCGTCAACGGGGATCCCTAGCTCTTTCAGCCTCCTCGCATATTCGGAGGGCCTCCTCGTGGAGTTGTTGGTTATAAAGCGGACCTCCAGCCCCATCTCTAGCAGCTGCCTGAGCCCCTCCACGTTCTCCCATATGATCCTCTCCCCCTCCCATACTACCCCATCTAGGTCTACTGCCAGCCTCCTCGCCCTCAACGCAGGGCCTCCAGGAGGGCCCTCCTCACCTCCTCGATGCCGACGGCGGCGGGGAGCCTTGCGCTGCCGTAGCTCCGCGAGCCCCCTCCCCTGCCTCCCAGCGCATGCGCTGCCCTCCTCACGAGCTCCCCTACGTTGAGCTCTGCCGCGGCCCTGCCGGCAGCCACCTCTAGCGCCGCCGCCTCCCTGCCTCTCATGATCACCGCCACGAGGGCCTCTGGCTCCTCGTCCGTTATCTCCTTGAGGGCCTCCTGCACCCTCTCCCTGCTCTGCTCAGGGCTCTCCGTTACCACCAGCCTCACCCCTCCCACTTTCTCGGCAGACCTTAGCTCCCTCTTCACGCCCTCCGCCCAGGACTTCCTATACTGGTCTGCCACGGCCTTCAGCTCTTCAAAGGAGGCCAGGAGGGACTTGAGCCTCTCCGCCTCCTGCCCTCTGCTCGCGCCGAGCATTTCGCCTATCTCCTCTAGCCTCTCCTCCGCAGCCCTCGCCACGTCTGAGACCCTGGTCCCTGCCACGTACTCCAGCCTAACCACGCCGTCCTGTATTCTCTCTACGTTGACTATCCTAAACCCTCCTATCTCCCCCGTGTTGCTTACATGAGTCCCGCCGCAGGCCTCCACGTCCCAGCCATCTATCTCCACCACCCTGATCACTTTACTCATGGGGACGCCGCCCTGGTAGAGCGAGAAGCCGTACTTCGCCTCTGCCTCTCCCTTCTCCATGAGCCTTGCAGAGACCTTCCTGCGCTGGTTGATCACCGAGTTCACGAGCTCCTCTATCTTCCTCACCTCCTCCCTGCTGAGCGGCTTGTGGTGAGTTATGTCCAGCCTCCCCTTCTCCTCCGTCTTCTCAGCCCCTGCCTGCCAGACGTGAGCGCCCAGCACCCTCCTCGCGGCCCCGAGGAGGGCATGAGTTGCCGTGTGGTGCCTCATTATCTTGTACCTCCTCTCCCAGTCTATCTCCCCGTGCACTTCGCCGCCCCCTACGGGCTTCTCCTCCAGCTCATGAACCACTACGTCCCCTACGAGGAAGGCCCCTTTCACCCTGTGCTCCTTCCCCCCTATCCTGAGGACGCCCACGTCGCTCACCTGACCTCCGCCTGTGGGGTAGAAGGCAGTGGAGTCGAGAACGACGAGGTTATCCATGACGCCGAGCAGCCTCGCCGAGAAGGATCTCAGATAGGGGTCCTCGTAGTACAGCTTCCTCGTCGGCGGGAACTGGGATGCCCAGCTCCTGATCCTCTCCTCTATCCCCGCCTCTCCCTTGCCGAGGGACCTGGGGCTCCTGTGACGAGCTGCGACGATGGAGTAGAAGTTGTGTGGTACCTCCACGACAGCCCCTTTTGCAACCTCTGCCACCAGCTCCGGCGGGACGCCGTAGCTGTCGTAGTACTTCACCAGCTCCTCAAGGCCTATGGACCTAGCCCTAGAGAGCTCCCTCTCCAGGAGCCTCCTGCCCCTCTCGAGCGCCTCCCTGAACCTAGCCTCTTCCAACTCCACGGCCTCTAGCACATATGCCGCGTTCTCCCTGAGCTGCGGGAAGTCCCTCCCCCAGAGGTCTATTTGCATCGCCACGAGCTCCTTCAGGCCTGCGCTAGACCCCAGCAGCCTGAGCTGCCTGAGCGCCCTCCTCGCCACAAGCCTTGCCAAGTAGCCCTCGCCGGAGTTGCTGGGCACTATGCCGTCTGCCAGCATGAAAGCTAGAGCCTTCGTGTGGTCCAGCACGCTGTAGAGCCTTGCCTCAGCGGTGAGGGCTCTCCTGACCTTCTCAAGATCTTCCCCTACCTCCCTCGCTACCCTCTCGAAGTACGCCTTCACGCTCTCCGGGCTGTCGGGATCGAGCTTGCCCGCAGCCCTCCTCGCGGCGAGCAGCAGCTCCTCGCCGGGCCTCTCCATGCCCACTATGTCTCTCGCCCTCTCCACGAGGTCCCCGTAAATGGCATGGAAGGCCGTGGGCGTCTTCTGGGTGAACCAGGCCATCCTCTCCACGCCGTAGCCGGTGTCCACTATGAGCATCGGTATCCTCTCATATGAGCCGTTGACGGTCTTGTACATCATGAAGACCAGCGTAGCGAGCTCTAATCCCCCTACTGCCACCTCAAAGGAGGGCCCGGCGTTGCCCCCTCCTTCCCACCAGGACTCCTTGAAAACTATTAGATCCCCAGGGATGCCCAGCTCCTTTGTGAAGAACTCGAAGGCGTACCTTACGGTCTCGTCCTTCCAGTACACGTAGGTGTTCTCGTAGTTGAAGGCGTGATGGGCTGCCATCTCGAATATAGTCAAGTGCCTGCCGAGCGTGAGGCCCACGTTGTCTATGTCCTCTAGCCTTATGCTGGGCTGGCTTATAACGAGGGGGTTGGCTGGAGGGGGCACTAGCCCGCTAGTGACGTGGGGCTGGAAGACCACGATGCTGGCTATCGTCAGATAAAGGTCCTCCCTCCACCTAGCCACTACAGGCCTGGGGGGGACCTCCGCATGGCCCCTCCTTACAAAGAAATCTATGAACTTCCTCCTGGCCTCCGAGACGGTGAGGGGGCCGCTCGAGGGTATCTTGTCGAACCAGTAGTCAACGCACGGCACGTCTTGCGGCTCCCTCAGCTCGGGGTTTAGCGTCCAGTAGTGCTCCTGGCAGATAGAGCCCCTGAGCCTGGTGAACCCTTTTTCCTTGAAGAACTCAACCTCGTACTCTAGAGGGCTGACCTTCACGCGGGCTCGCCCAATAAGGAGGAGGGTAGAGGGCTTAAAGGCTAGCTCTCGCTGAGGGCTAGAAGCCGAAGAGCCCTTCCAGCCCTGCAGATATGTCCACTTCCTCCTCTTTCTTCTCCTCTTCCTCCCTCTTCTC
>JAOAKH010000013.1 GCA_026413755.1 Acidilobaceae archaeon | reverse complement strand
ATGTGTATAAGAGACAGACTCTGACCCCGGCGGCATCTCCACGTATAGCACGTCTAGCTCCACGCACTCGGCCCTCTTGCCTAGGATGCTTGAGAAGCTCGGAGAGGTCCTGCCATCGTCTCCGCTCACCAGCTCCTTCACATATAGACCGCCCGAGGCCCAGATGAGGCACTCTGCTGTAAAGCTGTTCAACAGCATGCATTTGATCCCCAGCACCCTCTTAACCCTCTCTACGTCGCTCCTCCTGTGAAGGACTCTCGTAGGCGTTCTCTGCCTCACCAAGGCCCCTCGCAGCTGATCCTCTACTCTCAGCAGCTCCGCCTCGCTCAAGCCCTCCTCCACAAATACGAGGGCTCTGTACACCTTGGACCTCAGCTTCGACTCTTCTTTGTATACTCTCACGAGCTTCCTCTTTGCCCTCCCACTTAGGCTCACCTCCACCGCTCCCCCCGATGCCTCTCTCACTACTGCCTCTGCTCTCCTTTCGTCGATCATACGGTTTCTCGGCTCTTTGATCTCTATCACGATAGGCCTACCGCTGCCTAGCATCCTGGCATCGACGTCCTCCCTTCCTGCCGCGTGAATGGAGAGGCCCTTGCCATCTGCAAGGCGGAGAATGTTCCAACAAGCCTCCTCCACGGAATAGTACTTTTTCCCCTCTGGCGACGGCCAGAAGGCCTGGCTTATGAGTCTGCCCCTCTTCCAGTATCTTCCCTTCAACAAGAGGCTTGCTAGCTGCACCTTCACGTCCCCCGAAGGGAACTCGACGAGAAGTATTGCTTCCGGCTCCTCGAAGTCCACCTGAAGGCCCTCCTTGGCTATCCTCTTACCTACCTCTCTCTTGATCTCCCTTTTGATGGACTCAGCGAAGGGCAGCGAGAAGCGTGAGATCAGCTGCTCCTCTGCCCTCACTATACTCTCCTTTGCCCTCACCCCTACCAGGAAGCTTCTAGCGTTGGCAAGAGTTAGTTGTTCTCTACCTTTCTCAGCGGCTCTTTCAATAAATTCTTCTAGCTCGTTGCCGCATATGGCGCAGGGTTCCGGCGACAGCTCCTCCTCAAAGAGGGAGCGATAGAGGGCAGCCGCCTCTGAGCCTATCTTTGGGGCTACTTTACGGAACTCTTCTTTCGCCTCCTCCGAGCTCTCTTTTATCCGGCGGTGGTACTCCATAACAAGGGCTCTCTTTATGGCGATGCCTCTCTCCTTGTTGGAGAGACCTACGCTCAGGGAGGCGAACATCCTGCCCATACATCTATCGCATAGGGCAATGTTTCTCACTAGTTCTCTTGCTAGTCCCAAGACCTCCACTATGATCTCCCGAAGTATTTCACTGCTGTCCTTATGATTTCTTCTGGAAAGTGGCAATACTATATAGTTCTATATAGGAAACCCCCTAGTTAGTTTAATACCTAATTATGCTACGCTGCGGCAGGGGGAAAGAGCTGTGAGAGTCATGTTCGTGGGCGCACACCCTGACGACATAGAGCTAGGTGCTGGCGGCACTCTCATAAAGCACATAAAGAGGAACCACTCAGTTCTCTATATCGTGGTCACTCGCGGAGAAAAGGGAGGAGATCCTGTCGAGAGGATCAAGGAGCTAGAGGAAGTGATATCTTATGTGGGGGTGAAGGATTACCTCCTCTTCGACTTTCCTGACACCTACCTCAATCAGAGGTTCAACGAGCTGAAGGATCTGATCGAGGACCTTGTCATGAAGTTCCGTCCTGACAGAATATACACGCACAGCCTCAACGACGCTCATCAAGATCACAGGACCCTCGCCGAGGCGACGAGGGTGAGCGGGAGAAGAGTGGCCCAGATCCTCTCGTACTGGTCCCCCTCTACTTACAACCACTTCAGCCCCAACTATTTCATCGATATCAAGGAGGAGATAAGGGAGAAGATGAAGGTGCTCGAGCTCTTCAAGTCCCAGAGCTCGCGAGTTAAGAGGGAGGTCGTCATAGGCATTAACAGGTATCACGGCTACATGAACGGCTTGGAGTATGCAGAGGGTTTCGAGATAGTGAGGTTCAGGGAGATATGAGCAAGCCCGTTCCCATAATTGTCCCGGTATATAACACCACTCCGGCCACAATATATACGACGGTCGCGTACCTGAGGGCATTGAGCAAGAACCCGATCATAGTCGTTGACGATGGTTCGACGAGGAAGGAGACTCAGGAGGCCCTCAAGCTAGTTGAGGAGAAGGGCCTTGTCGTGGTGCTTAGGAAGCCTAACGGGGGCAAAATGGACGCGATCAGAGTTGGGCTAGAGTATGCTATGAAAACGTACGGCTCGAGGTGCGTTTTCACTCAGGACGACGACGTAACGCCCGTGCCCATGGTAGGAGAGCTCGACGAGCTCCTGAGCAGGCACTGCGCTCAGCTTGACGAGGATTTCCCTGTCATGACTTACCCGACTCTCAACCAGATCTACGTGCTGAGGGAGCTCGTGGAGAAGTACTCTCTTGGACAAGGGCTAGCGGAGCTTGGGGAGAGGGTGAGGAGAGTCAACCCTAGCTACGACGTCTTCAAAAGCTACCTGAGGGAGCCCAACTTTCTTGACAGGGTTCAGCACGTGGAGCACCTGGTCATGACCCTCCACCTGAGGAGGGCGACAGGGGAGGGCATCTGGGTGAACGGCACTGCCCTTCTCTGGCTCTCCACAGGGCTAGCGGAGGTGCTAAAGCATCACAGCGGCGAGCACGGCGGGGACGACATAGAGATGGGAGTCATATTGAGGAAGTTGGGCAGGGGCATAAAGTTCTCGGATGAGATCTCTATGTATGCAGAGTTCGTGAGCAACCCAAGGGCCATAGTGAGGCAGAAGATCATGTGGAACTACGGCGCCTACAGGGCCTTCTTCGCGCACCTCAGGACCTCCCTTAGGGACCCCTTCTACACTGCATACGTTTCTGCGGTCCCATTTGTAGCCATTATGTTACTCCCGCTGGGGGAGTTGAGGGCCTATGTGGCGCTCCTTGGCATGGCGTTTTTGCTGGCACAGATGATGCTCGTGGCAACTTACTTGCCAGGGAAGGTGAGGGACAGCTTCAGGGGGTCGGTGAAGCTATACGGAGGGTTATACGCAGGCCTAATATTCCTGCTCCTTCTAGCGGCGTACCTCAGCCTTTACGGCAACTGGTCGCTTCTATCGATCCCCCTGGTTGGCATAGCTGCAAGCCTGGTCTACCTGAACTATGCGCTATACAAGGCCAACGAGGGGGAAAGGAGCAGGGACAGAAGGCTAGGGCTCGCAGACTTGCTCATATACACTGGGAGCAGCGCTGCTTACCTGGCCTTCTTCATGCCCTTGGGGTTAGGGAGATACATAGTTCGGAAGGCCATCATGGAGAAGTTGCTCGGCAAGAAGGAGAAGACCTACAAGATACTCAACCACTAGTCCGCCACTCATATACTTCCGGCACCCTCACATATCTCCCTTCCTTTATGCGGAAGTCCACTTTCTCCCCGTAGAGCCACGACTTCACGAGCAGGCTCGGCAGGTTAACGCCTGCTGCTGCGCTTATGTCCAGAGCTCCCGAAAACCTCAAGTTTATTTCCTGTAGCTTCAGCTCTCCCCTTGAGTTCTCCTTGAACTGTATGTTGAGGGGGCCTGTGAACTCCATGCTCTGCAGAACCATCTCGGTGTACTTCATCACCCTCTCCTCTAGCCGCACCTCGCCGATCACCGAGACGCCTGCCCTGACCTTGAGCCTCCTGCGGGGGACTGCTGCCAGCAGCTCCCCCTCCCTGCTCGTTACGACGTCTACTGTCCACTCGTCGCCCGGCAAGTACTCGACGAAAAACACCCCCTCTTTTTCAAGGAACTCATCTCTCTTCCCCACAAGCACTCCTCTGCTCCCTCTCCCCTTCACAGGCTTGGACACTACGAGCTCCGCGCTCAAGTCCTGCGGCCTGAGGGAGTACTCGGGCACGATCTCCGGAAGCGCCCTCTCAAGAGTCCTGTAAGTCAGGTACTTGTTGAGACATACCTCTATTGTATGAGGGGGATGCATTACGTACCTCTCTCTTGATCCCTTCCCCGCCAGCGCCTCTATCTCTTCGTCAACTGTTATGATCACGAGATCCACGTTTCCCTCCCGCACTAGCTTATCTAGTTCTACGGGAAACCGGGGGTCGTTGGCAGGAGGGATCACGTAGCTTGCGTCCGCCAGAGCAAAGCCCTCTGAGTATGGACTTGCATCGGCAGCCCAAACCTTAAAGCCGTCTCTCTTCAGCAGCTTCACTACGTTTATCCCAGCAGGTCCCCCGGCCCCGGTGACCAGAACGGTTGCCCTATTCATGGTCCTCCTCACAGGAGGTCTAGGAGCTCCCTTAAGCTCTTCACAGTTACCTTTGGCCTCATCTCGTAGAGCACTGCATCATTGGGGTACTTTGCGTAGATGCCCCTCAGAACCCTGACGGTTAAGATCCCCAGCCTATTTGGAGCTATGAAATCTTTGAAGGGGTTGTCTGCTACATAAGCTGTCTCGCTCGCTCGCCTGCCGTTGAGAAGGTGAAGGAAGGGGAGAGGAGAGGGCTTCCTATGGACCTTGCCGAACCTCTCGTCTATGATAACGATCTCTCGGAAGAACCTCTCTATGCCCAGGGACCGAAGCTTCTTCCGCTGGAGTTCCGGTCTACCCTCAGTTAGGAGCAGAAGCTCGTACTTCCTGCTCAGCTGCTCTAGGACCTCCTCGGCGTCCTCGTAAGGCTTTACGTCTTCTCCACTGCTGTAATATAGCTCCAGCACCTTCCCTATTTCTTCCCTCGGCGCGCCCAGCCTCGCTAGCAGCTCATCGAATATCGGGAACGTCCTGTCATGACTCTCGTATATCGTAACGAGAAGCTGAAAGACCTCCTCAGTTCTCCTCCCGAATTTCTTGCTCAAGTACTCCGAGACCTTGAGGAAGGCCTCGCGTAGGAACAACCACTCGTCGTACAGGGTGTTGTCAAGGTCAAACACTATCGTCCTCACTTTCCACCACGCTATATGCTGGCCCTCTCAAAGTTTAATAGGACAGGAGCGTCCCGCCTCCGGGGTGCCTTAGAGTGGTAAAGGCCCCTAGGGGTTTCAGGAACAGGACTAGAAGGCTGCTGAAGAAGGAGGTGAGGAGCAAGGGCGCCCTCCCCAAGCTGAGCGTCCTCCTTCGAGAGTACTCTGTAGGAGACAAGGTCGCTATTAAGATAGACCCTAGTTTTCACAAAGGTATGCCTCACCGGAGGTACCATGGGCTGACGGGCGTAGTTGTCGGCAGGAGGGGAGAGGCTTATGAGGTAGAGGTTTACCTAGGCAACAAGAAGAAGACGTTGTTCGTCCCGCCTCTCCACCTGAAACCTCTCAAGAGCTAGCCTCGGGGAGGCCTGTTGAGGAGAAAAATCATTTCGAAGAGATACCTCACGGTGTATGAGGCAAGAGCAATTCTTGAGGAGCGGAAGAGAGAGAAAGTGAGGGAACTCCAAGAGAGGGTGTGGGAGTATCTCTCCCTTTTCCCCGCTCTTGATCTGCAGAGGGCGAGGGAAGCTTACGAGCATTTGAGGAAATTAGGGCTCTCTGAGGAGATAGCGGTTAACTTGTTGAACATTTGTCCAGAGCGCGAGGAGGAGGTGAAGCTAATCATCTCTACCCAGAAAGACATAAGCTTCGACGGGAAGGTCATAGAGTCCATAATTTCATCAGTGAGGCATGCCTGCAGGCCAGAAACATAACATATAAGCCCACCCAATTACTTTTACTAGGAGTTAACGGTGGTTGTCTGAATTGGACGAGCAGGAGGTCCGTAGAGGGGGCACTAGAGGCCAACATCCAGCCGCCGTCGAGGTGGAGGCGGTCATCTTAGATTACATTCCCCAGGGCTTGTACAACGACCAGCACAAAGAACACAGGGATAGGCCTGTGGCTCAAGCTGTGGGAGTGAGGAGGTTCACGCTGCTGGACGGCATACCTCTGGCCGACGTAGAGCCTTTGCAAAGGGTGACGTTGGCTAGGAGCGTGGTGCGTACGATAGTCCTCCCTGATGCGAGGGGGCAGAGGATCAGGAGGCAAACCGTGCTCCTGGCCTGCCTTCCTGGTCCTGAGAGGCTCGTGTATTGCTACTCTTTAACCCCTCTTGACAGGGCGGCAAGCGACGCCTTGGCTACTACCATCCAAGAAGAGGGGGGATGGGCTCTCATAGTAGACTCGCCGGCCGAGCTCTCGAAGATAGCCCAGGAGAAAAACCTCCCTCCCACTCTCCTCGTAGTCCCCTACACGCCTCTGAAGTACAGCGAGCTGACGGACATAGCTAAGAACAACCTCGAGGAGGCGCTAAAGACGATCATTTCAACGGAAGAGAGGCTCTACGTGGAGTTCTTCAATGTGGCAGATGCGATAAACATCAGGCTCCACGTCTTGGAGCTCTTCAAGGGGGTAGGGAAGAAGACGCTTGCAAACTTCCTGGAGAGGAGGAAGCAAAAGCCCTTCGAGAACTTTGAGGAGGTGAGGAAGGTGCTCAAGATAGACCCCCTCCAAGCGCTGGCAGAGAAGATAGCAGAGGAGATCAGGGGGGAGGCAAAATACTACGTCTTCGTGGAGCCGGAGGGCGCGGAGAGCCCCTACCTGAGCTACCTGGAGAAGATGAAGAGGGCCTACTTCTCTAAGAGGAGGGCGCAGTGACCTTTCCTCCCCGAGCCCCCCACTAGGCGGTCTCTCCTCTCCTGGACCTTGAGGCGCCTGCAGGAGCTGGGCATTAGGCCTAGCGAGAGGCTCGGCCAGCACTTCCTCGTGGACCCTCGCGGCCTCCAGCTCTTTCTCTCGCGCATGGAGGGAGGGGACGCGGTGGAGATCGGCCCCGGCTTAGGGGCTCTAACCTACTACGCCTCTGCCAAGCTCTCCCGCATAGTTGCAGTAGAGCTCGACGGCAGGCTGGCGAGGCAGCTTGCTGCCAACGCGCCTCCTAACGTAGCGGTAGCTCACGCGGAGGGCCTCTCATTTCTCAGCTCCATGCGGGTGGGCTTCTTGTACTCGAACACGCCTTTCAACATCTCTAGCGCCGTCGTAGCCGTCGCAGCGAGGAACAACTACGTGAGGAGGCTGCTGCTGGGAGTGCAGAAGGAGCTGGCCTTGAGGATGATAGCAAAGGAGGGGGAGGAGAGCTATGGGAGGCTGACGCTCCTAGTCAAGAGGTACTTCTCGACGAGGCTGGTGGGCGTGATGGGGAGGGAGCAGTTCTACCCCGTGCCGAAGGTCTCGGGCGCGGTGGTAGAGCTCGAGAGAGTTAGGGAGTGGAGGGAGGGGGACGAGCTCTTCGAGGAGGTCACTAGGTGCCTCTTCTCTGGGCGTAACAAGAGGGCGGAGAAGATGGCAAGGATATGCACAGGGAAGGAGGTGAAGCTGGGGGAGAAGAGGGTAGAGGAGCTGAGCCTGGAGGAGGTGGAAGCTGTTGTTCAAGCGCGTCTGGACGCCGCTCGGCGAGATAACGCTTAGGCTCCACCCCTGCGTCTACGAGCCCGCCGAGGACACCTACTTAGCTATGGAAGCCCTCTGGAGGCTTAAGCTTATGGGGAGGAGCTACGAGTCGATAGTCGACGTAGGGACAGGCAGCGGGGCCCTTGCGCTGTTCGCATACATGGCCTTCAGGCCTCCTCTAGTTCTAGCGACGGACATATCTCCCTTCGCAGTTTCCGTGGCGCGGCAGAACCTGCCGCCGGAGGTCCACGTGGTGCGCTGCAGTGGGCTCTGCTCCACGCGCGGCTGGGAGCTGGCTATCCTCAACCCCCCATACTTGCCAGAGAAGAGAGAGGAAGACGGCTGCAGCGGCTGGCTAAGCGCTGCCTGGGCAGGGGAGGGGGCCATGGAGGAGCTCGTCCAGGAGGCGCTCTCAGGCGCAAGCGAGGTGCTGCTGGTCTACTCCTCCCTGTCTCCATTTAAGCCGGAGCTGGAGGGCATAAGGAGGCTAAGGCTAGCTAGCAATAAGTTTTTCTTCGAGGAGCTATACGCGGAACTGATATGGAAAGGCTAAGGCTGGTGCTGGTGGGCACAGAGGGCGCAGTGAACCTGGGCATGATAGCTAGGCTTGTGGAGAACTTCGACGTGGAGGAGCTATATCTAGTGAAGCCCACCGCTAGCTTGCAGGAGGCGGAGCAGTACGCAGCCAGGTCAGCGAGAAAGCTAAGGGAGGCTAAGGTGAAGGAGAGGCTGGAGGAGGCCCTAGAGGGGACCTCCCTCTCCCTCTGCACCTCCTCCCTTGCCTCCGCCTCCGACGTGCTCAGGAGCGCGATCTCGCCTGAGGAGGCGGCTATCATAGCGAGGGAGACCCCCGGCACCGTCGCGCTGGTCATGGGGAGGGAGAGCGTGGGGCTGACGCGCGACGAGCTTAAGCTCTGCACGCTGCTGGTAACCATAGGCGCGAGCCCCCATTACCCAGTGCTGAACCTCACGAACGCCACCGCCATACTCCTCTACGAGCTCTTCAAGACAAGGGGCGTGCCGCACCACGAGAGAGTCCCCCCAGATCCTAAGCTCGTGGGGCTGATAGAGAAGTACGCAAGGGGGATAGCGGAGCTGCTGATCGCAGACCAGAGGCGGGCGGAGGAGGTAGCCTTGAGCTTCAGGAAGCTCGCTGCGAAGAACATCATGGACAGGGTGGAGGCGGAGAACGTTCTCCTCTTGCTATCTCGAGCATATAGGGCTCTCGAGAGGAGCAGGGAACGTATATAAGCCTAGCGGGCGCCTGGCATTTAGGGATCTGCATGGAAGCGGAGCTCATGAGGCCAGAGTGGAAGAAGTTCAAGTACCGAGGCAAGACGCTGGAGGAGCTGCTGAAAATGCAGCCGCAGGAGCTGGCAAAGCTCCTGCCGGCAAGGCAGAGGAGGAGCATACTGAGAGGCTTCACTCCTCAGCAGAAAAAGCTGTTGGCTAGGGTAAAGAAGATCAGGAGGATGCTTACAGAGGGCTCTCTTGACAAGGCCCCCGTCATCAAGACCCACGCGAGAGACATGATAATCCTTCCCGAGATGGTAGGGCTCACGATTGCCGTTCACAACGGCAAGGAGTTCGTGTCTGTGAAGATAGTGCCTGAGATGATAGGGCACTACCTTGGGGAGTTCGCCCCCACTACAAAGACGGTGCAGCACGGAGAGCCAGGGCTGAAGGCAACGAAGAGCAGCCTACACGTAGGCGGCCAGAAGTGATGCAGGTTGCCTGAGTGGCACTACAGCGTCCGCTTCGTAGATGAGAGCAAGATCGCTAAGGCCATGCGCTGGGACGTAAGAGTGCACCCGAAGGTGATGAGGGAGGTCTGCGCTGCCATAAAGGGCATGACGCTGAAGGAGGCAAAGGAGTTCCTCCAGAGGGTGATCAGGAAAGAGGAGGCAGTCCCCTTCAGGAGAGCTCACGGGAAGCTCCCCCATAGGAGGGGGCTGGCGGACAAGTGGGGGTGGCCGATAGGCAGGTACCCCGTTAAGGCCGCGAGGGCACTGCTGAAGGTGCTGGAGAACGCTGAGAACAACGCTGAGGTCAAAGGGCTCGACTTGGAGAGGCTGAGGGTGATCCATGTCTCTGCGCACAAGGGGTTGACGATGAAGAGGTATATGCCCAGGGCCTTTGGGAGGGCGACCCCAAGCTTCAGGGTAACTAGCCACGTAGAGGTGGTCGTGGCAGAGGTGTGAGCATGAGCTACAAGGTGAAGAAGTTCTTCCTAAGCCAGGCCCTGCTCAGGGTCAAGGTGGACGAGTTCCTGGCGCAGAACTTCTACGAGGCCGGCTATAGCGGCGTTAGCGTGACGAAGACTGCGCTGGGCACGAGGATCCACATTTTTGCAGAGAGGCCTGGGTTGATAATAGGGAAAAAGGGGGCGACCGTGAGGGAGCTCCAGAAGGCCTTCGCCACGGTCTTCGGCATGGAGAACCCGCAAGTAACGGTAGGACAGCCCGAGCAGCCGGAGCTTAACGCAAGGGTGCAGGCCTTTAGGATCGCGAGGCTCCTCGAGAGAGGCTTCCACTTCAGGAGGGTCGCCTTCGCCGCCCTCCGGAGGATCATGGCCAACGGGGCCTTGGGGGCGGAGATAACTATAAGTGGGAAGATCGTGGCAGAGAGGGCTAAGTTCGAGAAGTACAAGGAGGGCAAGGTGTACAAGGCAGGCCAGGTGGTGGATGAACTCGTGGACAAGGCGATATCATATGCAAGGCTCCCGAAGGGGATCATAGGCGTTGAGGTCATAATAGCCAGGCCCGGCGTCCCGCCGGACTACGTGAGGATCAAGGATCAGTCCGAGGTGCAGGAGTTCGTAAGCAAGGTGAGGGAGGAGGTGAGGGCAAAGGGCCTGCCGATAGCAGAAGTGGAGGAGATAGAGGAGGCGATGCTGGAGGAAGAGGAGCCCATCAGCCTAGAGGAGTTGGAAGAGGAGGAGGTGGAGAAAGGTGGCTCCGAAGCACAAGCTTAGGGCGGACGACGTAAGGAAGATGAGCATGGAGCAGAGGGAGAAAGCCCTAGCAGAGTTCGGGCAGGAGCTCATAACCCTAAGGCACAAGGCAGCAGTAGGCGCGCTGACGAACCCGGGGAGGCTCAGGGAGCTGAGGAGGAACGTGGCTAGGATCCTGACAATAATGAGGGAGGAGAGGCGTGGAGCTAAGGGCTGAGAACCTGCTCTGTCACGAGATCTTGGGCCTAAGAGCTCGAGTGGTCGATTACCCCGACCATACTGCCATAGGATGGGAAGGCGCCGTTACGTGGGAGACAGCAAGGACTGTAGAGCTGGAGGTGAGCGGCAAGAGGGTGAAACTTCTTAAGGGGGGACTCGTGTTGGAGCTACTTGTAAAGGGTGAGTGGGTTAAGGTGAGAGGGGAAGACCTGGGAGATCCGCTGGAGAGAGCAAAGAGAATAGCGTGGGGTGACTGCAGTGCCCGCGCCTAGCCAGCTGAAGGAGTTGAAGATACCCGGCGTTAAGCCGCCTGCTGAGAGCTGCAGCGACAGGAACTGCCCCTGGCACGGCTCGCTGAGGGTAAGGGGGGTGTTGCTGGAGGGGGTGGTCGTTAAGTACAAGGCGCAGAAGATGGCTGTGATCAGCCACGAGTACCTCAAGTACGACGAGAAGTACAAGAGGTACGAGAGGAGGAGGAAGAAGATCCACGCGAGGGTGCCGCCCTGCGTTAAGGTGGAGGTGGGCCAGAGAGTGATCATAGGGGAGACCAGGCCTTTGGCTAAGACAGTTAGGTTCGTAACGTTAGGGGTGAAGTCAGGGTGAAGAGGAAATACGAGCTTACTGCCGCAAGGCCTAGGGTCAACGCGGGCCTTCAGGTAGGGAGCTATGTGCCAGTAGCGGACAACAGCGGTGCAAAAGAGGTTATGATAATTAACGTGCCTCTTATAAAGACCAGGCTCAGGAGGGTGCCCTTTGCAGCCGTGGGGGACCTCGTGGTAGCCTCAGTCAAGAAGGGGACGCCGCAGATGAGGAAGCAAATAGTGTACGCCGTCGTAGTAAGGCAGAGGAGGCCTTTTAGGAGGCCCGACGGCACTTGGGTCTCCTTCGAGGACAACGCGGTGGTCCTTATCAACCCAGATGGGACGCCGAGGGGGAGCGAGGTGAGGGGGCCCATAGCAAGGGAGGCAGCGGAGAGGTGGCCAAAGGTGGCAAAGCTGGCCACTATGATAGTCTGAGGTGAGCGCAGTGAGCTCGCAGCCTAGGAAGGTGAGGGCTGCACTCAGGCTAGCGCCCCTCCATAGGAGGCAGAAGCTGGTGACGGCTCCCCTCAGCCCCGAGCTGAGGGAAAAGCTGGGCGTGAAGAGGTTGCCCGTGAGGAAGGGCGACAAGGTGAGGATAGTGAGGGGCGACTTCGCCGGCCAGGAGGGCGCGGTAGTGAAGGTGAACCTAAGGAGGGCGAGAATATTCGTGGACGGCGTCACGAGGAAGAGGCTTGACGGCACTCCGCGCTTCGTCCCCATACATCCCTCAAAGGTGGTGATAATCTCCCTGGACCTCAAGGACGAGCGGAGGAAGGAGATCATAGAGAGGAAGACGGGGAGGGCCGTGGAGCTAGAGGAGAAGCAGGAGGTGAAAGAGGGTGGGCAAGCTGGGTGAGAGCAAGCACCTGAAAGCCCTAGCAGCCCCTCCCTTCTGGCCTGTTAAGAGGAAGGAGCATCCCTGGACAGTGAAGCCGAGGGCCGGGCCCCACAGCAAGGCCTCAAGCCTACCGCTGCTGCTGGTGGTGAGGGACGTGCTGGGGTACGCGAAGACAGCTAGGGAGGCCAGGAGGCTAATAGCTGAGGGGAACTTCAAAGTAGACGGCGTGGTGAGGAGGGACTACAAGTTCCCCGTGGGCTTCATGGACGTGCTAGAGGTGAAGGGGAGCGGGGAGGTCTTCAGGGTGCTGCCGTACCCCACCACTTTCTTCAAGCTCCACCCCATTAACCCAGCTGAGGCCGGGGTGAAGCCGCTGAGGATAGAGAACAAGACCACCGTTAAGGGAGGGCACGTTCAGCTTAACCTTTACGGCGGCAGGAACGTGCTCATTAGGGTGAAGGACCCCAGGAACCCGGTGGAGGACATATACGACACCTGGGGCACTGTGCTTCTGTCGCTATCCGACTCCGCGGTGCTCAGCTATGTGCCCTTCGGCGAGGGGAAGATAGCTATAGTTATGGGCGGCAGGGCCGTGGGGAGAGTGGGGAGAATAAAGTCGGTTGCGCCGGGCTGGAGAAAGGAGAGCACAGTTGTGACGCTGGAGGATGCGAAGAGAAACCTCTTCCAGACTAGCCTAAACTACATATTCGTGATAGGCGACGAGAAGCCGCTTATTTCCTTGCCGGCGGGTGCATGGAAGTGAGCCTGGAGGAGCAGATACTTAAGTCCTGGGAAAACCCCATGAGAAAGCCCAGGATAGTGAAGGTAACGCTGAACATAGGCGTGGGGCAGAGCGGCGAGAGGCTGGCGAAGGCAATGAAGGTGCTCGAGACTATAACTGGCAAGAAGCCCGCGCCCAGGAGGGCCAAAAAGACGGAGAGGGCCTTTGGCTTCAAGAAGGGTGAGGCGATCGGGGCTGTGGTGACGCTGAGGGGGGAGGAGGCAATATCTATTTTGAAGAGGCTGCTCGATGCAGTGGGCTACAGGCTGAAGGCCTCCAGCGTCGACCAGCACGGCAACGTTTGCTTCGGCATACCGGAGCACATCCAGATACCGGGGATTAGGTACGATCCAGCCATAGGCATCTTCGGGCTAGACGTGTGCATAACTGTTCAGAGGCCTGGCCACAGGGTCGCCCTCAGGAGGAGGGCCAAAGCTAGGATACCTAGGAGGCACAGGGTCACGAGGGAGGAGTCAATGCTGCTCTTGTCGCGCGAGCTGGGCATTACTTTTGTGTAGGTGATGAGCATGGGGAAGTTCAAGCCCATGAGGCCTAAGAAGATGGGGATGGGAGCTCAGGCTTGTCAGCGCTGCGGCACGAGGGACGCGGTGATCCAGAAGTACGGGCTCTACCTCTGTAGGCAATGCTTTAGGGAGATAGCCTACGCCATAGGTTTCAGGAAGAGGGCGTGAGGAGCCGTGGTGACCCTGGACCCCCTGGCTAACGCTCTCTCAACGATAAAGAATTCGGAGAAGAGGGGGAAGAGCGAGGCAATAGTATGGCCTGCCTCCAAGCTGGTAGCCCAGGTGCTAAACGTAATGAAGAGAGAGGGCTACATCGGCGACTTTGAGTACATAGACGACGGGAGGTGGGGCAAGTTCAGGGTGCAGCTCCTGGGCAGGATAAACGACTGCGGCGCCATAAAGCCCAGGGTCTCCGTGAAGTACAGGGAGCTAGTGAAGCTGCCCGAGCACTACCGCAAGTACCTAGCAAGCAGGGACATAGGCATACTCATCCTCTCCACTGACAAGGGCGTCATGACCAGCCTGGAGGCAATAGAGAAGAAGACTGGAGGAGTTCTGATAGCCTACGTCTATTGAGTATTTAAGCCTTTCTATCTTCAGAGCCGGCTTAATCCCTTATTAACCTCCGCTGACATTAGATAGGGTTGGCGGACGCGCTGCGCAGAGCACCTGCGCAGGCGCGTTGCGCCCTGCCTGGGACAGCAATAAGGCAGAAATCGCATAGAGTGGGGGCATAATGCCGTCCCAGGCCCCAATGCCCTGGGCCATACACCCGAGGGGCGACCCCCGAGGGATGGAAGGCCCAGAGCATTAGGGCTTGAGATAGCATTATGCCCCCACTCTATGCGATTTCTGCCTTATTGCTGTCTCACGGGGCCCCGAGGTAGGGCGCAACGCGTTTCATGAAGTGCTCTGCGCAGCGCGTCCGCCCCTTCTCACCAAAACTGTAGCACAAGGAGCGATATTGCAAAGTGTATAGTCGTGGAGACAAGCGTGAAGGGCACCGTTATCTTCATCCACTCTACCCAGCTGGCCCTCCCTCTCTCCTTCTCTGCAAGCAATAGAGAGAGGTACAGCGCCGGAGCTCCCGTTATGGTGGCGTTGCTGCCGAGAGTGCCCGCCCACACGATCGCCCAGTAGAAAGGCCAGGGATCTATGGCGAAGGACTGGGCCAGCTCCTTTACCGTAACGAGGGCTACGAGTATGACAGCATCGTGCTCCACGAAGGAAGAGAGGGCCGCGGATAGCCAGTAAACTACAGCAAAGGAGAGCAGCGAGTGAGAGGCAAGGAAGGAGTGGATGGGCTCGAGGAAGCTCTTTATGACGCCCCCCTCCTTTAGCCCTCCCACGAGGCCGAAGAGGCTGGCGTAGAATATGAAGACCCTCCACTCCATGTCTCTGATCACCTCCTCGTAGGAGGGCACGTTCCTCCTCCCATATGCCCTTGCCGTCTCCAACAGCGCAGCTACTGCTATGGCAACGGAGACTGCTATGGCTCCCAGCTCTACGCCCAGCAGAGGCCTGAAGGAGGCGAGGACCACGAAGGCGAGGAAGCCAAGGAGCGCCATGGCTGCGGTGAAGGCGTCGAAGTCCTTGGGCTTCTCCACGTCTATGTCTACCTGCCTCGCCCTCCCGCCAAACCAAGGCCTGTAGAAGAGGGCAAGCGTGAGGAGGAAGGAGGCCGTCAGGAGGAACAGGCTGCCGGGGGTGCCACGGAACCATACGAAGTCGAGGAACTCAGCTCCCGCAACGCTGTGGAGGAGCTGGGGGGGCAAGTCGCCCAGCAGCAAGCCGGTGCCCATATAGTTGGCAGCCAGCCCAATTATCATTGAGGTCAACAGCGGGTCCTTGCCCACGAGCTTTGCGGCCCTCACCGCTAGCCCACCGAAGAGGAGGATGACTAGCACGTTGTCGACGAAGAGCGTGGTGAAGGAGGCTATGAGCGTAAGGGAGAGAAGGAACGCAGCGTAGGAGTGCGTTCTCTTTGCAACTTCGTACACTATGTATTCTGGCAGGCGGGACTTGGAGAGGTAGCCGGAGAGGGTCCACATACCGAGGAGTATCATCATAACGTTCCAGTCCACCGCCTTGAAGGCGTCCACGAAGTCGTAGTGCTGGGAGAGCAGCACCATCGCTATAAGCCCTGCAAAGGCCACAAGGGACCTCTCGAGGGGGAGG
Source organism: Acidilobaceae archaeon (assembly GCA_026413755.1). Classification (GTDB taxonomy): domain Archaea; phylum Thermoproteota; class Thermoprotei_A; order Sulfolobales; family Acidilobaceae; genus DSZV01. The sequence continues at coordinate 16,820 of JAOAKH010000013.1, read as the reverse complement.
AATATTATTGAAGCTATCGTGATCAGAAAGACCGCCAGCGTAAGTGTGTCCACCTACGACACCGCCCACTTTGCGCAAAGTCCCGGGTGAGCTTATGGGCTTATCTCTTCTCGCAAACTCATGTAGACATCGTAGCACATGTAATTTTTGAGCTTCCTCGAGCCGCAGCTACGTTCATTAGTACTGCTAGCGGACGAGGTGATGGCCCACAGCGAGCTGCCCGAGAGCTATGGAGCCGTCGTTGGGGGGCACGAGCCTGGGGACGAAGACCCTCAGCCCCCCCTCTCTCGCGGCTTGCCGTATGCCCCTCAGTATGAAGGTGTTAACAGCGGCACCGCCGCTGACTACAAGCAGGTCTCCTCTCACCCCCCTCCTCCCCTTCAGGGCAGAGACGGCTATCCTCCCCAGGGCTTCCCCTATGCTCAGCTGTACGGAGAGAGCTACGTCCTCTCTTGGCGCTCCTCCCGCCAGCGCCACCTCCAAGAGGGGGCGCACGCTCACCCTGGGTATTTCCTCGGAGGTCACCTCCGCCTCCGCTATCACCCTCTTGCCCCTCTCTGCAAGGGACTCTAGCAGCATCGGGGGCTCTCCCTCGTAAGTCCTCGCTGCACATGTCCCCAGCAGTGCAGAGAAGGCGTCGAGAGTCCTCCCGAGGCTCGAGGTCTCTACCCCCTTCCGCCTCCTTGCCGCCTCGTAAGTTACTATAGCCTCCTTCTCCCCGTAGGGGAGGGACCTCAGCAAGCCCCTCCTCCTCAGGGCCTCTAGAACCTCATCCTCGGAGTAGCCGTAAGAGGCCATTAGGGCTACGAGCGGCTTCGCTGGGTAGATAGCGGCGCTGTCGCCGCCCGGGAGGCTGAAGGGCCTAATGCTCCCCGCCCTTTCATAGCTTTCATAGCTAGCTATGAGAACCTCCCCTCCCCATATGCTCCCCGGAGAAGCGTAGCCGGTGCCGTCTATAGCTATGGCTGCCACCCTCTCCCCCTCTCCCACTCCTGCCTCTACCATGGCAGCAGCTGCGTGAGCGTGGTGGTGCTGCACCTCCACTATGCTGGCCCCCAGCTCCTGCGCCAGTTCCTCCGCAAGCCTCCTGTTATGGTAGAGCGGGTGCATGTCACGGGCAACAAAGGCAGGCCTCAAGTCATAGGCGCGCAGGAGCCACCTCACCTCCCTCTCCAGCTCCTCCAGCGTGGCCGGCTCGTCCACGTCGCCTATGTACTGAGTTAGCACGGCCTTGTCCTCGAAAGCCACCGCCCCCGCCGTCTGCAGCTCCGCCCCCACCGCTGCTGACTCCGCTATTTGGAAGGGCAGCTGGAGCCAGGAGGGGGCGTACCCCCTCCCTCTCCTTAGCATGACGGGCTCGCCATCTGTGAGCCTCACGACGCTATCGTCAGCCCTATGGGCTATCTTGCGCTCGTGCTCCACGACGTAGTCCACAGCGTCCGAGAGCTCCCTGAGCACGCAGTCCAGCTCTGTGCACATAGGCCTGCCGTGGACGTTCGCGCTCGTCATGATCAGGAAGCCGTCCTTGACTTTCTGCATGAGCAGTAGCTGGAAGGCGGTGTAGGGCAGCATTATGCCGAGGGAGGAGAGGCCGGGGGCCACTAGCTCTGAAACGGGCGCCCCCTCTTTCTTTGGCAGCAGCACTATGGGCCTCTGGGGCGAGAGGAGGAGCTCCCTCGCAATGGGCGGCACCTCGGCTATCCTTTCCACTACCTCCAGGTCTCTGGCCATAAGGGCGAAGGGCTTAGTGGGCCTCCTCTTCCTCCTTCTGAGCTCCGCCACCACCTCGTCGCGGGAGGCCAGGGAGGCTATGTGGTACCCTCCCACCCCCTTTATTGCAACTATGCGGCCCTCCTCTATCGCCGTTGCAATGAACTCCACGGCGTCCTCTACGCTTATCCTCTCGCCCCTACCGGAGAGCACAAAGGTCTTGGGGCCGCAGCGGCTGCAGCTTATGCCCTGGGCGTGGAACCTTCTGGCGTTAGCAGGATCGCCGTAGTCCCTCGCACAGTCCTCGCAGAGCGGGAAATCCCTCATAGCTGTGTTGTGCCTGTCGTAAGGTATCTCGTATATCATGGAGAACCTCGGCCCGCACCAGGCGCAGCTGTTCCAATGGTAGCCGGAGAACCTGCTCCCGGGGCTCAGGACCTCCCTCGCACAGTCCTCGCAGATCGCTATGTCCGGGGGTATGGAGCTCCTCACCCTCTTTGCCGCCGAGCTCTCGAGGATCAAGAACTGCATATGTCCTGCAGGCGCCACCTCCTCCAGCCTCACCTCCTCCAGCTTTGCAGGCGGGGGCTTCTCCTCCCTCAGCCTCCTGAGGAACTCCTCTACCTTGCTGTCCTCCCCCTCAAGCCAGATCTCCGCCTCGCTGCCGCCCATGTTCCTTACGTATCCCCTGAGCCCCAGGGAGGAGGCGAGCCTGTATACGAAGGGCCTGAAGCCCACCCCCTGCACTACTCCCCTCACAGCCACCTTGACTGCTCTACCCTCTCTACCCACTCCCTTGCCCCCCTCAGGGCCTCTCCCCACCTGAAGAGGCCCATCCTCTCCTGGATCTCCATGGCAAAGTCAACCCTGCTCGTCATGGGAGTGTACCAGAGCCCTATGACGCCCTCTGAGCCCACGGCGTACTCGAGCTGCTCTGGGGAAGTGTAGGCTTTGAGGCCCAGCCCCAGGAGCTCCCGCAAGGGCTCGGGAGGGTCCTTTGCTTCCCTCAGCTGTCCCCTCAGCTTGAACCTGATGATCCAGAGGTCAGTTTCTCCCCACCCCATGAACTTCTTGTCAAGGGCTATGGCCTTCGGCAGCTCCTCCCAGAGCACCTTAGCCCCGTCCTCGCCCAGCTCAGCTATCTTGACGTGGAACTGCTCTAGGCCTGGGACCGCAAGGCCCACGCCTGAGGGCTTCCCCGAGAGGTCTCTCAGTTCTAGGACGACGTACTGGACCCCTCTCCCCTTGTAGCGTATCGTGACTACGCTTCCCGAGACCTTGAACTCTATGGGGAAGCCGTAAAGGAGTGCTTGGGAGAGGGCTCTCGACACTACCTCCTCCACGTAGCCCACCAAAGGTGAGGAGAAAAAGGGCGAGGGGTAAAAAGGGGGAGTTTAGAGCGTCGTGGGGATCTCAGTAACTATCTTCTTTACGGTCTTTATGATCTTGTCTCCCTCACCGAACTCGATGTGAACTGCGCACGCAAGGCAGGGGTCGAAGCTCCTTATGGCTCTCACTACGTCCAGGCCCTCCCACTTCTCGGGGGGCAGCTCCTCTGTGATCACTACGTTAGACACTGCTGCCTCGAAAGGCCCTGGCGCGTAGCGCTCCTTGTCGGTCACCCTCTTCTCGTCCCTTGCAGACGCGTTTGCTGTGGTCGGCGCATGGGCCTGGTAGTTCAGGGTCCTCCCTCCCCTCTGCACTATCCAGTGCCTCACGGCTCCCCTCGGCGCCTCCACGAAGCCAGCTCCCCTCGTTATGCCCCTCGGCACCTTCCACGGCCTCGAGGACTTCCTCTCCCCCTGCCTGAGGATCTCCATAGTCTTGAGGACGTTGCCCCACATGCTGGCTGCCACCATAACCAGGCAGAAGGCCCTGCCCCAGAGCCTGTATATGGTGGTGCTGCTCTCCGGCACATTCCACTCTATCGTGGCCTCCTCCCATACCGTGGGAGGCAGCTCGCTTGCTACAGCCCTGGGCAGCGTTACCTCCACCTTACCGTTGCCCGACTTCATGAGGCCGCCCGCCGTAGTGGCGGACCTCCTGGACTGCACGTAGACCCTCGCGAAGGGCCCTACCTCTATGGGCCCTATGGTGCCGTCCTTCCAGACAATGTTGACCCTCGCTACCCACGTATACTTATCGTTCCAGTCTAGCCTCTTGGGCTTAGGCAGCGTGACCTTGTTCCATGGGTGATAAGCAGGGTCTTCGTTGCCCCAGAGGAGCTTGCTGCCGAAGGGATCTACCTCTGTGTACCACTCCTCCTTCCTCACCTTGTCTTTCCACTCGTCGTAGAAGGACATGTCAACGTGCTCCATGGTGGAGACGTTCATGTCTGTGTACTTTGTGCTCACCATCTCTCCCTCCAGCACAAGGCCCGGCTTGAAGTCCCTCGCCTCTGCGGCCGCGTCTATGCTCTTGTAGAACTCCTCCCAGCTCACATAGTTGCCTATCTGAGAGTACTTCTCCGGGTCGTCGAAGAGGCCCACGCTCATGAGCCTAGGCCGCTGATACGTAAGCCCTACCATCTCGTAGCCTATGTTCTTGTAGAAGTTGAGCAGGTCCTCCCAGACGTAGTAGTTGAACTTCACCCAAGCTGTGAGCTTCACGAGCCTGTAAGTTATGGCTATCAGGGTCTCCTCTATGTCATATATGTTAGTTTGTATGCCGCCGGGTATCAGCGCGTTGGGGTGCGGGTGCTTGCCGTATATTAGCACGCCCGCCTCCCTAGCTATTCTCTGGAAGTGAACCGCCAGCTGCCACATCCTGCCTGTAACTGGATTAAAAGCCCTCATTATGTCGGAGATCTTCTCGAAGCCGTGCCTGCCCCTGTTCTCTGCCAGCGTCCTCTCTGCCTCGCTCCAAACGCTCGGCGTGAACTTCTTCACCATCACCTCGCTGTAATCTGGGCCCTCCAGCAGGTTGAGGATGATCGTGTGATCGTAGAGGTACTCATCCATCCCGAAGCCCAGGTTCCTAAGCGCCACCCCTAGGGGCTCGGGCGAGACGCCGTATGCCATATCTACGGCATGCATCGAGGCGTTAGCGTGCGAGGAACCGCAGACGCCGCAGAACCTGCTGGTCATGGCTGGCATGTCCTCAGGAGGCCTCCCTAGCCCGAAGACCTCGAAGCCCCTAAAGGCCGTGGCGAAGACCCTGACGCTCCCGTGGTTCGGCCTCCTGGTGTGGACGTTAACCAGAAGCCTTGCCCCGAGGTGGCCCTCTATCCTAGTTATAGGATCTACCATGAGCTCCCTAACGCTCACGCCTTCTCACCCCTCACCTCCTCAACCCAAAGGGGCCACTCCTCCCTCGCAGCCCTCTCCGGGACTTCGCCCGTGAAGAGGGTCAGGTCGAGGGGGAAGTACTCTGGCCTCAGGCTAGTCATGAAGACGTGGAAGGTTATCAAGACTGTCAAGAACAGAGAGGAATACAGGTGAACCCACCAGGCCAGCCCGTCCCCTGACTGCATGCCGTAGAGGACCATGGAGAAGCCTGTGACGCCCGATATGAGCAACAAGGCCCCTATGGCATAATATGCAATGGTCTGAGTGGGCATGTACTTATGGTACTTCGGGTGCTCCTTCCTCAAGAAGAACAGCCAGAGGTAATAGTGGAGGAGGTCGCGAGGCAGGGAAGGCAGCAGGCGGAGCAGCGGGAACGCCCTGATCGCTCCCCTGAGGCCGCGGTCCTTTGCGTAAAGCAGGAAGAGGGTGAGGTAGCGGCTTATGTGGAGCGTGACGGCGAAGAACACTACGTAGCCTCCGATCACATGAATGTTAGCAAGGAAGTCCCTGCCGCCCAGGTACAGGAAGCCGTATATGTACGCGTTGTCGCCGAAGTAGAGTATGAAGCCGCTGAGGCACATAAAGAAGCCCAGGACAAGGATCATGTGGTTTACCCTGTCGAAGAGGGGTATCCTCATTATGAACCTCTCAGAGGCCGCCTCGGGGGAGAGCTGGAAGCGCAGCCACTTGCCTGACTCAAAGAAGCCCAGGGAGAGATACCTCACAGCAACGTAGATTCCCAGCAAGAGTAAGATCACGGAAGCCGCTGCGAGCAAAAACTTCGCTGCCGGGATCCACCACTCCCAGCTAGAGAGCGCCGGCGCTTTCATGGCAAGCTGGAGCTCAGATATCATTGACGGCAGGGGCTTTACGGCGACGTAGTACACCAGCACAGCAGTGATAGTCCAGAGGATGGCCGCCACTATGACGTTTATGACCCCGAGCAGGAGCCTAGCCATGCTTCGCCCCACCTCCCCGGGACCTCATGTAAGCCAGCGCGCCGCTGGCAACCCCGATCACTGCCGCCGCGGCGGCAGCCCCCACGAGCGCATCTACTAGAGCGTCCCTGCTAACGAAGACGTATGGCAGCTTCTCGAAGAACGGCTGGAACGCATCTGAGTAGCCCGGCTCGTGGCAACCCATGCAGACGGAGCCCTGCCTCACGCAGCCCCCCACGCCGTTCACCCAGCCCAGCCTGTTCCAGGGGCAGTGGGAGACGGGGCCCTTGCAGCCTACCCCCCAGAGGCAGTACTGGGAGCCATCGCCCGGGTACTTCCTCCACCTGCCCGCGGCATAGTGGCCTGCCCTTGGGCAGTTGTTGTGAGTGGTCTCGAGGAAGAAGTACTTAGGCCTCAGGAGCTCATCGAATTGATCCCTCGACAGCGGCATGAGGCCCTCTAGGGCTAGCACGAGGTGGGCGAGGGTCTTCAGGGTGGCGTTCCCGTTTGCTGGACAGCCTGGTACGGCAACTATGGGCTTGCAGTTCTTTAGCAGCTGGCAGTCCCTCCCCTCGGCAAACCTCCTGTAAGGCTCCGCCTCCTCTCCCAGCAGGCTGAGCAGTCCCTTGAAGCCCTTCTGCTTGTTGTCCACGAAGCCCACGCAGCCCGTGGGGGACCTGCTCCTCCCGAGCTTTGGGTACTGGAGGAACCAATCGAAGCCGTACTTTACAAAGAACTCCTCCTCAATGACCCTGTTAGAGTATATGCCGCCGAAGGAGGCGCAGTTGCCTACGGCAACTACGGCAGCGGCCCTCTTCATGAGCCTCCTGATCCACTCCAGGCAGGAGATGGGCTTCCCGTACTCCTTCCCCACGTAGCAGAAGTAGTCGCTGTTAGGAGGCCCTCCTGCCTTCTCGTCCACAGCAATTGTGCCCTCGACCACCAGCACGAAGGGGTCGAGCTCGCCCGCTGCCGCCTTGTAAAGGATGTCTAGAGCAGCATCGCCCCACTCCGGCATAACGGCGTCGTGGAAGACCAGCGAGACGGCCCCAGGGCCTACTACGTGAAGGTGGCCGGTAAGCACCTGGAGTATATCGGGATCTGTGGCTAGCAGAAGCGCACTGGTGTCTCCGGTACACGACTGAGCCTCAAACCAGACTATGTTATACTTACCCTTACCCAGTGCCTGCGCTGCGGCCCTCACTACTCTGTCCCAGTCTAGGGCGAGCAGCGCTGCAGAGGCCCCTGTTAGCTTCATGAAGTCGCGGCGGCTTAATCTCAACCAAATCACCTGTCCACATATACATATATATTGGCGAGTGCTTATATATTTATATATTTCAGCGATAAATTTATAAGGGCAAAGAGGACGTCTTATGGAGGGCTCAGGGTGCATGAACTCGCGCTAGTTACGGCCATACTTTCTGCTGTAGAAGAGGTACACCAGAAGGAGAGGGGCAAGATCAGGAAGATCAGAGTTCACTTGGGGGAGCTACAGGGCCTAGACAGAGAGGTGATAAGAGAGCACTTGGAGGCGGGACTAAAGGAGATGGGGATAGGCGCGGGCTACGAGCTAGTAGAGGAGGAGGCGTCCTTCAGGTGCAGGAGGTGCGGCCGCTTGTGGAATTTGAGAGAGCTGGAGCTAAGCAGTGAGGTAAGGGAGTACATTCACTTCCTACCGGAGGCAGTATACGCGTATGTTAGGTGTCCCAGCTGTGGCACCCACGACTATGAAATAGCAGGCGGCAGGGGGGCAAGAGTTTCCTTCGTGCTGGAGGGGTGAGGCTTGGACTTCAAGGCTTTATATGCTAGGAAGCTGCTAGGGAGCGTGAGGTCGTACGCCGTCTTGAGCAGCAAGGGCGGGGTGGGGAAGACCACCGCGGCAGCAGTCCTCAGCCTCCTCCTTGCCCGGAGAGGGCTGAGGGTGGGGCTGGTGGACGCGGACCTCACTAACTCCACAGCACATGTGGTGCTGGGCGTTGAGGCAGGGAGGGCCTCTATCGAGGAGGGTAAGGGCTTCAGGCCCCTAGAGGTTTCCGGCGTGAAGCTAGTGACGCCGGTGATCTTCACGAGGGATAACCCTCTTGCCCTGAGGGGCTCTTCTGCAACAGAAGCCCTCAAGGAGCTGCTCGTGGCAGCGGAGTGGGGGGAGCTAGACGTGCTGATCTTGGACATGCCGCCCGGCCTTAAGGACGAGGCCCTGGAGGTAATGGGCCTAGGGGCGAGGGGCCTGGTGATCTCAACGCAGGAGCCCCTTAGTCTCTATAGCGTTTCGAAAGCATTGAGCCTGTTCAAAAAGGAGGGGCTGAGAGCAGTCGGCGTGGTGGAGAACATGGGCCGCGGAGGCCCTCTGCTGAGGGAGGAGGCTGAGAGGCTGGGCTTCAGGCACCTAGGCGTCATAGGCTTCGACGAGGGGCTCAGCAGCGCTCTAGGGAGGGCGGAGAGGCTCCTCGAGACTCGCTTTGCAAGGGAAGCGGAGCGCATGCTGGACGACATATTAAGCCTGTAGGGACCCTCTCATGGGGGCCTTGGAGAAGAGAGAGGAGATCTTGAGGCTGCTTGCAAGCCTCCTGAAGGGTGGGGCAGCGCTGGAGGAAGCCGTGAGGAGCCTAGAGAGGGAGCTCCTGGAGGCCCTTCTAGGTGACATGAAGAGGCAGCTCGGCGAGGAGGCGTTGAGGGCCTTCTACGAGCTGAGGACGCCCGCCCAACCCAGCGCGGAGGAGCTAAAGGCAGAGATTGCGAGGGCCATGGGGCTGGAGGGGGAGGACCTATATGAAGCGCTTAGAAGAGCTCTACGTGGCAGTGAGGGCGCACGTAGTGACGAAGTGCGGGAGGGGGCTCCTCAGGGTTCTGGAGAGGCAGAGGATCGGTAGGTGCGTCCTCGGGGAGGGGCTCCTCGACTCTCTGAGGATAGCCGCAGACGCCGCGGGCAGGGGCCTCGTGCTGCTGGGCTGCGCAGAGGGAGAGCGAGAGGGCTACAGGAGGCTCGTGGTGGAGCCCCTGCGGAGCCCCGAGGGGTGGGAGGCGTTGAGGGAGGACCTACAGCTCTCCCTCTCAGGTGACGTGGACGTGCGCGGCACTGCTAACGCGCTGAGGCTCTTCGTGGAGGAGCCTTTCATAGTCGTGGAGGTCTCTGCCAACGCCGAGGAGAGGGCCTACGAGCTCGCCATGGAGGCTCTCGGCGAGCTTTGTGCGTAGAATATATATGTAGAACTCATAAACATATGCCATTAATCTCCTCCGGGGGCCTCGGTGGACCCAAGGCTGCTCGTGGAGGCCGTTTTTAGGGAGAACCCGCAGCTGGCCCTCCAGCTAAGGAGCTACATAGCCAAGCTGCTGGAGAAGCTAGGGGAAAAGTGGGGCTCAAGGGCGAGGCTCAAGATCATGGACTTCTGCGGAACCCACGAGTGGACCATAACTCACTACGGCCTCAGGACCCTCATGCCCAAGGGCCTGGAGCTCGTGGCAGGCCCCGGGTGCCCCGTCTGCGTTACTCCCTCCTGGGAGCTGGAGGAGGCCATGAAGCTCTCCTTCAAGGGGGTCACAGTTTACACTTACGGCGACTCCTACCGCCTGAGAACGGTGAGCCCCGTTAACGGGGCCTACTCGCTCGCAGAGGCTAGGGCACTAGGGGGGAGCGTGAAGGTGGTGACGAGCATATACGACGCGATAGCAGACGCAAGGAAGTACGGGAAGGAGGCTGTCTTCCTGGGCATAGGCTTCGAGACAGTAGCTCCTGGCTATGCTCATGCTCTATTAGCAGGCCTTATGCCAGAGAACCTGAGCCTCATGAGTCTCGTGAGGCTCACGCCCCCTGCCATGTTCTACTCCCTTAGCATCCTCAGGGAGAAGCCCCCCGAGCCCCCGGTAATGGGGGTCATAGCCCCCGGCCACGTATCTACGATAACGGGCGCAAAGGCCTGGGTGCCCGTAGCTGAGGCCTTCGAGATCCCCGTAGTGGTGGCGGGCTTTGAGCCCATTGACGTCATGATGGCAGTGGCGCTCATCCTTAGGCAGCTGCTGCAAGGGAGGGCAGAGGTGGAAATAGAGTACAAGAGGGCCGTGAGCTTTGACGGGGACCTCAGGGCTCAGGCGGCGATCCACAAGGCCTTCGAGGTCTCTGATGCTGCGTGGAGGGGGATAGGCTTCCTGCCGCGCAGCGGGCTGAGGGTGAGGGAGAAGTACTCGGAGCACGACGCGAGGACGAGGTACGGCATACGAGAGATGAGGGTGGAGGAGTGGAAGAAGGACACGCCGCCGGGTTGCAAGTGCGCCGAAGTAGTGCTCGGCAAGGCCAAGCCCACGGACTGCCCGCTTTTCCTAAGGAAGTGCACTCCAAGCACGCCATACGGGCCTTGCATGGTCTCGATGGAAGGAACGTGCGCTATTTGGGCTAGGTTCGGGGAGGGAGGGGTCACGGAGGACATGGTGAGGGAGCTGGGGCTGCTGGAGGGGTGAGGAGCGTTGTGCTGGGGAGTGCCTGCAATAGTCGTTAGCGTCATAGACGACACAACGGCAGAGGTGGACTTCGGCGACGGGATGCCAAAGAGGGTGGTGCTGGGCATCTCTGCCCAAGAGGTCCTGCCCGGGGCGGCAGTGCTCGTGCACGCAGGAGTTATAGTCTCGAGGCTCTCATATGAGCAGATAGAGGAGGTCATAAAGTACATAGAGGAGCTCGCCGCCATAGCGGGGGAGGAGCCCCCGCAGGACCTCATAGCTAGGCTTAGGTCCCTCTTCAGGAGCGCAGCGGGTGGGGGGCTTGGATAGGGACAAGTTCGTGAAGCTAGCGCACGGCTCTGGAGGCGTGGAGATGCACAAGCTGATAGAGAGCCTGATCATATCGAGGGTGGAGAAGAAGAAGGTGGAGGGGGGCCTCGGCATTGATTACCCTGACGACGGCGCCCTCATACCCATGGGGAACGGCGAGTTCCTGGTGATCTCCACAGACACGTACACGGTTAGCCCGCCCTTCTTCCCCGGAGGGAACATAGGGACCCTTGCAGCAGCGGGCTCTATAAACGACGTGCTAATGATGGGAGGAGTGCCTCTCGCGGCCCTCGATGCTATAGTCGTGGAGGAGGGCTTCCCCATAGAGGACCTCAGCAGGATAGTGGATTCCATGCTTTTCGTTTTCCGGGAGGAGGGCGTGGCGGTGATAGGGGGCGACTTCAAGGTCATGCCCAAGGGCTCGGTGGACAAGGTGATCATAAACACCACAGTCCTGGGCATAGCAAGGAAGCCCATAGTGGACGTGCCCAGGGAGGGCGACAAGGTGATCGTGAGCGGCCATGTAGGAGATCACGGGGCCGTGATCTTGCTGCTCCAGATGGGGGTGGGGGAGAGGGTGGAAGAGCTGGAGAAGGGGCTGCTGAAGAGCGACGCAAGGCCTCTCACGCGGCTCATGGTGCCCCTCGTGGAGAAGTACGGGGATCACATAAGGGCTGCGAGGGACCCCACGAGGGGAGGGCTTGCGGGGGTCCTGAACGAGTGGGCAAAGGCTGCGGGAAAAGTTATAGTAGTAGATGAGGGGAAGATCCCGATAAGGAGGCCCGTGAAGGACTACGCGGAGATGCTGGGCGTAGATCCTTTATACCTGGCCAGCGAGGGCGCGGCCGTGCTCTCAGTGGACGCGGCAGCGGCGGAGGAGGTGGTGGAGTACATGAGAGGCCTCGGCTTCGAGGACGCGAGAATAATAGGGGAGGTCAGAGGCAGCGAGAGGTACAAAGGCTACGTCCTCCTTCGCTCCACCGTTGGGGGCTACAGGGTGCTGGAGCCGCCCACGGGCGACCTAGTGCCGAGGATCTGCTAAGGGGTCCCGCTTTGCCCAGCGCCCTGAAGGTCAGGGGGTGCGTGGTAGAAAGAGTAGGACCTTTCGGCGTTAAGATAAGCGTCGGCAGCGAGTCCCTCTGCATAGACGTCCTCCAAGGCGCCTGCAACCACCGCCTCTACACGAGGCTCTCTGGCAATGCTCCATCGCTGAGGCCAGGGGAGGAGGCATCCCTAGGGGCTTTCAGGGTGAGGGCAACGGAGGCGTACAGCAGGGAGGACGTGGGGGATGAGAGGCTTTACAGGAGGGGAGAGGGCGTAGGTTACATCGTGGAGGCGGGCGGCTGTAAGGTGTACCACACGGGCGCCGCAGGGCTGATAGCTGAGCTGGCCTCCGCGAGGGAGGAGAGGGCGACGATCCTGCTCCTCCCGCTGGGCAAAGGGGCCTTCACGCCGGAGGAGGGGCTGGAGGTCGTGAGGAGCGTCAGGCCTAGCGTCGTCGTGCCGCTCTACGAGGACGTGAGGGAGGCGGAGAAGCTCAAGCTGTTGGCCTACTACTACTCTCAGGTGATCATTCTGAAGGGGGAGGATAAGTGGGGGTAGTGCCGCCAAGCATGAAGTACAATGCCGTAAGCGTAAAGGAGTACCAGCGTCTCCACAAGGAGAGCGTAGAGAACTTCGAGTCCTTCTGGGCCTCCCAGGCCCTTCAGCTCAAGTGGGAGAGGGCCTGGAGCGCGGCCTTCAGCGGCTCTCGCTGGTTCGTGGGGGGAGCTCTGGACCCCTACTACAACCTCGTGGGAAAGCACCTCTCCACCACCCTGAGGGACAAGCCAGCAGTCGTAGTGGAGTGGGAGGACGGCTCTGCGGAGGCCGTAACGTACGAGGACCTCCACGAGGCCAGCGGGAGAGCTGCGCGGGCGCTCAGAGAGGTGGGAGTGGGGGCAGGAGACTGGGTGGCTGTGATAGCTCCGCAGTCAGTGGAAGCAACCGTAGCTATCTTGGGCGCTCTGAGGGCGGGCGCAGCGGTGGAGACCATATTCACGGGCTTTGGCTGGTGGGAGGTGATGAGGAGGCTGAAGAGGAGGAGGCCTAAGGCCGTTGTAGCCTTCTCTGAACTCACTAGGAGGGGGAAGCGCGTGGACCTCCTCTTGCCTCTCTCCAAGGCCCTCGAGAGGCTCGACTACGAGCCGGAGGTCTTCGTGGTGGGCGGGAGCTCTAGGTGGAGGGGCTTTGAGGAGCTCATCAAGGGGCCATCCGTGAAGGAGTCATGGATATTCAGCTCAGAGAGCCCCCTCGTAGGCTTCCACGCGGGATATGAGGACGACTTCAGGCTCGTTACCCATAGGGCCGGCGGCTACCTGGTGCAGGCGCTAGCGGTCACAAGGTGGGTGGGGCTGAGGGCAAGGGACACCGTCTTCTGCACAGTGAGCCTCGGCTGGATAACGGGCGTCTCGCACTGCCTCATTGGCGCCCTCATGCTGGGCTCCACGATAGTCTTCTACAACGGCGCCCCGGACTACCCCCATTGGGGGAGGTGGCTTGAGATCATGGACTACTATGCCGTCACAGTTTTCTTGACCACCTCCACCGCGCTAAGGCTGCTGAAGGGGAACGTGAGGGCTGCGGGCTACGAGCTCGATGCGCTGAAGGCCATAGTTGTCACAGGGGAGCCCCTGGAGGCCCCCCTGTGGCAGTGGGCATATGAGGAGTTAGGCTCAGGCTCCTCACCAATGGTAGAGTCCGTGCCGGGGAGGACGGGGAGAATACCTGTGATCAACACTTACGTTCAAACGGAGCTGGGCACCTTTGTCAGCGGCAACCTCGTCAACTCCGCCTTCGCGCCGCTCCTCCCAGGCTCAGCCGGCCTCCCTCTGCTTGGCTTCTACCTGGACGTGGTCGACGGGGAGGGCAGGCCGCTAAGGGGAGAGCCTGGGAGGCTCATAGTCAGGACGCCTTGGCCTGCGCTGCCGGCAGAGGTAGAGTGGAAGGGCTACTACGACACGGGCGACCTAGCCGTAATGGATCGGGAGGGCTACCTGAGCGTGCTGGGGAGAAGGGACGGGGTCATAAAGACGAGCGGCTATAGGATAAGCCCCGGCGCCATAGAGGCTGCCCTGGAGGAGAGCGGGGCTGCGAAGAGGGCAGTGGCCTTCGGCGTGCCAGATGCGACGAGGTTCGAGGCAGTAGTCGTGGCGGCAGAGGGGGAGCCCGAGCATATAAGGAGGGCCGTGAGGGAGCTCGTGGGGCCCATTGCAGAGCCCTCCTTGGTCATAGTAGAGGAGCTACGGGGAGAGAAGAGGTGGCTCAGGCAAGGGCTGAGGGAGAGGGTTGCGCGAGGGCGCTGATAGTGGGGGTAGGCAACCCCCTCTACGGCGACGACGGCATAGGGAGCTGCCTAGCTACAGCTCTGATGAAGTGCGTGCCTGGGATAAACGGGGAGGTGCGTGAGACGCTGGGCCTATGGGAGGTGGGCATGCTCCACGGCTGGGGGCTAGTGGTGTTCCTCGACGCGGCGAGGATCTCAGAGGGCCCCAAGCTCTTCAAAGTGGAGCCGGGGAGGCTCAACGCGCAAGAGCTCGAGGAGTTCATGAGGTCCCTTGATCCCCACAGCGTGAGCCCCGCCGCGCTGGTGGCCCTCGCTGCAGCCAGCGGCCAGCTGAGCGGGGACTCCTACATCCTCGGCATCCCTGCCCTCTCGCTCGAGCCGGGAGGCATATCGAGCGCGACGTTTGAGAGCGCTTTGAGGGCTCTGGAGGTGCTGGAGAGGCTCCTGAGGAAGTACGGGTGCGAGCTCTCTATAGATGACGAGTGCGTGAGGAGCGAGCTCCTCGCCGCATGCCCTTTAGCTCGGGAGGGGGGCTAGCTTGGGGCTCATAGAGTCCTTCTGCGCGGAGGACAGGAAATGCGGGGAGGAGCTGGGCGGGCTCCTCCGATCTTTCGTAGAGCTGGACGAGAAGCTGGGGGCCGTCGACCTCTCCGTTCCGCTGGACTCGCCCATACCCCTCGTGCCCTCGCTGCCCGACGAGATCCTTTCGGAGGCCGCGTCAAGGCTGCTGGAGGCCTTGAAAGAGCTGGGGTACGAGCTGGAGAGGGAGGCAGTGGAGAGAGGCTTCAGGGGGCTACCTAGCAACGAGGCCTCCTCCTTTGCCTCCCTTGCCTTCAGGCGGCTTGTTTACAAAGCTGCGAGGTCCTCTGGCCACAGGGCCGTCTCGCAGCGGTGGGACGGCCCCTTCTGTCCCGTCTGCGGCCTCGTGCCGATAGCCCTCGTGGCGGAGGAGGGGCGCGCGAGGTACAAGTGCCTCTGCGGGCGCTCGTGGGAGTCCCAGGGGATAGCGTGCCCTCAGTGCAAGTCCCGAGACCTCTCTTCACGCCCCGTCGGCAAGCTCACGGCGTACTCCTGCAGGAACTGCGGCCACATGATGCTGGCAGCCAGCGCGCTGGAGCTCGAGGGCGAGGCAGAGGAGGAGTTCTTGCCCCTTCTGGCTGCCAGCGCGCTTAGTGCGGGGGGTGGGATTTGAACCCACGCAGGCCTACGCCATCGGGTCCTAAGCCCGACCCCTTTGGCCAGGCTCGGGCACCCCCGCGCCGATAACCAAATCGGCCCCTGACCTCTTATCTTTTCAGCTCATCCTGAGAGCGAGCGAGGCGGCGGCAGATATGTCCTTGTCCTTCACTGCCCCCAAGGACCTCCTCTTGCTAGTCCCTTCCTCCGGCACGAGGGCAAAGGGGTGGCCGCTCCTCAGGAGCTCCTCCGCCACCGCCTCATAGCCCTCCCCTGCTCCCAGGTTTATGCGGTAAGCAGCTGCGCCGGTAACTTGCACTAGCCAGGACACGCGGCGCCCTACCTCCTCGCAAGCGAGCCTCTCTGCCCAGATCAAGATCCCCTCGGCGTAGGCAGCCATGGCGCAGGACAGCCCTGGGTCTATGCCTATCCTGAGCACTCTGGGCCCCTGGGGGAAGAGGGCCTTGAAGGCGGCCCTCCACGGATCTCTCTCCCTCACCCTTTCCCTCGCCTCCACCCTTAAGTCGAGCAGCTCCAGCTCTCTCTCGTCAGGAGGCTCCACGAGCACGTCGCAAGAGATCTCGCTTCCCCTCTCGGCCAGGATCAGCTGTAAGCCCTGCTCCTCCAGGATCCCCTTGAGGGCCCTGGCTACCCTTATGGACTCCGGGTCGCCGCGGGCCCAGACTATTACCCTCCTTAAGCCCCTCACCGCGCTCTCTCTTCCTCCCCCGTTTAAAGAGCTTTAGACAAATAGATCTGCGGGCACGGCTTGGGCGGCGTGCTCGTGGCCTTCGAGGGGATAGACGGCTCTGGCCTTAGCACGCACGCAAGGCTCTTAGCGGAGAGGCTCTCCTTAGAGGGGTGGAAGGTCGTCTTGAGCAAGGAGCCCACGAGCGGCCCAGTGGGGAGCCTCATAAGGGAGCTGCTGAGAGGGGAAGAGGTGGACCAGGACATAATGGCGCTCCTCTTTGCGGCGGACAGGCTATGGCACCTCAGGAGGGGCGTAGGGGGGATCTCCTTGGAGGAGGCCTTGAGGAGGGAGTACGTTGTGATCCTCGACAGGTACAAGCACTCTAGCCTCGCATACCAGAGCCTGGCCGCCAGGGAGGAGTGGGTAGAGCTGGTGAATTCCCTCGCGCCGGACCCTCATGTGGTGATATACATAGACGTGCCGGTGAACGTAGCGCTGGAGAGGGTGAGGAGGAGGAGGGAGAGGTTCTTCTACGAGGAGGAGGGCAGGCTGGCGAGGGTTAAGGAGAACTTCGAGAGGGTGCTGAAGAGGGCGGAGGGGAAGGGGGTCCTCGTGATAAGGGTCTTGGGGGTGGACGCGAGGGGGGAGAGGAGCGTGAAGGAGGTGCACGAGGAGATATACGCAAAGCTCACTGACGCCCTGAGGTCCCTTCCAAGATAACTGTGCCGTCGCTCAGCACCCTCACCCACATGCCGTCCTTTACGGCGGAGAGCAGCTCCTCGGGCAGGCTGTCCACTAGGACCACTTCTGAGATCACAGCGCCAGAGACGAGCACCGGGTCGCTGCGGGAAGATAGGAGGACTGCGGCGGGCGCAAGGCCCCTCCTCTTTAGAGCGTACATGACGTAAGGCCCTACGGTGCTCCCT
>JAOAKH010000012.1 GCA_026413755.1 Acidilobaceae archaeon | reverse complement strand
CTCCCTGCTCAGGTCCCCAGAGTACCTCGCGGGCGCCACTATATTGTTCGACGGGGCCTCCTCGAGGGTGGCCCTCTAGTCCCTTCTCTTCCTCAGCGCCACCTCTATGCAGGAGACCCTCCGCTCTGCGCCGTTCTTGTCCCTTAGCCTCTCGCTGTAAACCTTCACCCTCTCCACTTTAACGCTGCTGAGGGTAGCAGTTACTCTGTTAGCAACCTCCACCGCCTTGTACACGTTAGCCCCCCTCGCCTTCACGATCACCTCCTCCAGCCCTTCGTGGGTGAACATCCTCAGGGCCGCGATCACGTAGTTCGAGACCTTCTTCTTCCCCACGAGCACAGCGTTGGTGGGGTGAGGCATCATTGCGTTTCGCCTCCTGGCCAATAAGCTCCAGAGCTATTAAGGCCCAGCGGGCCCGGGGGGATTTGAACCCCCGACCACCGGCTCTCCCCGCGCAGGCAGACAGAGCGCTTAGAAGGCCGGCGCTCTGTCCTGGCTGAGCTACGGGCCCCTGAGAGATAGCTCGCGGGGGATTTAAAAGCTATGCCCCAGCCTGTCGGAGGCGGGGCGCGCCTCAGAAATACAGAGCTTCTCCCCGCTTACAGCCTCTCTGGCACTGTTTCCTCTGGGGGGAGTGCTTCTCTTGGACTCCCTGGAGGAGATCTTCAGGAGGGCGCTGAAGTCAAAGATTTTCAGGAACAGGGAGAAGCTGCTCCCAGACTACGTCCCAGAGGCCCTCCCGCACAGGGAGGAGGAGATTAGGAAGATAGCCTCTGTGCTGGCCCCCTCGCTGAGGGGCGAGAAGCCGAGCAACCTGTTCATCTACGGCCTCACCGGGACGGGCAAGACGGCAGTTGTGAGGTACGTGCTATCCAGGCTGGAGGCCTCTGCGAGGGAGAGCGGGCAGAGGGTGAGGGCAATATACGTTAACGCGAGGTACCGCGACACGCCTTACCGAGTGCTGGCAGACATAGGCGAAGGGGTGGGAGTGAGCATTCCCTTCACAGGCCTCTCGACGGGGGAGATCTTTGCAAGGATAGTAAAGAAGGCCTCCGATGCGGGCGTCATCTACATAGTCGTGCTGGACGAGATAGACTTCCTAGTGAAGAGGAGGGGGGACGACGTGCTATACAAGCTCACCAGGATAAACGGGGAGCTGAGGAGCTCCAAGGTCTCGCTGATCGGCATCACTAACAGCGTGGACTTCATAGAGAGCCTGGACCCGCGGGTGAAGAGCAGCCTGGGCGAGGTGGAGCTCGTGTTCCCCCCTTACAACGCGGAGCAGCTAAAGGACATCCTGTCAATGAGGGCAAGGGAGGCCTTCCAGCCAGGGGCGCTGGAGGAGGACGTCATACCCCTCTGCGCCGCCCTGGCAGCGAGGGAGCACGGGGACGCGAGGAGGGCGCTAGACCTGCTGAGGGTGGCGGGGGAGCTGGCGGAGAGGGGCGGCGCTGAGAGGGTGAGGAAGGAGCACGTCATGAAGGCGAGGGAGGAGATAGAGAGGGACCGGGTGGTAGAGGTGATCAGGACGCTGCCGCTCCATGGGAAGCTGGTGCTGCTGGCAGTCATATCTACCACGGCAGGCGGGAGGACCCACACTACTACCGGCGAGGTCTACGACAAGTACAAGCTCCTCACGAGGAGGCTGAGCCTGGAGACAGTAACGCTGAGGAGGGTGAGCGGTATCTTGGCAGAGCTGGACATGTTAGGCGTGATCTCTGGGAGGGTAATCAGCAAGGGGAGGTATGGGAAAACAAGGGTCATAGAGCTCTCTGCTGACCTTTCGGCGCTGCTGAGGGCCCTCTCGGAGGATATAACCATAGGGGAGCTGACGGAGGAGGTGGGAAGGGAGGCCCTTGGGAAGCGCGATAGCCTGCGACGACGGGAGGGTGAGGAAGGGAGGTAGCTACACGGCCTTAGCGTGCCTCCTCTGGTCCTCAGGCCCCCGCGCTGCCAGGTTCGCGCTGCTCAGCATAGACGGCCTCGAGGCCTCCTCTGTGGTCTCGGCTATGGTGCAGCAGCTGCTCTCGCTGGCGAGGGCAGAGGCATTGCTCCTCGACTCCCTCACTATAGCGGGCTTCAACGTGATCTCCCCAGCTACAGTGGAGAGGCTGACGGGGCTCCCTACGGTGGTGATCTACACCTACGAGCCCTCAAGCGAGAGGCTGAGGGCAGCTATGGAGAAGCACCTGTCCGACTGGGAGCTCAGGCTGAGGGTGCTGAAGGAGGTAGACAGGGCGCAGCGGGTTGCGACGAAAAAGGGGGATCTCTATATATACAGCTGGGGGCTGCCGCTGGAGAGAGCAAAGGCCCTCGTGGAGGGCCTGCAGATCCACGCAAGGGTCCCTGAGCCGCTGAGGCTGGCCCACATGCTGGCCTCCGACATGAGCTACCTGCTACGCGAGGGAGGGCTCTCATGAGGGGCAAGGGGCTCCTCCCGTCTTTAGCAAGGATGCAGCTGGTGCGGGGGGTGGGATTTGAACCCACGACGGCCTACGCCAACGGGTCTTGAGCCCGCCCCCTTTGCCAGGCTCGGGCACCCCCGCTCCTTTCTCCTCTAGCTGTGGGGGAGCTAAAGTTTAAATTGATTGACCTCCCTTATTGTCCAAGGGGACAGCATGCTAGAGGAGAAGGCTGCGGAAGTGGAGAGGAGGCTCTCCAAGGTCCTCCTGCCGGGCTTTGACGTGGACGTCATAACTGCCGGCTTCGTCACGCGCTTTAGGATATCCCGGGACGGGAAGAAGGTAGCCGTCTATATAGACTACTCCCTCAGCAACCCGAGGTGCGGCTTTAGGAGAGTGATCAACAGCGCTATGGTAGAGAAGGTGGCGGACGAGATCAAGGAGGCCCTCAAGGGGAGCTTCGAGGAGGTATACGTGCTAGATGACGCCAGCGGGCGAGTCGTAAGGAGCTGCTGAGTGCTAACTTTGCTCCCCATTCCCTCTCGTGGGTGCCTGTCGTCTAGCCTGGCAGGACGCCGCCCTCACGCGGCTAGCAGGCTTGTGGACCCGTTATTCTTGAGAGGCCCGTCCTCCCAAAGAGGTCCGATTATAGACTGGCTCAGGTCTCAGGGTAAGACCGCTAGCGAGAGGGTCGGCTACCTCAGGAGGCTGCTGAGCACGTTCTGAAGGCCCGAGGCCGTGCCTTAGGCTGGAAGGAGGACTTGCGGAGCAGGCTGAGGGGAAGCTGGGAGGACTAGGGCATGTCTGGAGGAGGCCGTGCTAGCGATAAAGACGGCGTTCGGGAGAAGCTGCTCATGACCGAGCCGAGGCCGCAAGAAGTTAGGTGGGCCAACGAGGTGGTCCCGCAGGTCATAGATAAGAAAGCCTATCCTAACGCCGAGCCTCTACCTATAGCTACTCGAGAATGCTGAAGCCTTATCGATAGGGTCGGGAGACGGAGTACCTAGGAGATCAGGGTCGTTCCGAGCTTCAGGCTCTACTCGCTGAGGGCTCTCAACACAGCGCTCCTAGTCAGGGGTGCCTCAGCCCATAGTGGAGCGCATACACGGCTGGGCCCCGAGGAGCGTCACGAGGG
Organism: Acidilobaceae archaeon; assembly: GCA_026413755.1. Classification (GTDB taxonomy): domain Archaea; phylum Thermoproteota; class Thermoprotei_A; order Sulfolobales; family Acidilobaceae; genus DSZV01. The sequence continues at coordinate 33,728 of JAOAKH010000012.1, read as the reverse complement.
CCCACTACCTAGACACTGAAGGAGATGCTCGGGGACGAGCTCGAAAAGCAGAAAGGGGCCCTCGAGCGGTGTTTAAGACCCTCTACGAAGGCGCTTCAAGAACTCCTTCCTGCTAACTACAGATACTAGTCCCAGGGCCCCCTCTAACATCCTCTGCTTGCCTGCACTCTCTATATGCTTATCTAATAGTTCGATTATTTTAGCGAATTCGGGCGTCTTAGCTGTCTCGAGAAGCGCTTTTTTCTGGTTGGGGTAGTCTATCCATGTAAGCTTCCTCGATAGCTCATGTGAGAGCCTAGCTATTTCATCCCTTAGCTCGGAGGGAAGGTCTTTCCACGTTAGTTTGGCAGCAACTATGGCAAGTGATGGTCTAGCATAGTGGTCCCTCATGAATTCTCTTCCTTCGCTGATGACTTTATAGGCCATGTAGTTCAAGATTGCAGCATAGTAATATGCTTGCTTGGCATTTCTACACTCTATGTAACCCGTGTTGAACGCGCTGACAGACTTACTAAGATCTTCTGGAACGCAGGCAGTGAAGACTCTGTTACCCCTATATACCACATAGTGTGAGCCACGTAACACGTTTATCCGTGCTTTCACCTCTTTAGAGAGCTTCCTCAACCTCCTCTCATCAGCTTCTGTCATGGCCTCCTTGTTTATTCGGATTACCTCCTCTATGAACTCCTTCAGCTGCTTCTCGCCCATGGACGAGAGAATCACGTTGAGCGCAGAGCACTTAAACGGGTTTATGGTTCCAAGATAGTACACCTTATAGATGTCGATACCGTGCCTCCTCATCAAATCCGACGGCACTAGATATTCCTTGTCCGTGTTGTATAGCCTGAGGTATAATCCATCGTTTACGGGCTTTAAGTCGCTCACGACCAGCCCCGCGTACCGTTCACTACCACTCTTCTTTTCTCCGCCGAACAAACCCATTATATAACTTCCTTTTGCGGCGACCTTCACCACATATAGGGCCTTAGCTAAGTCTTTGGTGTCCATTGTGACCCACAGAATGGCGAGTCGCATGTAGTCCTCGTACGACATATTCAGCTTTATCTCTTTCGGCATATCAACCTTCACCTCCCGTCTTTCGTCTTCGTGAGTCATTCAAGTGCCCTAGGCTTCTAGCGCAAAGTAGCCTAAAAAGGATATGAAGGTGGGAATAGCGTTGCTATACTAATGCGCTAGTCCTCCGCATACGCTTGCTGAATGACCTCGCTGGCGAGCGACTGGAAGCCGCTTACCACCTCTCCAAAAGAACCGCCGCGCTACCCGAAGTCTACGGCAGCGGCATCACACAGCCGTACCTTCGCAGCGCGTTCTATATATCGAAAGCTACCGGGAGCTCGGTATTTCCGGCGCTAATGGTTAGGAACCGCAGGAGGAGGGTCAGCAACGAGGTGATTAACAGAGCGCTCGAGAGGCTGGCGGCCAAGACTTATTAGAGCTGGCCGCAGGTCTTAGGTTTGGCGAGGGCCCGTCGTCTAGCCTGGTAGGACGCCGCCCTCACACGGCGGAGGTCCGGGGTTCAAATCCCCGCGGGCCCACTGCCTAATAGCTCTCAGCTTGTCTGGCGAGGGGAGAAATGAGCGACCGGAGGGCCTGGGGGGTATCTGCCTCGATAGCCATAGATCAGGCTGCCGCTGCATCTTACTACGCGGCGAGCAGAGCTTACTTCAGCGACCTGCTGGGGGAGCAGAGCTACAGCTTCATGCTTCTGGTGGGGGCCGCGGAGGCCCTGCCCGGCCTAGCAGGCCCCCTGCTCGGGCTGGCGGGCGACGTGAAGGGGGCCAGGGCCATAGTGGCCCTCTCTGCAGTGAGGGGAGCCCTCCCGCCGCTCGTAGCCCTCCTTAGCGACGCGAGGGCGGTGGCTGCGATAGCCTCTCTGGGGCTCCTTTCCACGCTTTTCGCCGCAGGGGCCTTCGGATCTTTGCTGAGGGCTAGCGGCGGCTCCGCCTCCAGATATGCGCGGCTCTCCCTCCTCTTCCCCCTCGCCTGGGCCGCAGGCGGCCTCCTGCCGGCGCCGGCAGTGGAGGCCTACGGCTACCTGGGAGCCTTCGTGCTGATAGGCTTCTTGTACTCCCTCTCCTCCCTCCTTGCCGTCCTCTTCGTGGAGAACTCCCTCGCGACGGGGAACGTGGGGGGAGCCCTGCGCTCTCTGCCCCTCGGGCCGCTCCTAGGCATAGCCCTCTTCTCAGCGGGCCTTAACCTCTTCTTCAGCATGGTAGCTGTGAAGGTGTACAGGGAGCTGGGGAGCGACCTCTTCCTCTTCGGCCTGGTGGGGGTGAGCCTCACCTCCCTCGCCTCTGCCCTCGCAAGGCCCTTGGCTGGGAGGCTCGTGGAGGGAGTGGGGGAGGGGAGGGCCTTCCTGCTATCGATCTTTGCCTACTCTCTCTACGCAGTCCTGCTCTACCTCTCTGGAGGCCTCCTGCTAGCCCTCCTCTGGCTAGTCCCGCTGTACCCCTTCAAGGAGGTGGCGCAGACTATGTACGTTAGCAAGAGCCTCCCGAGGGAGCTCCAGGCCACGGCGGCGGGGATAGTGAGCATGATCTACAGCCTCTCCTCCCTCGCCAACTTCCTCCTGTATCCGGCGCTGAGGGAGAGCAGCCTAGAGAGGGGGCTGGCAGCGATGCTCCTCCTCTCCCTGCTATCTCTTCTCTTGCTTTTTAGGAGCTGGCGCAAAAGCTAGTGGGGCTCACGCATGAGGTTCCTTCACCTTTCAGACACGCACCTAGGCTACAGGCAGTACGGGCTAATAGAGAGGGAGAAAGACCTCTACGAAGCCTTTAATGAAGCTGTGAATATAGCAATAGGGGAGAGGGTCGATGTGGTCCTCCACGGCGGCGACCTGTTTGAGCACGCAGTCCCCACGCCGGTAGCATACCGAGAGGCGATCATAGCGCTCAAGAAGCTGAAGGAAGAGGGCATTCCTTTCTACGTAGCGCCGGGCAACCACGAGCTGCCCAAGGCGAAGTCGAGGGGGTCTCCGGTGAGGGTGCTGGAGGAGCTAGGGCTCCTGCATAGCCCAAGCGCCTACGAGGAGCCCTCTGAGTTCAGGCTGGGCGACGTTTCCCTCCTGGTTTTCTCAGGCTGGGCCTCGGGGAAGCTCAAGGAGAGGGTGCATGCGCTAAAGGCCTCTGGGAGGGTGAAGGTAGCCTTAGCGCACTTACTCCTCTGCGACGTGACACCGCTAAGCCATGGCAACAAGAAGTGCGAAATGGAGGCCAGAGAAATACCGCCAGAGTACAGCTACGTGGCGCTCGGGCACCTCCACGTGCCATGGGAGCAAAGGATTGAAGAGAGAATCATTGCGTACTCTGGCTCTACGGACTTCCTCTCCCTGCAGGAGTACCGCCGGGAGAGGAACAGGTATGTGCTGCTGGTGGACGTGGAGGGGAGAGAGGTGAGGGTTCAGAAGGTAAAGTTAGAGAAAACGAGGCCCTGGGTATACGTAGAAGGGAGCGAGCTGGACGCAAGGAAAGCGCTCGAGAAGCTCCCAGAGCACGAAAAGTCGCCGCTCCTCTTCTTATACCTCAGCGGTTCCTCTCACAGGCTATCGGAACTGCTAAAAAGGCTGGAGGAGCTAGTGAAGAGCGGGAAGATCCTCACCTACAGGCACGAGTTCCAGGAGCAGAAGCCCCGAGTAGAGGACAGAGCCCAGGGGAGGGAAGAGAGGGTCTCGCTGGATAGCATAGTTAGGAGGCTCTTCAAGGACGAGGAGCTCTCCGCGGCGCTCCTTGAGCTGCTAGCGGAGCCCGAAGAGGAGGCAGAAAGGTTCTTAAGGAGGCTAGAGGAGAGTAGAGATCTCCGGCTAAAGCTGAGGAAGGCGCTGGGAGTAATCTAAGGGCGATCAAGATGATGATCCGGAGGGTGGAGCTAAGGAACGTGCTCTCTTACGAGCAGGGGACGGTGACCTTCTCCCCAGGCATAAACGCAATAGTAGGCCCTAACGGGAGCGGCAAGAGCTCAATAGTAGATGCCATAATTATGGCCCTCGTGGGACCTTGCGACCGGTCTCTAAGGACAGCGAGGACTAACGTGGAAGAGTTCGTGAGGATAGGAGCCGAGGAGGGCAGCATAATCGTCCAGTTCGAGGCAGGCGGGAGGAATTACGAGCTAAAGAGGACGCTAGGGAGGAGGACGGGGGAGCCGGTGGTGGAGCTACGGGGGGAGGTCAAGGACGAGAAACAGAGACAGAAAATAGCGGAAGGCGTGCAGAAACAGAAAATAGCGGAAGGCGTGCAAGAGGTGTGCAGAGCCCTCTCCAACATATTCGGCGTGAGCGACACGGAGGTGCTAGTCGCCACCAGCATAGCTCGCCAAGGCCGTCTAGGGGAGCTCCTCACCATGGGGGCCGCGGAGAGGAAGAACGCTATATTGGACCTCGCCGGCTGGGGGAGGCTAGAGGAGGCAAGAAAGATCCTCAGCGACCGGCGGAGGGCTCTGGAGGCGGAGGCAGGGGCTCTGGAGAGGAGAGGGAAAGAGCTAGAGGAGAAGAAAAGGAAGAGGGAGGAGGAGCGCGCAAAAATAGAGAAAATGGAGAGGGAGCTGGGGGAGCTAGAGGCAAAGGCGAGGGCCGCAGAGCAGGAGGCAGAAGAGGCGAAGAGGGCAGCGGAGGGGCTCAGGAGGGCCCTGGAGGCTAGGAAGCTTGCGGAGGAGCTAGAGAGAGTGGAGAGGGAGCTGAGGGAGCTGAGCAGGAGAGCTGCACAGCTGCCGACCGCCCTGCGGGACGAGAGGCTCCTGGAGGAGGCCTCTATGGCGCAAGCGCACCTCAAGTACTCCCTTGAGAGCCTATACAAGGCCGAGAGGGAGCTGGGCAAGGAGCTCGCTGAGCGCAGGCAGGACCTCGCGAGGGGGAGGCTGTGGCAGGAGGTGCTGAAGAGGAGCAAAGGAGGCCTTAGGGAGCTCCTCGAGGCCCTCTGGGTGGTGGACAGGCAGGCAGAGGAGCTGTGGCTGCGAGAGCTCGATAGGGTGGAGGCGGAGCTAAGCGCTTTGTCGGCAGAGGAGCTGGAGGAGAGGGTGAGGGAGCTGACGGGCGCAAAGGGGAGGCTGGAGGGGGAGAAGGAGATGATAGAGAGGCTTCTCTCCATCTCTGCCGCAGACCGCTGCCCCTACTGCGGCTCCCCCCTCTCGCCTGAGAGGGCGCGCCACCTGGCAGAGGAGAGGAGGAGGAGGCTTGAGGAGATAAAGAAGGAGATCGCTGCAATAGAGGGCGAGCTGCAAAGGCTGGGCGAGGAGAAGAGGAGGGCTGAGGAGGGGAGGAAGCTGCTAGAGAAGCTGAGGCAGGCCAGGCAGGCGAGGGAGGAGGCGAGGAGGAGCGCGGAGGACTTCCTCAAGGCTTGCGCGCCGCTAGCAGCTGCGTATGGTGTAGAGATGCGCTCTCCCCTCGACTGCCCGCTGGAGAGGGCAAGGGAGGAGCGGCAGGAGCTACATAAGCTGGAGGAGAGGAGGGCGGAGCTGGAGGGGAAGAGGGCGGTGCTGCTCTCCTCCATGCGCGCTCTTAGCGTAGAGGTGCCCCAGAGGAGCGCGGCAGAGCTGGAGATGGAGCTGAGGGAGGCGGAGAGGAGGAGGGATGAGGCAGAGAAGAGGATGAAGGACCTTGCCCAAAAACTGGGGAAGCTGAGAGGGGGCGTGGAGGAGCTTAAGAAGAAGTTGATAGAGCTGGAGGAGGAGATAGGAAGGCTGGAGAAGGAGGTGGAGGCTGCCAAGATCAAGAAGGAGATCGCAGCGATTATCCAGAGGCTAGAGGAGAGGGTGCTGGGCAAGGACGGTCAGCTGGCGCAGGAGCTAACGAGGGAGCTCAGGAGGCGGTTAGAGCAGGAGGTCAACAATATTCTCAAGGAAATAAGAAAGGAGGCGCTGGACTTCAGGGTGGGGATAGATGAGGGTTTTGAAGTATACGTCGTGAGGACGGGGCCGCGGGGAGGAGACTACAAGCTGAACATAAGGTCGCTGAGCGGCGGCGAGAGGACAATGCTCGCCATAGCTCTCAGGATGGCGCTCGCCAGGGTCCTCAAGGTGCCTGCCGACTTCATGATACTAGACGAGCCCACCGAGTTCTTGGACGAGGACGCCAGGAGACAGGTCTTCGAGATGCTGCCGCAGCTCTCCCAAACTTTGAGCCAGGTCATTGTGATCACCCACGACTCAGAGGTGGAGGGGCAGGCAGACAAGGTGATATTGGTGGAGAAGAGGGGCGGCCGAAGCGTTATAAGAGAGGAGCGTTATAAGGAAGGAGGAACCTCAGAAGGCCTAGAGCCCAGCTGAGCTAGGGAGCTCCAGAGCTCGCCGAGCAGCTCCCCCGCGCTCTTTCCCCTCTCTATCTCGTCGAGCTTCTCCTCGAGTGCCCTCGTGTACTCCTCCGAGACGAAGAGGGGGAACTTGTTCCTCAGCAGCGAGTAGACCTCTATCCCCATCTTTGTGGGCACTATAGCCCCTCTCCTCTTGCTCTCCACGACGTAGCCGTGCCTCCTGTTCGCCTCTATTGCCTTGTGGTAGGTGCTGGGCCTCCCGATCCCCCTCTCCTTCATGAGCCTCACCAGCTCGCCGCTAGTGTAGAGGCTCACGGCGCTCCCCTTCCTAACGGTTGCCTCCGCTGCCTCTAGCTGGTCCCCCTCCTTTACAGAGAGGGCCCAGGGCTCAAGCCTCGGGCCGTAGAGCAGCGCGAAGCCCGGCGAGAGGAGCGCTGCCGTGAGCTCCGCGCTCGCCCTGAGCCCCGCTGCGGAGAGCTCCAGCGAGACCTTCAGCGCCCTAGCCTCTGCCATCTGGCTGGCCATGAACCTTCTGAATATGAGGTCGTAGAGCTCCCTGTGCCTCTCTGTGAGCCTTATGCCCAGCTTCAGCGTTCCCTCCGCCACAGCCTTGTCGAGGGCCTCGAGGTCGAGGGGCCTCGTGGGCCTTATGGCCTCGTGAGCCCCCTCCTCGCTCCAGCTGCGAGGCCTGAACAGCTCTTCGAGCCCCCTGCCCGCCAGGTAAGCCCTGGCCACCTCTGCCCCCTGAGAGGAGACCCTGATCGAGTCGGTCCTGTGGTAAGTTATGAGGCCCGCCTCGAAGAGCTCCTGCGCGACCCTCATGGCCGCCTCAACCCTCATGCCCAGCCTGAGGGAGGCCTCGTACAGCATGGAATCTGTGGAGTAGGGCGGCGGGGGGGAGAGCGTTGCCTCCTCCCTTGTAACCCTCTCCACTACGACGGCAGAGAGGGCTGCCCTCTCTGCCTCCCTCCTGTCTGGGGAGGAGAAGCAGACCCTGTAGCCCACCGCCAGCTTCAGGCAGGCCTTGTAGAGCTGGGAGGAGCTCCAGTGCCTGTAGCGCTCCACCACCCAGCCGAGGACGGGGGTCTGCACCCTCCCCGCCCCCAGCCACTCCTTGCCGTAAGCTTGCTTCGCGAGGGCGCTCAGCTCGTAGCCTATCCAGCGGTCCGCTATCCTGCGGGCCATCTGCGCTTCTGCCAGCCTCAGGTCCACGTCCCCTGCCTCCCTTATGGCCCTCGTTACCTCTCTCCTGGAGATCTCGTATATGCGCGCCCTCCTCACGGCCTTTGCGTAGGGCTTGAGCGCCAGCGCGACGTCTAGGGCTATCTTCTCCCCCTCCCTGTCTGGATCTGTAGCGATCACCACCTCGTCCGCAGAGAGCGCAAGCCTCCGCAGGGCCTCAACGGTAGAGAGCGCGTCGAGGGCCTCCTGGGAGGAGCAGCGTGGGCAGCGCGGGCGAGAGACGTACTGGGCTCCGCAGGAGAGGCACCTCTTTATGCTCCCGTAAACCGGCACATATGAGCCGTCCTCCACCAGCACGCCGTGCCTCGAGCCCTCCAGCTCCTCCACCAGGTCGAAGAGGTGCCCCCTGCTGGCTGCCACCTGCAATATGGTTATGCTGTCGTCGTCAACGTAAGAGGTCTCGTAGACCGTGAGCCTCCCCACCCTCCTCTTCCCAGGCCTCCCCCAGAACCAGCCTATGGTCCTCGCCTTTGTGGGGGACTCAACTATGAGCAGCCTCGTCCTCACCTTCAGCTCCCTCCCTCCTCCCCTCCTGCTCTCCTCTAGCTCCTCCTTCACGGCCTCCAGGTCTAGTTCCTGCAGCCGCAAGAACCTCACGTCCGCGAAGGCCCTGAGCTTTGCCTCAAGGGCCCTCACGAGCTCCTCCCTCGGCTCCACCACGACGCTTAGCCCTAGCGTCATCCTGCCCTCCAGCAGCCTGCTGGCCCTCCCGCTTGCCTGCAGGTAGGTGATGGCGTCGGGGAGGTATGCGTAGGGCTCCCCCTCCAGCGCTATGAGCATCGTGCCCACCCTCGCCTCCCCCCTCTCCCTCAGCCTCTCCTTAGCCCAGCCGAGGGCCCAGGCCTTAGCCCTCCTCAGCAGCTCTACAGCCTCTGCCAGCTGCCCCTCGGCGCCTTCCCTCAAGGCCGCCATGAGGGCTTCGGGCTCTGCCCTCTCAAGCGCTCTCATGACCTCCGAGGCCAGCCGCGCCCCCTCCTCGCTCCCCTCCTCCTTTGCCTGCAGCAGCAGCCGCAGCAGCCTGAGGGGCGAGGAGAGGGCGTCCTCTAGCCTCACCCTCCTGGCTGGGGCTCCAGCGAAGACTACGTACTTAACTACCCTAGGCGCATCTAGCCCCCTCACCGCCACGCCATACCTGCTCGCTACCGTTACCAGCACGTCTGCCTTCCCCCCCTCCAGCTCCAGCACCCCCCTCCAGGAGCCCGCCAAGGCCTTGGAGGCCCTGAGCCCCTCCTCCCTCAGCCTCTGCGCTATCCTCTCTACGTACGCCTTCCCCAAGTACTGGCTCACGAAAACTATGCCCCCCTTCCCGAGCAGCTTTGCCACCCTAACTGCCTCCTCTGCCTGCGCGGCAGCGTAGGAGTCTATCACGTTCCTCACGTAGTCCCCTCCTCCGCCTACCTCGAAGTTCAGCAGCTCCCTGAAGATCAGGTGCTTGTGGCCTTTAGGCCTCCCCGTAGCAGACGCGACTACCAGCTGCCCTCCCCTCTCGCTGCCCATAAGCCTCCTGAGCCTCCCCTCCAGCTCCCCCACCACCAGCTCTAGCCTCTCCGCCCCCGCCCCGGCTGCCCTAGCCCTCCTGAGCCTCAGCCTCTGCCTCACCAGCTCTGCCGCCACAGCTATAGTCTCCTCGCGGAAGCCGAGGGCCCTCAGCACCCTCTCAACGTTCTTGCTGTCCCTCACCAGGCTGTCCACGTCGTCCACTATCACGAGGTCGAAAAGGGGGAGCTCGTGGGCCCTCCTCTCCAGGAAGCCCGTGGTGACGACGAGGACGCCGAGGTTCCCGCTAGCTATCCTGGCTAGCGCCTCCTCCCTAGCCCTCTTCGGCAGGCTGGAGTAGTATGCTACTGTGCCCTCGTGCAGCCCCCTGAGCCTCTCAGAGACTTGCCTTGCGAGGTTCTCCGTAGGCACTAGGTAGAGGGCTCTCCAGCCCTGGAGCGCCCTGAAGGCCGCGTAGGCCATGAGCAGCGTGCTCTTCCCAACGCCTGTGGGGGCTATTATGGCGAAGCTCTCGAGCATTAGCAGCCTCCTCGCCCAGCTCCTCTGCGCCCCCCAGGGCTCCAGGCCGAGCCTTGCGCGGAAGAACTCCAGGAAGGCCCTCTCCTCCTCCTCCAGCGCCTTGAGCCAGCCGAGGCCCTTCAGCCTCCCTGCCCTCTTTAGCTCCTCAACGTAGCCCTCCCTCGGCTCCGGCAGGCAGGCCTCGCAGGGGAGCCCGCGGGAGAGCCTGGAGTAGCTTATGGGCCCGCCGCAGTTGGGGCAGAGGCCTAAGTATTTTGCAGAGATCAGCGCCGCCACCGCCGGGCCTAGCTGCGGGGAGCTCTAGCGAGCTGAGAGGCTGTAGCACGTCAGTAACACGAGCCCTCCTCACCTATCGGGCTTGCGGCTTACATCATCCGGTTACAAAGAGCAGGAGGCCCTAATATCTTTACGGAGGCCCCATAGCGAAGTTGAGCTTCACCGCTAGCTGCGCCGACAGGTTTTCTCGGAGCGTTAGGGAGAACTTTACTATTCCCTGCTGCCTGGGGAGCACGGGGCCGGGGAGCTCGACCGCTCCTACGACTCTCGCGTCGCGCGGATCCACGCTCTTTAGCCTGGCCGGCACAGTGCCGTTGTTATACGCCCTGACCCGTATGAGGCATCGATCTCCTGCTTGCCCGCTAACGTTCACGTAAACCGTCGTGCCCTTCCACGAATTGACAGCGCAAACGTTCCCGCCTTCCTCCACCTCTGCGCCCTCGACGACAACGTCTATGTAGCCCGTGCCAACCTTCACGGGGGCTGAGAGGGTTTCCTGGAAGAGGGAGGCAGAGAGGAGGGAAAGGAGGGCGGTCGCTGTGAGGACCAATGCTATCGAGGCTCTCAGACCGGCCATTTTTGCTCGCGGGAAAAAGAGCCGCTCAGAGGAGAAAAGGGGGCGTGAGAACGTGCAACAGGAAAATAAAAGAGAGTGGGGAAAAGGTCGTAGGCGTGCTAGGCCTGTTATGGCAGGGCCTGCCTGAACCTCATCACTACGGAGGCACTGTACCTCTTGTCCTCTTCTGCAGCTCCGGTTACGGAGACTACGATGACTACGTTGACCCTCTGCTTGGGGGCTATGATGCCCGGAGGAGCTGTCACGTTAACCGACAGCGCGGCAGGAACTTCAATCGAGGCGTTCTCGTACCTCCCATGGATAGTGCCCACGTTCTCCACGGTCAGATTGACCGTGCACCTGTACAGCGGGTAGGCGTTGCTTATCGTAATGTTCACGCTCTTGCCATCACCCGCTATCTTTGCTTCGCACTTGGCGATATCTGGCTCCTTTGGCTCGTTATCGACCACCGTCGCGTTCCGTATGGAGAAGTCAAACTTGCCCGTCGCCACCTCTATGCGTGCTTGGAGCGTCTCGCGGAAGATGGCGAAGGCTGCCGCGCCCGCTAGCAGCAGGGCCAGCAGCGCGACCGCAGCTATTACTCTCTTGTCCCTTACCCTGTTCATGGCTGGTCGCGCTTCTTAGAGGAAAGGAGGAAGAAGAGTTTTTGTGACTATGTGCTACAGCTTAATATATATCTTGAGAGCTGGCACAACGGCGCTTTATAAAGAGCTGGAGGGTTCTGAACAGCCGTAAGGAGAGATAATTGAGTGCGGCTGAAAGAGAACAAAGAAAAAGGGGGGCTTCGGGGGCGGGGCAGGCCGTTAGAGGGAGGCTTTATGGATAGGGCAGGTACTGACGGAAGACGTACTCAACGATGAAGCTGCTAGACGCACCTTCAGGAACGTCTTTGTCTCTAACTCTTATGAAGATCTTGGCTGTAGCAGACTGATTAACACCTATCATGACGCCTTCGCGGGGGTCCTCATAAGTAACGTTGAGCCACCCAGCCGGCTCCCCTATGAGGTTCTTCACTTCGAACCTGCCAGGAATAGTGCCCACGTTCTGCATGATCACTGTGACCGTGCAGTTGTATAGCGGGTAGGCGTTGCTTATCGTAATGTTCACGCTCTTGCGATCACCCGCTATCTTTGCTTCGCACTTGGCGATATCTGGCTCCTTTGGCTCGTTATCGACCACCGTCGCGTTCCGTATGGAGAAGTCAAACCTGCCCGTCTCCACCCTTATTGGAGCCCTGAGCGTCTCGCGGAAGATGGCGAAGGCTGCCGCGCCCGCTAGCAGCAGGGCCAGCAGCGCCACCGCAGCTAGCGCTCTTCTGTCCCTAGCAACTCTCCTCAACAAGCTCTCACCGCTTCGCGCGAAAGAATGCTAACACTGGGTTTTTCCCTTTGTGAGTAGGAGCTACAGTAGGAGAAGAGAGGGGGTCAGCGCCCGCTATAAAAGCTTATAAAATCGTTTAGTCGCAGTGGTGAAGAGAGCTCAGGAGCTCCTTTGTGCCGTTCCTCAGCCTGTATATCCTGTACGTCCTGTCCTCCACCTTTATCAGCGACACCTCTAGTAGCTGGGCCGTAGTAAGGGCGTGGAGGGCCCTCTCTAGGCGCTTGTGGTTCACCTTTAGCCTCCGCTGCAGTCCCCTGAACGAGAGGCCGTCCACGCTCGGCTCAGCCAGCGCTTTGATTATAGATAGCCGCAGGTCGTCCTGCAGGGCAAGGAGCAGCTGGCGGAGGAAGGCCTTCTCTGGCGAATGTCTACACTCTTTAGATCCTACGTTGCGAGGGTCCATAGAAAGGACACCTGTTCCGCTACGTAGTGTATATTTCGATTAATAAATCTACGCGTATATACTGACTACAAAGCTTTATTAACTCACTCTATGTTCTTCCTCACCCACTCTATGATCTTCCTCGCCTCCTCCAGCGCCCTGAGCCCCTTCTCCGTGGGCCTGTAGAGCGTGTCCCCGCCCAAGCTAACCGCCTCTATGAGCCCCTCCCTGCTCATCTTGTAGAGGACCACGTAGGCTGTAACCGTGGCGGGCCTTATGCCGTAGCGCTCCTCTAGCCTCTTCTTCACCTCGTAACCCCTTAGCGGCCCCTCCTCTGCAAGTATCTTCACCACGTACATCCAGAGGTTCTCTAGGGTTACCTTCCTCCTGAGCCTCTCCAGCGCCTTCGTCTCCATGGCTCCCTAATGTTTACGGCCATAAAAAGCTAAAAGGCTTAATATTCACGGCCGTAAAAGGAGAGAGCCTTGATCAACGTGGGGCTGATCGGGGTAGGCAACATAGCTGCCATGCTTGTCCAGGGGGTCGAGCTGTACAAGCAGCTCGGGAGCTCGGAGGGCCTCATGCACGAGAGGATAGGCAGATACGAGGTCTCCCACATAAGGTTCACGTACGCAGTGGACGTCTCTCGCGAGAAAGTGGGGAAGGACCTCTCAGAGGCCATCTTCGCCTACCCTAACATGGTGAGGAAAATAGCGCCTGTGCCGAGGGGCGTGACGGTGAGGATGGGCAAGGTGCTCGACGGCGTTGCGCCGCACATGACAGAGGACTTCAGGCCTGCAAAGCTCCCGGAGCCCACGGTGGAGGAGCTGGCGAAGGAGATGGAGGATCAAGGCGTGGACGTGCTAGTTAACCTGCTGCCCGTGGGGAGCGAGGAGGCGACGCGCTTCTACGCTGAGGCGGCAGCCAGGGCCGGCGCGGCCTTCGTGAACGCCATACCCGTCTTCGTAGCTAGCAAGGGCTTCAGCTCCCCTGCACCTGTGCTAGGGGACGACATAAAGGGCCAGCTGGGCGCCACTGCAGTCCACAGAGCTCTGGCGAGCCTAGTGAGGTGGAGGGGCGTCAGGCTGCTAGAGACTTACCAGCTAAACGTGGGCGGGAACACGGACTTCAAGAACATGCTCGCCCTGGAGAGGCTGGCCAGCAAGAAGGAGAGCAAGACAATGGCTGTGGCTAGCACGCAGGAGAGGCCGGAGGAGCTGGTAAGGGAGGAGAAGATCTACGCAGGCCCCAGCGGCTACGTTCCATTCCTCGGCAACACAAAGATCTCCCACATATACCTGAAGGCCCTTGCCTTCGCAGGCAGCGAGGTGGAAATAGAGGTGAGGCTGAGGGTGGACGACAAGGCCATGGCCTCTGCTGTGCTGGTGGACGTGATAAGAGTGGCAAAGGTAGCTAAGGATCACGGGCTCAGGGGGAGCATAGACTGGGCTTCTGCTTTCTACTTCAAGTACCCGCCCAGGCAGGCGAGGAGCGAGCTAGAGGCGCTCAGGATGCTCTACAAGGGCCTCGAGAAGCTGGGGGAGGAGGCGAGGCCTAGGCTAGACGAGCCCTTCTAAAAATATAAGGGTCCCCTGGGCTCTCATAGTGGGCCGCCGTAGCTCAGCCGGCAGAGCGCCGGACTCATACGGCCTCCGCCTGGGAAATCCGGAGGTCCCGGGTTCGAATCCCGGCGGCGGCACTAAGCTACGAAATGGCCCATCTCTGCCTCTCCTACCTTCTCTGCCAGTGACTCCCTGATCCACTCCGCCACGTCCCTGATGGAGATAACCCCTACTAGCCTCCCTCCCTCCACCACGGGGAGGTGCCTTATGTTCCTCGAGGTCATGATCTCCATCGCCTTGTATATGCTCTCCCCAGGCGATACGGTCACCAACTCCCTGCTCATTAGCTCGCCCACCGGCGTGCTCAGCGGCCTGCCGGCAGCTACCGCTCTCAGGAGGTCCCTCTCAGTGAAGATGCCCACGAGCCTCTCCCCTTCCACCACGAGGACGCTCCCCACGTTGTTCTCTGCCATGACCTTTGCAGCGTGAGATATTGTGGCGCAGGGCTCCACTACTATGGGCTTCCTCTTGACGAGGCTCCCCACTAACAAGCTCTCACCAACGTAATTAGTCCCGAGGGAAAAAATTATGCGGAGGCGCCTTGCTAGAGTGCCCTAGGTGCGGCTGGAGGGGGGAGGCGGAGCTCTGCCCCCGCTGCGGGGAGGTCCTCTTCCTCAGGCTCTGGGAGCCCCTCTTCAGGCCAGAGAGGGGGGAGAGGGGCATATGGAGGTTCAAGCGCATGCTCCCCACGCTCTCAAAGCGGAGGTCGCTCGGGGAGGGGAACACGCCGCTTAGCTCTGTAGATGGGGTTAGGGTGAAGAACGAGAGGTTCAACCCCACGGGCTCATATGCAGACAGAGCCTCTGCCGTCCTCTCCTCCTACGCCCTAAGCGCGGGGTGGAGCAGGGTGTCAGTAGCATACGAGCCATACTTCGCGAGGTCTCTCGTGAGGTACTTAGAGGGGGTAGCGACCGAAGTAGTAGCCCCCGACCCGCTGGCCCTGGAGGCAGAGGACCTGGCAGAGCTCTCGCGGGCTAAGCTGGTCACGAGCAGCAGCGCGCCGAGGCTGAGCTACCTGAGCCCCTGGAGCGTGGAGGGGTTGAAGACTATAGCGCTGGAGATCTGCGAGAGGGGGGCTCGGGAGAGCCGCATAGTGGCTCCCGCAAAGAGCGGCCTCCTGGCGCTCTCCCTGCTCAAGGGCCTGAGGGACCTGGAGGCAGCGGGCGCTGGCTGCAGCTACGAGGTTATCGCTGCTGCCTTGAAGGGGAGGGAGCCGCCGCTGCTCTCCGGCCTGAGGGTAAGGGTCGAGGCGATCTCTGGGGAGGAGGTCTACGAGACCCTTGCCAGGCTCTCGGCAAAGGGCTTTAGCGTGAAGCCGCTGGCAGCAATAGGCTATGCGGTTGCTTCCTCGCTCGGCGACTCCGTTGCAGTCATCACCGTGGCCGCGAAGCCCCCCGGCAGGCCTGCGAGGAGCGCCGTGAAGAAGCTCGTGCTCTCGGCGCTGGAGGGGGGCAGCAAGACTGCTTACGAGATCTGGAAGGAGAGGCCTGCATACACGCTGAGGGCCGTTTACAAGGCAGTGAGGGAGATGGAGGAGAGGGGGGAAATATGCTATGAGATCGTGGAGAAAGGGGAGAGGAGGGTGAAGCTCTACAGGCTCTGTTGAACGTTCAATAAAGCCTTAATCCCCCTTAAGCGCTAGGAGATCGGTGAGGCGAGTGAAGCTGGTAGATGCGTATGCGTACCTAGAGAGGCTGAGGGACCTCATATATGCGCTTCTAGAGGAGAGGGACAAGAGGAAGGAGGGAGGGCTCAGGGTAGAGGAGGCCACGCCGCTAGTGAAGTACGGCTTCATCTCCATGTTCAAGGGAGGCGTCATAATGGACGTAACAAACGAGAAGCAGGCGCAGATAGCTGAGGACGCGGGAGCAGTAGGTGTGATGATCCTGGACAAGCTGCCATATGACGTGAGGATGGCTGGAGGGGTGGCGAGGACCGCGGACGCTAACGTAATACTCTCCATAGCCAGCAGCGTCACCATCCCCATCTCCGCCAAGTGCAGGATAGGCCACGCGGGGGAGGCAAGGCTGCTGGAGGAGCTCGGAGTAGATCTAATAGACGAGAGCGAGGTTCTCACGCCCGTAGACGAGAGGAGCCACATAAACAAGTGGGAGTTCAAGACGCCCTTCGTCAACGGCGCTAGGAGCCTCCCCGAGGCCCTCAGGAGGATCTACGAGGGGGCCTCTATGATAAGGACCAAGGGCGAGCCCGGGACGGGCAACGTCGCAGAGGCGGTGAAGCACATGAAGCTGGTAAACAGGGACATAGCTACCCTCAGGGGCTACTACTTAGCTAAGGACTACGAGGCCATATGGGTTTATGCAAAGGAGAACAAGGTGCCTTACGAGCTCGCGCTGCTCACCGCAAGGCTAGGGAGGCTGCCCGTGGTGAACTTTGCTGCAGGGGGCATAGCTACTCCAGCAGACGCGGCCCTCATGATGTGGCTCGGCTCGGACGGCATCTTCGTGGGCTCCGGCATATTCAAGAGCCAAGATCCGGAGGGGAGGGCCAGGGCAATAGTGCTCGCAACAGCGCACTACGACGACCCTGAGACCGTAGTAGAGGCTCAGAGGATGATCTCTGAGAAGGCCTCCATGATGGGCATAGACATCAGGACCCTCAAGCCGGAGCAGCTGATGCAGGTGAGGGGAGAGTAATGGTAACAGTTGGCGTCCTAGCGCTCCAGGGGGACGTGCTGGAGCACCTCGAGATCCTGAGGGAGCTTGGGGCGAGCTCTAAGCTAGTGAAGAGGCCCCAGGACCTTCAGGGGATCGACGGGATCATAATCCCGGGCGGCGAGTCTACAACTATTGGCGAGCTCGTTAAGGCCTCCGGCCTCCTCGAGCCGCTGAGAGAGATGATAGAGAAGGGCCTCCCCACGCTCGGCACTTGCGCTGGCGCTATACTGCTGGCAAAGAGGGTGAGGGACCGCGTCGTGGGAGAGACCTCACAGCCGCTGCTGGGCGTTATGGACATAGGCGTGCTGAGGAACGCGTTCGGCAGGCAGCGCGAGTCCTTTGTGGCTGAGGTGGAGCTGGAGGGCATTGGGAGGATGAGGGTAGCTTTCATCAGGGCTCCCATCATAGAGGAGGCTTGGGGGAGGAGCAGGATGATAGGCTACGTAGATCACCCGCAGCTTGGCAAGGCGGGGGCGGCAGCGGTGCAGGATAACGCGATCGCCGTAACTTTCCACCCCGAGATCACGGGCGAGCGGAGGCTCCACGAGCACTTATTGGAGAGGATCAAGAGGTAATCCCAAAGCCGACATAATGCTCTAACCTCTTTGGTACTCCTACAAATAGTTATAGCCTCCCGCTTCTCAGCGGGACGCCTCGTTGGGAATGGGCGTCCCCTCCGAGCAGAGCATAAACTATATAGCTCAACAAGCTTCTGGAACGAATGACGGGAAGGGGACAAGACAGCTACATGGACAAAAAGGCTCTCTCGCCTAGCCCTCTCTGGAGCCTATGCGAAGATGATGAACACTAGCGAAAGGCGCCTCGAGAGGGCAAGTAGGTTCCTCGTGCGGCATGGGGAGAGGATGCCAACGCTTGGAACCGTAGTCCTCTCTCAGAAGAGCCCCTCATATCTCCCGTCCCCGGGACTGTCCCCCTGCGCCCGGACGCAAAGGAGGATAAAGAGATAGCGAAGCTCCAAGCTCTGACGTTTAGGGCGCAGCTTAGGGCTGCAAGGGGGAGGCGCGGGCTTGCGTTACGAGCTGGACAGGCTGGCGCTTAGGGAGCTTTTCGGGGTGGACGTGGAAGCAGATAAGGAGGCCCACTCATGGCTCATGCATGAGAAGCTGCTCGAGGAGACCCTGATCTAGCTGATCAGGAGGCCTCCTGAGAAGCGCAGACCTGTCAAGATATAAAAACTCTCCTAAAAAGGAAGGGGCTGAGAGTGGGAACGTGGCCTCTCCTCCGGAGCGCCTGGAGTCTCCTGAAGAACGCTTGGGAAGGAGCATAGGGCTCAGGGAGAGGGTCCTCCTCCTCTGGGGCCCCGGCGTAGTGGCGCTGGGAGTCTCGATAGGGAGCGGGGAGTTCATAATAGGCCCTTCGGCAGCCATAACGATCGGTTTGGGCATAGCCTGGATCACCCTCGTAGCGGCCTTCCTGCAGTCGGTGTACCTCTACTCCTGGGTGAGACTCGTCGTAGCTTACGGCGAGACCCCCATAGCCCTCATGTTCAGGATAGGCGCGCTCGTAGGAGTCCTGGGGGCCCTCTTTGTCCCCCTTACCTTCATCTGGGGAGGTTGGGCGCTCACCAGCGCCTCTGCCTTCACCAGCCTCCTCATAGGCGGCATCCCCGGCCCTGCCCATAGGGACCTGCTGGCGCTCGTGGGCATATCCATGCTCCTCCTCACCTTCCTCATCCTCACCCTGGGCCACAGGGTTGCCAGGACCCTGGAGGTCTTCAACTGGATAGACCTCTCCATCATCTTCCCTGCCTTCATAGTGCTGGCCATACTGCTCGTGCCGCTGGAGGTGTGGGGAGAGCTGGTAAGGGGGATATTGAGCTTTGGCTATCTGCCTCCCAAGGCGGACCTCGTAGTTTTGGGCGCCTTCTGGGGCTACACCGGCTACGCAGCGGGCGTGAACTACGTGTTAGCCAACTACTTCAAGGACAAGGGCTATGGCATGGGGGCTAAGACAGGCTACATCCCTGCCATAGTGGGAGCCAAGAAGATACCCGTCTCCCCCGTGGGCAAGCTTTTCCCCCTCACGCCTGAGAACCTCAGCTCTTACTGGAGGTGGCTCTCGCTCGCAAAGGAGGAGATCTTCATCATCTTCTTCCTCGGAGCCCTCATAGGAATGTGGCTGCCCATGACCTTAGCATACGCTTCGAAGCACGCGCTGGGGATAGACATAAGGTACGGGATACCTGCCTGGCTTGGGTTGGTGCTTGAAAACGTAGGCTGGGGGAAGGTGGGCTTCGCAATAGGTATAATCATTGCCATCCTCGTGCTCCTGAAGACCCAGCTGGGCGTTGTGGACGCTGTGGTGAGGGCCCTTGTGGACGCCTTCTGGAGGCTGGAGGCCGTGAGGAACGCTGCGAGAGGGGACGTGAGGGTGATCTACTACGGCATTCTGGCCGTCTACCTCCTCTGGGCCTCCCTCGCCTTCTTCATGGCAGCCCCTACCACCCTGGTGCTCATAGCCGCAAACGCCGCCAACGCTGGGGCCATAATAGGGATTCCGGCCCTCCTATACCTGAACTACCGCGTAGTGCCAAAGGAGCTCAGGCTCCACCCCCTTCTTGTGGTGCTGAACATCATCTTCATGATCCTCAGCCTCACCTTCCTAGCTGCCGCAGTGGGCAGGACGCTGGGCTGGTGGTAAAGTTCTCCCTCTTTAAGGGCCTCCTCCCTTTTTGTGGAGCCGCCGGCGGGATTCGAACCCGCGACCACCGGCTTACAAGGCCGGCGCTCTCGGCCCCGCGCAGTCTGCCGGCTGAGCTACGGCGGCCCCATGAATATAACGAGCTTTTGGCTTATATTTTTTTGAAGCTACCGGCGGACTTCCTCCAGCTTTACTTCCACAAGGTAGGGGCTTCCGGCTAGAGTGAACTCCAACGAGATCTCGCTCGCAATAACTAGCCCCCCCACCCTAGCTACCTTTGCCACGCAGCTCACCGCGTACCACTTCAGGGCAGGGCTCAGCTCTCCCTCGTACAGCGCTGAGATTTGCAGCAGCAAGCCCCTGTGCTCCTCCCTCCCCACCTTTACGCCCTGGAACTCGTACAGCACGTGCTGAGGCCTTACCTCAGCCTTGGGGTCGTATAGGGCCCTCCAGTCTAGCCTGGTGGCGTTGCCTATGTAGTTAAGGGCAAAGATGGGCGCTATGCCGGGGAAGGGCTCCACGAGACCCGCGTCTGCCTTGATTAGGAGTGAGGTGGCGAAAGCCTCTGTGTATATGAGGGGGTTAAGCGTTACGTTGCTCCCCTCCCTCCTGAGGAATACTAGCGTGGAGGTGTAGTTGTAACGATAGCTAACCCTCGTGCCGTTGGGGTATATAAGGTGCGCTACTCCTCTCCTCGCCCCCGGCTCGTTCTCTATCTCCACCTTGTACGCCTCCCCGTTTATGATCAGCTCGTAGCGCAAGTAGGTGACCTTCCCCAACGTGTCCCCCAGGCTCCTCTTCTCTGCTAGGCCCACGAGGGGCGAAATGTGGGAGTGGAAGATCCAGAGGCCTGCTGCAGAGGAGATGATAGTTAAGGTGAACGCAACGGCTATCAAGACCGCTATCCTAGAGACCATCTCCTCTCCTCCCCCTCCTCCATGAAATGCCTTTTTAAGCTTAGGTGGGAGAGGGAGCTAGGTGCTACGGATGACCGTAGGGTTGGCAAAGGGCTACAACGCAATGGGCCACCTTGGCTGGGTGGAGAAGAGGTGTAGGGTCTGCGGCAGGTGGGTGGACCTAACTGGGGGCATAGCTAAGGCGAAGAAGACCCTAGCTTACTATTGCCCCAACTGCTCCCACCTCCACGAGAGCTACTTCTGCCATGCGTGTGCCAGGAAGACGAAGTACACCTGCCCCTACTGCGGCACTAAGCTCGTCCTCCTAACTCCTCTCGCGGAGGCGTGAGGCTATAGCGGTAAGCTGGGAGTTCTTCGACAGGTTCTACAGGGTGCTGAAGGTAGAGGCAGGGGAGGAGAGGCTATACAGCATAGACGTATATAAGCTGCTCGAGGAGAAGGGGAGCTGCGAGAGGGAGATCAGCGAGGGAAACGTGACCCTTTGCACGAGGAGGCTCTCGCTTTGCGAAGCCGTAATAGCTGTGGTAGGCGGGAGGGCTGAGCTCATAAGCCTGAGGCTCCGCGTGAAGGCCTCGCAAGACCCCGCCGGCGGCGACATGGCTAAGGCCCGCGAGATATGCATGAAGGAGGCTGGGCTCCTCTGAGGTTCTGCGCCCTCCTCTCCGGGGGCAAGGACAGCAGCTACGCGCTTTACATAGCTATGCAGAGGCTTGAGCTGGCCTGCACGCTAACGCTGAAGCCCAAGAGGGAGGACAGCTGGATGTTCCACTACCCTGCAGTGGAGCTGGTGAGGCTACAGGCAGAGGCCATGGGAATAGGGGGCAAGGCCTTCTTTGCAGAGGTCTCGGGGGAGAAGGAGAAGGAGGTGGAGGAGCTGGAGCTAGAGCTCTCGAAGCTGAAGCGGGCGGTGGGCTTTGAGGCCGTGCTGGCGGGCGCTATAGCTAGCGTTTACCAGCGGAGCAGGCTTGAGAGGGTCGCAGCCAGCCTGGGCCTCCGGCTGGAGCTCCCCCTCTGGGGCTCCGATCAGGAGGAGCACATGAGGAGGCTCGTGAAGGACGGCTTCCGGTTCGTGATAGTGAGCGCCACAACGATGGGGCTCCCCCGCCAGCTCGTAGGAGTGACCGTGGGGGAGAGGGAGGTAGAGAAGATCATAGCGCTCTCGAGGAGGTACGGCTTCAACGCGGCCTTCGAGGGGGGAGAGGCAGAGACGCTCGTAGTGGACTCGCCGCTCTTCGGGAAGGCGCTGTGCCTTAGGGGGAGAAGGGTCAGCAGGGGGGACTTTGAGCATAGGCTAAAGATAGAGGAGGCCTGGCTAGGGGGGAAGGGAGAGGAGTGCGTTTTCGTCTCTGGGTAATTGTAATATCATGTGAGTATATGCGTGACAGCTCCATGATCTGTAAATGAGTTCCGTTTACATTTCAAGGGAGATCTCACGAGCCCTCAGCAGACGCCGCGCTGTTATGATATCTCCGTGAACTTACCCTTATATTGCAGAAGAGAGAAGCGCATGCTTGAGCTGGGCAGCATGGGTAAGCTGGCGCAAAGGCTGAGCTTCGTGAACTTCGGGGACATATGCAGGGGCTGCAAGGTCAACTGTTGCAGGAGGTTCTATGCAGTGCTGCTGGAAGAGGAGGAGGGGGAGTTCGACGGAGCTGCGTCGGTAGTGAGGACGAGGCTGGGGAGGGTCAAGACGCTCGGGGGACCGGGGGGAAAGACGTGCCCGTTCCTCTCGAGGGAGGGTTTGTGCACGATATACGATAAGAGGCCTTTTGACTGCAGGCTCTGGCCGCTCATGGTATACTACGACTTCGAGAGGGAGGAGTTCATAATAGTGCTCGACCACGAGTGCCCTGCTGCCGCGGAGGGCAAAATCCCGCAAGAAATGCTTCAACGCATGATCCAGACTGCGAAGGAGGCGATACTTGACGGCTCCCTGAAGAAGGAGTGGGTGATGAAGTACACGCTCTCCCCCTGGCCCAAGAACTACCAGATATTGGAGAGGGTTAAGCCTCCCTCCTAGCCCTCCCTTTTTGCTCCCTCGCGAGAAAGTTCTTTACCATATGCGGAGGTGCCGGCTATATGCTGGAGAGCAGCGGAGAGGTCTGTGCGAAACTAACTTCATGACCCTACGGCAGGTCGCTCAATGAGGATCATTGTATAAATATTAGCCTCTATCTCTAAACAAGAGGAGGTGAAGAGGATGGTCTTTGGTCCCTTTACGAGCACAGAGCTGCTGATCTTGTTGATAATCATTCTCATCCTCTTCGGCGCCTCACGCCTTCCCCAGCTAGCTAGGGCCCTCGGAGAATCCGTCAGAGAGTTCAGGAAGTCGCTAAGTGGCGAGGAGGAGAAAGAGAAGAAGGGCTGAAGGCCCTTTTTAAGCTCCCGCATGCCCTCCTCTAAGCAAAGCTAGAGCGTGGGCTACATGGGGCTCCTGGAGGCAAGCGTGGCAGTGGTGCACGGAAAGGTAGTTGAGAACTTCAGGATGCCCTCCGCAGAGGACGCGTATTACGAGACCCTCATCATCCCCGGCTTCAGCGACGGCCATGCCCACCCGCAGGTGGTGGACGGGGGAGTTAGGGAGGGGCGACGGTGGAGCGACTCCTACGACTGGCTAGAGAGGAGGGAGCTGGCTGTGGATGAGGTGAAGGTCAGGAGGGACCTGGAGCTCTCGAAGAGGCTGGCCAGGCTTACGCTCCTCCGGGGGCTCCTGGAGGGCACTACGCTCATGGCCCTTACAGGGAGGCTCCTCGCTAACGTGAAGGCTCTCCTCTCCCTTAAGCATAGGCCTCGAGCTGTGCTCCTGCCCACCGTCATGGACAGGGCCGGCTGGACGCTAGAGGAGGTGAGGGAGGACTACGCAAAGGCCTCCTACCTCGTCGGTGACGGCATGGCGAGGATGGGGATATTTGTGCACAGCCTTAGGCTGGCAAAGGAGAGCACGGTGAGGGAGGCCATATCGCTGGCAGCGAAGAGCGGCGCAGTGTTGGGGCTCCACCTAGGCGAGGGGGTGTCGGAGAGGGGGCGCTTCCTGGAGGTCTTCGGGAGGCCCCCTTACTCAATACGCATAGTGCCCGTCCACTGCATAGACGACGACATGAGCTCCCTGGGGCTTAGCTGCGTTGCCTGCCCTGCCACAAACGTCATGCTATACGGCAGGACTAGGAGGGACCTCTCTGGCATATCTGCGTTTGGCAGCGACTGGCCGCTCCTGCTGGGGACCACCCCTATGCACCTCCCGCTCATGCTCAGGGCGTTCAGGGACTCCCCTCTCTCGCTCCTGAGGAGCGCCACGGTGGGGGGCTATAGGCTTTACAACGTGCCTCACGACGGCGACTACGTAGCATACGACGCGAGCCTTGAGGAGGTGCTGAGGGAGAGGAGGCCGCCGAGCTTAGTGGTGGTGAACGAGGAGGTAGCCGTGAGGGAGGGGAGGCTGGTGGAGGGAGGTTACGCCCTCTCTGACGTTAGGAAAGCTGTGGAGGAGGCCGTTAAGGAGGCCCTGGACCTCTACGGGAACGGCCACAGCGCTAGCTCCCTCCTGAGGGAGCACGAGGAGCTCTTCATGCGGTGGAGCTGATGGCTAGGGAGTCCATGAGCTCGCTGGACCTCCACGTCTGGACGAGGCTGCGACAAGACCTAGTGGGGCTCAGGGTAGACAACGTTTACGTTGCTAGGGGCGCTGTGGCAATAAAGCTGAGGGGGAGGGCGGAGGCGCTCGTGCTGGAGCCCGGCGTGAGGGCGCACCTGAGCAGCAGGACCTCTGCCCTGGAGCCCGCCTCGAGGGGCGTGGCTGCGGCAATGAAAGCCCACCTGAGGGACTTGAAGATCTCAGCTCTGGAGCAGCTGGGCTTTGACAGGGTGCTAAGGGTGGAGCTGGGGGAGTACTCTATATATGCTGAGCTCCTCCCCCGGGGCTTCCTCGTGTTAGCGAAGGGGGGAAAGGTGATCGCTGCCAACGCCTACGCTTCTTTAAGGGACAGGAGCGTGAAGCCGGGCGCAGAGTACAAGCCCCCTCCCCTCCAGCTCATAAATCCCTTCCACGCAAGCGCAGAGGAGGTTGCCAAGAGGATATCCTCCGGAAAGGACATAGTGAGGGGCCTCGTGAGGGGGCTGGGACTAGGCGGGGAGGCTGCAGAGGAAGTGGTGCACAGGGCAGGGCTGAAGCCAGAGAGCCCTCCCTCGCTGAGCGCGGAGGAGCTGGAGAGGCTCGTGAGGGAGATGAGGGGGCTATACGAGGAGTCGCTCCTTGGCAAAGGGTACTTGCTCATGAAGGAGGGAAGGCCTGCAGAGGCAACGCCCTTCAGGCCCACGAGGGGGCAGGCGAGGGAGCTGGCCAGCTTTGATGAGGCGCTGGACGAGCTGTTTGCGCGGAGGGAGGAGAAGGACGCCGCGCTAGAGGCGGAGAGGAGGAAGCTGGAGGAGAGCCTTAGGAGGGCCCAAGAGCTGGAGCTCTCTTACCAGGAGCGGGCGAGGAGGCTCAGGGAGCTCGCGGAGAAGCTCGCAACGAACTACGAGCTTCTCGAGAGGGTGACTGCATGCGCGCAGGGCGTTGGGCCTTGCGAGGGCGTGCGAAGGCTGCCCGACGGCTCCATAGAGGCCTCCCTAGGCGAGGTGACTTTCAGGGTGCTGAGGGGGGAGAGCGCGCAGGCCCTCCTCGTGAGGCTCTACCGCGAGGCGGGCGAGCTGGAGAGCAAGGCAAGGAGGGCCAGGGAGGCCATAGAGGAGGCCAGGAAGGGCATGGAGGAGCTGGAGCTAAGGGCAAAGGCGAGGGAGCTGGCGGCAAAGGCTAGGGCGAGGAGGGCTCACTGGTTCGAAAAGTACCGCTGGACTCTAACGAGTAACGGCTTCATAGCAGTGGGAGGGAGGGACGCGAGCCAGAACGACAGCCTCGTGAGGAGGCTGCTGGGCGATCAAGACGTCTTCCTCCACGCCGACATCCAGGGGGGGTCTGCGGTGGTCCTCCTTAGCAAGGGGGAGGAGAGGCCTGAGGACGTAGAGGACGCAGCTGTGATCGCCGCGTGCTACAGCAAGGCGTGGAAGGCGGGCTTGGCGAGCGTGGACGTCTACTGGGTGAGGGGCTCGCAGGTATCTAAGAGCGCGCCAGCAGGGGAGTACCTAAAGACGGGGGCCTTCATGGTCTACGGCCAGAGGAACTACCTGCGCGGCGTCAGGCTGCTCCTGGCGGTGGGGATAGCCCTCGACGAGGAGGGGAGCCCGGTCGTAGTGGCGGGCGCGGAGAGAGTGGTGAGGAGGCTGAGCCTAGCATATACGCTCCTGACGCCTGGGGACCTCAGGATAGAGGAGGCCGCAGAGAAGGTCAGGGAGAGGCTAGCGGAAGCGCTGGAGGAGAAGCACATAGCTCTCGCGGTGAGGAAGGAAGAGATAGCGGACAAGCTGCCCGGCAGCTCTTCAGTTTTCAGGGCTCGGAGGGGCGAGGGGGAGGGGCTGAGGATCAGATAATGCTCTCCCCCTTGCAGACCTCGTTGGCCTTCACTACGCGGTGAGGCCAGACTTTGCATTCGTAGAGCTGCGCCCCCTCCTCTATCGTCACGTTGTCCCCTATGTAGCTCCTCACCACCTTAGCCTTTGCCCCCACGCGCGAGTGCCTGCCCACAATGCTGTCCTCCACGAGGGCGCCCGAGCCAACGTGACAGCGGTCCATCACCACGCTCCCCCTCACGGTCACGCCCTCCTCCAGGACAGTGTAGTTGTCCACTACTGCCCTCTCTACCCTCGCGCCGTCCCCTATCCTTATGTGCCTCCCGAGCAGCACGTCCCCTTCGAACAGAATGACCTTGGTGGCTGCCTTCTCTATGAGCTCCACCTGGAGGAACCTGGAGGCGGGGCTTGTGCCCTGCATCTTTACCCCCTTGTAGGAGGTAGTTACGTCCAGCGCTGCCTCCTCTAGCACCCTCAGCAGGTAAAAGGTGGCCTCCAGATACCTCTCCGGCGTCCCTATGTCGAACCAGTAGCCCTCCAGCCTATGGCCCGCCACGACCTTCCCCTCCTTCACTATGCGCGGGATCACGTCCGCGCCGAAGTCTCCCTTCCCCTCCCTGATCATGGCCTCGAAGTCCTCTGAGAGCAGGAAGTCTATCATCTCCTCCGAGAGTAGGTATATGCCGGTGTTCACCCAGCGCGAGGGTGCCTCGGCTGGGCTCTTCGGCTTCTCCACGAAGCCCTTTATGAGCCAGGACTCGTCGAGCCTAGCTACGCCGAAGTGCTTCAACTCCTTCTCATCCTGGACCTCCTTCAGGGCTATTGTCATGAAGGCCCCGGCCTCCTTGTGCCTCTTGTACATGCTCCTCACGTTTATCTTAGCAACCGTGTCCCCTTGCAGCACCAGTATTGGCTCTCTTAGCCTATAGTACTTTAGGAGTATCCTAGCAGAGTGGGCGTTCCCCACGCTGTCCTCGTTTGGCTGATACCTTATCCTGATCAGCCTGTAACCCCCTCTCGGAGTCTTGACCTTCAGCCCGTTTCCCAGGTGGTCGTGGAGGGCTCTGTAGTTTAAGTACCCGCTCACGCCGAGGTATACCTCCTCTATCCCCTCTGTGGCGAGCCCCTGCAGTATGAAGTTTATGAGGAAGGTGTTGAGGAACCTCACCATAGCTTTAGAGGTCTCCACCGTTATGGGGTAGAGCCTCGTCCCTAGGCCTCCAATAGGTATCAGGGCTTTAGATACTGGAATGATATTCACCCCACTTCACAAACTCTTGCGGAGCTTATAGCCGCAGCGCGCCGCCTCCTCTAAAGTAGTTAGCATTACGTCCCTCAGCCAGGCCTCCACGTGCCCCTTTCTCAAATGCTCTTCCCACGCCCCCCCTCTCTCCAGGCCCTCCGCCAGCTCGGCGAGGCTGCAGGCCCTCCCTAGCCTCGGGTCGGAGGGGTAGAAGCAGAAGCGCTCGGGGGCCCTGAAGGCCTTCAGGAAGGAGCATATGTCCTCCCTCGCTGCCCTCCTCAGCTCCTCCGCTAGCAGCACGAGAGCCCTCTGGTATACCAGCTGCGCCACGTAAGGGCTCCTGTAGGGGTTGAAGTAGCTGTGCACCTCCCCCGCAGGGCCCCCCTTCGTTGCTTGGTAGTAGAAGTGATCGCTTACGGACATGAGCCTCCAAAGCCTCAGCGCCCCGCCGCCCGCCGTCTTTGCGTAGTAGTAGAGATCCCTCAGGGCCTGCAAGTGTAGCCTCTGCGCCTCGTTGCCGACCCAGGCAGAGAGGTCCCTCTCGTCTGCCCAGCTCACCGGAGCCCAGGGGGGCACGTCTATGACCCCCGCGGGCTCGTGGCTGAGGGCGGCCTCGGTGAGGGTGGAGAACCTGATCCCCCTCCTGGCGGCCTCCTTGGGGAGCCACCGCAGGAACTCGTATATGCCGCTCTCCTCCCTCTGGTGCTCGCCGAAGGTCTCGTAATCGAGCGCCACCAGCACCACCTCCCCCGGCGAGAACGCTATCCAGGCGGCGTACTTGTCTGCAGTCAGCGGGTACTGATCCCATGAGCGGAGGCTAAAGCGGAAGCCCACGTCGTCGCTTAGCATGTAGTTCCTCAGCAGCACCCTCATCTCGCACCCCCAGGCCCTGTAAACCCTGTTCTCTCCCACAAAGCCCCTCAGCCAGGGGGCCCCCTCGGTCACGGTAGCCCTGAAGCCCAGGTTGTAGAGAGCGCAGGCGAGGTCGTTGTCGTATATGAACTCTGTGTTCTCTGCAGCTGTGGGCGAGTAGCCGAAGACCTCTTCTAGCTTAGCCGCATGCTCCCTCACCTGCTCCGCGAACTCCTCCCTGTCTACCAGCCAGGCAAGGGAGTGGTAGTACGTTTGGGCAGCCAGCTCCACGCGCTCAGTCTCTACCATTTTCCTGAAGAGCTCCAGCGCCTCTGGGCTCCACCTCTCCATTGCCTCTATTGCCAGCCCCGAGATGCTGAAGGTGAGCCTGAAGTCCCTGTGCTCCTGCAGCGCCTCCAGCAGCACCCGCGAGGCCTTCACGTACGCCCTCTCTGCCACCCTCCTGAAGACCTCCTTGTTGAGCTCCCACTCGAAGAGCTCCCGCAGCGAGGAGGGCTGAGAGCCGAGGGGGTAAGCTATCGTAGGCTTAAGCCTCAGCGGCTGGTGGACCTCGAAGAACAGCACTAGTTCCACTTCTTAATCCCGATTAAAAATTTAGGAGAGCTATAGTAAGTTAGGGGGTGAAGCCTCGTGGCGAGCGAGTCCAGCAATGAGGCTAAGATAAAATACGCGGTGGCGCTGCTGACCACAATAGTCAACGACACTGGCGTGCCGAGGAACATCAGGAGGGCAGCAGTTAACGCGCTAGCCCAGCTAAGGGACACAAAGCTCTCGCCTGGCGTCAGGGCAGCTAACGCCGTGAGCATACTCGACGAGGTAAGCCAGGATCCAAACATGCCCCTGCACACGAGGACGAGAATGTGGCAGATCATATCTGTCCTCGAAACAGTTAAGGACTAGGGGGCAGATGCTGCGTGTAGAACCTCTTTTTCTGCCCTTGCCGCTGAGAGTCCAGGAAGCACCTGCGCTCCTAGAGCTTTCCCGGCTCAGGAGCTGCAGCGAAGGGGCTGCATCTCGCGGTGAGCCATGATATATCATGGGAAGCTGAGGGCATGAGGAAAGATATGTTTTCAGCTGCGTCCCGTAAAGCTTAAATAACGGCAGCATCCCAATTCCCAGGGCTATCGAAATGAGCGAGTTCAGCAACCCCATGAGGTACCTGAGGGAGGCCATAAACACCCAGATCTACGTGAAGCTAAAGGACGGCAGCGAGTATGTGGGCATACTGCGAGTGACGGACTCGACCATGAACTTGATCCTCGACGAGGCAGTAGAGGTGAAGGGGGGGAAGCAGGTGGTGACGAGGATAGGCAGGATGCTTATAAGGGGCAGCACGCTGCAGTACATCAGCTTCAACCCTGAGATAGCCGCAGAACAGGCCCTCTCAGGATGATAACCTTCTTCTCCCCCAGGAGCATCGCTATAGCCGGGGCCAGCGAGAGGCCGGGCTCTCTGGGGAGGGGGCTGGCAGAGAACGTTTTGAGCAGCTTCCCGGGCGAAGTCTACCTAGTTAACCCGCGCCGCGGCTCGCTGCTCGGTAGGCCCTTCTACGGGAGCATGAAGGAGGTGAGCGCCGAGCTCTCCCTCATAATAACGCCCTCAAGCGCCGTGCCGGAGGTGCTGGAGCAGAGCGCTGAGGGAGGAGCTAGGGCTGCCATAGTTTACAGCGGGGGCTTCAGCGAGGCAGGCCGGCGGGAGCTGGAGGAGGAGGTGAGGAGGATAGCCAGGAGGCACTCAATGAGAGTCCTAGGCCCCAACTGCGTGGGGGTGATAGATAACTACACGCCCCTCAACGCCACTTTCATGTCGCGGGAGAGGCAGGGCTTCCCGGGCAGGGGAGGGGTCTCGGTGATCTCCCAGTCCGGGGCCCTGGGCTCTCTGATCCTAGATCTCATGAGCGAGAGGTCCATAGGGCTCAGGAGGTTCGTCAGCGTGGGCAACGCCGCCGACGTGAAGACGTGGGAGCTGCTGGAGGCGCTGGCAGAAGATCCCTTAACGGAGGTCATAGGGCTCTACTTCGAGAGCGCCGCAGAGGGGAGGGAGCTAGCTGAAGCTCTCAGGAAGGCCAGCGCTAGGAAGCCCCTCGTGGCGCTGAAGGGGGGCGTCACGGAGAGCGGCGCGAGGGCTGCCGCCACTCATGTAGCAGCGCTAGCGAAGCAGCGGAGGCTCGTGGAGGGGGCGCTGAAGCAAGCTGGAGCCGTGCTAGTGGGCAGCGTGGAGGAGCTCGTGGCTGCCCTAGAGGCCTTGAGCAGAGTAAGAGGAGGCTTCGCGGAGACGGTAGCTATAACGAACACGGGGGGCATGGGGGTGCTGACGGCAGACGCGCTGGAGGAGGGCGGCGTGAGGCTTGCGGAGCTGAAGGGGGAGCTGAGGGAGGAGCTCAGGAGGGCGCTCCCGCCCTTCATGGCCCTTAACAACCCCGTGGACCTCTCGGGCGGGGCTGTGGCTGAGCAGTACGAGAAGGTCGCAAGGGCGGCGCTTAGGAGGGGCATGTCGCTGCTCCTCATAAACCAGCCCCAGACCATTGCTATGGACTCGGAGAACTTCGTAGAGATGGCGGCCAGGCTAAAGGAGGAGGGAGCTCCCTTCGTGGTCCTCATGGCGGGCGGAAGGTATGCGCAGCAGCTAGCCTCAGCCCTCAGGGCCATGGGGGTAGCCGTGGCTTCCTCGCCCGGGGAGGCGCTGGCAATGATAAAGGCCCTCTCGCGGAGGCAGAGGGCCTTCCGAGGCCTGAGGGCCAGCGGCGGCAGGAGGGCAAGGGAGCTCATAGCTAAGGCAAGGGAGGAGGGCAGGGGGTTCTTGTTGGAGCACGAGGCAAAGGAGGTCCTGAGGGCCTACGGGCTCAGGACGCCGAGGGGAGGAGTAGCTACTTCCCCGCAGGAGGCAGAGAGGATAGCCCGGGAGCTCGGCGTCCCGGTGGCAGTGAAGCTGCTCTCCCCAGACGCTATCCACAGATCTGAGCTGGGAGGCGTGAGGCTCTGGGTGAGAGGGGAGGAGGCCGCGGCGGCCTTCGAGGAGGTAGCGAGGGCCGCGAGGGAGAGGGGCCTGAGGGTTGAGGGCGTGCTGGTGGAGGAGATGCTCCCCGCAGAGGTAGAGATAGCGGCAGGAGCCGTAAGGGACGAGCTCTTCGGCCCCACCGCCTTTCTGGGCTTAGGAGGTTACCTCCTGGAGCTGCTAGAGCAGGTCTCCTTCAGGCTGCTGCCCCTGAGCGAGGAGGACGTGATGGACATGATCTCAGAGACCCCCCTCTCGAAGCTCCTCGCCGGCTACAGGGGGAGCAGGCTTGAGGCAGCCGAGGTGGTAAAGCTCATGGCAGCCCTCGGGGGCCTCATGGAGGAGAACGAGGAGGTGGTGGAGGTAGACGTTAACCCCCTCGCCCTCCGGCGGGGGGAGCTGCTCGTTTTGGATGCAAAGATCAAGATATTAAAGTGAAGGTACACAACTCTCCTGGGAGGGGAAATGCTGGCCCTGCTCCTGGTGCTGCTAGCCTCCTCTACGCACGTCTCGTTCGAACCCCTTGCTGTCACGCGCGAGGGCATCATATTGCCCGGCGACTCCATTAAGGTCACAATATACCACGAGGGCGAGGAAGCTCCATACGCTGTGTATTTCCTGAAAGGAGAGGAGACAGGCGTCATATCGAGGGGCACCGTCAAGCCCGGCAGCCCCGCGGAGCTAGTCGTTAACGTGCCCTGGGCCAGGGCGCTCGCGGTGGAGGTAGGGGGGAGGAGGTGGGAGCTGGAGATAGCGCCGGAGAGCAAGATCTCGGTGGTGAGGAGGGGCACTAAGTTCCTGGACGTGAGGGAGGGCAGCTGGGTAAAGCTCATGGCCCTCCTGAGGACCAACGTGCCGGGGGAGAGAGCTATAGTGAGGGTGGTAGACGAGAGCGCTGGCAAGGTGCTGTGGGAGGAGGAGGTGAGGCTGTGGGACAACCAGCTATACGAGTTCTACGTGAAGATCGGGGAGAACCCCAGGTTCCTAGTCTTCAAGGAGATTGTGGTCCTGAGGCCCCTCAGGGTAGAGCTCCTCGCGGAGGACTCCTTTGAGGCTAACAACGTGGACTACCTCTACGTGACCTCCAGGGCTGACGACATCTGGCGGGTCCCCTGGGGGCTAGCCGTTGCGGCTGGGGGAGCAGCTATCATAGCGCTCCTCGCGGCTATAGCTAGGAGGGTCTTCGCCTAGCGTCCTGCCAGAGGAGGTAGAGGCTGGGGAGGGAGAGGAGGAGGAAGGAGAGGGAGAGGAGCAGCATGGAGCCCCCGAGGCCCAGCTCCTGGAACGCGTAGCCGCCCACGAAGTACTCCCCGAAGCCTATGCCGAGCCCCAGCACAGTAACGTAGATCCCCATCCCAGACCCCCTCGACCTCAGCCTGTCCGTGTAGTCCGCCAGATAGGCCAGAAGCGAGGGGGGCAGCAGCATGACGGGGAGCGCTAGGAGGGCCAGGAGGGGGAAGTAGAGGAGGTTGCCGAGGAACAGCTCGTGGTAGAGGCCGAAGAGCGCCAGGGCCAAGGGGGCAGAAAGGGAGCCGAGCGCTAGGGCCTTCAGCTTACCTATCCTCGCAGCCACGTAGCTGGCTGCGAGCAGAGCAAGGGAGGCCCCTGCCATGCCAGCTATGAGGAGGGGGCTTACCATTCCCTCCGCTGAAGTGCCATCCAGCAGGCCCACGTCGAGCTCCCTCAGGATCTTGGGCGCCATGAAGCCCACGCCGATAACAGTAGCCATGGCGAACCATATGGGGACTAGCTTTAGCGAGTCCCTGCTCACCTCATAGCTCACCCTTCCCTCGCCGCCTCTAGCTATGGGGAGCGCCAGCAGGAGGGCCAGGAGGGCTAGGGCGGCAGAGGAGTAGAAGCCCCTTAGAGCGCCGAGGTACTCCAACGCCGCAGCGAGGGAGAAGCCCAGGGCATAGCCCCCGAGGTTAGCTGCCTCGAACCCCCCTGCGCCGTACAGCCTCCCCTTCTCCCTCCCCCTAGTCTCCTCCGCAAGCAGGGAGAGCGTGGAAACGAGGGCCAGAGCTGCGGCAGCGCCAGCAAGGCCGTTCAGGACCATGAGGAGGAGGGGGGAGCCGCTGGAGCTCATGAGGAGGTACCCTGCAACGAGGTACGCGGCTGCCAGCGAGAGGGAGGCGCGGGGGCCCAGCCTCTCGTAAGCTGCCCCCGCCATCACGCCCGTGAGCGCCTCCACGACTGCATATGAGGCTAGCACGAGGCCGTGGAGGGCTGGGCTGAGGTCCAGGGAGAGGGCTAGGGAGACCATGAAGAGGGCGTTGGCAGCTCTGATGAGCGCCACGCTTGCATATGAGAGCAGCACGTCCCTCAGCCCGCCCAAAGTCTCACCCAAGCAGCGTGCCCACAACTCTTTCCCCCCTTATGGCCCTCTCTATCAGCGCCGGCTCCTCGCCGTTAACGAACAGAACCCTTATAGAGCTCCTCCTCGCTATGCTCAGCGCCACGTGGTCCATGAGCTCGTAAGCCCCTGCGACCTGAGGGTTCTTTGCCACAAGCGCCTCCATTTCCTCGTAGCTGACCCTCTCCAGCAGCCTGCTCCCCTCTGAGCCCGGCGGGCCGTCGTAAACTCCCTCCACTCCGGCAAGCGCGTTGATAACCAGCTTAGCCCCCACCGCCTCCGCGAGGGAGAGAGCCACCGCGTTTGTGCTTTGGCCCGGCTGCAGGCCGCCCATAACGGGTATGAAGCCCCTCGCGAGGGCCTCAGCTGCTTCCTCAAGCGTCGCGAGGGCCCTCGGAGGAGCCCTGGGGTAGAGGGCAAGGGAGAGGCAAAGCGCGTTGAGCCTCGCTGCGTTTATCCCCATGACGTCCAGCAGCGCCTCCGGCACGCCGAGCTCCCTCAGGGCTGAGATGTACTCCCGAGAGAGGGGGCCGCCGCCGGCAACCACTGCTATGGGCCTGAGGGCTGAAGCCCTGAGGAGCGAGTCCCTCAGCGCCCTGAGGTATGCTGCCCTAGGGGGGCTCAGGAGCCTGCCGCTCAGCTTCACCACCACGGGGTCGGCAGCCTGGTCTGCATCACTGCTCAGCGCTTTCAACCCTCCTCATCCCCCCGCGTGCTTAGAGGCCTAATATCTCGCAACCCCCTTCCTGCTCTACCGGGTACAGCTCGTGGGCAGCTCTCCTGAGGGCCCAGAGGGCTTTGTCCAGCGTTAC
>JAOAKH010000011.1:1926-38933 GCA_026413755.1 Acidilobaceae archaeon | reverse complement strand
GCCCTACGGTGCTCCCTTTAGCTCTCCTCGCTATGAGCACCTTGCCCGCTATGCTTCTCCCATCGTGGAGGAGGCCGCCGAGGCTCACGTCGCCGTAGAAGCTCACGGACTCCACAACTACAGCTTCCCCCGCTACGCTCCCCGGAACTATAGGCCTTCCCCTGAACAAGCCCTCTCCCGATCTCAGCTGAGCCTATAAGGCCAGGGGGAGAGCGGGGTGGGGGAGGCCTTTGTTCCTCACGAAGGAGGAGGAGAGGGCGCTGAGGGGAGAGGAGGGGGAGGCAAAGGCAAGGGCCATGCAGGTGATCGTTAGAGTAGGGGAAGCGCTGGGGGCGGAGAGGCTGGTGGAGATCAAGCACGCTCACATCTCCGGCGTCTCCTTTGAGAACATAGGGGAGCCGGGGGTGGAGTTCATAGAGTCCTTTGCCTCCCTCGGCGCGCGCTTCTCCGTGCCCACGAGCGTCAACCCCATCAGCTACGACGTTGAGGAGCCATCCCGCATCCCAGGGCTCCAGCTCCCTCCCGAGTACTTGAGGTGGCAGGAGAGGGCTCTGAAGGCCTTGGCTAAGATGGGGGCGGAGCTGGAGCTGACGTGCACCCCCTACTATGCGGGGGTCCCGGAGAGGTACAACCTTAAGAAAGGGGATCACGTTGCTTGGGGGGAGTCTAGCGCGGTAGCATATGCGAACAGCGTGCTGGGGATCAGGAGCAACAGGGAGGGAGGGCCTCTGGCGCTCGCTGCCGCCATAGCGGGGAGGACTTACTACTACGGAATGCACATAGACGAGGAGAGGAAGCCCAGGGTAGAGTACTCGGTTGAGGGCGAGCTAGAGGAGGCGGAGGCGGGGGCTCTGGGGGAGATAGTGGTTTCCCTCCACAAGGACAGCAGGCCTCCGCTGATCAGGGCGCGCTTCTCAGGCGACGCGGCGGTGAGGGAGTTCCTCGCTGCGGTGAGCACTGCAGGAGATCTGGCAATGGCGCACATAGCGGGCCTCACGCCCGAGAGCCCCGGCGAGGAGGTGAGGGAGAGGTTGGAAGTAGAGAGGGGAGAGATAGAGGAGGCTCTAGCCCGCCTAAGGCCAGAGGGGGACGTGGACTTCGTGTACGTGGGCTGCCCCCACTCCAGCTTGGGGGAGCTCAGGGAGCTGCTAGACATGATAGGGAGCAGGAGGCTGAGGGCAAAGCTAGTGATCTCCATGTCTAGGAGCGTCTTCCTCGAGGCCCTGAAGGAGGGGGTAGCGGAGAGGGCAGCAAGGCTGGGCGCAGCGCTCGTCAGGGACTCTTGCCTGGTAGTGAGCCCCTTCTACAGGTTCAACAAGGGCTCCCGCGTAGTTACGAACAGCTTCAAGGCATACTACTACCTCTCTAGGCGGGGGGTTAAGGCATATTTGGCTAGGACGAGGGATCTCGTTAGCTACCTCTAGGTGAGCGGAGTTGGAGAAGGCCTTCGCTTCAATAGAGCAGTACCTGCGCGAGAGGGACGCGGTAAGGGAGGAGGCAATAAAGGTCACGAGGGACATCGTGAGGGCCTCTAAGGCTGTAGTCTCACTCGTGTTCAGGAAGGAGCTAGAGGAGGCGGAGAGGAAGGCCGGGGAGCTGGAGCTCTTGGCTCGCCAGCTGGCGGAGAGGCTCAGGGGCTACCCTGATCTCCTTTACTCTGGCCTCGTGTATAACGGCCTGAGCGAGTACGTGGAGGCAGCCCTCCTGCTCGACGCAGCGAGGGGGAGGGAGCTGAGGGGCCACGAGGAGCTGGGCGTGCCGCCAGTGCCGTACCTGCAGGGGCTGGGGGACCTCGTGGGGGAGCTGAGGAGGCTCGCGCTAGAGAAGGTGAAGGCAGGGGAAATAGCAGAGGCCTGGAGGCTCATAGGGGTGATGGAGGCAATATACTTCAACCTCTCGAGGCTAGAGTACCCGGAGTCCTTAATTCCTGGCGTGAAGCACAAGGCAGACGTGGCCCGGCGGCTGCTGGACGAGACTATTGCTCTTGTGGTTCACGTGGAGTCCCTTGCTCGCAGTCGCCAATGACGAGCACCAGGGGGTTCTTCAGCCTTACCCCCCTCTTTCTCAAGACCTCCATCGTTTCCTCCAGCGCGCCGCTGTCTATGTCCTTTATCGACTCCTCCCCCCTACACACCACGTTCAGGTGGGGCCTAGATCTGTCTATAAAAAGCTTTCCGTCGAGGTAGAAGACGCGTAGGACGCCGGAGGACTCCAGCATCATGATGGTATTATATATAGTGGATATGCCGGTCCCTGGCAGTATCTTTTGCGCCTTCTCATGCAGCTCCCTTAAGGAAGGGTGCTTCTCCACGGTCTCTAGCATCAGCTTCGTGAGCAAGATCCTCTGTGGGGTCATCCTATAACCTCTTGCCTTCAGCTCCTCTATCACCCTCTCTGCTTCCTGCACGCAGTTTCACCTAGATTAGCGCTCTACGATCAGCATTATGTGCCTATAAGTTTTTAATTCGCTATATATGCGGGGGAGGGGGCTGCAGTCTGAGCTCATAGAGGCCTGCGTGGAGATCTTCATGAAGACCTACGGCCGCCTGAGAATACTGGGGGGCAGCATAGAGGTCCTCGAGGGCTCTTTGCCTGCCCAGGGCTCGGGGGAGTTGATAGTCATAGTTAAGGGCATGAGGGAGGTGAGCGTGGACGAGGTCCCCCTCCTGAACGCCCTCAACTCGGTCGTCCCTGTCTTGGGACTTAACGTTAGGTATTACGAATACGAGTCCGTGGTGGGGGAGAAGAGCAGGTACGAAGCCTTTGCTGCCGTAGTGGAGCAGGGCCTTAGGGAGGGGAAGGGCCTCCTCGTGATGGCTCCCTACCTCATGCCCCTCGGTGCCCTCTCTAAGCTGAGCGAGGAGGCAGTCCAGGCGCTCGACGCTGCTACTGCTATATCTGCTACCGTGAGGTTCGAGAACCTCCTATACTTGCCAGAGAAGGGGGAGCTCGTGGAGCTGATCGGGAAGGAGAACAGCCATGCCAGCATGGAGAGAGTGGAATGGCTCAAGGGGGAGGCGGAGAGGAGGGGCATGAGGGTGGTCAC
This sequence comes from Acidilobaceae archaeon, assembly GCA_026413755.1. Classification (GTDB taxonomy): domain Archaea; phylum Thermoproteota; class Thermoprotei_A; order Sulfolobales; family Acidilobaceae; genus DSZV01. The sequence goes on along the minus strand of JAOAKH010000011.1, from coordinate 35,887 downwards.
GAAGTTCCTGAGGGACAACAGGGCCATATTTGATTACGTGATGAGCGCGGGGCCGCGCGGAATGCTCAAGAAGGTGCCGGTGACGAAGCTCTCCCACTACCTCATAGCCATAGCCCGCTGCTACGAGCTAGCTGGGATAGACGAGATAGTAAGAGAGGAGGAGGCTCGCCACATGGTCTACGCCATAAACCTCCCCCGGGCCTTCCTGGAGGAGTTCTCCCGGGCGCTCACGGGGGAGCTAAGGTCGCAGAGGCCTGCGCAGCTCAGGGAACCCTACGCGAGCTGGGTGCTCCAGGGCTCTTACAAGGTGATCCGGGAGATAGTGAGGAGGTACGGCCTTTGAGGAGGGCAGAGGAGGTAGCTGGGCTGGTTGCGCGGATAGGCAGGGAGGGCATAATGAGGCTAGAGGAGCTGGCAGATCCCCAGTACGCTGCCCTCCAGCGGATTGCCTCTGCGAGGGGAAAGGGGGTAGCTGCCGCATACGCCGTCCTCGTCTCGCTTGCCAGCTACAGGCTGACCATGAGGGGAGAGGAGTGGTGGGGCTGCCTTGCTGACTTCGCAGAGAGGAGGAGCGGCAGGTCCCTCGAGGAGATCGGGAGGGAGGTGGAGCTCTTCCTCCTGAGCTGCAAGGGCTCAGCGCTCTCGAGGGAGGCAAAGCTTGAGAGGGTGAGGAGGGCGCTAAGGGGAGCTAGGCGTGAGCTGGAGAGGCTGTTGAGGGAGCCAGAGATCGTGTACTCCGAGCCCGAGGGGCTGCTGAGGAGCTTGAGCGCGGCGTTAGGAGCTAGCAGCTGGAGGAAAACGCTCGTGTTCTCCCTGAAGATGGCATACTATGCCACGAGGGGCCCCGGCGAGAGGAGGACGATAGAGAAGGAGATCCCCATACCGGTGGACACCCGCGTCGCCTGCGCCACCTTCTCCAGCATGCTCCTGGAGGCAGCATCTTACAGGGAGATCATGGTGAAGCAGAGGCCCGCGCAGGAGGCCTGGCGGGAGGTGGCGCGGCTCTCCGGAGTGCCGGAGGTGAACCTAGACACGCTCCTCTGGCTCACTGGCTGGGCGCCGAGGGACCTGGAGCTGCAGGAAGCTCACGCGGCAGTGGCGCGGCTCCTCTCTGCTGTAGTGAGCCAGTCAGAGGCCTTTGAGATAGCTAGATCTCTTTACTTGCGTAGGTGTATTTAGGTCCTTTGCTCTCGCGAAGGGGAGCAGGCTTGAGCATATACTCCCACCGCTTTGTGGTCTACTGGAGCGACACGGACGCCGCGGGCATAGCCCACTTCTCGAACTTCTTCAGGTGGTGCGAGAGGACCGAGGAGGAGCTCTTCCGCTCCAAGCTGGGCCCCCTTCCGCAGCTGCTAGAGAGTAGGATAGCTTTCCCGCGCGTTAAGGCCTCCTGCACATACTCCTTCCCCCTCTTCCTCCACGACGAGCTGAGGGTCGACGTGATGGAAATCTTGCTTGGGGAGAAGAGCATAACGTACCGCTACGAGATCTTTAACGAGAGCAAGGGGGTAAGGGCAGCAGAGTGCGAGATCGTGGTAGTGGCGGTGGACCTCTCGGCCATGAGGAGCGTGAGGGTCCCGGAGCAGATGAGGGAGCTCCTGCTCTCGCTGGGGGCAAAGGAGAAGCAAAAAGGCCCGGCTGAAGAGGAGAGGGGGAGCAGGCCTTGAAGGCCCCGATAAGGAGGCTGGTGCTGGACGTGCTAAAGCCGATCAAAGGCCTCTCCATAGTAGAGATCGGGAGGGAGATAGCGGCGCTGGAGGGCATAGAGGGCGTGAACGTGACGGTGAAGGAGATAGACGTGGACACCATGACCCTCGTGGTGACGATAGAGGGGAGCGACATAAACTTCGAGAAAGTTGAGGAGAAGCTGGAGTCTTTGGGGTGCGTGATCCACAGCATAGATCAGGTCGTGGCGGGGAAGAAGATAGTGGAGGAGGCCCTCGTGAGGCCAGAGTAATTAGGGCTCCTTACGCTGATCCATGGGCGAGGACCGCGACCGCCGACTCTGAGCGGTGAGGAGGCCCAGCGAAGGGGAGCCCAACGCATAAAAGCTCTACTGAACAGTAGAGAAGCGGTGCGTTCTCTTGAAGGTAGAAGAGCAGGCCATTCTAGGCCGCACTGTGGAGGCCCTTAGCCCAAGGCTCGTCGTAGTGAAGGCGCCGCAGCCCCTGCCATACGGGGAGTACGTGGCCATAGATTATATTGCAGAGGGCAAACAGGTGACAGCTCTGGGAATAGTGTCGGCAACACAGTACGCTCACGCAGTGCCGCCGAGTGCGCTGAAGTACGTTCGACCTGAGGAAGTACCGTATGAGTTCTACAAGCTCTCAGAGATGAGAGTCTATATTGTTGCCGAGCTCGTGGGCGAGGAGGTAGAGGTCCCCCGCTACCCCATACCGCCAGATTCCCCTGTGAGGCTTGCTACCTTCGAAGAGCTCCGCAAGCTATATCCCAAGAAGAAGGGCGTGAGGTTGGGCGTGCTGGATGTGGAGATTACGAAGAGGAGAAAGGAGGAGGCAGAGGAGGAAGGTTCAGAATTAGAATTAGGAATAGAAGAGGAGAAAGATTCAAAGCTAGGATTAGAAATAGAGATCGAGGCGGACAAGCTGGCAAAGCACCTTCTCATAGCAGGGGCTACCGGCTCCGGCAAGAGCAACACTGTAGCAATACTGGCGGAGGGTCTGGCCGCCATTGGAGCGCCGGTGGTCATATTTGACGTGCACGGGGAGTACTGGAATCTAGCGGTCCGGCCCAAGTTTAAGAATGAGGTGGAATTGAAGGTACAAAACGCTGTGCTGAATCCCTGGCACATCCCAGTTCCGGTTTTTGCCCACCTGATCGTAAGTGAGGGAGCTGCTACGAAGCAGAGGAGGCTCCTCCGTGCTGCCATTCGGCACCTTCATAACGAGTTAAAGGATGGAGTGACTGCAGAGGGCTTGAGAAAGGTAATAGAAAGACTGGGGGGGAAGGCGTCGGAGGAGGAGGAAGATATAAGAGAGACAGAAGAAATAACGAAGCTCTATAGAAAGGCCCTCATCCTCAGCGTGCGATGGGTGAGACGGGCTAAAGGGTCCTATGACGATAAAACAGTAGAGAACGTGGTGGACAAGATCGAGGAGTTCTTCGAGGTGGCCCCCATCAGTCTCTCAGCCGAGCCCCTCCTGAAGAATATGTCCCACGGGACCGTGCTCGTAATAGACGCCTCCCTCCTGTCTGACGAGCAGAAGCGGTGGACGCTCAAGCTGATAGTAGACGAGCTGCTTGAGAGGCTGAAAAAAGAGAAGGGGAAGGCCAGCGCCGTGCTAGTGGTCGAGGAGGCCCCCCTCTTCATGGGGAAGGAGGTAAGCCATCCGGTGAAGGAGAGCCTGCGGAAGTTCGCAAGGGAGGGGAGGAAGTTCGGCGGCAGCCTCGTCGTCGTTAGCCAGAGGCCTAGGAACTTAGACATAGAGGCAGCAAGCCAGCTCCAGAACTTCATTTTCCTGAAGATGGTGCAAGAGGAAGACGTGGAAGCCGTTATGAATATAGCAGACAACCTAGAGGAGAACCTTGCAAGCATGATAAAGACCTTCCCCGAGGGGAGAGCGCTCGTCATGGGGGAGTTCATGGGCAAGTTCCCCGCGGTGGTGAAGATAGACAAGCACAAGGGCAAGAAGGTGGGCGCTACGCCCAACCTCACAGAGCTATGGAGGAGAGCAAAGGAGGAAGTGAAGACAAAGAGCCAGCACTACGACGCCTAGGCCAAGGGGTACCCCTCAGGGCTCCCTGCCTCGACGGCTACTCCCTCTTTCATAGCCCTCGCGACCCTCAGGGCTCCCTGCCTGGAGAGCATCCTGTTGTTGTTGCCACAGTACGGCGAGAAGACGCAGCGCGGGCAGCCGTCGTAGCAGTTGCAGCCTGCTAGTATTTTTTCTGCCACCTCCACCACTTTCTCCATCCTCTCAAAGATAAGCCTAGAGGCGCCGTTGCCGCCAGGGGCAGAGTCGTAGATAGCTATGTGCCCCGAGGGGTAGCTTATGCCGCCCACGTCCGTGTCTGCTATCCCTGCCACGGGCTTTGCAGCAGCGATCAGCACGTGCTCCAGCGCATGATAAGAGCTGGCAGCTGCCGGGAGGCTCCCCAGGCCTGGATCTGGATACCTGCCCACGAGGCCCTTAGTCCAGTAGCTCCAGCTGAGGGGAGCCTCGAGGGGGACCTCTGATATGAGGGCCCCGCTCTGCTCCTCTTTTATTACGTAGCCCTCCACCTTCATGGTCACCCTCATCTTGCCGTAGACTAGCTTCACGCCGTAGACCTCCCTCTCCAGCTCCGGCTTCACTGAGTCTAGCTCCATAGTGTAGAGGGGCCTTGTGTAGAAGCTCACGTCCTGCGGCAGCCTCTTAACTGCGGCCCTCATGGAAGCCAGGTCGAGCGAGATCGCCGCGTACGGAGTCCCGCCGTGGTAGTAGATTGCCCCGGGGTGAAGGTCTAGCATGGCGAGCGGCATCTCCCTCGTTCCTATCTCCCTCTCCTCTTCCATGATCCTTACCATAGGCCCGGAGGAGCGGAGGTTGGAGGACTTAACTATCGCAGCTACCCTTTGGGGGTTGCCATATAGCCTCCCCCTGGAGAACCTGGCGCTGCCCTCCTTTACGAGCGCCTCAACTGCGGCCTGGAGCTCGGGGGCGAGCTCGGAGGGGAGGAGCGCCAAGTTCTCCAGCAGCATGGCGGCAAGATGAACCCTCGCGACCTCCTCGTTAGAGGGCTCTATGTAGCTTGCCGGGATCTCCTGCTGGAAGAACTCGCGGGGGCGCGCGGCGAAGTAAGCCTCCATTGCGTCGTCGCCGAGTATTGTGAACACATAGCCCGGCTTCCCCCTCCTCCCCGTCCTGCCCGCCCTCTGGAGGTAGCTCGCGTAGCTCTTGGGCATGGAGGCCATGATCACGGCATCGAGATCTCCTATGTCTATGCCGAGCTCCAGCGTTGGGGTCGCTACGAGGACGTTCAGCTGCCCACTAGCGAAGGCCTCCTCCACCCTTTTCCTGTGATCTGCGCTCAAGCCAGCCCTGTGGACCTCCGCCGCGCCGCCCTGTTTCCTTATGATCCTCGCCACAAGCTCTGCCATTTGCTGCGAGTCGGTAAAGGTGAGCACCTTCATCCCCTCTGCGGAGAGCGCGAACGATATGGCTGCGGCGAGCGTCCACCTGCTTGCCCTCCCTACGTCTACGAGGTAATGATAGGCTACCCCCTTCCTCCTCTGCGGCCCCAGCACCACCTCGGGCCTGCGGCCGAGGACTTTCTCCCCTATCTCGCGGGGGTTCCCTATTGTGGCGCCGGCGCCGATCATTACTAGCTCTGGCGAGTAGCGTTGAAGCCTCCTCACCACCCACCTCACGTGGCTCCCGAAGACGCCGCTGTACTGGTGGAACTCGTCCAGCACGAGGTACTGGGCCTTGCTGACTAACTCCCTGAAGGCCGGCTGGAAGGCGAGGGAGTAATGGATCATGTCTGGGTTGCTTACGAGGAGGTGCGGCGGGTTGGCGTATATCTCCCTCCTCTCCGCTGCAGGCGTGTCGCCGTCTAGCACGGCAGCCCTCATGCCCAGCAGGTCCATGAGAGGCCTTATCCTCCTCAGCTGATCCCTAGCGAGGGCCTTCGTAGGGTACACTAAGATTGCGTGAGGCGCCCTCTCGCTGTCGAGGGCGGACTGGAGGATGGGGACGAGGAAGGCCTCCGTCTTCCCCGTCCCGGTCCCGGAGACTATCATGGTGTGCCTCCCGGCCGCTATGTGATCGAGGGCCTCTGCCTGGAAGCGGTATAGCCTCCTTATGCCTCTGGCCCTCAGCGCCTCCCTCAGCCTCTCCTTTAACGGGAGCTCCTCCAGCGCAGGGCCTGGCTCGGGCTCCCCCGCCTCCTCCTTGTGAAGGTATATGATTCTACCGCCGTACCTGGCCACTACTTCCTGAACTATGGACTGCGCTATGTCTAGAGCCCCCTAAAGGCCCTCGCGTATCGTTTATATACCCTCCGGCCTGGCAGAGCGGAGGAGCGTGAAAGCGGAGTGGTAAGCGATAGAGCAGTAGGGCTAGGGCTAATGGTAGTGTCTGCTTTAGCGATAGCCCTCTACTTCCTCCTCCTGTTCCCCCTTGCCACAGAGGACTTCAGGCTCAGCATTCTAGGCGTGGAGCTGACGGGCGTTCAACTGGCAGACCTGCTCGTAAGGGTAACAGTTATGGCAGGCGTGCTAGGCGTCTTCGGCATCCTGGCATGGATAGGCTATACGCTATACACCACTCCTCCCCCTAAGCCGCTAGAGGAGGTCGAGAGGGAGATAGAGGAGGAGCTCAAGAAGCTGGAGAAGAGGTAGGGGGTTGAAGCCTGCTCTCTACGAGGGAGCTCGTAGCATTACTAATACTTGCGTTTCTCATCGCCTCCTTGATCGTTAGGGTGAGGGTGCCGAAGATCCCCGTCTGGGCCATAATGGCCTTCTCCTCCTCTGCCGTCGTCATAACTGGCCTAGTGCCCATAGACAGGCTCGAGGAGAGCATAAACCTCGACGTGATCTTGTTCCTCATAGGCATGTTCAGCATAGTCGCCGTGGCGGAGAGCTCAGGGCTGCTGGAGGCGCTCTCGCTCCTGTTCCTCTCTTATGCCAGGAGCGTCTACGCCGTCGTAATAGCCCTCTCCTTCGCCCTCGGCATCTTGGCCGCCATAGCAGTGAACGACACAGTGGCGGTCATGGGGCCTCCCATAGTATACTTTGTTTCCCGCGCTCTTAGGCTGGACCCCAAGCCCCTCTATGTGCTTCTGGCCTTCTCTATTACTGTGGGCTCCGTGGCGACGCCCTTGGGCAACCCGCAGAACATGCTCATAGCGATAGAGTCGGGCATGAGCGCCCCCTTCATATACTTCCTCGCCTACCTCCTCCTCCCCACCCTCCTGAACCTCCCGCTAACTGCCCTCCTGGTGCTGAAGTACTACCGCATAGAGGAGAGGCTCGTGAGGGTGCTGGTGGTGCCGTGGGAGAAGGTGAGGGAGAGGAGGGACGCGCTGATCTCCGGAGCCTCCCTTATAGTAGTCATAGCTGCCCTGCTCATTAACGACGTCCTCAGCCTCATGGGCTACCCGCACGTGGAGAACAGGGGCTTCATACCCTTTGTCGTAGCAGCCGCCATGTTCATAGCCGTCTCCAACCCCCGCGAGATGATCTGTAGGATTGACTGGAGCACCATCCTCTTCTTCATCGCTCTCTTCATAACTGCAGAGGGCATATGGAACAGCGGCCTCGTTGAGAGGGTGCTGAGCGCTGCCCTCCCCTCTGCGGAGAGGGGGCCGGAGGGCTATGTCGTCATAACGCTCCTCTCGCTCCTCCTCAGCCAGTTCATAAGCAACGTGCCCTTTGCAAAGCTGTTCGTGGAGTACATGCACCACGTGGGCTACACGCCGGGAGACGTGAAGGAATGGCTAGCGCTAGCTATGGCCTCCACCATAGCAGGGAACCTCACTCTCCTCGGCGCGGCCTCGAATATTATAATCCTGGAGAGGCTGGAAAGAGACTATAGGCGCACCATAGGCTTCGTGGAGTTCGCCAAAGTAGGCGCGCTGGTCACAGCAGTCAACGTGCTCGTTTACACTCCCTTCCTGATCGTTTTGTAGTATTACGCCTCACGAGGGTATTTAATGGGTGAGCCCTTTGAATCAGCTGAAACAACTTTATTAGCGTTGATGGGGACTATATTACGGCAGAGAATTGCATGGGGTGAAGCAACGTGCCCGCCTGCACCCAGAAAGTAAAGGTGAAGACGCCGGCTGGAGCTGAGGCAGAGCTGGTGCCCAAGAAAGTCTGGATGCTAGAGCCCAAAGGCGGCAAGGGAGGGAAGGGGGTCAAGATAGGCCTCTTCCAGGATCCCCAGTCAGGCAAGTACTTCCGTGCAAAAGTACCGCAGGAATATCCTGAGTGCGCCTAGAGCGCGTAGACCTCCTTTTTCTCCCTCAAATATTTTACCTTTCTTGTAGCGTAAAGGGGAGAGGCTTTGTCCAAGGTAGAGAAGGGCAAGGTGGCGGTGCTGGGCGACAGGGACACGCTGCCTCTCTTCAAGTCCGCAGGCTTCAAGACAGTAGAGGTGCTCAGCCAGTCGCAGGCCGTGGAGGCGGTCTTCAGGCTCAGCGCCTCACAGGAGGTCTCCCTCATCATCGTCCTCAAGCACGTGCTAAGCGACGAAGCTAAGTTCAAGCAGCAGGTGGCGCACTCTAGAGTTCCTGTCTTTGTCCTCCCCACCCTCCACGCGCCTGGCGAGAAGGTGGACGTGAACAAGATCCTAGCGAAGGCGCTGGGCATGGGATAGCTTATAAAGCCGCAACGAGCTAGGGGCGTGGGAAAGGGCTTGAAGATAGCAGGAGATCCGGAGAAGCTGGCTAGGGAGGCAGCGAGGGAGGAGCTCGAGAGGTCTCACAAGACCCTTGAGGAGGCCTACGAGGCCTCCCAGAGGCTCCTCGAGGAGAGCTATAGGAAAGCCCTCCTAGAGGCGGAGAGGAGGCTCGCAGAGGAGTTCTCGCTGCTGGAGGAGCAGGTGAGAAGCCTCCGCTCGAAGCTCGAGTTCGAGCTGCGCTCGAAGGTGGCAGAGAGGAGAAACGAGCTGGTGGACGAGGCTCTCAGGAGAGGCGTGGAGAGGCTGCTGAAGGCGAAGGGAGAGGAGTGGTACGAGCAGTTCCTGAGGAGGGCCATCGAGAGGGCTATCGCGGAGGCAGGGGGAGCAGAGGAGGTGGAGATCAGGGCCTCAGCGGAGGACATGGAGCTGGTAAGGAGTTTGGCCTCGCGCTACGGCGTAAAGGTCTCCCCGGCCTCTGCGAAGATCTTGGGGGGCATAATAGCCGAGGTAAGAGGAGGGGAGCTGAAGTTGGACTACAGCATAGATCTTTTGTTGAGCAGGAACGAGGCAAGGCTAAGGCACTCAGCGTTAAAGGCTCTGCTAGAGTAGCGAGCGGTGAGCAGAGATGGTGAAGGGGAGGATAGAGAGGATAGCAGGGCCTCTTGTGGTAGCTGAGGGCATGGCAGGGGCTCAGATGTACGAAATGGTGAGGGTCGGCAGGGAGGGGCTGATAGGGGAGATAACGAGGATCAAGGGGGACAGGGCTTACGTGCAGGTCTATGAGTCCACAAGCGGCCTCTCCCCGGGGGAGCCAGTGGAGGGGACGGGCGGCCCCCTCAGCGTTGAGCTGGGTCCCGGGCTGCTTGGGACCATCTTCGACGGCATCCAGAGGCCCCTCCCCGTCATAAAGGGCATACTCGAGGCAAAGGCGCCGGAGAGGAGCATATTCATAGAGAGGGGCATAAAGGTAAACGCCCTGAGTAGGGAGAGGAAGTACCACTTCGTGCCGGCACAGCTGGATCCCGGCAGCAAGGTCAGGGGAGGGGACGTGATCGGCTATGTGCAGGAAACTAGCATAATCAGGCACAACGTTATGGTGCCCCCCAACGTTAGCGGCACCCTGGTGAGGCTGGCGCCGGAGGGGGACTACAGCGTCGAGGACGTGGTGGCGGAGGTGCAGCATGGGGAGAGGGTGCAGGAGGTAAAGCTCTACCACAGGTGGCCCGTCAGGCTCCCCAGGCCCTTTGCAAGAAAGCTGGAGCCCACCGAGGCCCTGATCACTGGCACGAGGATCCTGGACACGCTCTTCCCCATGGTCAAGGGAGGTACAGGCGCTATACCCGGCGGCTTCGGGACAGGGAAAACGGTAACGCTGCACTCGCTCGCCCAGTGGAGCCAGGCGCAGGTCGTTGTTTACATAGGCTGCGGGGAGCGCGGCAACGAGATGACGGAGGTCCTCGAGCGCTTCCCCAAGTACAAGGACCCCTGGTCCGGGAAGCCCCTCATGGACAGGACAATACTCATTGCGAACACCAGCAACATGCCCGTCTCTGCAAGGGAGGCGAGCATTTACGTGGGGGTAACGCTCGCAGAGTACTACAGGGACATGGGCTACGACGTGCTGCTAGTTGCTGATTCAACGAGCAGGTGGGCAGAGGCGCTTAGGGAGCTCGGCGGCAGGCTGGAGGAAATGCCTGCAGAGGAGGGCTACCCCAGCTACCTTCCCTCAAGGCTTGCGGAGTTCTACGAGAGGGCCGGCAGAGTCATAGCGCTCGGCAGCCCGGAGAGGGTGGGCAGCGTCACGCTAGTAGGGGCAGTTAGCCCGCCCGGCGGGGACTTCAGCGAGCCCGTCACAAGCCACACCATGAGGTTCACCAGGGTCTTCTGGGCTCTGGACACGAGGCTTGCGTACAGCAGGCACTACCCTGCCATAAACTGGCTGGTGAGCTACAGCGCCTATGTAGACCTAGTGGCGGACTGGTGGCACAAGAACGTAGATCCCAGCTGGAAGAGGCTAAGGGACGAGGCAATGAACATATTGCTCAAGGAGGCTGAGCTGCAGGAGATAGTGAGGATCATAGGCACTGAAAGCCTAAGCGAGAAGGACAAGCTGGTGCTCGAGACTGCAAGGCTCCTGAAAGACGGCTTCCTGAAGCAGAACGCCTACGACCCAATAGACGCCTTCTCCACGCCGCAAAAGCAGTTCAAGCTCATGCGCATGATCATGAGCTTCCACAAGAAGGCGGAGGAGCTGGTGAGGGCAGGGGTAACTGTTGCAAGGATAAAGGAGGCCCTCGGCAGGCTCTACGCAGATATGGCTAAGGCCAAGTTCACCATAAGGAACGAGGAGCTCGAGAAGATCGAGGAGCTCGAGAAAGCCGTGGAGGAGGCCCTGGAGAGCCTTAGGGCTGAGATAGCCTAGACCTCCTCGTCCTCCTCCACTGCCAGCAGGTTCCTCCTCTCCGCTGCCCTCGCTATCTTTTCAGCCATGCTGCGGGACTTTATGCGCACTAGCACGACGTCCTTTGATTCTACCAGCTTTGCCTGCTCCCCGTGCTGGCTGAGGATCTTCTCCACGAGCTCTCTCCCTTCCGCTTTCAAGGGTATTACGTAATACCCGTGGGGGTCCCGACGGGAGAGTATATCTACCAGGGAACCCCTCTTCAAAGAATGACACCAAAGCTATGGGGAAGCCTTTAGAGGATATATGCGTTTACCTCTTGTAGCCTATTTTGCGCAGGAACTCCTTCCTCTCCTTTACGTGCTCCTCCCCCTCCACGCCCAGGGGCTTGAAGCCGTCCGCTATGCCGAGCAGGGCCCTCTGCTCGCCCAGGTCTGCCACGACAACGCGCACAGGGTTAGCTGTTGCCGCCTCCAGGGAAACCACCTCCTGCACCATCTTCAGGTCGTTCAGCACGTTTATGGGCCAGCCGCCTTTCATGTAGATCACGAAGAGGTGCCCCACGCCTATCCTGAGGCAGGCCTCTATGGCAAGCTTCCTCAGCTCCTCGTCGTTCCCGTCGTGCCTCACCAGCCTCTTGCCGGAGGCCTCGTTCATGCACAGCCCGAACTTTATGTTTGCGTGGCTTGTCGCCATGGCCTCGTATAGGTCCTCAACGCTCTTTATGAAGTGAGTTTTCCCTATTATTACGTTAACGCCCTCCGGCATGGGTATCTCCACCACTTCTATCCTAACTTCCAAGGGCCTCACCGCCCTCCGCTCCCTGCCTAGGGAATATAAGGTTAGGGGAGGGAGGGGAGGCGGGAGCGCAGTTGCTGAGGGCGCGCCGGCTAGAGGAAGTGCTGCTGCTAGTGCCGAAAAGCAAGTACGACGCCGTTGTGGCAAGGCTTTCAATGGAGGGCTTGTTCCACGTGGAGGAGCCTCCCCGCGAGTTCCCCGGCTCGACCTCCTCAAAGTTCAAGTCTCTCTTCTCCCAGGCCTCAGAGAGGGTCTCTAAGATATCCTCCTACTTCGCTGCCCTGGGCCTCGAGCCCAGCCCAGAGCCGGGGCTCGAGATAGAGGTCTCTGATTGGGGAGAGTCCTTCCAAGCATACGTGAGCAGGTACGCCGAGCTGGATAGATTTTACGAGGAGGGGGTGAGCAGGCTCCTAGGCGCGAGGGCTAGGGCGCAGGAGCTGGAGAAGCTGAAGCTCCAGCTGGAGCCCCTGAAGGAGATCAAGGTGGACCTGCGATCTGTTATGGAGGGCGCCAGGCTGCAGCTGGCTGTGGGCATAGCGCCAGCAGGCCTCCTGAGAGATCTGGAGGAACTGGCGCAGTCCCACGGGGCCCTCCTGGCAGCAGAGGGGGAGAGGGAGGTACTGCTGGCAGTGGCTGCAAGGAGCGACAGGATGAGGGCCATAGTTACTGCCATGCTAAAGAAAGGGGTCACGCTCGTCACGATCCCCAAGGAGCTCCCCGGCAGCCCTGCGGAAGCATATGCGCTCGTCTCCCAGGAGCTGGCGCGGCTGAGGGAGGAGATAGAGGGGCTCAGGAAGGACCTGCTCTCGCGCAGCGAGGAGCTGAGGTATTACTATACCTACATGAGCGCGTACAGGGAGATCTTCAAGATCTTGGCCAGCACCCACGAGACTAGGACCACTGCGATCATGAGGGGCTACGTAGACGAGGGGGACGTGAGGAGGCTAGAGGCGGCCCTCGAGGAGGAGACGGGAGGGGCTCACGGCTTGCTGAGGCTTGGCGTTGTGAAGGGGGAGTCAAGGGTTACTAAGGTGAGCCTTCCCCCCTGGCTAAAGCCCTTCCACAACATAGTGAGGCTCTACGGCGAGCCCTCTCCCGACGAGGTGATCCCCACGCTCTTCCTCGCCGTGACCTTCCCCATAGCCTTCGCGCTCATGTTCCCCGACGCGGGCCATGGGTTGCTGCTGGTGCTCTTTGCCTACTTCTACCTCAGGAAGAGGAGCCCCGACTGGGCCTTCGTGATCTCGGTGCTCGGCTTTGCAGCCGTCGCGGCGGGCCTCTTGGCAGGGGAGCTCTTCGGCCCTCTGCCGGCCGAGCTGATCCACCTACCCTCCTTCTGGAAGGCCCTAGGCCTTAAGACGCCGCCCCTGGCGCTGCCCACGTATGCAATAGAGCATGGGCTCGCTGAGCTGGTAGAGGAGCTGCTGTTCAGGTCCATATCGATAAGCCTCTGGGCCGCAGCTTTCATGCTGAGCTTCGGCAGCCTGCTGGGCATAGTTAACTCCTACCTGAGGGGAGAGCTGGAGGAAGCCATGGCAGTAAAGGTGCCCCGCTTCCTCTTCTTCTTCTCCGTCACCTCTCCTTTCCTCTTCCTCTTCGACGCCCGGGCAGCAGGGGGGCTGCTGGGCGAGGCCCTCCTGGCCCTCGGCGGCGAGAGCTTTGCTGGCAGGCTGCTGCTCCTGGCGATAGCGGGCTCCCTGGCGTGGCTGCTCTTGGGCGAGGCAATCGTTGGAGCCCTCCACGGCCACAGCCCGCTGCCGGGGCTAGCCAAGGGAGCTGTGGAGGCCTTCGAGGCTTTGCTAATGGCGCTGGGCAACATACCTAGCTTCCTAAGGATCATGGCCCTCTCGCTTGCGCACGCGAGCATAATGATGGCCCTAGCGCTGATCTACAAGACCCTTGCAGGCGCGGGGATCTTCGGCATAGCCCTCGGCATAGCGGTCTACATTATAGGCAACATAATAGTTACTGCGCTGGAGGGCATCCTCGCTTTCGCTCAAAGCTTAAGGCTCCACTTCTACGAGTGGTTCAGCAAGTTCTACTCTGGCAGCGGCGTGCCCTTCACGCCCATCTCCCTCCCCGGCGTTAGGGTGGTGGTGAGGGGCAGCTAGCTGGAGAGCCAACCCATGATCCGCGAGTAGAGCACGCACATGTCCTCTCTCGGCGCGAGCCTGCTGGCCCACCCCTCCAGCCTCCTCCCCGAGAGCGCTGAGGCCAGCCAGACCTCCACCCTGTTGAGGGGAGCCGGCACGGCTATGCTGCTGGGCTCCGCGAAGGCCTCGCGGGAGAGGCTGAGGCGCTGGAGGCTGTCGTAAGGCCTTAGCCTAGCCCCCTCCATGCCGGCCCTCTCGATCACGAGCGCCGGGAGCAGCCTGAGCAGGCCCACGTAGCTGAGCTCCCTCTCCAGCGCCTCCTCTGCCTCCAGCACAGCGGCAGCTGCCTCGGCAGGCGAGAGCTGCCTCCCCTCGTCAGAGACGTCGAGCAGCAGGAGCGTGTGGAGGTCCACGCATAGGTTGCCGTATATGTAGGCTGCGATGCTGTATGGCTTGAAGCCCTTCCAGGGGCCTGGGACCGTGGCGGTCCTCCCGAAGCGATAGTAGTTAAGCCCGCTGAAGGCCTTCGCTGCGCAAACGCCCGAGGCTGCGGGCAAGTACTTGAACTCCACCCCAGCCTCCGCTGCCTCTGCCAGGAGCGCTAAGTGCGAGGTGGCTATAAGCGGGTCTCCTGCGGTGAGGATCACCACCCTCTTGCTCCTGGCCTCCTCCACTACCTTGCGGGAGCTCTCCTCCAGGGCGCTCCTGGATGCTAGGACCGCCTTGCTGCCATACTTCCTCACTGCCTCCTCCAGCCAGGCGGCTGAGGGCATGGTGTACTGCTCTGCATAGATCACGTCCGCCCTCTCTAGCTCCTCCTCTAGCTCCCTCGTGACGCCCCTAGCTGACAGCCCGTAGCCCGCCAGCACCAGCATGCAGAGCCCCTCGGGAGGGGAGGAGCGGGGAGAAATAGGCTAGAAGGGCACGCCGAGCCTCTGCGGGGGCCTTATTGAGCGCCGCCCCAGGAGCGCTGCTGCGGCAAGCGTGCCGAGGTAGGGGAGGGTCTTTAGCAAGTAAGCGTACCCTACCTCCTGCTGGAGTGCATCTGCTGCAGCGCTCAGGAAGCCGAAGACGTAAGCCCCTAGTATGGCAGGCAACGGGTTCCAGCCGCTAAAGGCCACGTTTGCTAGAGCTATGAAGCCCATGCCCGCGCTCATCCCCCTAGTGAAGCTCCCCGCCAGCTCCAGCGCAAGGAAGGAGCCCCCGAGGCCAGCCAGCGCGCCCCCCAACACAACTGCCGCCATCCTGTAGAGGCGCACGTTAACGCCCATAGCATAGGCTGCGCTGGGCTCTTCGCCGCATGCCCTGAGCGCCAGCCCAGCCCTCGTGCGGAAGAGGAGCAGCCAGGCAACGGCCGCGATCAGGAGGGCTAGGAGCGAGAGTAGGGGAACTGAGCCTTGGCCCAGGCTGAAGTACGGGAGCTCCGCCTCGACCCTAGGGGAAGCGCCGTGGTGGCCCCAGAGGGCTATGAGGCCGAGGACCGTGAAGCCGTATGAAGATAGGTTTATGGCGAGGCCAGCTATTATTTGATCCGCCCTCAGATATACGGCGAAAAGGCCGAAGAGGGCGCCTATGAGGGCCCCGGCGAGGGCGCCGGAAGCTACCCCCAAAGCTGCGCTCCCTGAGAAGAAGGCAGCAGCAACTGCAGCGAACGCAGAAGCTAGCAGGATGCCCTCCACGCCTATGTTCACCACGCCGCTCCTCTCTGCTATGATCTCCCCGATGGTCACCAACAGTATGGGCGTCATGTAAGCTACTGAGGAGACAGCTATGAAGGCCCACAGCTCAGCCTCCACCAAGGCCCCCACCCTTCAGGAGGAGCTTCAGCGCGTAGGGGGCAGAGAGCACCAGCACCGTGGTCCCCACTATCACATCGGTAAGCTCGGGGGGAGTGCCGAGCCTCAGCTCCATCCAATGGCCCCCAATGATCATGCCCGCGAGCAGCAGCGCTGAGGCAACTGAGCCTAGGGGGTTAGCTCTGCCTATGAGCGCTACGCCTATGCCGAGGAAGCCCACGCCGAAGAGGGCAGACATGGTGGCGTCTATATGCCCTACGTACATGACCTTCAGAGTGCCTGCAAGGCCTCCGAAGAGGCCCCCTATGGCCATGCTGATGACGGCAGCGCGCCTTGCGTCAATGCCAGCGTATGCTGCAGCCCTCGGCGAGCTCCCCACGACCCTTATCTCGTAGCCCAGCAGGGTCCTGTAGAGGAGCGCGTAGGCTGCCAGCGCTGCCAGCGCGGCAAGGAGGAGGGAGTAGGGCGCGCCGAGGGAGAACCCCACGTCTATGGACCTGTGCGGGTACTCCGGATGGGTGAGGTACTTGCTCACGGAGAAGAGGGTGACGTAGAACAGCGTCCAGTTGATCATGATAGACGCTATGACCTCGTTCACCCCCAGGAAGGCCCTCAGCGCCCCCACGAGGCCTCCCAGGAGAGCCCCTGCGAGGGCGCCCGCAGCTATCCCCAGCGCCCCCAGCCCCTGCGAGGCGTAGAGGAACAGCAGCGCCCCAAGGTACGCTTGGCCCTCGCCGCCTATGTTGAACATCCCCGCCTTGAAGGGGATCAGGAAGGCCAGGGCGCTCAGCACCAGCGGCGCCGCAACAGCTGCCAAGTACTCCGGGTTGCCGAAGCCGTAGGAGAACATCGTAAGCAGGCTAGAGGCGGCATCGTAGCCGAGCGCGAGCAGCAGCAGGGAGCTGAAGGCTAGGGCTGCAGCGAGCGCGAGGGCTACCTCTGAGAGCGCCGCGATCAAGCTGCTCCACCCATTAGCCGGCCCACCTTTTCTATGCTTGCCTCCTCCCCCCTCAGCTCCCCCACGCTTCTCCCCTCGAACAGCACTATCACCCTATCGCTCAGCTCCAGCACCTCGTCTAGGTCGGAGGATATGAGCAGCACAGCCATGCCCTCGTCCCTCAGCCTTAGGATTTCCTCCCTCACCATCTCTGCCGAAGTCACGTCCAGCCCCTGCGTGGGCTCGTGGGCTATTAGGAGGGCGCCGCGGGAGCTCAGCTCCCTCCCCACCATTAGCCTCTGCTGGTTCCCGCCGCTGAGCGCCGCTGCCCTGTCCCACAGGCTGCCGAAAACGACCTTGAACCTCTCCACCAGCCCCCTCGCTCTCTCCTCCGCGCTGCCCCAGTCCACGAGGGGCCCCCTAGCGTGCCCCCTCTGCCTTGCGAGTATGGAGTTCTCCACTATGTTCATCTCCAGCGCCAGCCCCTCCTCCCTTAGCTCCGGCACGTAAAGCACGCCCAGCCTCCTCGCCTCCCTCGGGGGCTTGCCAGCGATCTCTACTCCTCTCACCCTTATCGACCCCCTCTCTGGCCTCCTGAGCCCTGCTATAGCTTCAGCGAGCTCCCTCTGCCCGCTGCCCTGCACGCCCGCTATGCCGACTATTTCCCCCGCGCGCACAGAGAAAGAAACTCCCCTGAGCCTCTCCACCCCCATCTCGTCCCTCGCTACCAGGCCTTCAACCTCCAGCACCACCTCCCCCACCTCCCTCGGCGGCCTTCTCTTAGCCCTCTCGACCGCCGCCCCCACCATGAGCTTAGCCATCTCTGCCTCGCTAGTCTCCCTTGCTTGCAGGGTGCCCACGTTGAGCCCTTTCCTGAGCACGGTGACCCTGTCTGCTACCTCCTTCACCTCCCTTAGCTTGTGGGTTACGTAAACAAAGGAGACCCCCTTCGCCCTGAGCCTCCTTATGAGAGCTATCAGCGCCTCTGCCTCGAAGGGCGTGAGGAGCGAGGTGGGCTCGTCGAGTATGATCACTTTTGCCTCCAGCAGCAGGGCCTTCAGTATCTCAGCCCTCTGCCTCATCCCCGCCGGGAGCTGCTCCACTCTGGCGTTCAGCGGCACCTCTATGCCTAGCTCCTTGCCGAGCTCCGCTGCCCTGCTCCTCACCTCCCCCTGGCTCACTTTCCTTACCGAGGAGATCGCGAGGTAGAGGTTCTCCAGCACTGTGAAGGTGGGCACCAGCGCAAAGGACTGGTGGACCATAGCTATGCCCCTCCTCATGGCCTCCTGGGGGCTCCTGAAGGAGACCCTCTCCCCCCTGAAGTAGATCTCCCCTGAGGTGGGCCTCAGCTCCCCGTAAAGGATCTTCATAAGGGTGGTCTTGCCGGCGCCGTTCTCGCCCAGGAGCGCGTGGACCTCCCCCTCCAGCAGCTCAAAGCTGGCTCCCCGCAGCGCAACGGTGCCCTCGGGGTACACCTTCCTGATCTCCTTCATGAAGACCAGAGGCGCCAAAGGGGGCACCCAAGAAGAGGGAGGAGGGAAAAAGCTAGCCCACGCTGCCCTTGGCGAGGGCTGCGTTCAGGTTGCCGCGGCTCAGCTCCCTAATTATTGCCTCGTACTCCCCCTCGTCCCTCGGGTCCTTGAAGGCTATTTCCCCCCTCCTTATCTTCTCCTCCAGCTCCCTCGCTATCCTCTGCACGTCCTCCTTTATGTACTTGCCGCGCTGGGAGCTCACTATCTCAACTATCTGCTGGGGCGGCACCTTCGTCTTCTTAGTCTCGTAGGCTATCTGCGCAAAGTACCTCACCCCCTCCAGGTCCCATATGCCCACCCCCTCCTCCGCGAGCCCAAGCACCACGACGCCCCCCTGCCAGGCGTTCTTCACCACCATCTCTATTGCCCTGTAGACGGCCACGTCAACCCTCTTGGAGCCGCTGAGGGGTATGTAGGTAGCGTTGTACCACTCCTGGCTTGCGTCCTGGCCTATAGCGAGCGCCCTCCCCCTGCCCTTTGCGTTCCAGTCCACAACGGCGTCGAACATGCCCACGTGAGTTAGCCCTGCGAGGCCGTACAGCACCCTAGTCCCCGCTGCAAGCATTGTTTCTGCAGCCCTCCGGCCTGCCGCAGGGTCGTCGAACTTGCCAGTGTAGACCCAGGCGAACTCCACGCTAGTCCCCGTCTTAGCCTCGAAGTACTTCACGCCGAAGAGGTAGCCTATGTGGAACCTCCAGAGCGGCGGGATGCTCATGCCTGCCACAGAGCCCACCTTAACGGGCCCCCCTGCCTCCCTGGCGAGCTCCCTGGCCATGCCTGCAGCGTAAACGCCAACAAGCGCCCCCACCTCCTGCTCCCTGAAGAGGAACTCTGCCACGTTAGCCCTCCGCTTGCCAGTAGCTGCGTCTATCAGGGCGTACTTCTGCTGGGGGAACTTGTCTGCGACCTTGTCTAGGGCGTCAATCCAGAGGAAGCCGACGAGGATGAGCAGCTGGTACTCCCCTCTCCTGCTCAAGTCCTCTAGCAGCGGGACGAAGTGGGCTAAGTCCTTCGGCGTCATGTAGTCCACTTTTACCCCAAGCTCCTTTGCGGCCCTGTCTGCTCCCAGCGCGGCCATGTCGTTAAAGCTGAGGTCCCCCCTGCCGCCCACGTCGAAGAGGACTGCCACTTTCACCTCGGGGGCAAAGGCCGTCCTGTAGGCAACGAGGCCGGCCACAACGAGGAGGACGATTAGCAGGGCTGCTATAGCTAGGGGCGAAGCTGGGAGCCTGCTCATAGCATCACCGCTTTTACCCTTCTGAGTCAGCCCTATAAGCATTAATACCCCTATTTGCAAGAATGAATTGACTCGACTGATTCAAAGAGGTAGCCCTTCGCCTCGTTTCAACTCCATGCGATGGATTCACGAGGCGTGGGTAGAGCTTCCTCAGCACACGAAAGTTCGCGTGTTCTTTCAACTCCATGCGATAGATTCGGACCATGCCTAGCCTCGGCTGGACAGCCGCGCCCTGGAGACTTTCAACTCCATGCGATGGATTCTTTTCTGTTGCCCCATAGCCCGAGCCCCGTAGCCGGGCTCTTTCAACTCCATGCGATGGATTCGGGTCATCATACCCCACTGCCCTCCGGAATATACACATACGCGACTTTCAACTCCATGCGATGGATTCCCGGTCCCCCTAGAGCAGCTAAGAAAACAGCTAAACAAGCTTTCAACTCCATGCGATGGATTCATAAGCATCTCCTTGATCTCACCCTCCAGTGCTTCGAACACGTCCTTTCAACTCCATGCGATGGATTCCATCGAACTTGATTTCATCTTCAAGGCAGAACTGCTTCTCGAGCCCCTTTCAACTCCATGCGATGGATTCCTATTCCCCTGTTCCCCCGCTATCGCCCCCTCCTCGAGGTGCCCCTTACCTTTCAACTCCATGCGACGGATTCCCGGCAGCCAGCCCGTACTTTCAACTCCATGCGACGGATTCATTCGGGGGTTCTCCTGGTTAACCATCTTAGCCGCTGTGGCCTTTCAACTCCATGCGACGGATTCATCGAGGGCTATGTCGAGGTGGTGAAGATAAGATGAAGCTAACTTTCAACTCCACGCGACGGATTCCTGGAGGCCCACTGGGCTGATGAGGGGGCGAGCTGAAGGGTCTTTCAACCCCACGCGACGGATTCGCAGCAGAACAAATACGTCATTACGTTGTTATTGCAATAGCATTCACTTTCAACCCCACGCGACGGATTCTAGGGAGCAAATTTGCTCCCACAATCTAACGTGGCCGAATGTATCTTTCAACCCCACGCGATGGATTCTCCCTTCCAAGCCGTTGAGCCACACGCGCATGAGGGGCGGGTCCTTTCAACTCCACGCGATGGATTCAGCTGGATCGATTTGATGTGGGAGCAAATTTGCTCCCAAATGCCTTTCAACCCCACGCGATGGATTCGTAGATGACCTCGTGGATTCTTGCGCTGCTCTTCCTCTCTTCAAGACTTTCAACCCCACGCGATGGATTCCTAAGCCAGCTCTTTAACGTTAAGGAGAGCGACAATGGTAATCTTTCAACCCCACGCGATGGATTCCCTGCCATTAGCTCATCGTCCAAGTGAAGGCAGGGGGAAGACTTTCAACTCCGCGCGATGGATTCAAAGAGGAGGGGAGGAAGGATTCAAGGACAATGGACGTGAACTTTCAACTCCACGCGATGGATTCGTTAATGAACTTATCCACTAGCTCGTCGGGTATTAAGAACTCACTTTCAACTCCACGCGATGGATTCAGGAGGAGCCTCTCGGCCACTTTCTACTGCACGTAACGCTGCAGCTTTCAACTCCACGCGATGGATTCAGGGACAGAATGGCTGCAGAGGAGACTCCAGCCGGCAATGGGATCCTTTCAACTCCACGCGATGGATTCCCACAATTTGTGAATTTGCGCGTATGGCACCGTGTACACGTCCTTTCAACTCCACGCGATGGATTCACGTAGAATAACAGCCGCTCTCTTAACGTGGACAGGTACAATTCCCTCTTTCAACTCCACGCGATGGATTCATCTCGTCTAGTGTCTTAAGGAACTCCCTCACCTCCTCCTTTCAACTCCACGCGATGGATTCATGGCATTCTAGCTAATGCATACAAGTGGGTCGGCATAGACTTCTTTCAACTCCACGCGATGGATTCACGTCATTACGTTGCTATCGCAATAACATTCGTCGTGACGGCAACACTTTCAACTCCACGCGACGGATTCATAGAGGCTGAGAGCTAGCTCGGTGAATGAGGCATCACCTGTCTTTCAACTCCACGCGACGGATTCATAACTCCCACTAGCACTTATACAGGTGGAGGCATGGGGTGGCTTTCAACTCCATGCGATGGATTCGTGGTGGTGCTGGCCGGCTTCGTGGTCTATGTGCTTGTGAATTCCTTTCAACTCCATGCGATGGATTCCCCACAGATCGGTGCCGGAGGCGCCCGCCTCCGGAGCTCCAGGCTCCTTTCAACTCCATGCGATGGATTCGTGTCGATGCCGATGCCGCCAGCGCTAGAGTAGAGGTACAGGTCCTTTCAACTCCATGCGATGGATTCAACCGCCGTGGTGCCCTCGTCCCTGCCATGAAGTCAGCATTCTTTCAACTCCATGCGATGGATTCGGACCTCGAGGGAGCCATCGCCGACCTGAGGCGGGTAATTGCTTTCAACTCCATGCGATGGATTCTGATGATTAACGTGCCGCGAGGGAAGTTTTCAAAGCGAGCTTTCAACTCCATGCGATGGATTCGACCCCACCTCAGCCCTCCACCCCTACCTGTGCTAACCGAGCCTTAACTTTCAACTCCATGCGATGGATTCGGCTAGACGCGCCTGGCGAACTTGTCCACGACCGCGACGATGAAGAAGACCTTTCAACTCCATGCGATGGATTCTCTTCCATGACCTAAACTGTGCTAAAACTTCCCCATTGACCTCTGGCTTTCAACTCCATGCGATGGATTCCTATGCGTACATGAAGCTGCCCGCGCAGGCCGTGCTGGCGATGGTCTTTCAACTCCATGCGATGGATTCCATAGACTTGGTAGAGCTTGCACGGGACAGCTGCAAGAGCCTCTTTCAACTCCATGCCACGGATTCGCATTATATTAAAGGAGAACGTGATAGATGATGATGTCGATTTAGACTTTCAACTCCATGCCACGGATTCTTAAGTCCGGGTGCCTTAAACCGAGAGAAGTAAAACCTTTCAACTCCATGCCACGGATTCTCCGGACGTACAAGGTGCTGTATTACGTTCACACCGACGGCAAGAAGTACTTTCAACTCCATGCCACGGATTCTCGACCGGCTGGTGAAGGGCATCTCACTCACCAGGCCTTTCAACTCCATGCCACGGATTCAACGATAGCATCGCATGTCGTGACGCTCGCAGTGACGACAACTTTCAACTCCATGCCACGGATTCTCGTCCTCGAGGAGGTGAAGGTAGGAGGCAGGATCATAACAACTTTCAACTCCATGCCACGGATTCAGGAAGCAAGCAGCCTCTGCCCCCATGAAGGGGGCAGGGGTGACTTTCAACTCCATGCCACGGATTCATCAACACTGCGATGATCTTCAAATTGATGCCACTAGCTCCCGCCTTTCAACTCCATGCCACGGATTCTCTCGATGTCTGATAATTAGCAGCTGAGGCCCGTATAGAGTCTTTCAACTCCATGCCACGGATTCTCATGATCCCTCCGACGCTTGTCGATGCCGGCTACAACTTTCAACTCCATGCGACGGATTCATTATCACCACCATACCTGCAGTTGTTATGGAGGGGTTATTCTTTCAACTCCATGCGACGGATTCCCAGGTGTGGCCGTCGGGGGAGCGTGGACATCGAGAGACGCTTTCAACTCCATGCGACGGATTCTCCTATCCCCCAGGGGCCGGCTGAAGGCTCTTGGGCTTCAAACTTTCAACTCCATGCGACGGATTCAGGCAGCCAGGGGGGCTCGAGCCCCGAGTCCACAACCTTGTGTACCCTTTCAACTCCATGCGACGGATTCCCAGCTCCGCAACGCCACAAGGACGGTAGGCGATTTGATGGAGCAACTTTCAACTCCATGCGACGGATTCATCGAGAAGAAAGTGGAAGCACTTGCCACGCTCGTAGATGCCCCCCTTTCAACTCCATGCGACGGATTCCTCAACTCGATTGGGGCAATGGATTTCTCCGTGGACCCCAGTGCCTTTCAACTCCATGCGACGGATTCCCTCAGGGTAGAGCTGGCAGAGACATATATATATGCAAGAGGAGTCTTTCAGCTCCACGCGAGGGATTCCATACGTCATGAACGTGCCCAAAGCACTAATGGATCTGCTCTTTCAACTCCATGCGACGGATTCCGGCCATGTCTTTGACCTCACCTATCACATGTCCAGGAACATACTTTCAACTCCATGCGACGGATTCCAAAGCACAGGAAACTGGATGCCGCATGGATGGCCGTTGAGCGATCTTTCAACTCCATGCGACGGATTCTACGGTTATCTATTATCGAGAAGGTCATGAAGGACATCGAAGAGAAACTTTCAACTCCATGCGACGGATTCGCCGCCGGCATTCGAGAACACACAGCTACTGCTGCTGTATGTCTTTCAACTCCATGCGACGGATTCATATCCTTCAGGCTCAAGGAGAGCTACCTTAGGTACCTCGAGCTTTCAACTCCACGCGACGGATTCCGATAGGAGTTAATGAAACACCCATTAGCCCGACTAATAGCCTTTCAACTCCACGCGACGGATTCATTATATTTCTATGGGGGCCGGCACGGGGCTGGCTGCTCGACTTTCAACTCCACGCGACGGATTCCCCCCATAGCAGAGCCTCTATTCGACGATGAGAAGATAGCCTTTCAACTCCACGCGACGGATTCTCATGGAGGAGCACTGTTAGTCCCCCTGTTCTTGAGCATCTGACTTTCAACTCCACGCGACGGATTCGCCGGTTGCTGGCCCTGGGGCTGCTGAGCTTGGGATGTAGCTTTCAACTCCACGCGACGGATTCCTCCCCCCTGCCCAATGGTCGAGGAGGCCGGGAGCTGGGACTTTGACTTTCAACTCCATGCGAGGGATTCACATCTGCATAGTTAGTTTCATCCAAGCGGGTGAGGGCCTTTCAACTCCATGCGAGGGATTCAGGGGCCTCTGGAGGCCCTCAAGCTTACGGGGGAATTTCCCCCTGTCTTTCAACTCCATGCGAGGGATTCTCGGATTCCCGGCCTCTCGGCAGCCGGCTCGGGCTGAGCCTGTTGAACCTTTCAACTCCATGCGACGGATTCACAAGTGTTATGCTGCTGTAGCCCTCACCCAGCTCTATAACTTTCAACTCCATGCGAGGGATTCAGGGTAGGAGCCATCGGCCCTGACGTGTGGGCCCGCTTTCAGCGCCTTTCAACTCCATGCGAGGGATTCAGCCCCTGGGGCTCCCACGGTGGCTGGGGGCCAGGCCGCGCTTTCAACTCCATGCGAGGGATTCGTGGCGCCCCACTCTAAGATTAGTGCTAGGGGCTAAATAAGCTCTTCTTTCAACTCCATGCGAGGGATTCAGGCCCAGCCGGGGGGTATTTTGTCGTGCAGAAGGTCCTCTTTCAACTCCATGCGACGGATTCTCGAAAGGTTTTCGCGCCTCGGTACTTACCCCCCTGTCGCTTTCAACTCCATGCGACGGATTCACAATATTAAGGCGCTGGGGGGCAGATGGGATGCACAGGCGAAGGTGCTTTCAACTCCATGCGACGGATTCAGGAACTCCTCCACATCCTCCTCGCTCGGCAATAATACCTTCTTTCAACTCCATGCGACGGATTCACGTAAATTATGCCGAGGTCGTGGCCTCAGCTGCTGAGAAAATGATCTTTCAACTCCATGCGACGGATTCGGGCATAATGGTGCACCCTCAGCCCTGAAGTAGCCATAACCTTTCAACTCTCATGCGACGGATTCAGAAAGTGTACACCATGTCATAGAAGGCAAGTATGTCTGTCCAAACCTTTCAACTCCACGCGACGGATTCCAGCGAAGACCTAGCATCTAAGGAGGCAGCAGAGAAGCTTCTTTCAACTCCACGCGACGGATTCCCAGGCTGGCAGAGAGGCTCGAGGGCATGACAGTGAAGCTTTCAACTCCACGCGACGGATTCCATCTGTCCCTACTTCCACATTAACAGCCCAGCCGGCTAAGCCACAGACTTTCAACTCCACGCGACGGATTCCGGGCCTGCTGCTCGGAGATGAGGAGTGGATTAACCTCTTTCAACTCCACGCGACGGATTCTTACTATCTGATCACTTCTTCATCCGGAATCAGCATCTTTCAACTCCACGCGACGGATTCCCTATCTGGGCCAGCCCACCGACTCTGGGCCCCTGGCCCTCCCTTTCAACTCCACGCGACGGATTCTTAGGGTCCATCAGGATGGACCCCCCGACCTGCCTCTAGCCCTTTCAACTCCACGCGACGGATTCGACTTTTATGAGTAATGGCACAGGATTAAAAAACTTACTGACTCTTTCAACTCCACGCGACGGATTCACTTTGCGAACACTATCGGATCACCGTCGACCTTATACCGTACTTTCAACTCCACGCGACGGATTCATAACCACCGTGACCAATATCCTAGCTGCTTGCGCAGGAACGTAAACTTTCAACTCCACGCGACGGATTCGCAGAGGCCGGGCTAGGGAGGCCGGCTCAGAGGCAGGGTCATCCTTTCAACTCCACGCGACGGATTCTAGGCTGCTAGTCCCTTTCTATCTCTTTTCTCCTTCTATTCCTTTCAACTCCACGCGACGGATTCATAATTTTGAGCGGCCTTAGAGGAATCTCTCTCCTGGGCTTTCAACTCCACGCGACGGATTCGCAATAGGAACAGTATCAACACAGCAATTATCTTTAAATCAACTTTCAACTCCACGCGACGGATTCGTGCTCTTCTGACTGCTTTTCGATTGTCCCTTCACGAGCCTCTTTCAACTCCATGCCACGGATTCCCACGAACTTGCCATGTTGGAAGAGCTCCTCAAAAAGGAGCTTTCAACTCCATGCCACGGATTCCCCTCAGCCCCAGCCCTCAGGCCTCAGCTCCTTAGGGAACTTTCAACTCCATGCCACGGATTCATATTTATGTCTATGCCCATCGCCACATTAATTGCTTCCTTCGCCTTTCAACTCCATGCCCCGGATTCTTGAGGACAAACGGGTGAGGCCTGCCGTCGCCGAACACGATGTACTTCTTTCAACTCCATGCCCCGGATTCCAACGAGGAGTGGATTAATGCACTAAACAAAGTGCGCAAAATGGTCTTTCAACTCCATGCCCCGGATTCGTGCTAGATCTGCTGCGAAAGCTGAAAGAGATGACAGTAGCTTTCAACTCCATGCCCCGGATTCCAGTTGGACTAAACCCCCTGCCTCCCTATACTTTCTCAGCTCTGCCTTTCAACTCCATGCCCCGGATTCTCTTTGAGCAGCTTGAGCAGGTAGCTTAGCTTCACCGCGTCGATCTTTCAACTCCATGCCCCGGATTCAGGGACAGGGCAATCAGGAAGAGCATGGACATGACCGTGCCGGCCTTTCAACTCCATGCCCCGGATTCGGTCAAAGTCGTATTACACTGCCATTGCCTGGCTCATCCTTTCAACTCCATGCCCCGGATTCAAAAATTCGATCAGTTCAAAGTGAACAGCGTGCGCAGAATGATCTTTCAACTCCATGCCCCGGATTCATCTTTTGCCAGTCTGCTAGCTCAGAGTGTTCGGATATCTTTCAACTCCATGCCCCGGATTCCTCTCAGCCGAGCAATGGGCTGAAGCTAGAGAGCATAGAAACTTTCAACTCCATGCCCCGGATTCACGGTAATCCGATAAAGAACGCAATGGCTAGAGTAATCTTTCAACTCCATGCCCCGGATTCATTACGTGTTTTATAGCCTTCCTTTCCACCATATACCCCGCTTTCAACTCCATGCCCCGGATTCATAATTTGCACGTGGGATGCCGTGCTTCGCGACAAAGTCACCTTTCAACTCCATGCCCCGGATTCTGTGTCAAATTGAAAAACGCACGGTGCACCTCCGCGTGCCATCTTTCAACTCCATGCCCCGGATTCACTCTAGACCATGAGATCACCAGGCTGCTTGTCATGAAGCTTCTTTCAACTCCATGCCCCGGATTCACTGCCTGCTCCCCACTATCTAGCTGTTCGATGTTTCCATCCTTTCAACTCCATGCCCCGGATTCCCCATGTTATTAACTCTAGCATCGACCAGTGCCAGCACTTCCTGTCTTTCAACTCCATGCCCCGGATTCACGATGAGCCACTTTGCTGGTTCGTGGCTAACAACCAGATCTTTCAACTCCATGCCCCGGATTCTGCACCGTGCGCCCTCATCTCTTCTCGGGCCTTCTCCACCCTTTCTCTATAACCAGAGCTTAAATATTATTCGCATTTTCGCCCCGCCCCGCAGCCCATGGCCATGGCTGATGGGTCTGAGCTAGATCTCGGGCTGATGGACTTTCCCTGCAAAAGCCGGGACAAGAATATTTATGGCAATAAACATAACAGCGCTGGCTCCATCAGCTTCCATGAGAGCTCAGAAGCGAAAAGCTTAAATATATCCCGGAGTTTTCAGGGAAGGGGAGCCTTGAGGACCTTGTACATAGTCACCCTGGGCTTCGCGGACGAAAAGGCGATAGAATATGCGGGCAAAGCAGAGAAGGGGGATGGGCTCCTCTTCGTCACCGTGGCATCTGAGGGCGGGGGAATTGACCTGCGGGTCGAGAGGGCATATACTGCCGCCAAGCCCCGCATCAAGCAAGCTGTGAGGGATCACGGGCTGGTGGGGGTAGACTTCAGCGACTTCGGGAGGGCTGTGAGGGACCTGTACGAGCTGGTGAAGAAGGAGGGGGAGGGCTACGACCTCCTCGTCTTCGACGTGAGCGGGGGGATGAGGCTGCTGGTAGTTGCTGCAACTGTAGTGGCGCAGATGTTGGCAAGGGAGAAGGAGGTGGAGGTGAGGGCAGAGGGGGAGAACAAGATTATCTTTGGGAAGTTCACCAGGGAGCAGCTCCTCCTCCCCTGCGGCAGGGTAGGGGAGAGGGACCTGGAGATCCTGGAGGTCCTCTCTCAGCAGGCCGGCATCACGGCAGCTATACTAGCGGAGAAGCTGGGCGTGAGCCTAAAGACAGTGAAGAACAGGCTCTCGGAGCTCTCCAAGGCGGGGCTTGTGGTGAGAAAGGGGAGGGATGCAGGGATCTTCCTCACGCCCTGGGGCGAGGTCACGGTGAGTATGGGCAGAGCCTCCGGAAGGAGCAGTAGAGGCACTTCCCAGGGGAAGGAGTCCCCCGGGGGGGCTCGGGGGAGCTGACGGCCCTCCTCGTCCTCTCGATTAGCTCCCTGGCCCTCGAGAGCTCCCTCTCCCCTACAGGCATGTCGAGAGCCCTCTTGCCGAGGTACAGCACTGCCCTCCTCACAGGCCCCAGCACGTCGTTCACGAGCAGAGCGTAGATCAGCAGCTGGTCCCTGAAGTGGTGGGACCTCTTGAGGTTCCTCTCGAAGGCCTTGAGCTCTACTACCGTGTAGCTCCTGCTCCCCGCCACTATGTCCACCACCCCCTTCAGCCCGAGCCTCTTGCTAGCTAGCGCTACCTCGAAGCGCCAGGGCTGCTCTAGCTTCAGCTCCTCTGCCACGGCCCTCTTGTCCAGCGCCCTCCTCTTCCCCTCCTCCATGCTGGGGGTGGGCTGCTCGTAAGCCTCGTAGTTGGCCATGAGCCAGGGGAGCGTGGGGCAGTAGGAGTACTCCTTCACGAGGGAGGCAGAGAGGTAGTTAGACAAGCTTGACCCCATCAAGCCTCCTCACCCACTGGGGCTTGCCTATGACTATGGTCCTCCCCCACTCCTGGGGCTGGAGGAAGAAGATGTGCACCACGTCGCTCTCCTCGTCTATCATGGCCTCAAGCTTCCTAGCTACGTCCTTTGCCTTTGCCAGCTGTGCATTGCCGACAAAGGCGCTGCGCTGTATCCTGGCAAGGCCGTAGGCCTCTAGCAGCCTTGCCACCTTGAGCCTCTTCTCGTTGTCAGAGATGTCGTACACTACTACAGCCTTCACCGCCGACCCCCCTCGTAGCACTTGTAGGGGGAGGAGCGCCTGAGGGCTGAAGCGAGGGAGAGGGCGTAGCTCTTGATGGCCTGCTCGAAGCTCTTCCCCTCCCCTGGGCAGCCTGCCCTCAGCCTCTCATTCACGAGCTCCGCTATCTTCAGCCTGTCCTCCCTCTCCAGCAGCCCCTCCCTTGTGCGGGGCCTCCAGCCCTTAGCCATAGCTCTCACGAGGGCCTCGTCCACCACGGGCGCCCTCCACATCTCCACGTAATCGAAGGCCAGCACCGGCTTGCCAGATCTGTCTGTGTGCAGGAAGCCAGCGTAGGGATCGAGGCCTGCGATCACTAGCGCGCGCCAGGCTATGGAGTAGAGGATGCCGTAGCCGTAGTTCAGGGAGGCGTTTACGGGGTCTTGCGCGTCCTGGTCCCTGCCGTCGAAGCCTAGCTCACGGGGCAGGAGGAGGGCAATGGCCGACCAGTACTCCCTGGCTGCCCTTGCCTCCACCTTCATGACCTCCTTCTTGTCCTTTGCCCCCTCCAGCTCCTCGATCATCCCCTCGATCTCCTCTGTCGCCCTCACCCCAGCCCTTTCCCCAAGGTCTGTAGAGAGGCGCCAGACGGCGGCAGCTTGGGAGAGGAGCTTGCACCTAGCGAAAGACTTTGCATAGCTTAGCTCGCGGCCCGTTGCATAGGCTAGGTATTGGGCCCTCCTCGTCTCGGTAGTCCTCGTGTAGTGGCTGTGGTAAAGGATCCCTATGGGGCTCCCGCGCGCGTCCAAGACGACGAGCTCCACGGAGGAGGCTATCATGGCCCGCAGGGCCTTGCTGGTAACGGAGATCCCGCTGGAGAGGAGGAGCACCATATCGACCTCGCCCAGCGGCACCTTCCTAGAGCCCTCTTTGCTCTTGACGACAAGAGCGCCTCCCCCCGCCCCCAGCTTTATGCCGTAGCCGTGGAGGGCCAGCACCTTCACCCCTCCTCACCGCAGCTGCCCGCTGCAGGCTCCTCGTCGCTGAGGAGCGCATCTATCGCCTCGTCCCTGGCGTTCAGGAACTCCCTCCTGAGGTCTGGGGAAACGTAGATGGGATCCACAGCAATGGTTATGCCGTCGTGGAGGTTGACGTTAATGAGCACCCCGTAGTCAACGGGCACCTCCTTGAAGGACTCAAAGGCCAGCGCGTAGCCTGCAAGGGAGATCTCCTGCCACCTCCCTCTCTTTCCGCTCTTCAACTCTACTACGATGCCAGCGTCCCCCATCGCATCTACCCTCAGCTGCCTGGAGAGCCCGAGGGGCCAGCCGTCTACCCTGTACTCCGTGAGCCAGGGGATGCCGGCTCCCATGCCGCCTTCAGTTACCGCAGAAGCCGTTGCCTCCCCGGCGAAGATCACTAGGAGCTGCTTGTATAGCTGGGCGACCTTCCCCGAGAACCTCCTCTCTGCGGTCGAGAGCAGCCAGCCTATCTCCCACGGCCTCCCGCTAAAGGAGAGGCGGAGCACATCGTTCATGGCCTGGCGGAAGGCCTCGTGGATCTCCAGGCCTAGCTGGGCTGAGGGACCTGGCTCAGGAGCTATGCCGCGCTTCTTCTTGTACCAGAGGGTCCTCCAGCCGCACCGGTAGCCGTAGGCTATGTCGCTCACCGCCAACCCCAGCCTTGCCCTAGGCTTCACGGGGAACCTGTCCCAGCTCCACCCCCTCAGCTCTGGGGGTATAGGGTCGTGCTCCCTCAGCTCGTGGAGCGTCCTCATGGCCCTTCTCAGAGGATACCCTATCACTCCCCTCACCCACTAATTCATTGCAGGCCGAATTTTTTCTCCCTGCAATGAAGGCTCGAGCGGCTCCTCCCCACTCCCCTCGGGAAAGGCCTTCCCAGGGCTCCCAGCGGCTGATGTGCTATCCCTGAAAACCTCGGGACGTCCCTGTTAGGCCTGGGATAGGATATGCCGCGCTATCATCTAAAGGGAGCAGAGGGAGCAGTTATATGTATGGGGATGGGGATAGGAACCGCATGGCGATGGGGGAGCTGCTGGTCACGGTCTGACCCGCCTATGCCCCAGCTCCCATGACCCCTACCTTCTTCATGTTGCTGAAGGCTATGCTCACAGTATATAGCGTGGCAAGGAGGAGGAACGCCACTGCCCCGTAAATGGTCGCCGGGGGCAGCACGGCCTTGCCCACCATGACAGAGATGGCCATAACGAAGAGGACGACCCGGAGCGCTAAGGACAGGAGGCCGGGGGGCAGGGGGCCGTAGATGGAGGCAGCCATGGCTGTGCTGGCAGCGAGCACTGCTATGAAGGAGGTGAGGGTGGAGGAGCTGTGAAGGAGCACCTCCGGCCATGTAAAGAAGGCGAAGGGGAGGAGGAAGAGCGGGAGGCCTATCTTCACCGACTCCATGGCTACCGGGAAGAACTTCTCCCCAGCTATCTTTGCTGCAGCTATGGCAGCTATCGCCACGGGCGGCGTTATGGCAGAGAGCGTTGCTACCCAGAAGATGAAGAAGTGGACTATGAGCAGCTGATCGCCCACGTAGCCCATCTTCACGAAGGGCGTCAGCGCCACCCCCACTGCAATGACGTAAACTCCTGTGGTAGAAACGCCGAAGCCGAGGAGCACCACTATGAGCCAGACCGCTAGTACGAGGAGGGGCAAGCTATGGCCTAGGGCGCTCGTCATCATGAGGGACCACTTCATGCTCTGGCCTGTGCCCGTTAGCACGCCCGTGATTATGTTGATGGTCGCCAGCATGACGCCGAGGGTCGCTGACAGGAAAGCGGCCTCTAGGACTCCTCCCTTCAGCTTGCCCGCGAACTCCCTAACGTATGTCAAGAAGGGCTTCCCTCTTTCTAACACCAAGTAATTGTAGAAGAAGGCAACGAGTGTGAAGGCAAAGGTGGAGTAGGCGGCTGCAGGCAGCGGGTCCATCTTGAGGTAGGCGAGCACCCAGATGAGCATTGCTACCGCAACGAAAAGCGGTATGCTCATCTTGATCACCTGAACTCCCCTCACCTTCTCCGTCTCCTCCAGGAAGCGCTGGGCCTTCGCTATGTCGAGGTAGCGGGTGGAGAGGAAGAAGACCACCAGCGACACCACTGCATAATAAACGATGGCTGGCAGCACGGCAGCTAGCATGATCTCAAAGTATGGCTTGCCGAGGAGGGAGGCCATGAGGAAGGCCGCGGCCCCCATGACTGGAGGCACTATGAGGCCCCCGCTAGAAGCTACTGCCTCTATTGCTGCAGCGAACTTTGCTGGCATCCCTATCCTCTTGTTCATGGGTATCGTGAAGACCCCCGTGCCAGTTACGTTAGCTGGGGCGCTGCCGCTGTACATGCCGAAGAGGGCGCTCCCTATCACTCCCGTCTGGGGCACCAGGTAGGGGCTCCTCGTGGCGAGATAGCGCATCATGGCGAAGAGCGCGTCGTAACCCCCTAGGGCCTTGAGGACGCTGGCAAAGATCACGAAGGCGGAGATCCAGGTGAAGGCTATCTCCGTGAGCAGGCCGAATATGCCATTATAGATCTCGGAGGACAAGTACATCACAACATAGTCCGGCTCCATGCCCCTGTGCCTCAAGAGGCGGGAAACGTAGGGAATGCCGTCAGGGATGTAGGGGCCGATGACGGCATATACCATAAACGCAAGGGCAAGGAGGGAAATGGCCCTCTCTACGTAACGCCAGGAGAGCATCAGCACGCCCGCTATCATGAGGCCCCCTAGGATCAGGTCCGCGAGGGTCCCCCTGCCTCCTACCCTGTACATCAAGATCTCGTGGTACTCTAGGAAGAAGTAAGCCCCTCCCGCCAGCGATATGAGGAGGAGAAGGAGGGAGAGCACAGCGTTCAGAGCCTTGTTTTTCACGAGCTTCACCTCGTCGAAGGCCGCCTTCAGGAAGAGCAGGGCAGAGGCGAGCGCAAGATAGAGGATGGCCCCCCTGCTCCTCTCGAACGGCATGAAATATGCGTAGTAGATCACGTAGCCCACGAGGGCAATGCTCAGCAATAGGTAAAGGTAGCTGGACAGGTTTCTTGAATCAAACAATCTCTCACCTACTGCCCGTGTTAAAGAGGGGGTTTATAAACGATTTTTCTGCTCCCTGTATGGCGGGAAAAATTATTAGGGTAGCTCAAAATACCTACGAGAGAGGTGGGAATTTGGCAGCAGATTCGTCTAGAGGTCTCATCATAGTGACAGCTCTACTTGTCGTAGCGCTCCTTCTCGTGGGCTCCGTGTTCCTCTTCCAGCAGCCAGCCCCAGCCCCCCTGCCGACCCCCGCGCCCGAGGCCTCCCCTACCCCCACGCCGACTCCCGAGGCCTCCCCAACCCCCACGCCGACGCCCGGCATCATGCCTAAGGGCAAAGTTACCTGGTCTATAGGAACCACCACCGTAGGCGGCATAGGCTACGTGGTGCACTCTGCCCTCGCGGAGATCATGGGGAGGTTGTATCCTCAGTTCTTCGAGATAACAGCGACTCCAGTGGGCGGTGCAGCTGCAGCCACCGCAGCGTGGGACGACGGCAGGGTAGACCTTGGCTATACGGCGCTTAACATAGTTTACCAGTACACCATGAGGACGGAGAGATGGGACCCTGCCGTGAGGGTGGCGAAGAGGTACGATGAGATGAGCGTGGTGATCTACCAGTTCCCCCTCATATACACAATTTTCGTGACGGAGGACATAGCGCCTAGGGTTAGGTGCTGGAGCGACATAAGGGCCGTGGGCGCAAGGGAGGGCGGCGTGGGAGTTTACGCAACTCCCACCGCCTTCGCGAGCCACGAGGTCTTCAGAAGGGTCTTCTCTACCCTGCTCGGCGTGAGGTCGGCAGACCTGGACAGGATACTCAACATACAGGTCTTCGACGTGAGCAGGGTTGGAGACGAGCTCGCTGCGGGCAGGATCAAGATAGTTTGGGGCTACGGCGACTTCAGCGGCCCCTGTCTCTTAT
>JAOAKH010000011.1:0-1916 GCA_026413755.1 Acidilobaceae archaeon | reverse complement strand
GGAGCTCTCCAGGCTCAGGATGCTGTCTGATCTGATCATACTGCCAATGGACCTCGCGCTCTACAACGTGAAGACGAGGGACGGCAAGAGCTCCATAGAGGCCACCGTTGCCACCCCCTTCGGGCTCTTGGCGAGCAGCAAGCTGAGCAAGGAGCACGTATATCTCTTCGTCAAGACCCACTTCGAGCACTGTAGGACGCTCGAGCAGGCCATCGCTACCTTCAGGGGCTTCTGCCAGTGGGGCATAAACTTCAACATAGAGGCGTTCAAGACGCAGAGCGTTTACGGAGCTAAGGTGCACCCAGGCACAGCCCTCGCGTTCAAGGAGCTGGGCTATGATCTAGAGAAGATGGGCATACTGGTGGCAAGAGAATAGAGATCTATATATCTACTCCCTCCTTTTTACACAATTTATTACAGTTTTAGCTAAGATCGTTCGCCACGGTGCTGTAAATGCAGAAGGACAAGCTCATAGCATATGCGGCGCTCGGGGTAGCCCTCGTAGCCCTCCTGGTAGCCCTTCTCCCTGCCCTCGCGCAGTCGCCCTTCGTGCCCGTTAGTCAGTTCGCGCAGAGGGTGGCTAGGATAGAAGTGCAGGCACAAGCTCCTAACGTGCAGCCCGTGGCCATGGTCTACTGGTTCGGCAGCGGCTACCTCAACGTGAGCGAGATAAGAGTGAACTTCACAAACACTGGTAACGCCAGGGCAGAGGCGAGCGTTGCCCTATTCATAAGGGTAGACGGGAGGGACATAGCCAGGTTTGCCACTGTGAGGCTTGAGCCGGGCGAGAACAGGCAGTTCTCCTTCAGCATCCCTGGCGGCGTCAACCTCAGCCAGATAAGGAAGATAGAGCTGGTCATACAGCAGAGCAGGTAAACCTCCCTCCTTACCCTACTTTTTCTGATGATTTTTCAGGAAAAAAGGCGGGGCTGTGAAGTTACTTCCTTCTCTCCGTGAGGAGGGTGACGACGAGAGCTATAACGAAGTTGACCACAATGGCATACAGCGCCGCTACGCCCGGCGGCTGCTGGATGGCCTTGATCAGCTCCGCGCCGAAGATGGGGGCGAAGTACTTTGCAGTTTGCACAGAGAGCAGGAGCACGAGGAAAGACCCTACTACCATGCCGGCTATGGCTCCGTGCTTGTTGATCCAGACCCTCCTCGTGGGGAACACAGCTTGCAGCAGGGCGGGCAGCACCTGCAGCCCTCCGCCGGCTCCTATGGCTACTATGTCAAATATGAGGCCCGGTCTTTGGACGGCTAAGTACCAGCCCAGCAGGGCGAAGATGAGCAGCAGAGCCCTGCTGACGAGCACGAGGGAGGACTCGTCTGCCCTCGGCCTGAGCTTCTGATATATGTCCCTCGTGAGGATCATCGATATGGAGCCGAGGAAGCTGTCGAGGGTGCTCATGGCAGCAGCCGCAGCGCCTGCCAGGAGCACCCCTGCTATGACAGGGTGGGTGAGGGTGTAGATCATGTACGCCATGACCGCGTCCGCCGAGCCGTACTCCCTCGTGAGCTTCGTTATGAAGCCGGGCTCCAGCAGCCCCGGCACTCCCTTGGCGTTGAGGACCGCAGCGGTTAGCCCGACGAACATTGCGGGAATGTAGAAGCTGCTGAGGTAGAGGGCTGTGAGCGCAGAGGTCCACTTGAGGGTGTAGGTGTCCCTGGCAGCGTAGAACTTGATCCAGAGGTGAGGCAGTATCATGACGCCCACGCCGAAAGCAATGATGTTGCCAGCGAGCAGCTGCCAGCTCCAGTTGAGCGTGAGGAGCCTCGGGTTAACTTCCCTCACGGCAGCGAAGAGCTCCGGGATGCCTGGGAAGAACTGGAAGACTATGAGGAGCCCTGCCAGCCAGACGCCCATGTACATGAGGATCCCCTGGATCACGTCGGTCCAGTAGGCGGCCCTCAGG
>JAOAKH010000010.1 GCA_026413755.1 Acidilobaceae archaeon | reverse complement strand
CCCTATGACCTTGCCAGGGGCTCTCCAGACCGCTCGGCTCTGGTAGCATCACATACTCCGGCACCCTCTCTAGGTGCTCCACCAGGTAGCCTGTACCGCACTGCCCTCCTATCTCTTCGTCAGGCACGAAGGCTACCTCGAGGGAGAGCTTCGGCTCATAGCCGTGAAGGGAGAGCAGCTTCAGAGCTCCCATGGCTGCGGCCACTCCTCCCTTCATGTCCGAAGCCCCTCTGCCGTAAACGGCGCCATCCTTCACGAGGGGCTTGAATGGGTCCGTCACGGTCCAGCCCGGGCCGCCCGGGACCACGTCGTAGTGCCCATTAATGTGGAGCCTAGGGCCCTGCGAGGGCCTCCTTGCAAAGACTATGAACCTAGGGTTAGGGCTGGCTCCCTTACACTTGGAGCTCTGATAGTCAGAGGGCACCCTTTTTACCTCCACCTCCAGGCCCAAGGTAGAGAGCTCCTTCGCTAGCAGCTCCGCGGCCTCCTCGTAGTGCTCTCCGCCGGGCGCCACTGTAGGTATAGATATGAGCCTCGTAAGTAGGTCCACCGTGTATTTAAGGGACTCCTCCACGGAGCCCTCCCTGAACAATACAGACCGCCACCTCTCCAGCTGCTTCAGAAGTTATTATATAGAGCTCCTGACATACAGCGGTGCTGAAGATGAGCTGCATAAAGGTGCTGTTTGCGGGCACGGGATCTGCCCTGAACCCAAGCAGGGGGCAGGTCTCGGTGCTGCTAGACCTAGGAGGAGAGCTCCTGGTAGTGGACGTGGGCTGCAGTGCGCCTAATTACATAGCTAGGGCTGGCTACGACTTGAACGAGATCTCGCAGTTTATAGTGACTCACAGCCACTATGATCACCTCTGCGGCCTGCCCATGGTCTCCTTCGTGAGATCTTTCACGGCTCGTAAGGCTATGAGGGTCATTGCGCCCCCTGCAGCAGTCCCAGACGTGGAGGCCCTGCTCTCCTCTACCGCAAAGGCGTGGAGGGTTGAGTACGTGGTTAGGTCTCTGAAGACAGGCGACGAGCTAAGGAAGGCAGACCTGAAGATTAGGATATTGGAGGCCTTACACACTGTAGAGGCAGTGGGGGTAATGACGGAGTACAAGGGCATAAGGGTGCTGGTTAGCGGCGACACTAGGCCCACAGAGTCCTTCAGGGCTGCGGCCCAGGGAGCTCAGCTAGCAATCCATGAGGCCACGCTGCCGAGCACAATGACAGCAGAGGCGCTAAGGACAGGGCATAGCACAGTGAGGGAGGCCCTACAGCAGACCGCGGGGGCTTCGCTCAGGGTTCTCTACCACATATCGCCAGAGAGCGAGGAGGAGGCAGGGAAAGCGGTTGAGGCTCTCGTGCCGAGGGACGGGGATATCATAAAAATATGCTGAGCACCTCTTCTTCCCCCAGGGACGCGCGTCCCTGGGGCAGTTACTATTCCAGAGTTCTCTCGAACTCCCCCCTCCTTACCCTCTTCGCCCCCAGCATGGAGACTATGTAGTCGAAGGCGACGCCGGGCTTTGTGTGGGCCCCGCAAGTATAAGCGTCAACGGTTGCAAACCTGTACTCCGGCCAAGTGTGAATAGATATGTGGCTCTCTAACACTATGCCCACAACGCTCACCCCCTCCCCTATCTTCCAGGACTTAACGTCGAGGAGCGTCATGTTCCCTCTCTTTGCGGCCTCCTCCACTATCTTCCTCAGCCTCTCCTCGTCCTTTAATACTTCCTCGTCGCACTCATAGAGGTCTCCATAGACGTGGTAGCCGTAGACCCTCGGCTTCTTCTCCTTGGCCTCCGCCCTTATCATCTTCCTCACCCTCCCTTAAATATCCCCCCACAAATATAAGTTTTCCCCCCGGGAGGAGAGGGTTGAACGTAAGGGAGCTCATAGACGTAATCTATGCGAGGCTTGAGCTCATGGAGGGCCAAATAATATCTTCCTATAGGGGCAGCGAGGGAGGACTTTACTCCATCTTGGACAGCCTTAACCAAGTGTACGATGCCCTAGCTTTGTTGAGGAAAAAGGCGGAGGAAGAGTGTTCGGGGAAGAGAGGTGAGGAAGCCCCTCAAGTCTAGCGAAGCCCTCGCGATCAGCTACCTGGAGTCGCAGGGCTACAAGATCGTGGATCTACACAGGAAGGTCGTGATTGGAGGGGTAGAGGTCTCCGACGTGGACATAGTCGCAGAGAGGGAGGGCTCTTTATACGCAGTGGAGGTAAAGGCGGGAAGCGTCGACGTGGAGGCTGTGAGGCAAGCATACGTTAATGCAAAGCTGCTAGACATGAAACCAATGATAGTGGGCAGGGGGCTGGCAGACGAGAAGGCGGGAGCGGTCGCAGCGGAGCTAGGCGTGGAGCTAAACCTGCTGCCCGACGTGATTGCAGTCTCTGTTAACGAGCTACGCGACGCAGTTTATGAAGCGGTCTACTCTGCCATGAGCGAAGTGCTCTACTACGTGACTCTCTGCGATCAGCTGTCGGAAGAGGAGCTAAGACAGCTAAGGGTCGTAGCAGGCTCTAGCTCGCTGGCGGAGGCCTCCAAGCGGGCAGGGGCGGAGGAGAGAGAGGTGGTGCAAATGATAGCCAGCCTAACGGAAAAAGGGATACTGCCGAGAGGGGCTCCCTGGAGGTCCCTTTCCCTTATAGCTAGGGCTCTGCTCGCCGTGTGCTCTTGTAGGAAAGGCTAGAGCTGACGGAGGTAGACTAGCGATATTTTCTCTTCCTTTTTGCGAGCACAGCAGTGCCAGAGGTCGGTCATGTTCTCCAGCTCCTTTGCCAAGGGGCTCGGGAGCAAGTAGATCTCCTCTGAGTCACGCCTTCCCAGGGCCTCCGTTACGCTCACTCCTCTCACCCCGATCTATATGATCAGCTAAAGGTTTTAAGTGTTAAGTCTATGCTTAAAGTATAAAGTAAAAGCATAAGAGAGAAGCCTCTGATATAGAAGGTAATAAGAAGCGAATAAAGATTAGGCTGCTGCAATCTCATATATTCATTATCAATATTAAGTTTTCGGAGAGCTATACGTAGGGGTCTTGCTTGGAGAGAAGGCTAGAGCTGACTAAGGAGGCCTGGAAGACTTGTACGGATAAGCCTTCTGTGAAGCTCATGATGACTATGGAGGAGGCCTCCGCTGGGGATGTGATAGTAGTAGTGGGGGAAGAGGACTTCGCTCCCTCCAACATGGTGGAGAGGTTGGTGAGCAGGTGGAACGTGAAGGTCCTGGGCTTCGAGAGCGACGGATATACGTATAGACTCACCCTGCAGAAGCTATGAGGTGGTACTTTGAGCTGTAATAAGTGGAGGTCCGACTTCCCGGAGATAACACAGCGGAACATAGCTTATTTAGACAGCGCCGCCAGTTCCCTTAAGCCGGTTCAGGTTATAGAGAGCATGAAGGAATTTGCTGCGCTGAGCTATGCTAACGTCCATAGGGGCGTCTACAAGGTAAGCATGGAGGCTTCCAGGGCCTACGAGGAGGCACATGAGCTGGCAGCTAAGTTCATAGGTGCCCGCAGCTGGGAGGAGATAGTGTTCACTAAGAACACTACAGAAGCGTTACAGCTAGTAGCAGGTCTCCTCCTCTGGAACCGCTACATAGATAAAGAGGACGAGATAATCGTCAGCAAGGCTGAGCATCATAGCAACTTGCTCCCCTGGGTTAGGGCAGCGGAGGCCGTAGGAGCTAAAGTGAAGCTAGTTCCGGTGAACAAAGAGGGCGTGCCTATGTGGGAAGCCTTAGGGGAAATGATAAGCAAGAGGACCAAAGTAGTAGCCATAGGCCACGCTTCAAACGTAACGGGATACGTGAGCGACGTGAAGGAGGTAACAAAGGTGGCTCATGAGAGCGGCGCTCTAGTCGTAGTGGACGGGGCGCAGTCAGTGCCACACATGAAGATCGACGTGAGGGAGATGGGAGCGGACTTCCTTGCCTTCAGCGGTCATAAGATGCTAGGGCCAAGCGGCATAGGAGTGCTGTGGGGAAAGCAGGAGATCTTGGAGGAGCTGGAGCCTCCCTTCGGAGGAGGAGGGACCGTGGAGAGGGTTTTTCTAGAGGAGGGAAGGGTTAGGATAGCCTGGCACAGGTCTCCTTGGAAGTTCGAGGCGGGGACGCCGCCCATAATAGAGGCTGTGGGGCTCTCAGAGGCAATTAGGTACTTGTGGAGGGTAGGGATGGAGCAGGTGGAGGCCCTGGAGAGAGAGCTCACAGAGCACGCAGTGAGGAGACTCTCAGCGCTTGAGGGCGTTCGGCTCATAGGCCCAAAGGACTTGCAGAGGAAGCTCGGCATTGTAGCTTTTAACGTAGGGAGCATAGAGCCTAGCCTCGTGGGCCTCTGGCTTGACTCTCACGGAGTAGCGGTGAGGGCCGGGCTTCACTGCGCGCACGTGCTTCACGACGAGATAGGAGAGAGGCAGGGGAGCGTGAGGGCCAGCTTTTACCTATACAATTGTAGGGAGGACGTGGACAGACTGGCCTTTGCCCTAGAGGAGCTCATAAAAAAGGGAGGTCCTCCAGCCGCCACCTCTTCACCTCTCTGACGAAAACTTCCCCAGTCATCCCCATGAAAACGCAAAGGGGGACGTTATTAACTACTTCTTCCTCTGGATCTTTGTTGCATAGGCCTGGGGCGACAGCAGCTCCTTCAACTCTTCGGGGTTCTCTAGCTTGAGCACGAAGATCCAGCCCTCCCCGTAGGGGTCCTTATTCAGCAGCTCTGGCTCCCCCCTTAGCCTCTCGTTAACCTCCACCACAGTCCCCGAGAGCGGCGCGTAAACCTCTGCAGTAGCCTTTATTGACTCGAGCATCGCGGCCACGGCCTTCCGCGAGAGCTTAACCCCCACCTTTGGCAGCTCTATGCCTACCACGTCCTTCAACATCCTTTGAGCATAGTCCGTAATGCCCACCACAGCCCTCTCTCCCTCCACCCTCACCCACTCGTCCTCCTCGGTGTAGAGGAGCTCCTCAGGCACGTACGTCTTGAAGTTCCTTAGGCTAACCTCTATCCTCCCCATCCTTTATCCCTCGGCGGAGAAGGTGAGAGCTATTTTATTCTTAGCTCTTCGCCGTACTTCAGCCCACTGCCCGTGAGGACCACCACCACGTCCTCCCCTCTTAGCTCCTCCCTCAGGGCCTTGTACGCGGCCCAGGCTACTGCAGAGGAGGGCTCCACGAGGAAGCCCATGAGGATCAGCTCCCCAAGGGCCTCCTTTATGGCCTCATCGCCCACCCTCACCAATATCCCTCCGCTGCTCTCCACGACCCTAGCTATCTCCCCCAGCCTAGGGGGACTCTCTATTACTAGTGCGTCCGCCAGCCTGGAGCTCTCGCCCCCTATGGAGATAGCCCTGCTCACGCGCCCGGCAAGCGACGCCCTCTCCGCCGCCTGGACCGCCACCAGCCTCATACTCCCCCCGCTCTGTGAGAAGCCCCTGAAGGCTCCGAGAAGCAGGCTACCGCTGGAGACGGGCGCTATGAGGGTGATCTTCTTTGAGTATTCTGCCAGCTCCGCTCCTAGGCTCTTCATGCCTTCGAGGAAGAGGGGACTCGTGGGGTGGGACAGGTAGAAGCACTTCTGAGACAAAAGGGAGGCCTTCTTCCGCGCCTCCTCTCTGCTCTCTGAGAAGACTATGCGAGCGCCCGCAGCGCCTATTAGCGAGAGCTTAGCCCTGTGGGCGCCCTTCGGCACCACTACTATGGGCTCCAGCCCCAGCCTGTTAGCGTAAATAGCCGTAGAGAGGGCGGCGTTACCGCTGGAGTCTGTGACAACGCATTTGTACCCTAAGGACCTGGCGATCTGAAGGCTATATGAGACTCCCCTGTCCTTGAAGCTGCCGGAAGGGTTAAGGTACTCCAGCTTGAAGGCTACTCCTCCGGAGGCCACGAGTGGGGTTCTCCCCTCGCCGAGCTCCCTGCGCGCGGGAGGCAACTGGCCCTCGACCTCGAGAGGACCTCCGCAGCGGGGACAGAAGGGGTAGTAGGACTCCTCTTCCCCCGCAAAGCCACAGGAGGGGCAGAGGAGGCGCCAGCCCAAGCCCGCTCCCACCTAAATCTACCACCTAAATCTATAAGGTCGACTTAGTCCGTATATTTCGACGGGCCCGTAGCTCAGCCAGGATCAGAGCGTCGGCCTGCGGAGCCGAAGGTCCCGGGTTCAAATCCCGGCGGGCCCGCCATCAGAGTTATTTTCGCCGCGTCCTCCAGAGCCTCCATAGCGTCAAGAGCATCATATGGGTCCTCCCCTATGGCAACCGCCCCGTGTCTCGCGAGGGCTACCGCATTACAGCCGGAAGAGGAGAGGGCCTCTGCAGCGGCTAGCGCCAGCTCCAGGCTTCCAGGAGGATATGAGGGCACTACCGCCACGCACTTCAACTTGGCCTTTGCCTCCATGAGGAGCTCTACCCCAACGCTCGCCCCCCTCTCAACAAGGGCTAGGAGGACGGGCGGATGAGCGTGCACAACGGCCTTGGCTTTAGGCACCCTTCTGTATACCTCCAGGTGCAGCTTGTACTCGGAGCTAGGCCTGCCCTCTATTACCCTGCCAGCCAGGTCCATGACGGCTATGTCCTCAGGCCTCAACAGATGCTTCGGGAGCTGGGAAGGGGTTATGTAGAGGAGCTCTCCCACCCGTGCGCTGGCGTTCCCACCCTTTACTTGCACTAGCCCTCGCATGTAGAGAAGCTTCATGACGTCTGCGAGGGCTTCCCTCACATCTCTCATCTGTCGCTCTCTCCTATAACGTAGTAGTAAACTGTGCTCTGCCAGCCGCTCCTGTTACCTACGACCTTCACGGGCTTCCAGCCAGGGACCTGGAAGTCCAACGAGATCACCCTAGTCCCTGGTGCCAGCTCCTTCATGAGCTTCGGCTTGAGGGCGTCGTTGACGCTGCCTAGGAGATACATGTATACCACCGTAGCGTCCTTTAGCGGCACCTCGAAGAAGTCGCCGTGTACTGCCACGAACCTCCCCTCCACGCCCTCTGCCCTTGCCTTCCTGAGGGCCTCCTCTATGAGGTCCCTTCTCACCTCAACGCAGACCCCCCTCTTCACAGGGAACCTCTTCAGGACCTCTATCACGACCCTGCCGTCTCCGCAGCCCAGATCGTAGAAGACGTCGTCCTCCCTCAGGTCCAGGACTTTGAAGAGAAGGTCCATAGCCTCCTTCCTCGTGGGTACGAAGGGCACCATAGGGCCTCCTGCCCCCGTCAAGGCCAGCCACCCCAACCAGGACTCTGCATTCTCTAGGCTCCCCATATAGGGCTCCCCTGCGCCCTTATAACTAAGAGGTAATAATCCTTCAGAGCTCCTAAAGTGTGGTGAAGGTTGTGAAGTACATATACACTCCGCGTGCTCCCAAGCCCATAGGCCCTTACAGTCAGGGCGTCCTAGCGGGGTGCTTCCTTTTCGTGTCTGGACAAATACCGTTGGATCCGCAAACGGGAACCATGGTCGAAGGTAGCTTCAGGGACAAGGCGAGGAGGACCCTTGAGAACCTGAAGGCTATCGTGGAGGCGGCTGGGGGCTCACTAGAGAAGGTCGTAAAGGTCACAGTATACGTAAAGGACATAAGGCTCTTCTCTGAGTTCAACGAGGTCTACTCTGAGTACTTCTCAGGGAGCCTCCCTGCCAGGGCCGTCGTGGAGGTCTCTAATCTGCCGAGGGGCGCCGAGCTGGAGGTAGAGGCGATAGCGTATCTCTGCGAGGAGACGCGAGGTGTTTGATCGGCTCTGGCAGACAGTGGTAGAGGAGAGCGAGAGAGCAAGGGAGGTAGTGGGCAGATACGCTCACAGGACCCCCGTCGGCTTGAGCTCCACACTTTCTCGGATCGCGGGGGGCAAGGTAATCCTTAAGTACGAGAACCTGCAAAAGACGGGGAGCTTCAAGGTCAGGGGAGCCCTCTACAAGGTGAGCCAGCTGAGGGGCAAGGTCAGCGGCGTGGTCGCCGCGTCTGCGGGCAACCACGCCCAGGGGGTTGCCTATGCCTCATCCGTGTTCGGCATGAAGTCCGTGATAGTTATGCCCGAGACGGCGAGCATATCAAAGATAGAGGCCACGAGGAGCTACGGCGCAGAGGTGGTGCTTCACGGCAGGGTATACGA
This sequence comes from Acidilobaceae archaeon, assembly GCA_026413755.1. Classification (GTDB taxonomy): domain Archaea; phylum Thermoproteota; class Thermoprotei_A; order Sulfolobales; family Acidilobaceae; genus DSZV01. Next base: position 45,068 of record JAOAKH010000010.1, on the reverse strand, counting down.
TGAGGCGCTAGAAAAAGCGCTTGAGATAGCGAGGGAGAGAGGATACGAGTTCATACCTGCCTTTGACGATGTGAGCGTCATAGCAGGCCAAGGCACCATATGTTGGGAGCTGCTGGAGCAGGCCGAAGCGGACATGGTGGTGGTGCCGGTGGGGGGAGGAGGTCTCATAGCAGGGGTTGCAGGGGTCATGAAGCGCCTTAGGCCTGACGTGAAGGTCATAGGTGTGGAGCCAGAAGCCGCGCCTAAAATGCTCCTTTCTCTCAGAGCAGGTAAGCCCGTAAGCGTTGAGCCGAAGCCTTCCGTGGCAGACGGCCTCATCACAAAGAGGCCAGGAGAGCTAACGTTTACCATAGCCTCACACCTCGTGGACGAGATAGTAACCGTTGACGAGGAAGAACTCTCACAAGCCATATATTTCCTCCTCGAGAGGAAGAAGGCGCTCACAGAGGGGGCGGGCGCTGCCGGCGTGGCCGCTCTGTTAGCCGGAAAGCTCAGGACCGAGGGGAAGAGGGTAGTCATAATACTGAGCGGGGGCAACATAGACCTCACGCTCCTCCACAAGATCTTAATGAGGGGGCTCTCGAAGGTGGGGAGAATAGTGAGGCTTTCCGGCTATGTGCCGGACTACCCGGGGCAGCTGAAGAGAGTGCTGGAGATAGTGGCCTCTAAGAGGGCAAACGTGTTGGACATACTTCACGACAGGGTAGACGTGTCTATACCTCCCTGGCACGCAAAGGTGGTGTTACTGCTAGAGGTCCCCTCGCTATCTGTTGCAGAGGAAATAGTGGAGCAACTGGCGAGAGAAGGCTATAGCTTCTCGCTGGAGAGAGGTTCCCGTCCGTGAAGAGGCGCTTTTGCATATTCGGCTTAGGGGCCGTGGGAGGCCTCCTCGGCCTCTTCCTCTGGAGGGCAGGGGAGAAGGCGTATGCCGTTGTGAGGAGGAGGGAGCATGCTGAGAGGCTTGTAGAGGAGGGCATGAGAGTTTCAGGGCTCATAGAGGGCCACTACTTTCCGGAGGCCGGCACAAGCCCGCCGGAGGAGGGCTGCCTCTACTCCCTCATAGCTACCAAGGCATATGACGCTAAGGCAGCCATAGCCGCTGCCCTGCCGCGCTCTGAGTTCATAGCTACCTTCTCTAACGGCCTCGTGGCTATGGAGGAGGCGCTGAGCGTGGGAGCTCGGGCGGTGGGGGGCATAGTAGAGTACGGGGCGGTGAGGAGGGGGGATTCTCACGTAGAGGTCAGAGGCCTCGGGCGCATAGTAATCGGTAGCTTGGGGGCAGACCCGAGGCCCCTTGCAGAGGCCTTAAGGAGGGGAGGGGCCGTAGTGGAAGAAGTGAGCGACGTGATTGCTTGGGCTTGGCTGAAGTTGGCGGCTAACGCCACGATAAACCCCATAACAGCCCTTCTGGAGGCGGAGAACGGCGTGGTCCTGGAGCCCTCCCTACGCCCCCTCGTGGAGTGCGCAGCCAGAGAAGTGGGGATGATAGCCTCTGCGCTGGGCCTTCTCCTCCCAGAGGACCCCGTTTCGTATGTGCTCCGCGTCGCAGAGGCCACGAGGAACAATACCTCTTCCATGCTAGCTGACATACAGCAGGGAAGGAGAACTGAGGTAGAGGAGCTCAGCGGGTATGTGCTGAGGACAGCTTCAAGGTTAGGGCTAAGGACAGATTGTAACGCAGCCCTATACTACCTCGTTAAGGCAAAGGAGACTCTTAAAGGCTCGCGAGGCCTTCTAAGACGATAAGTAGAATGAAGATCAGGGCTCTCGATATAGTCAAGATGAAGGGGGAAAGAAAAATAGTCATGATCACGGCTTACGACTACCCGACGGCGAAGATCGCAGACTCTGCAGGCGTGGACGCTATATTAGTTGGAGATAGCCTCGCCATGGTAGTTTTTGGCATGCCCTCCACTCATGGGGTCACCCTCAGGGACATGTTGAGGCACACCGAAGCTGTAGCGAGGGCCAGGCCGAAGGCCCTCGTCGTAGGGGACATGCCCTTCGGTAGCTACGAACCTAGCGACGGCACGGCGGTGAGGTCGGCGATAGCCTTTGTTAGGGCTGGCGCAGAGGCCGTTAAGCTGGAGGGGGGCAGCGAGTACGCGGACAGGATTAGGGCTATAACGAGGGCCGGCATACCAGTTATGGCCCACATAGGCCTTACGCCGCAGAGGTACCTAAAGCTAGGGGGCTACAAGATGAGGGGCTCGAGCGAGGAGGATAAGAAGCAGCTGCTCCTCGATGCAGAGGCCGTCCAGGAGGCCGGCGCCTTTGCGGTGGTCATCGAGTTCACAGCACCCGAAGTGGCAGGCGCGGTGACGAGGAGGCTCTCTATTCCCACAATCTGCATAGGTAGCGGCAAGGAGTGTGACGGGCAGGTGTTGGTGATCCACGACGTGCTCGGGCTCTCTGAAAAAGCCCCACCCTTTGCTAAAAAGTATGTCGACTTCATGAGCATAGGCAAGGAGGCCGTGGAAAGGTTCGTTAAGGAAGTTAGGGAGGGGCTCTTTCCGTAATTACCCTCACATATTAACCTCGAGAGGTCCTGCGGGGGGCAGAAATGGGCTCCATAAGGGGCTGCTCGATGTACTACAACAGCTTGCTGAACGAGGTCGGCATGCCCTTCGTCATAGAGTGTACGGGAGACGCGGAGGTAGTGTACGCAACGGACGCGACGAAGGCCGCGTTGGGCGCAAAGGAGGTGCTAGAAGATCTCTTGGGCACCGAGCTGGGGGAGCCCGAGCTAGTTCACTGGGAGTACAGCGGCGAGCGCTTTAACCTCTACGCTTTCGACCTGCGCCGGGACGGCGTCCCCCTTGCTCACTTGCGCGTCGTAGAGGCAGGAGACGTCATGGTTAACGTCTCCGGGGTGCTCTTCTCTGCAGCGGCGAGCGTGCTACCGAGGAGGGTCCTCGAGGAGCTGCTTTCAGGGGAGAGGCTGAGCGTGGGGCAGAACATGGGGATAACCTACCTTAGGCCTCAGCGCGCCCCCTGGCCTGCCGGGCAGAAGGTTGCAAAGAGGTTCGTGATATATGCCGCAGAGGGCGTTCAGACAGTGGAGGCCGGCAGCTGGTCCTTAAAGATATCTGGGCTGGTGGAAAGGGAGGTCTCGTTCAGCCTCGAGGAGCTAAAGAGGAGCTCCTCTCTCTTCTCAGAAAGGGACTTCCACTGCGTTACCGGCTGGAGCGTGAAGGGGAACTCTTGGTTGGGCGTACGCATGAAAGAGCTCGCAGAGAAGGCGGGAGCGAGCGGAGAAGCCAAGTGGGTGATAGCTAAAAGCGTGAGGGGCTACTCCACCGTGATCCCCATAGAAGAAGCCCTGAAGGAGGGCTCAATAGTCGCCATAGGGCTGAACGGGAAGCCCCTCTCCGCCGAGGGAGGTTTCCCTGCAAGGCTCATAGTGCCGCAGCTCTATGGTTGGAAGTCAGCTAAGTGGCTCAAGGAGCTCCTTTTCGTTAGAGACTACGTGGACGGCTACTGGGAGGCTTTGGCCTATCACGAGAGGGGACTTGCGGAGGCCGAGGAGAGGTTCAAAGTGAGGAACCCTCTCGTAGCGGAGGGCAGATTGGGCAAGTCCCCTCCCAAGAAGCCTCCCTCTTTTTAGGCTCGGAGGCTCGTCCTCTTCCGTGGTCCCCTTGAGCGGGGAAGAGGGGCTGCTAGTCAGGAAGATCCGGGAGGGCACCGTTATAGATCACATTAGTGCTGGCAGAGGCCTTCAGGTCGCGAGGCTTCTAGGCCTAGAGAACTCGGGCTACAGGATGGCTATAGTGAGTAACGTGGAGAGCAAGAAGCTGGGAAAGAAGGACATAGTTAAGGTAGAGGGCCTGTTCCTCACCAGCGAGCAGATAAACCTAGTAAGCTTGGTGGCGCCTAATGCAACTCTCAACATTATAAAAGAGGGGAACGTCGTGCTAAAGCAGAAGGTAAGACCTCCCGAGATCGTGGAGAAGATCCTGCCCTGCCCCAACTCCTCATGCATAACGAGGAAGAAGGGGGAGCACGTGGTCCCGAGGATGATCCTAGTCTCCACCGTCCCTCTGTTGTACAAATGCGCATATTGTGGCACATACGTCGGTGAGGCAGAAATTGCAAGGCTCCTATAGAGGCCTCTGCGTCGACCTGCTATGGAGCCCCTCTGGTTGGAGGAGCAACGCCTGCATCGATCTAGCCGGAGGTCTCACTAGCGCAGAGGGCTGCCTGGACCTTAGGGGAGCGCGCTCTATAGCTCTCCCTGGCATAATAGACATGCACGTTCACCTCAGAGGTCTCGAGCTCTCGTACAAGGAGGACGAGTCCTCCGGCACCCTTGCAGCGCTCGCCGGCTGCGTTACTGCGGTGGTAGACATGCCGAACACGAGGCCTTTCGTGAGGAACCCGCGGGCGCTGAGGGAGAAGCTGAGGGCCCTCTCCAGGTCCCGCGTAGACTATGGGCTCTATGCGGGAGTGCCAGAATCCGCAGACTACGTGGAGGAGATGGCCTCGGCGCCTATAGCGGGCTTCAAGTTCTACCCTGAAGACCTAGAGAAGGACGAGGGGCTCATATGTAGCGTCCTGAGGAGCGCTGAGATGAGGGGACTTCTCGTAATAGTTCACTCAGAACACCCAGAAATGATCAGGGCTCCCGACTATGGGTACGAAAGGGATCTCCACAGGAGCTGCGCGGCGGAGATGTTGGGGATAGAGGAGGTGAGGAGGCTGCTGAAGAGGTGCGGTGCCAAGCCTAGGGTTCACATAACCCACGTCTCCTGCCCGAAGACCCTGATCCTCTCGAAGCAGCTGGGCTTCTCCACGGACGTTACCCCCCATCACCTCCTGTTCGATATGATCTCTTTCAGGCACCTCTGGAACCCCCTCTGCGAGTCCAAAGTCAACCCGCCGCTGAGGAGGCCGGAGGAGAGGTGGGGCCTTTGGAAGCTCCTCATGGAGGGCTACGTGGACGCAATAGCCAGCGATCACGCGCCTCACGCAGCGGCAGAGAAGGCCTGGGCGCCGCCTGACCAGTGCTCTCCCGGCTTCTCCAGCCTCGAGAGCTGGCCGGGAGCCTTGCTGCTAAGCTTTAACGCGGCGGGGCTTTTGGATGAGTTTGTGAAACTCACCTCGGTTAATGTTCAAAAAATCCTTGGGATAAGCCGGGGCTTCACCCTAAGCGTCTTCTCGCTTGAGCCCGAGGCGTCTCCCGGCAGCCTCTTCTCAAAGGCAAAGATAACTCCATACTTTGGGACGAGGAGAGCTCGGTGCCTTGCAACCGTTATAAGAGGCCGGCTAACCTATAGAGAGCTAGAGGAGGGCTTCGGGGTGAACATGTTTGAGGATGCAAATAAGCGTGGGCGGACTTCTCCTAAGGACTCCCCTAGCTAATGCCAGCGGCGTCCTAGAGTGGAGTGCCGAGGCAGTAGAGAAAATGGTGAGTGCAGGCGCAGGGGCCGTGGTGTTGAAGACCACAACGAAGGAGTACAGAGTTGGCTACAACAGGCCCCGGGTAGTCAAAGTGCCGGGAGGATGGATAGTTGCAGTAGGCCTCGCTAACCCTGGCGCTGAGCAGGTCAGTAGGATGGTAGGGGAGCTCAAGAAGGCCGCAAGGGGGGTGCCCGTTATAGGCAGCGTGGCAGGCACCTCTGTGCGGGAGTTCGTGGAAGTGGCGGCAAAGCTGGAGGAGGGCGGCGCGGATGCGCTGGAGCTGAACCTGAGCTGCCCACATTTCAAGGGAGGGGGGCTAGAGATGGGCCAAGATCCGGCTACGTCATATGAGATAGTTAATAGCGTGGCCTCCGTGGTTAAGGTGCCTGTCATAGCCAAGCTAGGCTTATCGGATAAGGTAGTAGAAGTGGCAGTAAAGTCTTTAGAGGGAGGGGCGAAGGCCCTGTCGCTGATAAACACCATAAGGTCAATGAAGATAGACGTTTATAGCAAGAAGCCTGTGTTGGGGTACAAGTACGGGGGGCTGGGAGGGGAGGCCATTCATCCTATAGCTGTGAGGGTGATATACGACGTCTACAAGGAAACCCGGGCGGATATCTTTGGCGTGGGAGGAGTTAGGGACTGGGAGAGCGCCCTAGAGCTGATGCTTGCTGGCGCAAAGGCTGTGCAGGTGGGCTCTGCGCTAATGGACAGGGGAGAGATAGTGATCAGCGAAATACTCAGGGGGCTGGAGAAGTTCCTCTGGGCAGAGGGCTTCGAAAGCGTGGAGGAAGTGGTAGGCCTGGCCCACAGGGATTAGCTCCTCGTTAGTAATACTCTCTGCATGAGGCCTCTTTCTGATACCCCCGAAGAAATTTAACGATATATATAAACCAGTATTAGCATAACCATAGATGCGGGGATCTGGATCGAAGTTTGAAGGCATATTGCCGGAGTTCATAAACGTGCTCTCCGGGAGCGAGGGGAAGCCTCAGAGTAGGTACGCTGAGCTCTTAGACTACGTACAATATAACAACCCTCCATACTTCCAGACAGAGATGGAGAGGGAGATAGGAGTCCCTCAGCCCTCCATCTCCAGGTTCTTCTCTGTGCTTAGGGAGAGGGCCCTCGTGAGGATGAGGCTAGACTTCATTCACAGGATGATAGGGCTAAGGGTGGTAGCGGCCGTATATGAGGGCGTGTGGCTAAAGGTTGCGCCGCTCATGGATTGGGTCTCTTCCGTTAACAACACCTTTCAGGGCACCATAGTTTTCTATAGGGTGCCGGAGGGGAACGTAGGAGACCTCTTGGAGCTCCTTATGGAAAGGCCGGAAAAGCCCCACCGCGTGTTTGTACTCGAGGATCACGTGATGGCTAAGCCCAGCCTCCTCCATTACTTTGCAGAAAGGAGCCACCAGGACCCTCTCACGGCCTTTAAGGACAATGAGGATCACCCGAAAGTGGAGCAGAGATACCTAAGGCCCTATCTTGGCGAGACGATGAACATAGTGAAGGACTTTGTGGACCTCTATATATTAATGAGGGGCGAGATAGACGCGGTTAGCGCTCTCATGGAGACCTGGGGAGCCCTTGCCGCTCACGGCATTCAAAGGGCTAGGAGGAAGGTTTTCCATCATGTCTTACACATAGGCGCTGCCATGAGAGGCTCCAAGGCTATGATATATGACTCTTCTGAGAAGAACGCTTTGTTGTACTTGATCTTCACTACGAGCGAAGAATGCTCTCGCTACATAAATGGCTTCTTCTCCACCTACCTTTATACGGTTAGCATCATGAAAGGGAAGGAGGGGGTTAACGCGCTCCTTCTCTCGCTCCCACTCAAATACATAGTAGAGGTAACCTCGAGAGTTAAGGGTATGTGTGCTCTCGACGAAATAAAGGTGTACTCTCAGCTACACGCTGATACTGTGGTAAGGCAAATACTACCAATAAGGAACTACGACCACCTCCTCAAAAAGTGGGACTTCTGGAACGCCTCTCGGCTGGAGCTCCAGAGGAAAGATATGCCAAAATATCAAGTTAACGACGAGTTTGTCATGGAGATCTCCAAAGAAGCCTACCTGAGGGATCTGGAAAACGAGTAAAACATTATACAGGATCGGGGAAGGGTACCCCGGGCCTTGCCCTTGGCCCTCCGCGCATTCCGTTCACCGCGCGTTTTTCCCCTAACCTACTCAAAAAAGTATATGAGAGAGGTATGCAGTCTCAATAATACAGCCTAATATAGCTATCATCCCAACAGCTTCAAGAGTAGCGCCTGTCTCAGAGGGACTCCTAGCCTGGCCTGCTCGTAGTAGGAAGCAAAGCGACTTTCGTCCACTCGCGGCTCTATTTCGTCTACTTTCGGCAGCGGGTGGAGCACCTTTAGCTCCCTCTTCGCCCTCCTCTGCAGTAGCTCAAGGGTCACCACGTAAGCCCCCCTCACCTTCTCGTACTCCTCCGGGTCAGGGAACCTCTCCTTTTGTATCCTGGTCACATAGAGCACGTCTAGCTCACCTATAACCTCCTCTAGGCTGTTTACCTCCTTGTACGGTAGCCCTCTCTCCCTCGCCTGATCCAATACCTCTCTCCTCGCCGCTAGCTGGGGCGGAGATATCAGGTAGACGAGCCGCGGCTTGTAATGAGTGAGACCTAATATGAAGCTAGAGGCCGCCCTGCCGTACTTTAGATCCCCCAGCACTCCTACGGTAAGGCCGTCCACGCCTCCAAGGAGGGTCCTTATGGTATAAAGGTCTATCATAGCCTGGGTGGGGTGGTGCTGCTTCCCATCGCCCGCATTTATTACTGGGTTCCTCGCTATCTCTGCGGCCAGCTTTGCAGCTCCATCGTACTTGTGCCTGATCACGATGACGTCGGAGTAGGCGTCTAACATCCTCACCGTGTCCACATAGCTTTCGCCCTTTGCCACGCTTATTGCCTCCTCGCTGGTGAAGCCTATGGCCTCCCCACCCAACCTCTTCATTGCGGTCTCAAAGCTGAGCCTCGTCCTCGTGGAGGGCTCGAAGAAGGCCAAGGCCATGATCTTGCCCTCCAGAGGTCTTCCCGAAACTCCTCTCTTCCTAATCACGTCTGCCTCCTCGAAGAGCTCCTCTAGCTCCCCTCTCTCGAAGTCCAGTATAGTGAGTACGTCCCTGCCGCGGAAGCTCAAGCGGAACCCCCGGGGGAAAATATTAGGAGGAGACTTTAAACTCCTAGCGCTACTCCGTAGCTGGGGAGAAGTGAGGTACTACATAGAGACCTACGGCTGTGCGCTGGCAGAGTTCGACAATGCAGTTGCAGAGAGCCTGTTGAGGAGCAGGGGATACGCAAAGGCCTCTTCGATAGAAGAGGCAGACTGCGTTCTCGTTAACACATGTGCAGTGAGACTGGACACTGAGCAAAGGATAGCGGAGAGGCTAAGGGAGATAACAGAAATGTTCCCCGAGAAGAGGCTCATAGTCATGGGGTGTCTTGCAAAAGCGAGGCCCGGGCTAGTGATGAGGGCCGCTCCTCACGCCAGCCTCCTCTCGCCCCAGAACGTGAGCAAGGTGGTGGAGGCCGTGGAGAGCAAGGGGAGGGTGGTGCTGCTTGAGGGCTCCAGGGACACCTCTTTCCTCCCCCGCATATCTCCAAAGGAGGCAGTGGCTTCCGTAATGATCCAAGAGGGCTGCCTTGGGGACTGTAGCTTCTGCATAACGAAGATAGCAAGAAGGCAGCTGAAGAGCTACTCGCCGAGGCAGATCGTGGAGCTCGTTAGAGACCTCGTCTCGCAGGGCGCCGTCGAGATAAGGCTGACGGGCGTGGACGTGGCAGCCTATGGGAGAGACCTTGGCGAGAGGTTCATGCTGCCTGACCTCCTCTGGAGCATACTGGAAAAGGTGGAGGGTAACTACATGCTAAGGGTAGGCATGATGACGCCCGACCTGGCCCTGGAGATGATAGACGAGCTGCTGGAGGCGTACAGAGACGAGAGGGTCTACAAGTACTTCCACCTCCCCGTGCAGAGCGGCGACGACAGGGTGCTGAAGGTCATGAAGAGAAAGTACACTGTGGACGAGTTCAGAGAGCTACACAAGAAGGTGAAGGCAAGGTATCCGGATGCAATGGTAGCCACCGACATAATCGTGGGTCACCCTGGTGAGGACAAGGAGGCCTTCGAGAACACTGTGAAGCTCGTTAAGGAGCTAAGGTTCGAGAAGGTGCATCTGGCTCAGTATAGCATTAGGCCGCACACAAAGGCGGCAGCCATGCCTCAAGTGCCAGATAACTTAAAGAAGGAGAGGAGCAAGCTGCTCGCTCAAGTAGTGGAGGAGGTGGGGCTCTCGGTAATGGGGAGCTACATGGGGAGGGAGGTAGAGGCCCTGGTGACAGAGGCAGGCCACAGGAGGGGCACCGTAACAGCAAGAATGAGGAACTACGTGCCCGTCGTGGTTAGCCCTCCTGTCGAATACGGGAAGTGGGTAAGGGTGACGGTCTCTAGCTACACGTTCTTCGACGTGAGAGGAACAATAAAGGGTATTATATAGCAGGACTCACGAGATGGCTATTCTTCCTCTTCCTCCTCTTCCTCTTCCTCCCAGAACTCTTCCTCCTCTTCCTCCTCGTACTCGTACTCCTCTTCCTCTTCGTACTCTTCCTCATCGAACTCCTCTTCGTACTCTTCCTCTTCTTCCTCCTCTTCGAACCTCCTTCTAGCCATCTTGCTTCACTTCGCGTGAGGTAGGAAGCCCGGCGTATAAAAAGTTTATCTGCTATATAGTAATTTAGGCAGCTATTCCTATAGGAACAGATATATTTGTGGGGAAGAAGTTGGAGCTGAGCTCGCTCGTGCTACTATATGCAACCCTCGTCATGGGATATGCTGCCATCGAGGACGTGAAGAGGAGGGAAGTGGACACAAAGGTGTGGATCCTTGCGACGCTAGCAGGTGCTCCCTTCTCTGCTCTTGCAGCCCTTGCCGACGTCTGGAAGCACATGCTCTTCCTCCTCTCCTCCCTCCTCCTCGTGACCTTGGCTTATGCCCTCTACAGGCTCTGCCTCATAGGCGGCGCAGACGTGCTAGCCATGGCTTTCATTGCCCTGATAGCTCCTGCCGGCCACCTCCTCCTGCCTCCGCTCTTCCTTGCAGTGTTATACTCTCCTCTCTCCGTCCTTGCATATCAGCTATATTCTAACTACCTGTTCTGCGGTTCCCTGAAGCCTCGCTGCCTTCTAGCATTCTCTCACAAGGTGGAGGCCAGGAGGCTGATAGAGGACCCGCGGCTGCGCTGGTGGGTCGTAAGTGGTGAGGCGTGCAAAGAGGAGAGTCAAGAGGACATAGTGCTCAGGGCTTCTGGAGGGGAGCTAAACCTCCAGCTGGAGGCCTCGCCGGGCCATCCCTATGTGGCTCACCTAGCCGTGGGAATGATCGCGACGCTGCTCCTAGGAGACTTGCCCATACGCTTCCTGCTGGAGGAGCTAGGTATTCACTTTTTGTGAGTTCAGCTTAAGTAGGGGGAGGGCCCATCTTTTACGCGACGAGGTGAACGAGGGGTGAGAACGTACCTAGCAGCTCTCGGCCTGGCCCTCTTGCTGCTGCTAGCTCTCGGAACAGTAGTTGCCGCCGCCAAGCCTTGGAAGATGGCCGGAGAGATCGAGGGCAAGAAGGGGATATCCAAGGAGGCTAAGGTTCAGAGGAAGGCCAACGTGACCCTCGTAGAGATCAAGGGCAAGGTGGTGTCCCTTAATGCAACAAAGAGGACCTTCACCGTAGAGGCCCAGGATGGGAAGAGATACGAGATCAGGCTCCACAGGATATACGTAAGGGTTAGCGACGGCGCCCTAGTGTTTGGCGGCTGGATATACAGGAACATACAGGTAGGCGAGGAGGTCTCTGCAGTAATAGCAGAGAACAAAAGGGCAGGGATCTACGTAGCGCTCTCCATAACGGTGGACGGCCAGACTTACCAGACTCCGAGGTACTTCATGAGGGGATAACCATAGCCCCCTTTTTAAGCTCCCTAAACTTTCCTTTTTTCGGGGCCTCGTTGGACAAGCTTGAGGCTGCTCTCCTGCTTCTCTTTCCCCTCTCTGTCTTCCTTCTCTCCTTTTCCTATTACCCTGTAGAGCCCTCAGAGACGGAGGTCCTCGCAGTCAACGCCTCAGAGTTGCCTCCCTCGCCGCAATACGTGAGGTCCGTGATAGCGGCCTCAAAGTACGAGGGCACTGGGGCAAAGAGCGGTAAGGTGGTGGAGGTAAGGAAGAGAGATGGAATGAGCATGATAGTGATCGAGGACGGCGGGAGGACGAGGGCCTTCCTCCCTCCCTTCGTCAAGGAGCCTGAGAAGCTAGTGGGGAGCAATGTGACGATCTACGGGCCCGTCATTAAGACCAAGAGAGGGGAAGTGGTCATAGTGAGGGCGCTGGTGGTAGAGGAAGATCACATAGAGGCCCGCTGTATAGCTAAAGAGATGGCAGAAAAAAAGTGCGACGAGCTGTTGAAGAGACACAAGAGGCCTAGCGGCCGCTAAAGCACTTAAGGGAGGCGTGAAGCCCCCTGACTGCTGCGCCTAGCTCTGGGCTCCTCAGGATCTTTATGAGCTCTATTATGCCTAGGGGCTTCATGTTCTGGGAAGCCTCAGCTACTGCCCTCTCTGTGCACTTCGGCGTCATCTCCGCTGCCTTCATTAGCATTAAGTTATTGAAGCTGGAGAGCAGGTAGAAAAGAGCCATAAGGTTGCCCACAGCCCTCATGGTCTCGGGCCTAAGGAGAGCATTGAAGTTCTCGTCAGTAGCCTCTACCAGCGACTCCAGGAGGGCTAGAGTGCCGGACTCTCTCAATGCCCTTGCGAACCTTATGAGATCGGCTACCGCCTCCGCGTTATCGGAGAGCTCCTTGAGCAAGAGGGCTACGGACTTCAGGTCTACCTCCCTTAGCAGCCTCTCCACCTCCTCTGCGTCTTCCTCCTTCAGGTTCTCTGCAAGGGAAAGCAAGGCCTCCCACTTCTGTCTGCTCACATTTCCTCACCTCAGAACCACTTGGTAAGCCAGAACTTCTCAAAGGCGAACTTGAGGGCTCTGAAGGCCTTCATCCCTCCTATCATAACGCAGTCTGGGAAGGTACCCTGGTATATACGCTTCGTGAAGTCACAGAATGCAACTGTGCCCATGTAGCCAAGGTCTGCTATGCAGAGACCTCCCTTGTTGTAGTCGTCGCCAACGTAGGAACCCCTGATTTCGTCTACTATCGCGCTAGCGACGTGCTCTCCCTGGAAGTGGGCGAAGACCCCTCCCATGCCTAGGTTCATGCTGGGAGCTATGACGTCCCCAATGCCGTACACGTTATCGTAGCCAGGGAGCTTCAGAGTTCTCTTGTCTATTTTCATGAAGTTGAAGGCCTGAGGGTTGGAGAGCCCTGAGTTGGGTATCGGCTCTGGAGGCAGGTGCGGCGGCACCGTTATAGCTATGTCGTAGTTTATCTTCTCCCCTCCCTTTGTGTAAAGGGTACCGTTCTCGAACCTCTCCACCTGGATTCCTCCCACGAACTCTATGCCGTACTGGTCTAGCATATTCTTGAAACCCTCCTGGATAACCGGTCCGAAGGGCTCCATGGGAACCTTCCAGAAGTGAGCTATCTTGACATTTACGTCGTTGGCGCCCCTCTGCTCCATGAGGTACTTCACGAGGAACGCTACCTCGAAGGGAGCTGGCGGGCACTTATAAGGCCAAGAGACAGGGGTTATGAGCACAGTGCCCTTCTTGAAGTTGCGTAGGAGCCTCCTGCAGTTCATTGCCCCGTCCGTGGTCCAGGGGGTACAAACGTTAGGGTCCTTGCTCGGTATTAGGTCCTCCCGCGGTACGCTACCAAGGGAGACGACAAGGTAGTCGTAGTTGAGCTTGTGGTTGTTTGTAACAACTAGGTTCTCCTCAGGCTTTATGAGCTTGACCTCGTCGACAATCACCTTGATCCTCTTCTTCTCGAGGAGCTTCAGGGGCCTCATTATGTCGCTCGGCTCTCTTATTCCCACGGCCACCCACGGTAGGCTGGGCATGAAGAGGTGGTAGCCCGTCCTATCTACCATCACTACCTCTCCCTCGTCAGGGCGGAGCTTCTTTGCCACGTTGTACGCCGTCACCAGCCCTCCAATGCCTCCGCCCAGCACGAGGACTCTCTTCATGTGTGCCACCGGCTCAGCATAGTAGGGATAGAGAGGAACTAATATGCGAATAATATATACCATTTCACGCAGAAACCCCCTATAAATTTCAGAGAATTTATCATAAAATTCCGGCAGGCCATATATTAAGTCTCAAGGCCCCTTCTAGGCGGTGCCTCAGGTGATCGATGTCAGAAAGCATGCAGAGCTCCTCGTTCGTTATTGCGGCGAGGTCAGGAAGGGCGACGAGGTGCAGATAAGGGCCTCCCTCGAGGCGATGCCGCTGGTTAAGGAGATCTACAGGAGCGTCGTGAACCTGGGGGCCTACCCTAGGCTGGTGGTGGAGGACGAGGAGCTCACTGAGATATTCTACAGGCACGCTCCACGTGAGCTGCTAGAGTACCTCTCTCCAATAGATAAGTTTTTGGCGGAGAATGTGACGGTCTCCTTTGCCATAATCTCCTCCACTCACGTGAAGCCCCTCGTGAGCATAGACCCAGAGAGAGTGAAGGTCAGGAGCAATGCCCTGAGGCCCCTAACGGAGATATTCATGAGGAGAGACGGCGAGGGTAGCCTCAGGTGGACTGTGACGCTGTATCCTACTCGTGCCCTAGCGCAGGAGGCCGGCATGTCGATAATAGAGTATCAGGAGTTCGTAGCGAGGGCCCTCAAGCTTCACCTCGAAGACCCCGTGGCAGCGTGGCAGGAGCAAGCGAAGTCCCAGGAGAGAATAGCATCCTTCCTCTCGAGGGTATCTGAGCTGAGGGTAAAGGACGAGGACACGGACCTCCTCCTCAGGGTTGATGGCAGGATCTGGATAAACGACGAAGGCAAGAGGAACATGCCCGGCGGCGAGGTCTTTACGGGGCCCCATGAGGACGCCACCGAGGGGCACGTGACATTCACATACCCCGCGGTCTGGAGGGGCTATGAGGTGGAGGGCGTCAGGCTCCGCTTCTCTCGCGGGGCAGTAGTTGAGGCGAGCGCTGCCAAGGGGGAGGAGTTCCTGAAGAGGATGCTCGAGGTAGACGAGGGGGCTAGAAGGCTAGGCGAGGCCGCGTTCGGGCTGAACTACGACATTCAGAGGCACACTAAGCAGATCCTATTCGACGAGAAGATAGGCGGCACAATGCACCTAGCGCTTGGTGCAGCATATCCCAAGACCGGCGGAAGGAACGTGTCGGCAATACACTGGGACATGATAAAGGACATGAGGAGGGCAAAGGTGTTTGCCGACGGCGAGCTAGTCTACGAGAACGGCAAGTTCCTATTGGAGGTCCTTTAGAGCTATTAGCCCTCTTATGCCCTCCTTTTTTCGGGGTGAAGAGTAGAGCCCGGACTGCTGAGCCCGTGCTATGAAGAGTCCTAGTCCATCTGATATAAGGGCTCCGCCTGGTATTTCTAGCCGTCCCCCGTTATACTCTCTCCCCTCAAATGGAAGCCGGTGCAGAATTTGGCGCTCGAGGCGGAGGGAGGGAGTGTAGTCTACGAGGCCCCCGGAGAGGAGAGGCTGGGCTTCGTGGCTTACCTCCTCGCGGCCTCTAGCCCACTGGGGTCTAGGGGGAGGCTGGAAGCTCTCGACGCCGTCGCCGAGGTAGTAGATGAGGCGGTCGCCAAGTACATGAGCCCCTCATACGTAGAGGCCCTTCAGGCTCTAGGGTACCCTCTCGTTGACGTGTACGAGCTAGTAGAGGCAATGGGCGCAGAGGGTCTAGAGGCCGTGCTGAGTTATGCAGAGAAAACGCTGAGGGGCGAGCGGGCCGATGCCCCGGCAGAAGTGCGCATATACGCAGACCTGCTGGGGTGGACGAGGGAGCCAGAGGAGCTCAGCCCTAGGGTGTTAGCGAGCGCTATCCTGATCTCCTTTGTGGCAAGCCTCAACAGGACGGTGAACGAGGCCATAGAGGCGCAGGACGATTAACATATAACGCCCCACTTGCCTAGTTTGTTTGGGATGATGTCCGATGGGCAGCCGGAAGAGTGAAGACCCATTGTAGCACTGACCGCCCCTTTTAGTCCTCCCGTACTCTACTCATTGGGGAACTCCTTGGAGGAGAAGCTGCTCGCAGGGGTGCTGAACGAAATACTAAGGCACAAGGTCTCCCTAGACGTGGCCTTCAAGAGAGTGTGCGGGGGCAAGTGCGCGAGGAGCTCGGAGGAGAGGGAGAGGCTGTACGAGCTCTCGAGGGCCTTCGTGGGCGACTACGTGAAGCTTCTCTGCTCGCTGGGAAAGCCAGCCAGGCCCAAGGTGCTGGCCAGGAAATGGCTCTCTGGGTCTCTCGCAGTCCCTCGCGAGCCCCACTGCGAGCTCTCAGTGCCCAAATGGCTTTACGAGAAGTTGCATAACCTCATGGGGGAAGAAGCTCTGCAGGCCCTAGCTGCCATGAGCAGGAGGGTCTGGTGGATCAGGGCCAACACGCTGAAGGGCAGCATAGAGGCCGTGAGGAGGAGGCTAGAGGGGGAGGGAGTGGAGCTAGAGGAGAGCAAGCAGTTCCCATATATGTTCAAAATCCTGAAGACTCCCAAACCTGTGAGAGCCCTCGGCGCCGTGAAGGAGTTCCTTGCCATCCCTCATGACGTCGCGTCTGCTGCCGTAGTGGAGGCGCTGAAGCCTTCGCCGGGAGAGAAAATAATAGATGCCTGCGCGGCCCCCGGCATAAAGACGTCGCTCATAGTTGCGCTTACGGAGGGGAGGCTGAGGGTGACAGCCATCGACATCAGCGCTAGGAGGATGAACGTTATGAAGCACCTCATGAGGAGGCTAGGCGTCCCGGATGGAGTTATCGAGTACATAGTAGCGGACGCGAGAAGGGTGAGGCTGGAGAAGCACGACAAGGCCCTGGTGGACGCCCCTTGTAGCAACACGGGCGCGCTCTCGAAAGATCCGGGGTTAAGGGTGACCCTAAGGCCTGGGAAGGTAGAGTATTATAGTGCTGTGCAGAAGGAGATTGTGGAGAACATATCAAAGTACACGGACAAGATAGTATATGCCACCTGCTCCCTCATGCCGGAGGAAGGGGAGGAGGTAGTTCTGTTCGCGAGAGGCCTAGGACTTAAGGACAGGAGGCCGGAGATAGCCCTCTGCGCTGGTAGCTATGATAGATACGACGTGAGGGCTTGCAGGCTTTTCCCTCACGTTCACGAGAGCGAGGGGTTCTTCATTACTGTTTTAGACAAAGCTTTGGCGGTAGTCGGCCATCAAGGGCGTCTAGAGGAGGATCACTATTAGAAGGGCTACGAGGAGTCCATATATTGCTATTCCTTCGCCAAGGATGACGATTAGGAGGAGCACGCCTGCTGCCTCTCTCCTCTCAACGATCGCGCTCGCTACTGCAGAGCCTGCCACTCCTATTGAAAAGCCTGCGCCCAGGCCTGCCACTCCCACTGCTATGGCAGCCCCGATAGCCTTTGCCGTAGTTTCCGAGGCGGCCTCTTGAGCCACGACTATCAGGCTGCCTGCTGATACGAGCAAGCCCAGTAGCAAGAGCAGGGGACCCATTATTCCCGTGTTTTGCACCCTCACGCTTTTCACCGCCTGCCACACTCTAGCTGACTCTTATATTTGCTCCGCAGCTGGAAAAATATAAGGATCTTCGAGGACCTCCGCTTAGGGAGAACGATGAAGTTCCCGAAGAAGATAAGGACATACTGTCCCAGGTGTAAAGCGCACTCTGAGCATTCCGTGTCCATATACAAGCATGGCCAGAGGAGGACGCTTGCAGAGGGGCAGAGGAGGTACTTGAGGAAGCAGGAGGGCTATGGCAGCAAGAGGAAGCCAGAGCAGAAGAGGCTAGCTAAGGTGAACAAGAGGATAACGCTGAAGATAAGCTGCTCGCAGTGCGGCTACAAGCGTCACATACTTAACCTGAGACTCAAGAAGGTGGAGCTGGTAGAGGTGGGCAAGTAGTGAGCTCCCCCGCCTTTGAGTTCAAGCGCAGAAAGATCCTCATCCCGCAGCCGAGGAGCAGGTTCTTACTTGTTACGTGTCCCAGCTGCGGTAACTCGCAGGTAATCTTCAGCCATGCCACGTTCCCGGTTAGGTGCCTCTCGTGTGGCACCCAGCTCGTTAGGCCTCGGGGAGGCAAGGCAGAGATACTGGGTAAAGTGGAGAGGATCTTTGTCTAGAGCTCTGCTGCAAGGCTCTGTAGTGGCTCTGCAAGGCCAAGGGAGAGCAATAGGGCAGCTCTCTCGAGGCTCAGAACGGCGAGGTCCCCCTTCTCTAACCTCGCTCCCTCCAGCTCCACGCACCCCTTTACTTTCACAAGCACCTTCTCCCCATACGTGACGAGGAGGCCGGCAAGGTAGAGGGCATAGACATCCTCCACGCCCCTTAGTGCCCCAAAGAGCCCCGCATCTATGCCAGAGTACTCCTTCGATCGCTGGAGCCCCGCGAGCCTCACGGCAGCCAGGGTCCTGCCTATCCTAGAGGCTACCTCCAAGTACCCTCTACAGAGCTCCTCCCTTGTCCTACAGTATATCGAGAGGGTCTTCCTCGCTTCTCTTACGTGATCTGCCAGCAGCGGCTCCAAAGGAGAGAGGGCCTTGTCAGACAACGCGCACCTCACCTGAAAGTATCTCCGCTGCTCCCTTCAAGTACAGCAGCAGCCCTATATGGGCACTCGCGCTCAGGCTCTCCCCCGCCCTCAAGCTAATGCTCTCGCCCAGAACCCTCAGGCCCCCAAAGGAGACCTTTGCCCTTATCGTAAGCTCCCCTCGCCAAGGGGCGAGCGACTCGTTTGGACTGAAGGAGTCCCCCACCTCCGTCACCAAGAGTCCCGATTTACCGTTAATGCTGCCCAAGATGCGAGCGAGCCTAGAGGGGTCCCTTGTTACCTGCTCGTCGATGGGCACCCCTAGCTTTGCCGCCCTCCCAGGCTCAGGCCCAGCCTCCCCTATCCAGCCTCTCCAACCAGGGTCCGCGGAGGAGGGTGGAGCCGGGCGACTTTTACGGCTGGCCTTGGGGAAGAGGAGCTCCGGCCTAAGTCCTTTTGCGGCTATGTAGCGCGCTATCTCCTCCCTCTCGTCCCTTCCTAGCCTAAGGTACTTCTCCCCATAGGCCACGAGGTGGAAGCCCCTGCTACCGCTGAAATACATGATCACCTCCAGCCCAAAGTCCCTCTCCAAGATCCTCTTGGCTCTATGCGCTTGCCTGAAGCCGTCCTTCAAACACGAGTCGTCCAATATCTCACCTTCTTCCAGCTTCACCGCCTTGCACTCCTCTAGCTTGTCTACGTCTATGTCCACTAAGATCTCAGAGCCAAGCCATCCCTTCTCCTCCATGCTCCTCGCTTCCGGCAAAAGGTAGAGGCTCACGGAATAGTAAGCGTGCTTTGGAGGCTCCCTAACGAGGTAGTCCGCTAGCGCCTCCGCAGAGGGGAAGTGGATGTGCCTCACATAGCTCTCCGCCTCTAGCGGTTGGAACGCAAACTCTCTCTTCGCTACCTCTCTAGGAGCTCTTATGCGACGGAGGCCGTAGTATGCGGCGAAAAGGGACCTCAGGATCTTCCTGTCCCATCTCTTGAACTCAATGCTATTCTGCCCTCGGCGATACATAGATTGTCAACCTTCCACCACCGGCGTGGAGGAAGTCCACTCTCACGGGCGAGTCCTCCGCAAACTGAATCGTTACGCTCTCTGCATGACGCGCCGCAGGCACCATGTAGGTGAAGTACTCCGTGGAGTACCTCGCCCTGTCATTGCTCTCCGCCTCCAGCTCCAACAAGCTCTGGGTACCCGGCACCAGCTCCACGGAGACCTTCCTCACTATGTCGCCCTCACCGCTGACTATGAGCTTGTCCTCGCTCGCCTTAAGCTCTATGACCTCTGAGACGGCCGCCACGGCCTTAACTACCTCCACAAAAGGCCCTCCCATCATCTTCGCCCTAACGGTGAAGTTTATGCGGGGCTCCGGCAACTTGTCATAGGTCAGCCCCGCCTGGGGTATCTTGAAAGACCTCCTCCCTCTTCCCACAAACTCCACAGTAAGAGATCCTTCACTACTCTCCATGATGAGCTCGCTCCTCCTGCCTGCCCTTCTCAACACCTTCGAGAGCACGCCGAAGGAGACAGGGATTTCCTCCCTGCTCTCCGCCTCGAACTCCAGGAAAGCTTCCTTGGGGAAGTAGAGGTCCACCATTGTTACATGGCTTACGTCGAGCGCCCTGAGGTATATCCCTGAGGGCTCCGCCAGAAACACCCCCTCGTCCAACATCTTCTCTATACTCTCCACTATGCCCAGCCATATGCCTGGCTCTCTGAAACGTAGCCTCAAGATCTTTCCCCCTTGCTCTGGCTTCCACTGCATATATAGAGGGCACGCCTTTTTGCTTCTATGCTCCTCTCTCCCGAGGGAAGGGCTTGCGGTGCGAGGACTTACCGTACGAGGTTGACCTGAGGCAGGTGGCAGAGTCCCTGAGGAAGACAGAAGTCTCGAGGGTAGTAATACAGCTGCCCGACGGGCTGAAGAAGTATGGGGTAGCTATAGCGGAGTGCCTAAGGGAGAGCCTCGGAGAGGTGGAAATTTACGTTCATGCAGACAGCATATACGGATCATGCGACCTCCAGTATGGACAGCTGCTCGCCACGCTAAAGCCCGACGCAATAGTTCACATAGGCCATAGCCCGTACCCTGTGGAGCTTGCACACGAAGGCCTGGAGCCTAAAGGGACGAGGGTGCTATACGTCCCCGCCCTAAGCAAGCTGAGGGCAAGCAGGGAGGCAATAAGGAGTGCGGCAGAGATCCTGAGGTCGTACGATGTGAGGGAAGTTTCCATAGTAACAACGGCGCAGCATGTACACATGGTAAAGGAAGTGCAGAGAGAGCTAGAGGAGGAGGGGTTAAGGGCCGTGGTGCCGAGGGGCTTGCCCCCTTACTTCTCTGACGGCCAGATCATAGGCTGCGACTACAGGGTAGCTAGGGCTATCAAGGCTAAGGCCTTCCTCTACTTTGGCGGCGGGGTCTTTCACCCGCTGGGCCTATACCTCTCCACGTTCAAGCCAGTGGTGAAGTTGGACCCCTACGAGGACAAGGCCTCAGACGTTACCCCACTGGGGGAAAAGACGTACAGGATCAGGCTGATGAGGGTAGCGGAGTCCTTTGGGCTAGAGAGGTGGGGGGTGTTCGTGGGGGTGAAGAGCGGCCAATACAGGCCTTGGCTCCTGAAGCTGCTGCTAGAAGAAATGAAGAGTAGAGGGAGGAAGTACTTCCTCATATCCTCAGAGAACCTCTCGCTGCAGAACCTCATGGCCGTCGACAACGAGTGGTTCCAGGCCTTTACAGTAACCAGCTGTCCAAGGATACCCATAGACGATCATTGGGACTACGTAAAGCCCGTGCTAACCCCCGGGGAGACTATAATGGCTCTGAGGGGCGAGCTGGAACCATATAGGTTCCCCTGGTAACCTAAAAGCCCAGATCGGAGTAGCTCATGGGGAGGGCAGTGGGGGAGAAAAGGTTAGCCATGCCTGGTGAGGCTCTGGCAGTAGAGGAGGAGTACGTGGCTGGAGAGAACGTCTACGAGGACAAGCGCGGCTACCTCAGGTCCAGCGCGGTGGGACTGCCCAGCTATGACGAGAGAACAAAGGTAGTCCAGGTACTCACTAAGAAGAGAGTCCGGCTGCCTCCCATAGGCTCCACGTTGTTCGGCATAGTTTCCTCTGTAAGATCGGACTTCGTGACGGTAGAGCTCTATGGCATAGTCTCCCTTAGCCCCACGGTCCACTGGGTGGCAGAGCTTCGATCTGCCTATACTGGCCTCCTGGCCATATGGCAAATAGCTAACGAGTACGTGAAGGACGTTCATGAGTTCTACCGGGTAGGGGACGCGGTGTTAGCAAGGACCCTCAGCTCCACGGTACCCTTTCACCTGACCACCAAGCCTCCTCAGTATGGCGTAGTCTATGCCCTTTGCTCAAAGTGCCTCTCAATCATGGAGCCCCTGAGCCCAAAGAGCATGAGGTGCCCTGTCTGCGGTAACGTTGAGCCCCGGAAGGTCTCGAACCTTGCCTCCTCCCGCGCCCTACACATAGGGCTAAAGAGGCTCATGGCGCAAAAAAGGTGGTAAAATTTAAGAGAGAAGCGAGGAGGGGAAAGAGGTGAGCGGAGTGAAAGTAGAGAAGGTAGGAGAGAACAAGTACATGATAACTATTGAGGGCGAGGACCACTCCCTTGGCAACCTCCTTGCACGGACGCTCCTCTCCATAAAAGGCGTTAAGTTCTCCTACTACGAGCAACCTCACCCACTGGAGGAGAGGATAATCCTCTTCGTGGAGCTAAAGGGGAAGAAGGACCTGAAGGAAGTGCTCCTGAAGGCCCTCGAGAGGATAGAGAGGACAAATGAGCAGTTCAGACGCCTTCTCGTTGAGGAGGCTAGGGCGAAAAGGGTAGTTATAGAGGAGGAAAGGCATAGGAGTTGAAGCCGGAGGTCAGGGTGCTCCTCTCGCGTTGCGTAGAGAGCATTTGTGCAGCAGCAGTTATGAGGGGAGTGGGCTTCGACATCCTCATGCTCTCACGCGGATGTGAGGAGCTGTGCGAGAGGCTCAGAGAGGAGGGATATGCTCAAGAGCTCCGCTACTCCCTCGGCGACTGCCCCTGTGGCTTCCCGCCGCCCCCTAGGAAGCCTAAGGTAGACCTCTCTGCCTTCCTAGAGGACTTAGCGAGGGCTGCGCGCAACTTCATAGCTAATAAGGCGAAGAGCGTTGTTAATAGCTAGGTGGTCTCATGCTGGTGAACTTTTGCCCCAGGTGCGGCAGCGTCATGCAGCCGAGGGCAGTGGAGGGCAGAAGGGAGATGTACTGTCCCAAGTGCGGCTATGCGACCTCTCTTGCAATAGCTCAGCCGACGAGAGTTGAGATAGTGAGGAGCCCGAGGGATAAGACTAACGTGATAACGAAGCAAGCCCCCTCTACTATGGAGAAAGTCAAGGGCATATCGTGCCCTAAGTGCGGTCACGACGAGGCCTTCTTCTGGATGATGCAAACTAGGGCAGCAGACGAGCCCCCCACTAGGTTCTATAGGTGTGCTAAGTGCGGGCACACGTGGAGAGAGTACGCCTAGCTGCCTAGCAGCGCCCTCGCCCTGAGCTCTGCGGCAGCCAGGAGGCTTCCGTGCCTAGCCTTTACCTTGTCTATAGTCCTCTGTGGCACGCCAGCCATTTCGGAGGCCTTCTTCATGGACTTCCTCTTGGATAGCCCAAGGGCCCTATAGTAGAGGTATGCAGCTATGGCCACTTTTACCCTGAAGGTCCTAGCCTTCAGAAGGGGGTTCTTGTTAATCAGCTCTAGGAGCTCTCTGACCTCTTTTACCTTGAGGGCGTTCATGGCCCTCCTGTTGACGACCTCGTCCATCCCCCATGCCTCTCTTGGTACTTCTCTCTCCTGGGGCCTCCCATAGCGCTTTCTGGACGGCTCGCTGCCGGAGGCCTGGTGCTCCATCATTACCTGGAGCACTGAGCCACAGGAGGCGCACACCACGAAGCCGCTGGCGTGGTCCCACACTATGTTATCGGAGCCGCAGTACCTACATATCATCTGCTTCCCCCGAGAAGGGAACATTTCTGCCTTAGCTATCTGCTAATGAGTGCGGACCTTCCATAGAGAGGGGGGCTAACGGAGGAGCTCGTGGAAGGCTATAAGTTATCTCTGTTCATGAGGAGAGAGGCCCTGAGTAGCACCTTCTCTAGCTCGGCCACGCTGACCCCCTTTGAGAGGCGCGCTATAGCAATGTTCTGGTGGCCTCCCTTGTCCTCCACTACCCCACTGTCGAAGAGATGTCGCACTATTCTTTCTGCCTCGCCCCGAGATGACCTAACAATCACGAGAGTGGTCCCATCGTCCTTGCTAACTAGGAGCACTACGGGTTCCTTCACCGTCTTATGTATTGCAGAAGCAAGGGCAGAGGCCCCCCTACCGGCCCACTTGCCCCTAGCGTCCACAAGCCTTACAAAGCCGACCCTCTTAGCAGATATCGCAAAATTCATAGCTATCTCTCTCAGCTCCTCGTCAGCCTCCTTAGACGTCCTTAGGCTCTCCGTTATGATCTCCGGGGCGTCTCTCCCCAAGGCTAGCTCGAGTTCGTCGAAGGGTATGGGGCTCGCAAGCCATCTCACGAACTTCTGCCATTCCTCCTGACTCTTTGTTATGTTAAGGCGCTTAGACATAGAGACAACTATCTTGATGGCTCCCTCGCTATTATTATGTAACCGAGGCCCTCCCTCTATGTAGTCTACTGCCTCTATGAACTGCCTGAGCCGCGGCGTGAGCTTTATGCCCATCTTCTCCAGGAAGCTCCTCACGAGGTGGGAGGTAGAGTGGGGGCCCACTATCACAAGGGCCTTAAACTTGCCCTCCAAGAGGCCTTTGTTCCTCGCCGTCGTGTCGTGGTGATCGAAATAGTATAGGTCGAACTTGCACCTTGATTCAAGGTCCTCGAGTCCCGCCTGAACGTCTGCGGTGAAAGGGATATCCACGATTATGAGGTGCTCCCAGCACCTGCCCAGCACCTTGTCCCTGAAGCCCCTAGGCCCTGAGGGGATTAGGTCTACGTGCACTCTACCCCTGAGGGGGAAGGCACCGAGAGTCTCTTGGGTATAGACGAACTGAGCAGCGGCAACTATGCCGTCAGCGTCCCAATCTCCTATCACCGCTACGCTCATGTCTCCCCCCTCAGAAGCGTCCACTGATTTGCACTGCGCTTCGATCCTTATATTGAAATCGGAGGGCTCCTAGTCCTCATCGCGGCGCTCAGCGTCCACCACACTCCTCATCTCAGTTATGTGTTCCTTGCCAAGCCTAATTACCTGTCCTGCTCCCCCCAGCCATACTTCCCTAGTAGGGGCACGAACACTACTGATATGTCCCTCCACATCTCTACCCCTCTCTCCCCCTTCCTCACCACATATAGGTGTTGCATGTAAGGGGGACCCACGGGGATCACTAGGACTCCTCCTGGCTTAAGCTGCTCCACGAGGGGAGGAGGCACGGAAGGAGCTGCAGCCGTGACCATTATCTTATCGTACGGGGCCGCCTCAGGATAGCCCAGCGATCCGTCTCCCACCACCACCTTTACTCTATCGCCATAACCCAAGCTCTCCAGTCTCCTACGAGCGCTCTCTGCCAACTGCGCTATCCTCTCTATGGTCCAAACAAAGCCTCCGGGCGAGACGAGCTCAGCAAGGATGGCGGCCTGATAGCCGGAGCCCGTGCCCACTTCCAATACCTTGTCTCCCGGCAGAGGATTAAGGAGCTCCGTCATGTATGCCACTATGCTGGGGGCGCTTATGGTCTGGTCGAAGCCTATTGGGAGAGGCCTGTCGTCGTAGGTCCACTCTCTCTGGTCCTCTGGCACGAACAGCTCCCGTGGCACCTTCATCATGGCCTCTGCTACCCTCCGGCTCCTCAGATAGCCCTGCTCCATCAGAGACGCGACCAGGGCTCTCCTCCTCTCCTCAAGACCCAAGCTCCCTCTCCCCATAAAGGAAGAAGAATATATTATTATAGAGTAAACAGAGCAGGGGGCCTTGAAGGCGATCGCGGAGGAGCTGAGAAGGCTCACAGCGGAGCTTCATTGCGAGGGCTCAGTGGTTGCAGGGAGCGAGGGCGAGAAGGAGAGGGCAGAGAAGGTTAGAGCCATAGCAGAGGAGAGGCTCGGTTCTTCGAGGCTCATAAAGATCCCTGTGCTCTCCTGGGAGCTCAGGGGCCTGGAGGTGAGCCCCAGGCCCCGTAGCGCTGCTGTAGCTCCCTATGTGGAGAGCTCTTTCGTTGACGCGCCGTGGGCTATGATAGAGGAGCCTTCGCTGGAGGGGAAGGTAGCCGTCGCGAAGGAGCCGCCCGACCCCGACGACATAAAGCATCTTGCGCTGGTCGCAGCGCACAAGGGGGCAGTAGGGCTAATAGTTGAGTCTCCCAGCGCGCCGAGGATTATAGTGACAAACGGGCACTGGGGCTTCAGCTACTCGATCGGCTCTCCCACGCCCATCCCCGTAGTGATTGTGGAAGAGGGCTATAGCGCGAGGCTGGGAGGCAGGGTGAGCATAGCTTTGGAGTCAAGGGTAAGGGAGAGCTACGGATACACAGTGGAGGCGGGCGCCCTGGGCAAAGCAGAGAAGCTCGTCATAGTGGGGGCTCATCACGACAAGTGGTTCTCGGGCTTTGCAGACAATACGGTGGGGCTCTCGCAGGCCTTAGTGACTGCGGAGCTCCTGATGAAGAGGGGAGTGGAGACGCGCTTTGTCTCTTTCAGCGCAGAGGAACACGGGGCGCTAGGCTACGCCTCATGGTATTGGGCCTGGGGCAGCAGGCTCTACGCGAAGGGCATAAGCGCGGTCGGGGCGGAGGGAGGCGTCATATACGTCAACTTCGACATGGCATCCATAGGGGATCTAACGTTTTCTGGTAGCCCGCAGCTCTCGCCGGGGGGAAGGGAGAGGTGCTGCGAGTGCCCTGAGTGCGACAGCTTTTCCTTTGCATCTAACGGCATACAGACCCTCGGCTTCCACAGCTTTTGGAGCGAGGAGGTAAAAAGGATATACCACACTCCGCTGGATCTGCCTAGCGCCAGCAGCATCGAGGTGGCCGCGGAAGCCGTTTCCCGGGCCCTCTCATCTGTGCTGCGAGGCCCTCGCTGGGAGGCCTTCGAGGGCTTCCTCAGGTCTCTCCTTGGCAGAGGGCCCCTGGAGGCAAGGGCCGCCTTACACTACGTTGAGTCGCTCTCGAAGAGGGTCGGCTGGGAAGCAGTATACCCTGAGCTTGCCAAGTCCTTCCTCAAGCCCGTTCACTACGGCTCCCTCCTCTGGGAGAGCTCAAGGCTCGAGGCCCTTTGGTTCCCGGAGGTAACGACGTACCTTAGGCTGAGGGAGGACGTGGAGATGGGCAGGGCCCCCAGGGAGGTGTGGGTCTTGGGAGAGGAAAGGCTGCTGTACGCGCTTGGAAAGGGAGGTGATGTAAGCCTAAGGTATCAGCTAAGGGCTAATATGGAGAGACTAGGGGAGGAGTTAGAGAGGGTCGGGAGGGAGCTCCTGAAGTGAGGGCGGCCTGCGTTAATAGGAGGGACGCGGAGCTGGCAATAAGGGCCCTTAAGGCCTCTGGGCTCCTCTCCCCCCTCCACAAGCCCCTCAAGGTAGGGGACAAGGTGTGCCTTCCTATCGCGAGCGAGGAGGCCTTCGAGCTGCTGGCCTCTAAGGGGGTCCTTGCTGAACCCTCTGAGCTGGAGCTCCCGGAGGCCCCTCGAAGGAGCTCCTGGAGGGACCTCTCCCCCGAGGTCCCCAGGCCGGTCTTCGTGGGGGACATAGCTGTCTTTAACTGGAAGAGGGAGGTGTCGAGGGAAGCATATGTGCAGACGGCGGAGGCCCTCATGAGGGAGATGCCGCGCGTGAAGGTGGCGCTGCTGAAGGCTGAGACTTGGGGAGAGTTGAGAGCCCAGAGGGTGGAGCACTTGGCAGGGGAGCAGAGGACGAGGACAGTGCACAAAGAGTACGGCCTCAGCTTTGTGGTGGACCTGGCTAAGGCCTACTTCAACCCGAGGCTGGCGGGGGAGCACAGGAGGGTGGCAGAGGAGGTCAGAGAGGGGGAGAGGGTGCTGGACATGTTTGCAGGCGTGGGCGGCTTCGCCCTCCACATAGCTAGCCTAGCGAGATCTAAGGTGTTGGCCACGGACCTTAACATAGAAGCGGTTAAGCTCTTAGCAGAGAATGTAAGGTTGAACAGGAAAAGGCTGAAGGGGGAGGTGATCGCTGTAAGGGCCGACGCGTCCCTGCTACCATATTATCTCAGGCCCTCGTTTGACCGGATCATCATGGATCACCCCACCGCTTCTCGCCGCTTTGTTGGGGAGGCCTGCGCCCTTGCCGCCGGGGAAGCACGCGTGCACTACTACGTCTTGTCCGTTTCCTGTAGGGAGGCATCAGAGGAGGCCGCCGACGGCTTCAGCAAGAGTTGCAGGAGGGCTAGCGTGGAGTCGTGCCGAGAGGTCCTCGAGTACAGCCCCTCTCACTCAGTGTACTGCGTGGAGCTGAGCGTAATAGGCTATTAGGGGCAGGGGCCCCCTCTTACGGGGGGCCCCGTGGGCATACTGGAGCTCGCCTCTGCCTCAGTAGCCCTAGCCGTGATCTTGGGCTTTGTTAGCGATAGGCTTGGCCTGAGCCCTTTTCCCGGCTTCCTCATGGCTGGCCTCCTCATTCGTTGGCTCTCCGAGTCTGCGGGGCTCCCTGCGTTTTTTGGGGTCGAGCAGCAGGCGATCTACGAGATAAGCTCGGTGCTTCTCCTCTTCAGCAGCATCCTAATAGCGTTCGAGGTGGGGAGAGAGCTAGGCTCCGTGGGTTTCGAGATCAGGGCCGCATACCTCGTCGGCCTGGAGGCAGCAGCCATAATCGGCATGACGCTTGCCGCGACTAGGGTAGCGGGGCTCTCTACGGTGGAGGGGCTCGTCATAGCCCTCGCATTCCTCTCCTCTAGCACCGTCACCGTCTACAGGCTCATAGGCGTTTTGGGCAGCGAGGAGGCAAAGAAGGTAGCCCTAACAATGACTGCCGCGGAGGACCTAGCGCTCCTTGCCGCCCTCGGCTTGATCTCCGGTAGGGGAGACCCGCTCGCGGTGTTCGTCCTAACTGTGCTCTTTGCCCTCGTAGCTGCCCCGCTCTTCCACCTCGTGTTCAGGTACATCCAGACGACGGAGGAGTACAGGGCCCTCATAGCCCTCTCCCTGACTCTTGCCTTCGCGAGCGTTGCTCAGTACTACGCAAGCCCCCACCTGGGAGCTTTCGTGGCAGGCTACGTCTTTGGTAGGTCTCTGGGGGGCAAGGGGGTGCTGGGGCCTCTGGTTGACATAATAGCCATGCTCTACTTAGTCTCCGCAGGGGTCTCCACCCCCATCTCTGCCCTCGGCTCCGAGATATTTGTGCTCCTCGCTCTAGTGGCCCTAGCAGTAGCCGTAAGGGTGATCTCTGTTTTCCTCGCTGCCCTCATAACGCTGGGCAGCACCTACTATGCCCTCGTCCTTAGCATGCATATGGCTAGCATCAGCGAGCTCTCCCCCCTTATAGCCCTCTCAGCGTACTCCGCAGGCCTCGTAAAGGACGCCATAGCCGTGCCCCTCGTGCTCCTCCCACTCGCGACCATAGCGGTCTCGAGCCTGGCGAGCAGGCACTGGAGAGGGATTGCCTTTGCGGCGGAGGGCTTCATGGTGAGGAGGGGGCTCACGCAGAAAGTACGCCCCCTCATATCGAGCGAGCTCTACGAGCTGGGGAGGGATGTGGCGGTGTCCTCTGCCAAAATGAGCGGAGCGCTGCTAGCAGTGCCCTTGGCCCTCTTTCTCCTGGAAAGGCTTGGCCTTGACATGTTGCTCAATATAGCCATAGTGGCGCCTCTCATTATACTCGTGGCCGCTTTCGTTTACAAAGAGTACAGGAAGATCATGGAGGAGATATCTGCTGCAGGCGAGCTACCCAAACTGCTCCTGAGGGGCATCGCCGCGATCGCCGTTTTCAGCATATCTTCCCACACGCTGCTGGAGGTTACTGAGGGTTCGCCGCTGCTGCTGCTGGGCGCCTTTCTGGTGACGTCCGTGCTCCTTGTAGTGCTCCTAGCAGATGTCATCGTGAGGGTTCTCAAGCTGCAGTACAAGCTGATCTCAGCGTTCCTGAGAGGGAGAAGGGGTGAAAGACGCTAAGGAAATATACATTGCTACTTATGAAGAGATGCTAGAAAAGATAAAGAAGAGGTACGAGAAGGGGGTAAAGGACAGGCTCTCTGGGCTGCAGATGGTTCATGACGTGCTCATCTCCAGCACCGAGGGGGCAGTTGAGCTGAGGAGACTGCTAAGGGGGTTACGCCCCTTTTACTGGAGGCTCATTGAGATAGAGTTCAGCAGGGAGGAGGTCGAGAGGGGGCTCAGCTGCGTCGCGAAAGCTAGAGCGCTGGCAAGAAGGCTCTGGAGGAAGTACAGGCGCCTCCTGACTATTTTGGAGAGGGAGGAGGCGAGGAGGGCTTACGTGGAGGGGAGGGGAAGGATAGTCTCGCTCTTCAAGAGGTGCAGGAAGGGGCTGGTGGTGCTCAAGAACCTCGTGATCTTCCTACAAAGACTCCCCTCAGTGGATCCAAACGCGCCTACCCTCATACTTGCGGGTCCCCCAAATGTGGGCAAGTCTACCTTCGTGAGGAGCGTCTCCAGCGGCAGGCCAGAGGTGGCGGACTACCCCTTCACCACGAAGCAGATAGTTGTGGGGCACATGGATCATGAGGGAGTAAAGGTCCAAGTGATAGACACGCCGGGTCTTCTCGACAGGCCAGTGGAGGATATGAACGTCATCGAGAGGAGGGCCGTAGCGGCGCTGAAGGAGCTAAACGGCGCGGTCCTTTTCCTCATAGACCCCACTTCCTCCTACATGAGCGTGGAGAGGCAGCTGAAGGTGCTAGAGGGCGTAGCTGGCCTCCTGAGGGGTAAGCAGCTATACGTAGGCGTGAACAAAGCGGACATAGCTTCGGCGGAGCAACTCGAGGAGGCATATAGGAGGGCTGAAGAGGCAGTGAAGAGGGGACTAGCGCTTAAGGTTTACACCCTTGCTGCCATCAAAGAGGAGGAGGCTTCGCGAGTGGCTGCAGAGATAGTTTCTAACCTACTCCGGCGCCCTTTATGATAGCCCTGAAGGGCCTGCCAGAGGAACCCTCGAGCTCGTACGAGTAGCCCTCTAGCAGTAGGTTCAGGAGCTCCAGCGTAGTCTCGGCATGACTCGTGAGGGCAGCGCCCGTGATGACGGAGGTGCCCCTCGAGAGGGCTGCGTAGAGCGGTACCATGTCTGAGGCGTGCCTGTCGAGACATGCTCCCGTAGAGAGGTCCTCTAGGAGGACCCTTGCCGCCTCCTCCCCCACCCTTTCGGCCCTCTTGCCGGGAGCGCCTAGGCTGTCTGCGCCAATGGTCGTGCTCTCAAACACGGCCCAGGCTAGGACGCCGCTCCCGGGGCCCAGTGCGTCCTCTGAATGCTCCAGCTGCACCTCCGGCTCCGCCCCCAACTCCCTCCTCAGCAGGTCCTTTGCTGTCTGCGCCTGCCTCTCCGCCACATGTCTTGGTAGCCTCACTGCGTGGCTCCTCACGGCCACCCTAAGCAAGTTCCCCCTCTCAACGAAGTCCCTCGCCTTGAAGGCCCTCGGCGGGGAGTCCACCCTAACCCTCACTGCACCTCCCCCTCTCGGGTAATGGCCCCTCCTCTCTAGGAAGATCTGGAAGCTGAAGCCCATAGATGAGGTGAGGCGCGACAGGACCTCTCTCATGTAGTCAACGGTGGGCGCCTTGGGCACGTCAGTCCCTCCGACTATCTTCACCTCCACGGGCGACTCTGCAAAGGCCATGACAGGGAGGAGGGCCTGTAGGACCAGCGAGACGCTGCCCGCGGTGCCTACGTCAAAGAAGTAGCTACCCCCCTTTATCCTCCCAGGGTAGAACTCTAGCGTTGTGCTCCCTATTTCTGCCCCCACTAGCTTCCCGCCGCTGAGGGCCGCTATGGCCTTGACTGCAATGAGGTGCTGGGGCCTGAGCCCCGGGTTGTCCCTCTTTGCCCTTATGTTCTTTACCCTCACGGGCTTCCCAGTTATAGCAGAGACCGCTATGGTCGTCCTAAGCACCTGACCGCCGCCCTCTCCCATGGAGCCGTCTACTTCTATCATCATCTCGCCCTCACTAGCCTTCTAACCCTCTCCGCGAACCCCATCCTCTCCAGCTCTCCCCTTATAGATGCCGGCACGCAGTCCTGCCACTCTCTGCCCTCTGCTATCAGGTTCCTTATGACGGTGCCGTTGCACTTATGCGGCTCGTACATCGGGGGCCTGATGGCAGCTAGCCCCATGTCCTCGAAGAGCATGAGAACCAGCTCATTGCCGGAGACCACGCCGTCGAAAGGAGGGAGGAGCATCTTGAGGTACTGAACCCAGACTTTGTGCATCTGTATGTCCATTACCGGCACCAAATATAGCCTCTCGAGGCTCTCCCTCATCTCCCCTAGGATCAGCTTCTTGAGGAGCAGCATCCTCTCGCCCGCAGTGAGAGGGTTACGGAGCGTGAAGGACTCCTGCGCTGAGCCTATGACGACTATGACCTCTCGCGCGTGCTCCAGGGCAAACTTTATGGAGTGAAGGTGCCCCATGTGCGGGGGCTGGAACCTGCCGGGCACCACTAGCCTCTCGTACCTCAACTGTTCCCCCAGCATGGGAAAAGATAGTTCTGTTATAATATAGTTAGCAGCGTAGAGCTCCGCGGAGAGGGCCTTGGAGCTGGCGGACGTGCTAGAAGGGCTAGTGGCAGAAATAGTCGAGCTCTCCCGGCTAGATGCAAGAGTGAGCTCCAGAGCCCCTAGGGGGAGAGGAATAGTCATAGCCATGGGAAAGGGCTCAGTGCAGATGGCACGAGGCCTCCTGGAGTCCTTTGAGGCCGAGGGGGGAGTCGTTGTAACTGGCAAGGGAGCTGGGCAGAGGGTGGGCGGCCTGGAGCTAATAGAGTCCTCTCACCCCCTCCCCGACGAGTCCAGCCTTAGGGCAGGGGAGGCCGTCGTAGAGTGGGCAAGGGGCGCTAGGGGCAGCAGCTTGGTGGTGCTCGTTTCCGGCGGCGCTTCTGCTCTCGTGGAGAAGCCCCTCGAGCCCTTGACCATAGAGGACTTGCGAGAGACCACGAGGCACCTCTTAGCCTCGGGTGCCACGATACAAGAAATAAACGCCGTGAGGAAGCACCTCTCTGCCACAAAGGGCGGCAGGCTGGCTGCCCTAGCATATCCTGCGCCCGTCGCCGGCCTTTATGCCAGCGACGTGCCGGGGGACAACATGGACACCATAGGTTCCGGGCCCACCGTAGGGGACCCCACTACCTTCAAGGACGCGGAGGCTGTACTAGAGCGCTATGGGCTGACAAGGCTGCTGCCGGAGGCGGTAGTCAGATTCATAAGGGAGGGAGCAGCCGGCCTGAGGGAGGAGACCCCCAAGCCGGGCTCGCCTGAGCTCTCAAGGACATCTAACGAGCTTGTGGCCAGTAACATGGATGTGCTCAGGGGACTTGAGGGGAGGCTCAGGGGGAGGGGCTTCAACGCCATAATCCTGACCTCCAGGCTAGAGGGCGAGGCGAGGGAGGTCGGGAGGGCTCTGGCTTCCGTAACGCTTGAGGCCATGAACAGAGGGGTGCCCGTGGCCTCCCCGGGCGCCATACTAGCAGGAGGGGAGACGACTGTGAGAGTGAGGGGCAAGGGGAAGGGAGGGAGGAATATGGAGCTGGCGCTCTCCTGGGCTATAGCGATGAGGAGGTGGGGCAGCCTGAAGAACGCCTTTATGCTGTCCATGGACACCGACGGCATAGATGGGTTCACAGATGCAGCCGGCGCGATAGCTTCGGGGGAGAGCGTGGAGAGGGCCATAGCGATGGGTTTAGACCCTCAGAGGCACCTAGAAGATAACGACTCGTATTCCTTTTTCGAGAGAGTAGGGGGACTAGTGAGGACGGGCCCCACGGGCTCTAACCTGAACAGCCTACAGGTTATCCTCTTTGAACGCTAGTAGCGTGCTGCCGCAGCCAGGAAAGCCGAAGAGCAGGGAGCCCTCGACCATTTTCTCCCTCGCCCCCTCGCTGCCGGGCAGGAGAACCTGTGCCGCCCTCTCTGCCTGCGCTGGGTCCTCCAGCCCCGCCAGTATGACCCCCACGCCCCTCGCAGGCCCCCTGGGCATGAGGCCCTCCTTCCAGGGCACTTCCGGAACGGTTACTATGACCCTTCTAGCTCTTCTTGCAACGTCGAAGGCTAGGGCCTGGATCTCCTCTGGCTGCAAGTCCCCTGGGAGGTCCAGCCACACGTCCCCATCGACGGAGGAGGCCTCCGCTTGTAGTTCTGCAAGGCGGAGGGCCCTTGGCTTGAGCGAGGAGTCCCTCTCGGAGACTATCTTGAAGCCCCCCAGCCTCCTGGCTATGGCCTCTGCCACGCTCCGCGAGGACTTGCCGTATACCCAAAGGATCCAGGGCTCCTGAAGCTCCAGGAGGGCCCTCCCGCGCTGCGAGCACGCCATAACCTCCTGCCTCCAGGCATCGTCTTTTGTGCTAAACATGCTCCTGTTAACGCAGGCATGGCTCCTGTAGCCTACCAGCTCCCCCACGTCCACCCCGGCGCACTTCCTCGTCGGGAGGGGCCTGAAGGAGGAGTAGAGGAGGACCAGCGTTAGCCCCAGCGGCCCTAAGCCCGAAACGGCTCCCAGCACTAAGGCCTCCGCGACCCCCCTTGCCATGATGGAGCTGAGGAGTGCGCTGAGAAGGGAAGAGGCGTAGAAGATCGCGCCTAGCTCGCAGGGAGCTCCAAGGAAAGAGTCGATCGCATAGAGCGAGACGGCGGCGGAAGCAAGGGCCGTGGGGGACCAGCCCCTCGGGTCGGAGAAGAGGTCCACTATAGGTTCCCCTATCCTGCGGAAGAAGAGCGCTGCGAGGGCAAGGGCCCCTGCGGCTGCCCCAGCAGGCAGGAAGGCAGCCTCCAGCACTGCCTTCTCCCCTACTATGTGGAGGAAGGCGGGGACGCTGGCTACCGAGGAGAGGGAGATCAGGGCGCTCCTGGTGAAGAGGGAGAGGAGCGTTGAGAAGAAGAGAGCAAGGGCAGCGAGAAAGAGGGACTCGAAGGGCGCGAGGGGGACTAAGAAGGAGGGAAGGGCAGGGGAGGAGGAGATGTAGTAAGAGGCGAGGAGCTCAAGGCCGTATATCCCTAGCCCTACCGCTAGGCCTGTCCAGAGGCGCCAGCAGCCCAACCCTGCCCTTCGGGTACTTGCTTGGACAAGCAAATTAGGGGCGAAGCCCCTAAGCGTTTGGGAGCCCCTCGTGGGAGTTATAGAGAAGTTTCATGAGTGGCTTAAGGCCGTACTACCGGCTCTGGGAATAAAGGAGCTATACGAGGCCCAGAAGAGGGCAGCAGAAGCCATTCTTGGGGGTCATCACGTCCTCATAGTTGCGCCCACGGGGAGCGGGAAAACGGAGGCCGCCCTCCTGCCAGTGGTCTTCCTTCTGTTACAGGAGCGGAGCAGAGGAGGGGTGCGCGTCGTGTACGTCACGCCCCTCAGGGCTCTGAACAGGGACCTGGAGCTGAGGGTAAAGAGGATAGCGGAGGCGGTAGGCCTCAGGGTCGCCGTAAGGCACGGCGACACGGGGCAGAAGGAGAGGCGGGAGTTCCTTAAGGACCCTCCCGACATAGCGATAACTACGCCTGAGTCCTTGACCTTCCTGCTCACGCTGAGGGACCACAGGGAGATCTGGAGCGAGGTGGGCTGGGTTATAGTAGACGAACTGCAGGAGATGCTGGAGAGCGAGAGGGGGGCAGAGCTAGCGGTGACGCTCG
Organism: Acidilobaceae archaeon; assembly: GCA_026413755.1. GTDB lineage: Archaea > Thermoproteota > Thermoprotei_A > Sulfolobales > Acidilobaceae > DSZV01. Next base: position 10,204 of record JAOAKH010000010.1, on the reverse strand, counting down.
AGAGGCTTGAGAAAGCGTCCCGGAGGAGGGTGCAGAGGGTGGGCCTCTCTGCAACCCTCTCGCCCTGGAGCATAGGGGAGGCGCAGAGGTTCCTCTCTCCCCGCGAGAGGGCAAAGGTTGTTCTAGATCCGGAGGCAAAGCTCTACGATCTCAGGATAGAGGCGGTTGAGTGGGAGGGCCTGCTGGAAAGGATGAAGGAGATAATAGAGAGGGATCAAACCCTCATATTCACTAACACGCGCTCTCTGGCCGAAGAGGTGGGGGTAAGGCTCGGGGAGCTCAACGCCTCCGTCCACCATGGGAGCCTGGAGAGGAGGGTAAGGGAGGAGGCGGAGAAGGCCTTCAGGGAGGGCAAGCTGAGGGCTCTGGTGGCCACTTCCAGCATGGAGCTGGGAATAGACATAGGGAGCATAGGCCTCGTGATCCAGGTCCTCTCCCCTAGGCAGGTGGTGAGGCTGGTGCAGAGGGTGGGGAGGGCAGGCCACAGGAGAGGGGCAGTGAGTAGGGCGGCGGTGCTGACGATAGACAACGTCTTCGAAATAGCCGAGTCCCTTGTGATAGCAGCAAGGGCAGAGAGGGGACTGCTCGAGGACGTGGAGAGCCACAGGAAGCCCTACGACGTGCTAGCGCACCAGCTGGCGGCGATGGTGGTAGAGGGGAGCGCCACGACGCTGGAGGACGCATACAAGATCGTGAGGGCGTCCCACCCCTTCAGGGACCTGAGCATAGAGGAGATGAAGAAAGTAGCGGAACACCTGGATAAAGTGGGGGCGTTGAGGCTCCGGCAGGACGGCTCCCTCAGGAAGACGAAGAGGACCCACAGCTATCTCTACTCTGTGACCATGATACCTGACGAGAGGCTATACTCAGTAATAGACATAGTTTCTGAGCGGAAGGTAGGGGAGCTGAGCGACGTCTACGTGGAGTGGGAGCTCATGAATACTCCGCGAGGGAGGAGGCCCCTGTTCGTGCTGGCAGGCAAGGTATGGGAGGCCCTGGAGGTGGACGTGGAGGGCGAGAGGGTGCTCGCAAAGCCGACTGCAAGCGTCGAGGGCCCGATACCTTACTGGCTAGGGGAGCTCATTCCCGTTAGCTCTGAGGTTGCGCAGGAAGTTTGCGATATGCTGTCGGAGGCCATGAGGGGGAGGGGAGGAGGGGAGATAGGGAGGGTGAGCAAGAGAGCCCTCGAGGCATTAAGGGAGACGGCGAAGATGTGGAAGAGGGCGATCTCGCATAGAGAGGTAGTGGTGGAGAGGCTGGGCGTGGGCTCTATTCTTTACGTTTGCCTCGGCTCCCGCGGTAACCTCGCCCTAGCCCTTCTGCTCAGCTCTCTTACCGACCTCGGGGCAGTGGGGCATATCTCCATGCCATACGCGATAGTCTTCGATGCCCCCGCAGAGGAGATAGCGAGCGCGTTGGAGAAAGCGAGGAAGCTCAGCGACGTGGAGAGGGCGGGCGTAGTGCTGGAAGCGGTGAGGTCCACGAAGGCCTTCCGTTACCGCTTCTACCACGTGGCGGTAAGGATGGGAGCCATAGAGCCGGGCGCGCGTGCACCAATATCGCTGAAGAACCTAGCCGACAACTATGCTGGGAGCGTGGTAGAGGAGGAGACTATGAGGGAGCTTCTACATGAGAAGCTGGACCTCCATGTATTGAATAGGTTCTTCGAGGAGCTGAGGAGGGTAGAGGTAGTTAGCGGCCCCTCGCCCCTCGCGGAGGAGGTGCTGAAAAACCCATATGTGAGGAGGGACGTAGTAGCGCACGCGCGCCAGATAGCCCTTGACCTGTTGGTGGAGAGCAAGAAGAGGGCCCTGCTGAACAAGAGGGTCCTCATGGTCTGCTACAACTGCGGCAGGAAGAGGGAGCTAACCGTCTCGGAGATAGGGGAGTACCGCTGCCCCTACTGCCGCTCTATATTCATAGTCCCCCTCCTTGCAGGCGAAGAGGGCGCAAGGGTAGCCGAGGCAATATGGAGAAGGGCAAAGAGCAGGGAGGGCAAGGCCGTCCTTACGAAAGAGGACGAGGAGCTCCTGAAGAGGCACAAGGCAAAGGAGACGGCTGAGCTTCACGCTAGCTACTACATGTACAGCAAGTACTTAGTCATGGCGCTGATGACGAGGGGCGTGGGGCCGGAGTGGGCGAAGAAGGCAATGAGCGCCCTCATGAGCGGAGGGGAGAGGGCCTTTATAGAGGCTCTGCTAGAGCTGGAGGAGAGGTACATCACGACGAGGGAGTACTGGGAGAAGTAGCTGCTCCCCTGCTCTCCTCTGGGTAGATCACCTCTATCGCCATGATCAGCCTCTTCGGCTTCAACGCGTCATATGCGTCGGAAGCTATCTGCATGAGCCTAGCCTCCAGATCGGATAGCCCTAGGACGCCCGCGGGGAGAGTTAGCCTCGCCGTCCCTTCGCTCTCCTCGTAATCCGCGACTATTACAGAGGGGGAGAGCCTGAGCATCCTTGCAGCGAGGAGTGCCAGCTTCTCCTTTGCGTTCTGGGGCTTCTTCACGAGCTCCACCTCTATTTTCAGCGTCTTACCCGCAAGCGGATGGTTGAAGTCGATGAAGGCGAACCTCTCTGTGACCTTCGTTATTCTCCCTCTCCTGCCCCCTACCTCTACCTCCTCGCCCACGACAGGCCTTATGCCGTAGCGCTGGAGCTGCTTTATGGGCACCCTCATGAGCAGCTCCTCGCTGTACTGCCCATATGCTTTCTCGGGCGGCGCCACTACCTCCCTTCTCTCCCCTTCTCCCATTTGGGGTATCACCTCCTCCACCGCCGGCAGCAGAGCTCCCCTCCCCGTCACCACGACTATCTCGCCGTAGATCCTGTTAGGGTCGTATATGCCCGCCTCCTTGGCCACGGACTCCTTTGTCGTATCTATAACCCGCTCCTTGTCCCCCTCTACTACCTTCACCGTGTAGTTGATGAGTGCTATACTCCTCTCGCTCAAAGTTAGGCACCAGGAAAGGCTAGTAAAGGCCTTTAATATGTTAAGCGGAGGGAGGCGCTTGAGACTGCTGGAGCTTAGGGCAATTACTTTCAAGGCGAGGGGGCACCCTAACGTTAGGGCCACTCACAGGAGCACGCTGGAGATAACGAAGGAGGAGCACCTCACCCCAAAGGGAGACTGCATAGTGGGCGTTAGCGCAGAGCTCTCCCCCGCAGATCTCCCGAGGGAGCTGAAGGAGGCTATGGCGGGAGAGGCGCTGATCATAGCTGTGCTATGCGTGAGGAACATATGCGACGTGGTGACGGGGAGGGGGTCCCCCAGGCTTGAGCTGAGCGACGAGAGGAAGATGGTGTTCAGGAAGTCCTCATACGTAGGCCCTGAGACCGTTATGATAGGGGCTGACAAGGCAGCGAAGGACCTCAAAAGGGAGCTAATAGACCTCCTCTCTAGAGGGGAGGAGCTGACTGTCACCCTCATAGTCCTTCCCCTGGCTTATAGCCCTTAGAAGAGGCCAAGGAGGGGGGGAGCTTGAGGCCTTCCATAGGCCTGGTGGTGAAAAGGCAGAGCAACCTTGCCCAGGAAGTGGCCAAGAGAGTCGCCTCGACGCTCCGATCGCTCGGCGTAGACTTCGTGGTGGAGGAGAGCGTGGATTACCCTGAGATGGCGGATTACAAGAAGTTCAGCCTCAAGGGGGAGCTGCCGGAGAAGCTGATAGTAGTGGGCGGCGACGGCACATTGCTGCACACCCTGCTCTTGATACAGCGGGAGAGCCCTCTGATTCTAGGGGTCAGGGCCGGCAAGAGGGGCTTCCTGCTAGAAGTAGATAGATACGAGGTGGAGGAGAGGGTTAAGGACTTCGTGGAAGGTAGGTACAAGATCGTTGAGTACCCCAGGCTTGCAATATATGCTAACAACGAGCCCCTCCCGTGCGTTACAAACGATGCCGTGCTCACGGCTAAAATGGGCAAGATGGTGAGGCTGATAGCCTCGGTAGACGGCCACGTGGCTATGAGGGTAGACGGCGACGGCATAATAGTCTCCACCACCATAGGCAGCACGGCACATGCGCTCAGCGCCGGAGGGCCTGTTATAGACCCTAGGCTAAGGGTGAACGTCGTAGTCCCCCTAAATCCTGTCCAGCTTCACCTAAGGCCCATAGTGATCCCCAGCGACTCTTACGTAGAGATATCCCTCACGGCCAACAGCAACGAGGCATACCTCAGCCTTGATGGGCAGATAACGAGCGAGCTAGGGCCCGGGAGCACAGTAGCCATAGGACCTTGTGCCCATGGGGTGAGGATGGCAAGGTTCAGGAGGGGGGAGAACTTCTATGAGAAGCTATACACAAGGGTGCTCACATACTGGTGAGGCAGTGATAGCGGACGCGGGGGCCATCTTCTCCGGCCTCCCTCTCTCCGTTAGCTGCTATACTACGCCTCAGGTGCTGGAGGAAATCAAGGACGAGGAGAGCAGGGAGATATTAGAGAGGGCGCTAGCCTCTGGGAAGCTAACTATAGAGGCGCCCAGCAGAGATAGCGTGAGCAGGGCGAGGGAGCTGGCGAGGAGGGCAGGCGTGCAGGGCCTCAGCGAGGCAGATATGTCGATAGTAGCGCTCGCCCTAGAGCTCTCCAGGCGCTGCAAGGTAAAGGTTGCCACCGACGACCGAAAGCTCCAAGCGACGTTAGCCAGGGCCGGCTTCCAGGTCTTCGGGATCCGTTACAGGAAGGCGAGGGAGGCCAGGTGAGCCTGAAGAAGTATGCTTTCTTATATAGGAAGCATGTGCTGCTTGCGGGGGCCGCGGGGCTCACCTTAGGCGTCCTCTTTGCCCTGGCCTCCCTCTTCATTCAGCCCAATAGGCAGGAGGCGCTCATATCCACGCTCTGGGGGGTAGCCCTCAACGCCGCCGCGCTGGCGGCTATCAGCAAGGCCTTGCCGGAGGAGTTCCCTGACAGGGGGACCCTGCTGGAAGCCCTCCTCGCGCAGCTCCTCCTCTTTTTCTCTGCGTGGGCTGCAGCATACAATTTGCTCAGCTAGCGGTCATATCATTGACCCCTCCTCAGCGGCGAGGCGCCTCGGCCTATGTCGGCCAAATCATCCCAAGTAGAAGAGCCGGGAAGAGCTTATATAGGGGCTCGAAGTTTGCACCCTCCATCACCCCTCAGCCTTGGCGCCCTCTCATTGCCCTCCTCTCTTAAACTCTCCGCGACCTTAATGTCTGGGGGGGAGCATGAGGGACCTGCCGTTCGAGTCTGTGGCTAAGGCTCTGCAGGCGCTGGAGGCCATATCGGCGAGGACTCAGATCACCATGACTCTAGTGAACCTCCTTCGTCAAACGCCCCCAGAAGTCATAGACAAGGTGGTCTACCTAGTGCAGGGGAGGCTCGGGCCTGAGTGGAAAGAGATCCCGGAGCTGGGGGTAGGAGAGAAGTACATTGTGAAGGCCATAAGCATAGCATATGGAGTGAGCGAGGACGTAGTCAACAAGTCCTTCAAGGCCACGGGAGACCTTGGGGAAGTTGCCGAGAGGTTTGCCAGCAGGGCCAAGAGGGGCCTGGCGGGCTTCCTGGGGGAGGAGAAGAGGGAGCTATCTGTCACCCGAGTATACGAGGCACTGCTGAAGATAGCCTACGCTACGGGAGAGGGGAGCAGGGACATAAAGATCAGGACGCTGGCAGGCCTTCTAACGGACGCGAAGCCCGCAGAGGCGAAGTACATAGTGAGGCTCACAGAGGGGAGGCTGAGGGTGGGGGTAGGGGATGCCACCATACTGGACGCCCTGGCCATAGCCTTCGGCGGCTCAGTGGAAGTCAGGCCGCGGGTGGAGAGGGCTTACAACCTCAGGGCGGACCTCGGCGAGGTAGCAAAGATCGTTGCCACCCAGGGAGTAGGGGGGCTGGAGAACGTGGAGCCGCAGGTGGGGATACCTATAAGGCCCATGTTGGCAGAGAGGGGGAAGGACGCGAGGGAGATAATGGAGAAGGTGGGCTGGAGGGCAATAGCGGAGTTCAAGTACGACGGCGAGAGGGCGCAGATACACAAGGACGGGGACAAGGTAACCATCTTCTCTAGGAAGCTAGAGAACATAACTCACAGGTACCCCGACGTGGCTGAGATGGCCAGGAGGGGAATAAGGGCAGAGAGGGCCATAGTGGAGGGGGAGATAGTGGCGATAGATCCTGAGACAGAGGACATGAGGCCCTTCCAGGAGCTCATGCACCGGAAGAGGAAGCACGAAATAGAGAGGGCAGCAAAGGAGGTTCCCGTGAAGGTCTTCCTCTTCGATGCCCTCTACACAGACGGCCAGGACCTTACAGTGAAGCCGCTGGCCGAGAGGAGGAGGGCGCTGGAGGCCATAGTGATACCCCTCGAGAGGTGGGAGATAGCAAGGTACGTCCACGTGGAGAGCAGCGAGGAGGTGGACAAGTTCTTCCTCCAGGCCGTGGAGGAGGGCGCAGAGGGGATCATGGTGAAGGCTATCCACGACAGGAGCGTTTACACCGCCGGCGCCAGGGGGTGGCTGTGGGTGAAGTACAAAAGGGACTACAGGAGCGAAATGATAGACACCGTTGATCTCGTGGTGGTGGGGGCCTTCTACGGCACAGGGAAGAGGGGAGGAAAGCTCAGCAGCCTCCTGATGGCTGCGTACGACCCAAAGGAGGACGCATTCAAGACGGTGTGCAAAATGGCCACAGGCTTCACGGACGAGGAGCTCGAGAGAATGAACGAAATGTTGAGGGAGAAAGTGGTTAGCCAGAAGCCCTTAAGGGTAATTTCCCGCATGAAGCCAGACGTCTGGGTGGAGCCGTACTACGTGGCAGAGGTGCTGGGGGCCGAGCTAACGCTCTCGCCCATCCACACGTGCGGGCAGGGGGCAGTAAAGGAGGGGGTCGGCATCTCCATAAGGTTCCCGCGCTTCATAAGATGGAGGGACGACAAGAGGCCCGAGGACGCCACTAGTGAGGAGGAGATAGTTGATATGTACAGGAGGCAGCTGAAGAAGATTGAGGAAGGGGAGCAGGCGTAGGCTGAGCGACCTAGTTACGCAAAGGCAGGAGGTCATATTCAGCTTCGCCCTGCAGGAGCTTAGGAGGGGGAACGTAGAGAGGGCCCGCAGGGCCTGCGAGTACCTGCTAGAGCTCTCTCGCAGGACCCGCGTGAGGCCCCCGAGGGAGCTCAAGAGGAGGATCTGTAGGAATTGTAGACTCCCCCTACTCCCTGGGCTTACGGCGAGCGTAAGAACTAGGAGCCAGGGGAGGTTCTCATATGTTGTAATAAGGTGCCTCGGCTGCGGATATATCCATAGGTACCCTTACAAGAAGGGGAAAGGTCATGAAGAGGGCGAGGGAGAAGGTAGCGGGGAGAGCCGACGTAATAGTGGGCAAGAGGGGACTAGCGGGGGCACTCGGGGAGATAAGGGAGAGGCTGAAAGTTCACGAGGTGGTGAAGGTGAAGGTGCTGCGCACTGCGCCGGAGCTGGAGAGCGAGGACAGGAGGGAGATAGCGGAAAGGGTGGCAAGGGAGCTAGGAGCCAAGCTGGTGACAGTTAGGGGGAGGACCTTTGTGCTATATAAGCCTAAAAGCCCCAGCTCCGCTCATGGGAGCAAGTCTGGGGTGTAGGAGTTGGTGAACGCCCTGCAGGTGCCAGCAGGGGAGCTGCTGAAGAGAGTAGCGGAGAAGCTCAAGGAGCACAAGGAGATCCGACCTCCGCGCTGGGCTTTTTATGCTAAGACCGGCTGCTTCAAGGAGTACCCGCCGAGGGAGGAGGGGTGGTGGTACGTGAGGGCTGCCTCGATAATGAGGAAACTCTACAAGTCTGGAGAGCCAGTGGGAGTTGGGGCCCTGAGGGTGGTGTACGGGGGCAGGAAGAGGAGAGGCTCCGCCCCGCCGCACTTCAGGGAGGGCTCAGGCAGCCTTGTCAGGGAGATATTGCAGCAGCTGGAGGCGGCAGGGCTCGTGGTGAAGGTGCCAGGAAAAGGCAGGACGCTGTCGCCAAAGGGCAGGAGTCTACTCGATATCACTGCAAAGGAGATCATGGAGGAGATGGTTAAGGTCAGACCTGAGCTAGCAAAGTACCTGTGAGGGGAGGACAATGAGGGAGGACTACGTGGACGAGGAGCTCGAGGCCATAAGGAGCAAGAAGCTTGCAGAGCTCCAGAAGAGGCTCGAGGAGGAGAGGAGAAAGAAAGAGGCCGAGAGCCAGAGGGAGGCCCTGCTGATGAGCATACTCACGAGCGAGGCGAGGAGCAGGTTAACTAACATAGGCCTCGTGAAGCCAGAGATCGCTAGAGCAATAGAGGACTACATAATCCAACTTGTGAGCGCAGGGAGACTCAAGCCGCCGGTGGGGGAGGAAGTAGTAAAGAGGCTGCTCGCCGAGCTGGACGAGAAGACCAGAAAGGACTACAAGATAACTTTCAGGAGGAAGTGAAGATGGCGCGCCACAAGCCGCTGGCTAGGAAGCTGAGGCTCGCAAGGGCCAACAAGAGCAGGAGGCCTCTGCCTCCCTGGGTCATAGCGAGGACCATGAGGAGGGTAAGGTTCAGCCCTGTCAGGAGGCACTGGAGGATAAGCAAGCTGAAGGTGTGAGGCCATGCCTGAGAGGGGCAAGTGGGTCTTCGTGGTCCCGCTGGGGAAGATATATTTTGGGAAGAGGGTGAACAGAGCAGCGAGGGCAGTCAAGTTCCTCAGGGAGCTCGTGAAGAGGCACACGAAGGCAGAGAGGGTCGTGATCATGAACGAGGTGAACGAGCTCATATGGAGTAGGAGCATAGAGAAGCCTCCGCGGAGGATCAGGGTAGTGGTGGACATAAGGACTGAGAAGCCTGAGGGGGAGGAGAAGGAGGTAAGGGTGGCTAGAGTTAGGCTCGCGGCAGAGAAGTTTAAGCCGGGAGCGCTGGAGGGAGCTAGGAGCTGAGGGCAAGGCGCTTCGAGGTGGCCAAGCTCAGCCTTAACGGGAACCCTAACATAGGGGCCTACATCTACGCCTCCGACGAATTCGCCCTGGTGCCCCCTGGCACGGAGGAGAGGTCAAAAGAACTCATAGCAGAGGTCTTGGGCGTGGAGAGGGTGGCAGAGGCCACGGTCTTCTCCACGCGGCTGTTAGGGGTGCTCCTTGCGGGGAACAAAAATGGCCTCCTTCTACCTCACACTGTGACAGAGGAGGAGAGGAAGAAGATCAAGGAGGCGGCAGGAGACGTGAACATAGCGGTGCTCGAGACGAGGGAGAACGCGCTCGGAAACCTCATTGCCTCTAACAGCAGGGCAGCCGTGGTATACCCCCAAATGGGAGAGGAGGCGCTGAGGGTGGTAAAGGACACGCTAGGCGTGGAGGCTATAAAGATGAGCGTTTGTGGCTCAGGCTTAGTGGGCTCTCTGATAGTTGTCACAGACAGAGGGGGCCTCGTCTGCCCAGAGGCAAGCGAGGAGGAGGTGAAGGCGCTGCAGGAGGCCTTCGGAGTGCCGGTGCTGCAAGGAACGGTTAACTTCGGCATATCGCTCATAAGGGTTGGCCTAGTGGCAAACTCCAAGGGAGCCCTCGTGGGGGAGGAGACCACGGGGCCTGAGATAGCGAGGATTCAGGCTGCGCTGGGTGGTGGGGCATGAGCGAGGTGAAGATATATCTCGTGAAGGGCACCATGCTCATATCCCATGACAGAGTGCCAGAGAGGAGGAAGTTCGCGCTGTACGTGAGGTCCTGCAGGCCGGAGGCAGCTCTGGAGAAGGTCTATTCGCTCCTGGGGAGCAGGCACAAGCTCAAGAGGAACCACATTAGGGTGGAGAGCATAGAGGAAGTGAGGCCGGAGGAGGTGGAGGACATAAGGGTCCTGAAGCTTCTCTCCCTGGAGAGGATCGTGAGGTGAGCGGCAAACAAAAGGTGGACGTAGGGGCCCTCGCTGTGCAGGCCCAGCTTATAAAGGAGCAGATGGACGTGCTCCAGACATACCTGCAGCAGCTCCTACAGATGAGGGACAGCGTGCTGAGGGGCATAGGAGGGGTAGAGGCGCTGAAAGGGGGGAAAAAGGAGCTTCTGGTGTACCTAGACCCACACCTTAACGTGGCGGGTAGGTTTGAGGCGAGCGAAGAGAAGGTGGTGGTCCTCCTGGGCCTTAACGTCTACGCCAAGCTAAGCGCAGAGGATGCTCTGAAGGTGCTCGAGGAGAGGAGGGAGAGGCTAGAGAGGGCAATAGGGGAGACCAGGAAGAGGGTGGAGGAGCTGGCAGCGCTCTATGATAGCTGTCTCTTATACACATCT